>CAVRVM010000016.1:0-41971 GCA_963724605.1 uncultured beta proteobacterium
GCCGAAGCCATCGTCGCCTTTACGCTGGATGAATTCGAAGAACACCGGCCCCATCAGGGGTTTCCGAGAAGATCTGCAGCAGCAGACAAGGCTTGTCACCCGACTCGGACGAGACCGTCCAGCAGAATCCCGCGCGCTTGCAGTTGATCAACCGGTTCGCCGTGGTTCGGCAAACGGCCTTCGAGCATTTCGTAGTAGGTTTCCGAGGCGGCGCGGTCATGAAGCGCATGCCGGGGATGCTTTTCAGGTGATCCCAGGTCTTGAGCAGGTCATCGGTCAGGAACGCAACGTGTTGAATGCCCTCGCCGTTGAACTGCATCAGGAACTCTTCGATCTGCCCGGCGCCCTTGGACGATTCTTCGTTCAGCGGGATTTTGATCATGCCGTCCGGCGCGGTCATGGCCTTGGAGGTCAGGCCGGTGTATTCGCCCTTGATGTCGAAGTAACGAATTTCGCGAAAGTTGAACAGCTTCTCGTAGAAGTTGTGCCCAGTAGGCCATGCGACCGCGATACACGTTGTGAGTCAGGTGATCGATGATCTTCAGACCGGCGCCAACCGGGTTGCGGGTCCACGCCTTCAATGAACACGAAGTCGATGTCATAGATCGAGCTGCCTTCACCAAAACGGTCGATCAGGTACAGCGGCGCACCGCCGATGCCTTTGATCGCCGGCAGGTTTCAGCTCCATCGGGCCGGTTTCGATGTGGATCGGCTGGGCGCCGATTTCCAGCGCACGCTTGTAGGCGAGCTGCGAATCCTTGACGCGGAACGCCATGCCGCACACTGACGGGCCGTGCTCGGCCGCAAAGTACGAAGCGACGCTGTGGGGTTCGCGGTTGTGCGCATCGGTGTTCTCCGGCGGTCACTCGTCGTAAGGCGAGTGTAGGACAGCCAGCGGGGCGGCGGCGCGGACATGTGCGTCGCCGAGCGCTTTGGTACGTCGCCCCGTGCGATCACGTCACCGTTGTCGGGTTGCGCAGAGCCAGTGTCGAACCTGCCATGGCGTGGGTTTGCGCCGCGTGCCTGGCAGCATGCCTGCATCAGAAACGGCGATACGTGGCCGAAGAAGCACTCCGATGCGGCGCTTGAACTCCTGCAGTTGCTGCTGGGCTTCGGGTCGTCGAACGGCGCTGTTACGCGCCGCAGCCACGGCCGGACTGCTCTGGCTCGTGGTGACGTCCGCCGGTCCTGCCTGGGCGCAATCGGGTCAGCGTGCAACCCTGAAAGCTGATCCTCGCTACATACTCGAGACCGTGGCGCGACGGATGAACGTAACACTGCGCCCGGACGAGCCGGTGCCAGTCGTCTATCTGGAAAGCACGACCCCGCTGGCGCAAATTCCAGGATGCGGTGGCCCCCCAATGGCGGTTTCGTCCACCGCGCTTCGCCAACGTCTATGTGATCGCGCACAACGATATTTGTCTGTCGGACGATGCGGACTACTACCGGCGCGTACGGCGCACGCTCGACGAATCGCTGGCCCACGAATTTACGCGTTAAGGATAAGGATTACCGGCTTGTACGGTGCGAACCTCGCCGACGAAACGTGCGAACTCGAGGCCGTTGCCGTTCAGTCCGCGTTCACCGAGATCCACCGGATGCCGGCCGCCCCGGGCGACGCCGTCTGACCAACTCGCAGACGCGCCTCGGTCGCCGCACGCCCGATCGACGAGACCCGTAATGCGCTCAGCCGCACGACCTGCGCGCCAGTTTGTCGGCGACCTGCGCGATGGCCGGCTCGGAGTTCCGTTTCCGCGGCCACATGCGGTGTGATGACGATGTCGCGCCGCGACCAGAACGGGTGCAGGGACGGCAAGGGCTCAGTTGCGAAACGTCGAGCGTCTGGCGCCGCCGGGGTGACCGGCCTCGAGCAGCGCCAACAGGTCCAATACGACGAGGGCAGAGCGCGCGTTCCGACATTGATGACATGCGCACCGGATGCCAGGCGCGCGAGTGCGGCGCCGTCGAGTCGCCCGCGTGTGTCGGCGGTGTCCGGCAAGACGCTGACGAGGACGTCGAGGCCGTCGAGGAAGCCGCGAATTCGGCGTCACCAGCACGGCATTCGACGCCGTCGATCACTTTGCGCGTCCGTGCATGCCCGCGAACTGCAAAGCCGAAACGCGCCGAGCGTACGTGGCGATTTCCGTGCCAATGACTTCGAGACCCAGTACACCGACGGCATATCGCTCGCGGACGGGCAGCTGCTCCGGATTCCAGTGCCGGTGCGCCTGGTGTGCGGCGTAGCGATCGAAGCGCCGGTCAGCCCGCAGCACGGCGGTCAGCACGTATTCCGAAAGCCCACGTGCCATGCCCGCGTCTTCAAGCCGGTAGATCTCGACGTGGGGTGGAAGTCCCGGCACGGCAAGCAGCGCGTCCACGCCAGCGCCGAGGTTGAACACCGCACGCAGCCGGAGCTGCTCCGCGAACAGTGCCGGCGGCGGTCGCCATACCACGGCGACTTCGGCCTGAGGTGCGCTGTCATCCGCGCTCATCCGCAGCGCATCGCGCCACCAGACATCGGCTGCGACACCTTCCCGCTCGAGAGCAAGACGTAGCGCCGCAGTCCAAGTTTCCGCGGTCGTCTCGCGGGAGCAGAACGCGACGCGCAGCGTCATCGCCGGCGTGCGCTCATTCGGGTGCGAAACGGACGAGCTCCGCGCCCTCGGCGACCTGGTCGCCGACCGCGTACAGCATTTCGGCGACGGCGCCGTCGGTCGGCGCGACGATCGTGTGCTCCATTTCATGGCCTCCATGACCAGCAGCGCGGCGCCCCTCGCAACCTTCGATCCGGCCGAAGTCAGATTGCGATGACCTTGCCCGGCATCGGCGCGGTCAGCTTGCGGCCGCCCGCTTCGTCCTTCCAGCATGCGCGATGATGCCGACCAGCGTGAGCACGCGATGGCGTCCGTGCGAGAACGCGTGCAGCTCGTCGCCCTGGTGCACCACATCGGCCAGCAGCGATCGGCCCCGAAGGCGATCCCGAGCCATGAGGCATCGACGCGGGTGATCGCGAACGGCGCATGCGCGCCCGCGTAGTGGAAGTTGGTTGCCAACGCGCGAGTATTCGAGTTCGACGTCGTGGGCGCCGCGCTCGGAGTTGAAGTGCCGGCGTGCGCGTATACATCGTATTCAGCGCCATCCGTCGCGTGGAGCCCCAGGGTCGGCGTCTTCGCCGCGGGTTTCGTCGGTCAGCACGCGCGCGCAGGCGAGTGCCAGCGCCTCGCTGCCAACGCGCTCGTCGTGCGCATCAAGCGCAAAAAGTCCGCTCCCGTTCGCGCTCGATCAGGCCCGTGTCCAGCTCTGCTCGCAGAAGCTCGGGTTCGGTCAACAGCCGCGCGAGGAAGTCGACGTTGTTGGCGACGCCGAGGATGTGAAACTTCGCAAGTGCGTCCTGCATCCGGGCGATGGCCTGCTCGCGGTCTTCGCCCCAAACGATCAGCTTGGCGATCATCGGGTCGTAGTACGGCGTGATCTCGTCGCCTGCGCGCACGCCGGGTCGATGCGACCGCCGCGGGCCGATGGACCGGTTCCCGTCCGGGTTGCGTCTGAAGTCGACGGACCGGCGTCGCGAAGTACGCCAGCCGGCCGGTCGACGGCAGAAAGCCCTTGTCCGGATTCTCCGCGTACAAGCGCGCCTCGATCGCGTGCCCGTCGATCTTCAGCGGTTCCTGCGCTTGGCAGCCGGCTAAGCCGCTCGCCCGCGGCGACGCGCAACTGCCATTCGACGAGGTCGATCCCGGTGATCGTCTCGGTGACCGGATGCTCGACCTGCAGGCGCGTGTTCATCTCCATGAAGAAGAAGCTAGCCAGGCCTGCGAGTCGGCGATGAACTCGATGGTGCCGGCGCCGACGTAGCTGACGGCCTTGGCGGCCGCGACCGCCGCCTCGCCCATCGCGCGCGCAGCGCTCGGCCGTCATGCCGGGCGCCGGCGCTTCCTCGATCACCTTCTGGTGACGGCGCTGCAGCGAGCAGTCGCGCTCGAACAGGTGAACGGCGTTGCCGTGGCGGTCGGCGAACACCTGGACCTCGATGTGGCGCGGCCGCTCGACGTATTTCTCGATCAGCACGCGGTCGTCGCCGAACGCGGCCTAGCGCCTCGCGCTGGCGCGCTGCGAGCGCGGCCTCGAACTCCGCTGTCGACCGCACGTCGCGCATGCCTTTGCCGCCGCCGCCGGCGCTCGCCTTGATCAGCACCGGATAGCCGATCGCGTCGGCCTGCGCTTGCAGGAAGGTCGGCTCCTGCTCTCGCCGTGATAGCCGGGCACCACCGGCACGCCGGCGCGTTCCATCAGCGCCTTGGCCGCGCTCTTGCAGCCCATGGCGCGGATCGCGAACGGCGGCGGGCCGATGAAATGATGCCGGCATCGGCGCAGGCCTGCGCGAAATCCGCGTTCTCGGACAGGAAGCCGTAGCCCGGATGGATGGCCTCGGCGCCGGTTTCGCGCGCCGCTGCGATGATCGGTCGCCGCGCAGATAGCTCTCCTTGCGCCGGCGCCGGGCCGATGCGAACGGCCTCGTCGGCCAGCGCGACATGCAGGCTGCCGCGTCGGCCTCGGAATAGACCGCGACGGTGCTGATGCCCAGCTGCGCGCGGTGCGGATGACGCGGCAGGCGATCTCGCCGCGATTGGCGATCAGGATCTTGCGGAACATAGTCACCCCGGGCGAGGTGGACGAGCGGTGCGCGCTTCGCAGTATGTGGCTCGCGGCCCGGGCCGCTGGGTCGCCGCGGTTGGCTATCAGGATCTTTCGGAACATCTTCACCTCGCGGCGAGGTCGGGCACTGCGCGTCCAGCGCTATGGGGCTCGCGGTCCGTGGCCGGCCGGTCACCGCGTTTCGCGAGCAGGACTCTGCGGAGCATCATCAGAATCATCCCGCACTGGGAGGTCGCGCGAGCCCGACTCGGAGGCTCCGCACCAAACAACGCGCGCAAGAAGCGCCGGACGAAGCGAAGCGGTTTGGGCAGCAGCCAGGCCGCAAACAGAACGAGGACAGCAACGATGGCCGCCGCCACGACGGGATAGTTCATCACGAGCCGGAGCGGTCCGGCCAGGCAACATCTTCCGCCGTCGAAGCGCGACGTCGGAAACAGGCTCCGGAGAAGCATTGGCCGTGGCGCGAATGCCGGCCTTGGTGAAATGGCTGGTCGCGGCCAGCGTACCCCCCAAGATCGCCGCCGCGATGGTCCATGCGGCGCTGTCAGCGCCACCGAGCCGCCCGCGGCGAGCGCCACGCGGCCGGAATGCGAATGAAGTCTGGATCCCGTCCCACAGCGTGTCGAGCGCCGGGAATCTTGTCGGCGACAAACTCGGCCAGGAACATCACTCCCGCCACGATCAGCGCAACGGATGCTGCAGGATCGCGAGTCCCGCCGGCAATTCGACCCAGCCCGCGAAGCCGGCCAGCCCCACGATAAGAAACGCGTACGGCCGTAAGCCGCTCGCGAACCCCAGCACGGCAGCGAGTGCGATCAGTTGGGTCAGGTCGAGAGAGTTCAACGCCTAAGGTGACCGACATCCGGTTGGCGATCTGGGCCGGGCGCCGGCCGCCCGAAGCCCGATTCCGCTGACTTGTCATCGTAGAAATGCACCGTGCGCCGGCGCAGCCGGCGCGTACGTTTCGACCGTAGCCCTTACATCTCCTCATCATCCCCGTCCTGGTTGTTCATGGCTTCGTACTCCGCAATCCAGCGGGGCTTGCGCTTTTCGAGAAACGCGAGGACACCTTCCTGGCCGTCCTCACTGGCTCGGATAGCGGCGATGCGTTCAGCCATGTCGGCAATCAGGGCGTCGTCGATCGGTCGTCCCGCTAGCTCGCGCACGAGGCGCTTGGCTTCGGCCGCAGCGTGTGCGCTGGTCTGCATGACTGTGCCGAGCAGCGTGTTGATGCGCAGGTCGAGTTCCTCCGGCGCTGCCAGGTCGTGCACCAGCCCGATGCGGAATGCCTCGCCGGCATCGAACTTCTCCGCCGTCACAAAGTAGCGTCGTGCGGCACTGATGCCCATCGCGCGGACCACATAGGGACTGATCGTGGCCGGGATCAGTCCAAGCTTGGTTTCACTCAGGCAAAAACTCGTCCCGATCGCCGCCACCGCGATGTCGCATACGGAGACCAGTCCTACGCCGCCCGCGTAGGCGTCGCCGTGCACGCGCGCGAACACCGGCTTCGGGCACTCGTAGATCGTCGCAGCATCGTGGCGAGCTTCATCGCGTCGGACCGGTTCTCGTCGTACGAAAACGCCGCCATCCGCTTCATCCAGCCGAGATCAGCGCCCGCACAGAAGGCAGGGCCCTGCCGGCGAGCACGATCGCCCGCACGTCGGAATCCGCGCCAAGCGATCGGAATGTCTCAGTCAGTTCTGCGATGGAGGTTTCATTGAAGGCGTTGCGTACCTTTTCGCGCGCCATCCAGACGACGGCGACACGGTGGCTGATATGAATGTCGAGCGTAGTGGTAGTCATGTCAGTTCAGGACCTGGCTGAGATTCGGACAGTTGCTGCAGCGTTCCCACGCGCGCATGGGCGTGCTTCGGAGCGGCGTGCCCGTGGCCGGCAGGACAACGCTCGCCTGAACTACGCCGGCGTCCATCGCTTCGCCACTTCCTCGAGCATCACTTCGGTGCGCCGCCGCCGATCGCCAGCACGCGCGCGTCGCGGACGAGCCGCTCGATGGGGCTCTCGCGCATGTAGCCCATGCCGCCTGGAACTGCTGGCAGTCGTAGGCGACCTCGTTGACCAGTTCACCGGTCAGTGCCTTCAGCATCGAGATCTCGCGCACGGCATCGCGCCGCTGATCGACCAACCAGGCGCAGTGGTAGAGCAGTTGTCGCGCGGCCTCGGTCTTCGCGGCCAGCATCGCAAGGCGCTGGCGGATCGTTTGTTCACCCATAGCGTTCCACCGAAGGCTTTACGTTCGTTCACATACGATGGTCAGGTCCAGCATTGTCGGGCGTCTCTGACCGCCATTGCGCCGAGCGCAATGCGTTCGGTCTGGAAGTTGCGCATGATCGCCTGGAAGCGCCATTTTCCGCGCCGATCAGGTGCGACGCCGGCACCCGCAGCCCTCGAATACCAGTTCGGCGGTGTCGGACGCGAGCCAGCCTGCTTACCGAACGCGCGGCCAACGCGGAATCCCGGCGTGCCGCGTTCGACCGCGAAGATCGAAATCCCGCGTGAACCTTTGGCAACGGGGTCGGAGCGCGCCGCGACGAAGACAAGGTCGGCGAGCACGCCGTTGGTGATGAACATCTTGCTGCCGTTGAGCAGCCAGTGGTCGCCGTCGCGCACTGCCCGCGTGCGGATCGCCGCGACGTCCGAGCCGGCATCGGGTTCGGTCACCGCGACCGCCGAGATCAGCTCGCCCGTGATGATGCTGGCAGCCAACGCGTCTTCTGGTCCGGCGAGCCGCCTGTGCAAGGTGCGGCTCGCCATGTCGGTATGAACCAGCACGGTGATGATGAAGCCGCCGGAGGTCGCGCGCGACAGTGCTTCCTGGAACACGACGTTGGTCGTCATGTCGACGCCGGCACCGCCGTATTCCGGCGGATACATCAGGCCAAGCCAGCCAAGCGCGCCCATTTTGCGCAGCACTTCGCGCGGGGTGGCGCCGGCCTCGTCCCAGCCGAGGGCGTTGGGCTCGACTTCGGCGGCGATGAAGCGCGCGACCTGGCGGCGCAGCTCTTCATGCTCCGGGCGCGTGTAGACGCTGTTGGACATGGCGCCAGAGCGACTACATCCGGAACACGCCGAACTTCGTGTCGGGAATCGGCGCGTTCAAGGTGGCGCTCAATGCCAGCGCCAGGGACTCGCGCGTCTCCAACGGGTCGATAACGCCGTCGTCCCACAGGCGCGCGGTCGCGTAGTACGGATGGCCCTGGTGCTCGTACTGCTCAAGGATCGGCGCCTTGAACTTCTTTTCTTCTTCCGCACTCCAGACGCCGCGCTTGGCTTCGATGGTCGCGCCGGACGGTCGCCAGCACATCGCCGCCTGTTCGCCGCCCATGACGCTGATGCGCGCATTCGGCCACATCCACAAGAAGCGCGGGCCGAGGCGCGCCCGCACATGCCGTAATTGCCGGCCCCGAATGACCCGCCGATGATGACCGTGAACTTCGGCACTGCGCAAGGCCACCGCAGTCACCATCTTGGCGCCGTCGTTGCGCGATGCCTTCGTTCTCGTATTTACGCCGACCATGAAGCCAGTGATGTTTTGCAGGAACACCAGCGGCAAATTGCGCTGGCCGCACAACTCGATGAAGTGCGCGCCTTTCTGAGCGCTCTCGGAAAACAGCATCCGTTGTTCGCGATGATGCCCGATCGGCATCCCGGGGATACGGCGCGAAGCCACACACCAGCGTCGTGCCGTAGCGCGCCTTGCATTCGTCGAAATCCGAGCCATCCACGATGCGCGCGATGACTTCGCGCACATCGTAGGGCTTGCGCGTATCGGTCGGGAATGACGCCATAAAATTCGTGCGGATCGTGACGCGGCTCCGCGGCTCGCGATCTGAAGTGCGCGGCTTGCGCGTAATTGAGTCGTTGCGACGATCCCGCGCGAGCGCCAGCGCGTGCGCGTCGTCTCGACGCAAGGTGATCGGCCACCCCGATCGCCGCGTGTGCACGTCGCCGCCGCCAGATCCTCGGCGCTCACCTCTTCGCCCGTGGCCGCTTTCACCAGCGGCGGCCCGCCCAGAAAGATCGTGCCTGGTTGTCGACGATCATGGACTCGTCGCTCATGGCCGGCACGTACGCGCCGCCGGCCGTGCACGAACCCATCACCACCGCGATTTGCGGGATGCCAGCCGCGGACAGCGTCGCCTGGTTGTAGAAGATGCGGCCGAAGTGATCGCGGTCGGGAAACACGTCGTCCTGGCTCGGCAGATGGCGCCGCCGGAGTCGACCAGGTAGATGCACGGCAGGCGGTTCTCGCGCGCGATCTCCTGCGCGCGCAGATGTTTCTTCACCGTGATCGGGTAGTAGGTGCCGCCCTTAACCGTGGCGTCGTTGCCCACGATCACGCACTCGCGCCCGAACGCGCCCCACGCCAGTGATGATTCCGGCCGCACGGCGCCTCGCCGTCGTACATGTCCGACGCGGCGAGCTGCGACAGTTCCAGGAACGGCGTGCCCGGATCGAGCAGCAGCTGCACGCGGTCGCGCGGCAGCAACTTGCCGCGTGCCGTGTGCTTGGCGCTGGCCTCGCCGCCACCGCCGGCCGCGGCCTCCGTGCGCTTCGCCGTCAGATCGGCGACCAGCGCGTTCATGGCCTCCGCGTTGGCCTTGAACTCCGGGCTGCGCGGATTGAGCCGGGTTTCCAGGATCGTCATCGCAGGATCGTCATCGCAGAATCGTCATCATGTTGTCCGGACGGATCGCAGCACCCTCGGCGCCGCCAGGCGAATGGTAGCCGCGCAGCCAGGGCCCTAACCGTGCGTCGAGCGGGGCGACGTGGGCGACCGCCTGGGTCCGGTGGCGCCGGAAGTGCGCGACGGCGAGCACCAGCGCCAACAGGCTTAGCGCCGCCGACATGAAAAACGGCGCGCCGATGCGCCAGTCACCTGCGGGCAGATGGCTCGCCTGGGCCGGCGACGGAGCGCCCAGCAGCGGAGCAATCACCGCGAGCAGGGAGTTCATCGAACTGAGCGACCCCATCGCCAGGCCCTGTTCCTTCGGATCGGCGGCTTTGGACACGATCGCATGCAGCACCAGGCCGATGCCAAAGGCCAGCAGATTGGCGAAGATGATCGCGTACATCAGCCAGCCGACGGTCGTCAGTCCGTAGGCGATGTAGGCGAACGTGCCCGAGGCGAGGCCGGCGACGACCAGGCGGCGCTCGCCGAAGGCCGCGCAGCAGCCAGCCCAGCAGCCGGCCCTGCACCAGCGCCGCCATCAATCCGACGACAAACAGCGACAGCCCGGTCTCGCGCGGTCCCCAGTCGAAGCGGAACTGCGTATACAGCACCCAGGTCACGTGCAGGATGAACTGGGCGAGGTTCGCCAGCGGGATCACCGCCACCGCACGCCGACGTTGCGCAGTCGGGTGAGACCGTACGGCGCGATCCGATCGGGTTGAGCCGCTTGAAGTTGAACGGCGGACGGTCCCCGTGCGCGCGGTGAGGCAGCCGACTCCGGCAGCACCAGCCATCCGACAGCAGGTTGAGCACCGACAGGCCCGCCGCGACATCGAACGACGGTCGGACGTCGATGGCGCCGAGCAGTCCGCCGACCATCGGTCCGATGACATAGCCAATGCCAAAGGCCGCGCCGATGATGCCGAAGCTGCGGGCGCGCTTCTCAGGTGTGGTGATGTCCACCACATAGGCGTTGGCGACCGCAAAGTTGGCAAGGACGCACACCGCCCATGACGCGCAATGCCACCAGTGCCTGCGCCGAATGCGCCAGCGCCGGGAGCAGGAACATCGAACCCAGCCCGGCGATCAACAGCAGCAGCACCGGACGGCGGCCATAGCGGTCCGAAAGCGCGCCGAGGATCGGTGCGCAGACGAACTGCGTCAGTCCGAAGGCGATGATCGTTCGCGCCGATCCAGTAGGTCTGCGCGTCGCGGCCCGTCGTGAATTCGCCCACCAATGACGGCAGCACCGGCAGCAGCAGGCCGAAGCCCATCACGTCGATGACGACGGTGATGAGGATGAACGGAAGTGCCGGCTTGCGCGGCATCAGCGCGTGTTCCGTCGAGCAGGCTGTCGAGCACATCGCCGGACGGTCCGGCCTCAGACCACCCCGACCGCGGCGAGGTCGTCGGCGCGAAAGCGGCGCTCGCTCGGCGTTCATGAACTCGTCGAGCTGCGGCGGCGCAACTCCGGTGCCTGCCAGCATTGCGTGGGCCTGTCCCCGGTGGTGAATCTGGTGGGTGAAGAGGTGCATCAGCACGTACCGCGCCGCGTCGCGCTGCACGAAGGTCGAACGCTGCATCGCGACTTCGGCGTCCAGCGCGGCGTCGTCGGCGGCGTCGCACCAGCCGATCAGCCGTGCGTCCGAGGTCTCCTGCGCTGCCGCCAGCTCCGGCATCCGGTCAAATGGAGTCTCGCTGGCAAAGGCCTTGCGCATGTCCGCTTCGCGATAAAGCGCAGCGATGTAATACCAGTCGACGATCAGGATGTGATTGAGCGTCGCCCACAGGCTGGGGAAGAAGCTCGTGCGCGGGGCGGCGAACTCGGCATCGCTGAGTTGAAGGCAGGCCGCGTGCAGACGGTGGTTGGCAAGCCGAGTGGCGGCCCGCGCCAGAAGTCGAAGCTGTGCAAGCTCGCTCATCGCGCGGGCATCTCGCTGAATGCCGGCTTGTCCACGACAGCGGCCGACCCAGGCCCGGACGGCCGGGAACTCGGCGAGGTCGAAGCCGCCTTCGTCGGCACGGTGCGTGTAGACGAAGAGCGCCAGGTCAGCGAGGCTCAGCCGACCGCCGACGAAGTAGTCCCGCGTCGCCAGATGCTGCTCCATCACGCCGAGCGCGCGCTTTCCTCGAGCCAGCAGATCCGGCAGACGCGGATCATCAGCTTTCCGCTTGAACACTCGGATGAAGCGCGCGACCGCGATGGACGGCTCGTGGTTGTACTGCTCGAAGAACATCCGTTGCAGCATCTGTGCGCGGCCGAGTCGGTCGTCCGGGACCAGCCGCGTGCCTTCGCCGAAGTACCAGAGGATCGCACCTGACTCAGCCAAGAGCAGTGCCGTCGTCGAGCACGACGACCGGTACGTTGCCGTTGGGATTGAGCCGCAGAAACTCGGGCGTGCGCGTACCGCCACTGCATGATGTCAATCTCGCGCCATGCGTACGGTTGCCCGGTGATGTCGAGCACCATTAACAGCCTGTGGTCTCAGGTTGCCCCAGACCTCGCTCGTGCCGTAGACGACGGTTGCCACATTGAACTCAGGTTTGAACAGGGAGGCGGTGATCCAGCGCTCGACCTGTTCGAGGCGGTCGCGGGCCCAGAACATCTCGCCGTCGACGAAGATCGTCGGGGCGCCGAAGACGCCGCGCGCGATGGCCTGCTCGACCTCGACCCGTAGCGCGTTCTTGATCTCATCTTCCTGCACGCCTGCGGCGAGCCGCTTGGCGTCGATCCCCGCAACCCAGGCGACGTCGAGAGCCACCGTGGCATCGCCGACGTTGCGGTCATCGACGAAGAACGGCGGAACACCGCGTGGATGTAGGGCACCGCGTGCGGCGATCGCTCACGCTGCAGCCACAGAACGGCGCGCGACGCCGCCACGGCGCCGATCGGGAAGACGGTCGGATGCCGATACGGCACGCCGACGAACGCGGCTGAGCGCGCGAAGTCGCGCACCGAGTAGCGGGCCTTGGGCCCGTAGACCTCGGTCAGTGGAGCGCCACCCGAGGCCCTGAATACGGCGCCCAGCAGGATCGGGCGCCACTGCAACGCGCGGGCGGTGCGGGCGGCCAGCGACTGGATCTGTCGGAGGCGATGCTGGAATACGGCGACGAGAGTCGAAGTAGAACTCGATCGCAGAGGCCATGGCGCTTTTCACCGGGAAAGGCGAATGTTACTGCTGTCGCGTCCGGCCTCAGGCGAGCGGAGCCGCGTGCACTCGACAGGTGTACGCATCGCGATCGTGCCATTTGCCGCATTCGCGTCGAACAACGCGCGCAGCGCCGCCACCAGTTCTGCATGGCGCGGCGGCCCGGCGCGGGCGGATGCGAGGCCGACCCGGCCGGCGCCGACAGCATGGCCGAGTCCATGTTTCGCTGGTGGTGAACTCCTTCGTGGTCGGCGCGGGTCCTCCGAAGAACGCGGGAATCGCGTCGGTGCCCTGGTGCTTGTAGCGGATGGCCCGATAGTCGTTGCCGTATTCAAGCAGCAGGGCTTCGTAGCCCGCGAGAAACAGCATGCCGGTGAGTCCCGATCGTCCAGATCAGCGCGGCCCAGCCTCCCGGCCGCAGCACCCCGGAGAGATTCGGTTCGAAAGCTGCCCGGCTCGAACCAGTGGAAGGCCTGGCCGGAATCCCCAGGTCGACCGAGCGATTATCGAGACCGGTGGCCTCGGCAGTCCCGTCGCGGGCCCTGTACTTGGGATACTCCGCAAGGTACTCGACGCCCGCCGCGCGCATCGGCGCATTGGGTTCGACACCGATGACCTGATGCCCTGCGGCCAGGAACGGCTCGGCCGAGAGCCCGGTGCCGACCCCGATGTCGGCGACCAAGCCGTTAGGCGGTACAGCCCTGCCACTTCAGATAGGCGACCAGTTCCGACGGATAGCGCGGCCGCCCGGCGAGGTAGGCCTCGACGCGATCGGAAAGCGCTCGGCGAATCGGACAAAGGGCCGCCCATCGCAGCCTCACCACTCCATCACGGCGTCCAGTCCGCGGCACACACCGGTGAGGGCGCCGACCTTGCGTATCGCAAGAGCTCTCCGTCGACATAGGGCTCGGCGCTCGAACCCGCCTGGTGCGTGAGGTGCAAACGCTGGCCCGCAGCGCCGAACACGGCCTCGACGCCGATGACGTAGCCCGGAGGCGCACCAAGTGGACCTGACGCCATTCAGCGTGGCACCGCGCGCCGCTCGCGGTCCGCGCACCGCGTCGAGCGGCACGCCCGGATCGGGGGCCTTCACCTGGCCGAGGCGAAAGGCGAGTTCGCGGGGAGTGCCCGACGGGGCGTCCGGCTTGTCTTCGTGCGCGTAGTCGATGACTTCGAAATGGTCGAGGTAGCGCGCGGCGGTTTCGGCGAAGCGCTGCAGCAGAACGACAGTCGGCGCGAAATGCCGCACGCGAGCACGCCGCGGCCATGCTTGCGTGCGACGCCGTCGATCTCGACATAGTCCTCGTCGGCGAGCCCGAGTACCGAGCACGACGTGAGCGCCCGCGGACAACACGGCCAGGATGTTCCCCTTGGCGCTGTCCGGCCTGGTGAATTCGACGAAGACGTCGCATGGGGTGGCCAGTGCGCTGGCGGCGGTCGCGTGCACGGTGGCCGATAGAGCTGGCTCACCAAGTACGGAGCCCAGCGTCTGTCCCGCTGCTGTGCGTGCCACTGCGGCGACGAGTTGCAGGTCCGCGCTCCTTGCGATGCCACGCGCAATCTCCGATCCTGCCCATCCCGTCGCACCTGCCAGTATCACGCGCATAACGCTCCCTTTTGTCATCGGGCCGGGCGACCGACCGCCCGAAGCCCGGCCGCTACATATTTCGCGCGATCAGGATGCGCTGGATGTCGCTGGTGCCTTCGTAGATCGACAGACGCGCACGTCGCGATAGATGCGTTCGACCGGAAAGTCGCTGACGTAGCCGAAGCCACCGTGGATCTCGATAGCGTCCGAACAGATGCGCTCGGCCATTTCCGAGGCGAAGAGCTTCGCCATCGCCGCCTGCTTCATAGCAAGGTCGTCCGGCATCCTTGAGCGCGGCGGCGTGATGGATCAACTGACGTGCGGCTTCGAGCTGCATGGCCATATCGGCAAGCCGGAACTGCACCGATGATGCTCGAAGATCGGTTTTCCGAACGCGACGCGCTCACGCGCGTACTTCAGCGCCGACTCGTAGGCGGCGCGCGCCATGCCGAGCGACTGGCGGCGGTGCCGATCCGCCACCTTCGAGGCCGGACAATGCGATCTTGTAGCCCGCGCCTTCGTCGCCGATCAGGTCCGCTGCGGCACGCGGCAGTCTGGAAGACGATGTGTGCAATTCGGACGCGTGCTGGCCAGCTTTTCCTCGACTCGCGCCAGACGTAGCCCGGCCTTGTCGTCTCGACGATGAAGCAGCTGATGCCGCGCTTGCCGGCCGACTTGTCGGTGACAGCGAGCACGATGGCGACGTCGGCGTCTTGCCGCTCGTGATGAACTGTTTGACACCATTGAGCACGAAATCGTCGCCATCGGGAACCGCGCGCGTGCGCAGACCCGAGGCCTCCGACCCGACGTGCGGCTCGGTCAGGCAAAACGCGCCCAACGTATCGCCGCGGGCCAGCGGCACCGAAGTGCTCGTTTCTGCTCTCGTCGGCCTACGCCATCAGGATCGAACAGACCGGACAGTTGTTGACGCTGATGATGGTCGATGTGGCACCGTCGCCAGCGGCAAGCTCTTCGAGTGCCACGGCGAGCGCCGTGTAATCCATGCCCGCACCGCCGTATTCGTCGGGTACCGCGATGCCGAAGGTGCCGAGCGCCGCCAGTTCCCTTAATCCTGCCGGGAAAGGTCGCATGGCGGTCCCAGTCCGGGGCGAACGGGGCGAGCCGCTGCGCCGCGAAATCGCGCAGCGCGTCACGCAGCTGCAGATGCTCGTCAGCGAGCATCGGTGAGTCGACAGGGCGAGGGGGATCGCCCATGACCACCGGCTGGGCGGCGAAGGAGATCCACGACGGCCGCCGCGCAAGACCAGTCCAACGATGAAGCCTGCGACCATGGCGCCGATCAGCAGCGGCCCGCCGCCGACGATTCCGGTGGCGATCAGCGAGTTCGAAAAGCAGCGCAAAGCGTTGTGCAGCGGACATCATAGACGCGACGAACATCGCGATGGCGATCCAGGTTGCAAGCCCGACCACAACGCGCGCGACATGGACTTCTTCATGTCGGTGACCTGATTCTGAGCATCGCGATACGACAGCACCGCGAAGAACATCGCCATCAGACCGGGCACGGCAACGAAGAGCCATGACGCCATGCGGCCTCGATCGCTAAGCTTCTCATCAGCGGCTCGATGATGGCGAGCGCGAGCCAGCAGCAGATGCCGAACACGAACGCGATAAAGACCTGCAGCGGCACTCAGAACACCGGAGGTTAGAGTCCGAACGGCGAAGCGAACGAGCCTAGCTCCATGCACGCCGCCGCGCAGTGACTTCGATCTCGATGTTCATGCGGGCGTCGACCAGGCCGCAGACAATCGCAGTGGCCGCCGGCCGCGCCACCTTGAAATACTGGCCGTAGAGCGGAGCGACAAGCTCGAACGCCGCAACGTCAGTCAGGTAGTAGCGCACTCGCACCACATCATCGATCGAACAGCCGGCCTGCTCGAGCGCGGCGGCGATATTGCGGAAGCATTGGTGGGTCTGGGCGACGAGATCGGGTCGATCGACATGGCAGCGTAATCGAAGCCGGTCGTCCCGGCCACGTGTACATAGTCGCCTTCGACCACGGCGCGGCTGTAGCCGGCGACGCTTCGAAGTCCGAACCCGAGGAAATCAGGCGTTTATCGCTCATCGTTGTCTGCCGGCGAACTACCAGGCGAGCTGCTCACCGTTGAAGTTGAGGAATTTTCCATGCTGCGAGGCATTGGCGGCAGCCAGCACACGCGCATTCCGGCGACGCTGGTCGCCGCGTCTATGTCGGGACCGGCGCCCCCCAATCCCGTCCGGACCCAACCCGGGTGGAACGCATGCAGATGATGCCTTGCGTTCCGAGCTCGAGCGCGGCCGCACGCAAAGCCGCATTGAGCGACGCCTTGCTGGTCCGGTACAGCCCCCCGGACGTGCTGCTCATAGCGAGATCGAACCCATGCGGGCTCGAAATGGCGGCGAGCTTGCCTGCGGCGGCCGCCAGAGACGGCACCAACTGCGAATCGGCTCATCGGCGCGCGCACGTTCGTATCATGACGGCATCGAAGTCCAACTCCCGCCTCGCGCCGCAATCGCGCTGCTGCGGGGTCCATAGACCCCGGCGTTACTGAGCGCAACATCGATCTTTTCGCCGTGAAGCTGCACGCCATCGGCCACCGTCGCTTCGTCGACGACGTCGAGCAGCTGGCCCTGGCGCCGAGTTCACGCAATTTGGCCGCGTCCTCCTGTTCGCCGCTACAGTGCCGATGACCCTCGCGCCGTCCGCCGCGTACTGGCGTACGAATTCCAGTCCGATTCCGCGCTATGCGCCGATGACGAGGACCGTGCTCATCGCGTCAAAGCGAGGCGCCCGGCGAGCGCCACGAAGAGCGTGGCGCTGAAAAATGTCGAGCGCGCGCTGTGACGCGGGGCGTGTGCTCACGCGCCGCGCCTGATGCGCCAGCGCGACCACTGCAAACAGGAACAGCGTGCCGTCCACGACAAAGACCGCACCGAGGAGAAGAAACGCCAGCGGCTTGCTGGCGGCGTCTGCAGCGGATGAACTGCGGCAGCAGGGCCAGGAAGAACAGCGCAACTTTCGGATGATCAGCACGTTGGTCATCACGCCCTGGGCATGAAATCTGCGCCGCCGACAGTGCAGGGGTGGCGGCCGGCGTGCCTGCGAGAGGTGGGGCCCGCTCGCAGCGCTGCCCGCAGGAATCCCCCATGCGAGCCACAGCAGGTAACCCGCGCCGGCCCACTTGACGAGGTCGAACGCCCACGTCGAGGCGGCAAGAAGCGCCGCCAGCCCCAGGGCCGCCGCCATGGCACGAACCGTGCTGGGCGCCGATGCCAAGCGCGGCGGCTGCCCCGCCGCGCCAACCGTACTGCAGCGTGCGCGTCACCGTGTACATCATGTCCACGCCCGGGGTCGCGTTCAGCACGAGCGCGGTCACGATGAAAAGCAGCAGGTCGTGTGTGCCGAACACTGACGCGACGCGCGCCGCGACCTAGAGGAGTTCGAGCGCCAACGCCGACTGCCCACCTTGGAGATTCACAGGATCTCCAAGGCCATGGCAGTCGCCTCGCCGCCACCGATACAGGGTGTCGATGCCGCGCTTGCCCCCCGCCTTGCGCAAGGCGCCAGCAGAGTGACCATGATGCGCGCGCCGGAGGCCCGATCGGGTGGCCGAGCGCGCAGGCGCCGCCGTGGACATTGACCGCGTGATGCGGTAGGATCGAGGTCGCGCATCGGCGCCATCGTAACCGCGGCGAACGCCTCGTTGACTTCCCAAAGGTCGAGCATCGCCGGCCTTCCAGCCGGTCTTGGCCAGCACCTTGTGACCGCGCCGCGGGGCGGTGGTGAACCACTCGGGCGCCTGCGCGTGCCGCAGGGCCACGATGCGCGCGATCGGCTTGCTGCCGAGCTTCGCCGCTGTCGCTCGCGCATCAGCACGATGGCGGCGGCGCCGTCGGAGATGGAGGAGGCATTGGCGGCGGTAATCGTGCCGTCCTTCTTGAATGCGGGCTTCAGCCCCGGGATCTTGTCGAGTTGGCCTTGAACGGCGCCTCGTCCTGGCGATCGACCTCGCTCGCCCTTGCGCGCTTAACGTCACCGGCGCGATCTCCGAGGCGAAGTGCCGTCGGTGCGGCCTCGGCGCACGCTCACGACTGCGTGGCGAATGCGTCCTGCTGCCTCGCGCGTGAACCGGTATTCGCGGCGGTCCTCGGCGAAGCACCCATGGCCTTGCTGTCGCAGGCTCTCCAGGCCATCGAGCGACCATGTGGTCGAACGCTCGGCTGCCCCATACGATAGCCCCGCGGAGCCTTGAGCAACAGGTAGGGCGCGTTGGTCATGCTTTCCATGCCGCCCGCCACGACGCGTTCGACGGTGCCGGCGAGCAGCATGTCGTTGGCGAACATCAGCGGGCCTGCATGCCGGAGCCGCACAACTTGTATAGCGTCACGGATCCGGCGGACTTCGGCAAGCCGGCCGAAGACCGCCTGACGCGCCGGCGCCTGGCCCTGGCCCGCCATCAGGCAGCAACCCAGGAGTCACCTCGTCGACAGCGTCGCCGGCAATTCCGGCGCGCTCGACCGAGCATTGATGGCGGCGCGCCGAGCTGCCAAGCCTGCAGAAAGTGAAATCACCCAGCAAGCCGCCCATCGGCGTAGGGCAACGGAAACGATGACAATGGAATCGGACATGGTGAACTCCCTCTGCGCTTTGGACTCGAATTCTGACGGATACCGGCGCCGAAAACGGCGGGTCCGGCGGATAGGGGAAGAGATCTCCAGGTGGCCGGCCTGGAATGCGCCGCTCGCGGGGCGTTCCAGTACTCCGGCGTACGCCAGATCGGCGTGGTGCTTCAGGAAGGCAGCGCGGATGCGGTCGTCCCCCAGCAGGAAAACTCCTCCACTGCTCGGGGAAGACGTCGCTCTTCTCGACGCTGAACCAGGATCGGCGGCCATCTCGTCGTCGTCGTGCGCGACTGGGGCACCGCGCGGAAGCGGCAGTCGGTGAGCTCGCAGAGCTCGTCGTAGTCGTAGAAGACGACGCGGCCGTAGCGCGTGACGCCGAAGTTCTTGAGGAGCAGGTCGCCCGGGAAGATGTTCGCGCCGGCGAGCTCCTTGAGCGCCTTGCCGTACTCGATCGATCGCGCGTCGCGGCCGGCGTCGCGTCGGCGTTGCGCGAGGTACAGGTTGAGCGGCGTCAGGCGTCGCTCGATGTAGAGGTGGCGGATCGACGAGGGTCGCCGTCGACGAGCTCGAGGATCGACTGCGGCGACGAGTTCGAGCTCCTCGAGCAGGTCCGGTCGAGCGCGCGATCGGGAACGCGACGTGCGCGAACTCGAGCGTGTCGCCATGCGGCCGACGCGGTCGTGGAGCTTCACGAACTCGTACTTCGCCTCGACGCTCGCGCGATCGGTGTCCTTCGGTGGCGGGAACCAGTCGCGGATGACCTTGAAGACGTACGGAAACGAGGGCAGCGTGAAGACGACCATGACCATGCCCTTGGTCCCCGGGCGCGAGCACGAACGGGTCGGTCGAGTGGCTGGAGGTGATGCAGAACAGATCGCGGAAGAAGAGCGTCTTGCCCTGCTTCGCGAGCCCGACCATCGTGTAGAGCTCCGCCTTCGGCTTGTGCGGCACGATCGACTGGAGGAACTCGACGTAGGCCGACGGGCACCTCCATGTCGACGAAGAAGTAGGCGCGCGTGAGGCTGAACAGCGCCGATCGATGGTCCGTCGAGAGGATGCGTGTCGACGTAGATATTGCCGCTCCTCGTCCTGGAGGAGCGGCACGACGACGGCGTGATCGCGAGCCGTTGATGACGCGGCCGACGACGTAGGCGCCCTTGTTGCGGAAGAACAGCGACCGAGGACGTGCATCTGGAAGTCGGGTTCGACGGCCGGCTGCCGGAACCTTCGCCGTGGGGATGTGCCTCGCATGGCGCGCGTGCATGATCGCGATATCGCGATCGACATCCTGAACATGGTCGAACGCGAGCTCGACGACGATCGCTGCGGAACGTCTCGGTCGCAGACCGTGTCTCCGGGTAGTAGCAGCGGTACGTCGGCTGGTCGCCGTCGAGGTGCTCGGTCGACATCGCCGGCCGAGCGAAGATGAACTCGTTCCGGTAGTAGCGACGGTGCAGGCGGCGCGCGACCGAGTTGAAGAACGTCTCGGCGCACTCGGGCTGGGGGTGCTCGTGGAGCATGCCGATAAACGCGCGCTTGATCGCCGGCCAGAGCGCATCGCGCTCGAGGTCTTCGAGCGAGGCCAGGTCGAACTCGCGCTCGATGCCGGCCCACGGCGAAGGCGGACGAGCGCGAGTTCGACCTGGCCTCGCTCGAAGACTCCGAGCGCGATGCGCTGTGGCAGGCGGTCAAGCAGCAGTATGTGGCGCTGCTTGCCGACCACCGCCAGCCCGAGTGCGCGGAGACCTTCTTCAACTCGGTGTGCACCAAGCTCCTGCACCGGGAGTACTTCCGCAACCAGTTCCTCTTCGTTCGCCCCGGCGTGGCGACCGACTACATGGACTCGGACCCGCCATCCTTCCGCAGCTACTACCCCGCGGCGGGCCTGCGGCGAACGCTGCGCCAGATCATCATCGACCGGGCTCGCGTGCCGCTGGGAGGATGTCGAGCGCGACCTGCGGTTCATCACGCGCGCCGTGTGCGAGGCGCATCGCCACGGGGAAGCGTTCCGGCGGCCCTGGCATGTCGAACCCGACTGCCAGATCCAGATCCTGTCGTCGCTGTTCTTCCGCAACAAGGGTGCCTACATCGTCGGCCGCGTCATCAACGGCACGCGGATCACGCCACTTGCAGTGCCGATCCTTCGGAATCGGCGCGGCGATCTCTACCTCGATACCGTGATCTTCACGACGGACCTGCTTGCGACGCTGTTCTCGTTCACGCGCGCCTACTTCCTGGTCGACATGGAGGCGCCATCGGCCTACGTGGAGTTCCTCCGATCCATCCTGCCGCACAAGCCGCCGTCGGAGCTGTACACGATGGTGGGGCTGCCGAAGCAGGGCAAGACGCTCTTCTATCGCGACTTCCTGCATCACCTGAAGCACTCGACCGACCAGTTCGTCATCGCACCCGGCATCAAGGGGCTGGTGATGACCG
Organism: uncultured beta proteobacterium; assembly: GCA_963724605.1. Classification (GTDB taxonomy): domain Bacteria; phylum Pseudomonadota; class Gammaproteobacteria; order Burkholderiales; family Burkholderiaceae_F; genus JALORV01. Next base: position 21,146 of record CAVRVM010000016.1, read on the forward strand.
TGTTCACGCTGCCGTCGTATCCGTACGTGTTCAAGGTGATCAAGGATGTGATCCCGCACCCGAAGGACACCGATCGCCAGCAGATCATGGGCAAGTACCAGCTGGTGAAACTGCACGACCGCGTCGGACGCATGGCGGACACGTGGGAGTACTCGCAGGTGACTCTGCCGCGCTCGCGCTGCTCGGCCGAGCTGATCGAGGAACTGCGCAATTACTGCCCCAGCCAGCTCGAGTTCGGTGATGGGACCCTCACGATCCGCCACGTGTATATCGAGCGACGCATGACGCCGCTCAACCTTTACCTCGCCAAGGCGACCGACGCCGACCTCGATCATGCGATGCTCGAATACGGCAACGCGATCAAGGAACTCGCCGCCGCCAACATCTTCCCCGGCGACATGCTGTACAAGAACTTCGGTGTCACGCGGCTGAACCGTGTCGTCTTCTACGACTACGACGAGATCGAGTACATGACGGACTGCAACTTCCGAGTGGTGCCGCAGTCTCAGCATGACGACGACGAGATGTCGGCCGAGGCCTGGTACCGCGTCGAGAAGCGCGACATGTTCCGGAACAGTGGAGGGTCTTTCCTGCTCGGGCGACGACCGCATCCGCGCCGCCTTCCTGAAGCACCACGCCGATCTCTTCACGCCGGAGTTCTGGAACGCTCGCAAGCAGCGCATCCAGGCCGGCCACCTGGAAGACGTCTTTCCCTATCCGCCCGACCGCCGCTTCCGGCGTCGGTATCCGTCAGAATTCGAGTCCAAAGCGCAGAGGAGTTCACCATGAGCGATTCCATCGTCATCGTTTCCGCGGCCCGTACGCCGATCGGCGGCTTGCTGGGTGATTTCAGTTCGCTGCAGGCCTGGCAGCTCGGCGCGACCGCCATCAAGGCCGCGGTCGAGCGTGCCGGGTTGGCTGGCGATGCGGTCGAAGAGGTACTGATGGGATGCTGCCTGATGGCAGGCCAGGGCCAGGCGCCGGCGCGTCAGGCGGTGCTCGCGGCCGGGCTGCCACAGTCCGCGGGCGCCGTGACGCTCTCGAAGATGTGCGGCTCCGGCATGCGCGCGATGATGTTCGCCAACGACATGCTGATCGCCGGCAGCGCCAATGCCGTCGTGGCGGGCGGCATGGAAAGCATGACCAACGCACCTCACCTGCTGGTCGGCTCCCGCAAGGGCTATCGGTACGGCGCCTTCACGACGTTCGATCACATGGCGCTCGACGGCCTGGAAGATGCCTACGACCGTGGCAAGGCGATGGGTGTCTTCGCCGAGCAGTGCGTAACGAAATACGCGTTCACGCGCGAGGAGCAGGACAAATTCGCCATTGCATCGACCGAGCGTGCGCTGAAGGCCAACACCGACGGCAGCTTCGCCTGGGAAATCGCCCCGGTGACGATTGCGGGCAAGGGCGGCGAGGTCAAGATCGACAAGGACGAGCAGCCGTTCAAGGCCAAGCTCGAAAAGATCCCGGGGCTGAAGCCCGCCTTCAAGAAGGACGGCACGATTACGGCCGCCAATGCCTCCTCGATCTCCGACGGCGCCGCCGCACTCGTGCTGATGCGCGAGTCGACAGCGACGAAACTCGGCAAGAAACCCGTTGCGCGCATCCTCGCGCATGCGGTGCATGCGCAGGCGCCCGAGTGGTTCACGACCGCGCCGGTCGGGGCGATCAACAAGGTGCTGGCCAAGACCGGCTGGAAGCCGGGCGATGTCGATTTGTGGGAAGTGAACGAGGCGTTCGCGGCGGTGACGATGGCGGCGATGCGCGAACTCAACCTTCCGCATAACAAGGTCAATATCCACGGCGGCGCCTGCGCGCTCGGTCATCCGATCGGAGCCTCCGGTGCGCGGATCGTGGTCGACTCTGCTGGGCGCGTTGCGCAAGACGGGCGGCAAGCGCGGAGTGGCGGCGCTCTGCATCGGTGGCGGCGAGGCGACTGCCATGGCCTTGGAGATCCTGTGAATCTCCAGGGTGGGCAGTCGGCGCTGGCGCTCGAACTCGTCTAGGTCGCGGCGCGCGCCACGTCAGTGTTCGGCACACACGACCTGCTGCTTTTCATAGTGACCGCGCTCGTGCTGAACGCAACCCCGGGCGTGGACATGATGTACACGGTGACGCGCACGCTGCAGTACGGGTGGCGCGGCGGGGTCGCCGCCGCACTTGGCATCGGCGCGGGCTGCGCGGTGCATGCCATGGCGGCGGCCCTGGGGCTGGCGGCACTCCTTGCCGCCTCGACGTGGGCGTTCGACCTCGTCAAGTGGGCCGGTGCGGCTTACCTGCTGTGGCTCGCATGGGGCATGCTGCGGGCAGCACTGCGAGCGGGCCCGCCTCTCGCAGGCGCGCCAGCCGCCACCCCTGCACTGTCGGCGGCGCAGATCTTCATCCAGGGCGTAATGACCAACGTGCTGAATCCGAAAGTTGCGCTGTTCTTCCTGGCCCTGTTGCCGCAGTTCATCCGTGCAGACGCGGCCAGCAAGCCGCTGGCGTTTCTTTTCCTCGGTGCGGTCTTTGTCGTCAACGGCACGCTGTTCCTGTTCGCAGTGGTCGCGCTGGCGCATCAGGCGCGGCGCGTGAGCACACGCCCCGCGGCACGGCGCGCGCTCAACCTGGTCGGCGCGACGCTCTTCGTGGCGCTCGCCGGGCGCCTCGCTTTGACGCGATGAGCACGGTCCTCGTCATCGGCGCATCACGCGGGATCGGGCTGGAATTCGTACGCCAGTACGCGGCGGACGGCGCGAGGGTCATCGGCACTGTGCGGCGAACGGAGGACGCGGCCAAATTGCGTGAACTCGGCGCCAGGCCCATGCTGCTCGACGTCGTCGACGAGGCGACGGTGGCCGAATTCGGCGTGCAGCTGCACGACGAAAAGATCGATGTTGCCATCTACAACGCCGGGGTCTATGGACCCCGCAGCAGCGCGATTGCGGCGCCCGGCGGATTGGACTTCGATGCCGTCATGCATACGAACGTGCGCGCGCCGATGCAGCTGATTCCGCAGTTGGTGCCATCTCTGGCTGCCGCCACAGGCAAGCTCGCCGTCATTTCGAGCCGCATGGGTTCGATCTCGCTGATGAGCAGCACGTCCGGGTGGCTGTACCGGACCAGCAAGGCGTCGCTCAATGCGGCGTTGCGTGCGGCCGCGCTCGAGCTCGGAACGCAGGGCATCATCTGCATTGCGTTCCATCCGGGTTGGGTCCGGACGGAAATGGGGGGCGCCGGTGCCGACATAGACGCCGCCACCAGCGTCGCCGGAATGCGCCGCGTCCTGGCTGCGGCCAATGCCTCGCAGCATGGAAAATTCCTCAACTTCAACGGTGAGCAGCTCGCCTGGTAGTTCGCCGGCAGACAACGATGAGCGACAAACGCCTGATTTCCTCGGGTTCGGACTTCGAAGCCGTCGCCGGCTACAGCCGCGCCGTGGTCGAAGGCGACTATGTACACGTGGCCGGGACGACCGGCTTCGATTACGCTGCCATGTCGATCGACCCCGATCTCGTCGCCCAGACCCACCAATGCTTCCGCAATATCGCCGCCGCGCTCGAGCAGGCCGGCTGTTCGATCGATGACGTGGTGCGAGTGCGCTATTACCTGACTGACGTTGCGGCGTTCGAGCTTGTCGCTCCGCTCTGCGGCCAGTATTTCAAGGTGGCGCGGCCGGCGGCCACTGCGATTGTCTGCGGCCTGGTCGATGCCCGCATGAAGATCGAGATCGAAGTCACCGCGCGGCGGCGTGCATGGAGCTAGTCTCGTACCGCTTCGCCGTCTCCGCCTCCAACGTCCGGGGTGCCTGAGTGCCGCTGCAGGTCTTTATCGCGCTCGTGTTCGGCATCTGCTGCTGGCTCGCGCTCGCCATCATCGAGCCGCTGATGAGAAGCTTCGCGATCGAGGCCGGCATGGCGTCATGGCTCTTCGTCGCCGTGCCCGGTCTGACGGCGATGTTCTTCGCGGTGCTGTCGTATCGCGATGCTCAGAATCAGGTCACCGACATGACGAAGTCCATGTCGCGTGCGCTGCTGGTCGGGCTTGCAACTTGGACCGCCATCGCGATGTTCGTCGCTTGGCTCTGGTGTCCGCTGCACAACGCTTTGCGCTGCTTTTCGAACTCGCTGATCGCCACCGGAATCGTCGGCGGCGGGCCGCTGCTGATCGGCGCCATGGTCGCAGGCTTCATCGTTGGGCTGGTCTTGCGCCGGCGGCCGTCGTGGGTCTCCTTCGCTGCCCAGCCGGTGGTCATGGGCGATCCCCCGTCGCCTCTCGACTCGACCGATGCTCGCTGACGAGCATCTGCAGCTGCGTGACGCGCTGCGCGATTTCGCCGCGCAGCGGCTCGCCCCGTTCGCCCCGGACTGGGATCGCCATGCGACCTTTCCCCGGCAGGCATTGAGGGAACTGGCGGCGCTCGGCACCTTCGGCATCGCGGTACCCGACGAATACGGCGGCGCGGGCATGGATTACACGGCGCTCGCCGTGGCACTCGAAGAGATTGCCGCCGGCGACGGTGCCACATCGACCATCATCAGTGTCAACAACTGCCCGGTCTGTTCGATCCTGATGGCGTGGGCCAACGAAGAGCAGAAGCGGCGCTTTCTGGTGCCACTGGCCCGCGGCGACACGCTCGGCGCGTTTTGCCTCACCGAGCCGCATGTCGGGTCGGAGGCCTCAGGCCTGCGCACGAGCGCGGTTCGCGAGGGCGACGATTTCGTGCTCAATGGCGTCAAGCAGTTCATCACGAGCGGCAAGAATGCCGACGTCGCCATCGTGCTCGCCGTCACCGAGAAGTCGGCCGGCAAGCGCGGCATCAGCTGTTTCATCGTCGAGACGACAAGGCCGGGCTACGTCGTTGCGCGAGTCGAGGAAAAGCTCGGCCAGCACGCGTCCGATACTGCACAGATCGTCTTCGAGAACTGCCGCGTGCCGGCTGCCAACCTGATCGGTGACGAAGGCGCGGGCTACAAGATCGCATTGTCCGGCCTCGAAGGCGGGCGCATCGGCATCGCCGCCCAGTCGCTCGGCATGGCGCGCGCCGCCTACGAGTCGGCGCTGAAGTACGCGCGTGAGCGCGTCGCGTTCGGAAAACCGATCTTCGAGCATCAGTCGGTGCAGTTCCGGCTTGCCGACATGGCCATGCAGCTCGAAGCCGCCCGCCAGTTGATCCACCACGCCGCCGCGCTAAAGGATGCCGGACAACCTTGCCTGAAACAGGCGGCGATGGCGAAGCTCTTCGCCTCGGAAATGGCCGAGCGCGTCTGTTCGGACGCCATCCAGATCCACGGTGGCTACGGCTACGTCAGCGACTTTCCGGTCGAACGCATCTATCGCGACGTGCGCGTCTGTCAGATCTACGAAGGCACCAGCGACATCCAGCGCATCCTGATCGCGCGAAATCTTTAGCGGGCCGGCTTCGGGCGGCCGGTCGCCCGGCCCGATGACAAAAGGGAGCGTTATGCGCGTGATACTGGCAGGTGCGACGGGTTGGGCAGGATCGGAGATTGCGCGTGGCATCGCCAGGAGCGCGGACCTGCAACTCGTCGCCGCAGTAGCACGCACAGCAGCGGGACAGACGCTGGGCTCCGTACTCGGCGAGCCAGCGCTGTCGGCCACGGTGCATGCGACCGCCGCCAGCGCACTGGCCACCCCGTGCGACGTCTTCGTCGAATTTACCAAGCCGGACAGCGCCAAGGGGAACATCCTGGCCGCGTTGTCCGCGGGCGCCCACGTCGTGGTCGGTACCTCCGGGCTCGCCGACGAGGACTACGTCGAGATCGGCGGCGTCGCACGCAAGCATGGCCGCGGCGTGCTCGCGTGCGGCAACTTCGCCCTGACTGTCGTACTGCTGCAGCGCTTCGCCGAAACCGCCGCGCGCTACCTCGACCATTTCGAAGTCATCGACTACGCGCACGAAGACAAGCCGGATGCCCCGTCGGGCACCGCCCGAGAACTCGCCTTTCGCCTTGGCCAGGTGAAGGCCCCCGATCCGGGCGTGCCGCTCGACGCGGTGCGCGGGCCGCGAGCGGCGCGCGGTGCCACGCTGAATGGCGTTCAGGTCCACTCGGTGCGCCTGCCCGGCTACGTCATCGGCGTCGAGGCGGTGTTCGGCGCTGCGGGCCAGCGCCTGCACCTCACGCACCAGGCGGGTTCGAGCGCCGAGCCCTATGTCGACGGGGCGCTTCTTGCGATACGCAAGGTCGGCGCCCTCACCGGTGTGCACCGCGGACTGGACGCCGTGATGGAGTGGTGAGGCTGCGATGGGCGGCCCTTTGTCCGATTCGACCAAGCGCTTTTCCGATCGTGTCGAGGCCTACCTCGCCGGGCGGCCGCGCTATCCGTCGGAACTGGTTGCCTATCTCGAAGTGGCGGGGGCTCTACCGCCTAACGGCTTGGTCGCCGACATCGGCGTCGGTACCGGGCTCTCGGCCGAACCGTTCCTGGCCGCAGGGCGTCATGTCATAGGCGTCGAACCCAATGCGCCGATGCGAGCGGCGGGCGTCGAGTACCTTGCGCAGTATCCCAAGTACAGCGCCCGCGACGGGACTGCCGAGGCCACCGGTCTCGACAATGGCTCGATCGACCTGGTGATTGCCGGGCAGGCCTTCCACTGGTTCGAGCCGGGCAGCTTTCGAACCGAATCTCTCCGGGTGCTGCGGCCGGGAGGCTGGGCCGCGCTGATCTGGAACGATCGGGACCTCACCGGCACGCCGTTTCTCGCGGGCTACGAAGCCCTGCTGCTTGAATACGGCAACGACTATCGGGCCATCCGCTACAAGCACCAGGGCACCGACGCGATTCCCACGTACTTCGGAGGACGCGCGCCAACCACCAAGGAATTCCACCACCAGCGAAACATGGACTGGGCCATGGTGTCGGCGCTGGCCGGCTCGGCCTCGTATCTGCCCGCGCCGGGCCAGCCGCGCCATACCGAACTGGTGGCGGCTCTCCGCGCGTTGTTCGACGCGAATGCGGCAAATGGCACCAATGAGATGCGCTACACCTGTCGCGTGCACGCGGCTCCGCTCGCCTGAGGCCGAGCGCGACAGCACGTAACATTCGCCTTTCTCGGTGAAAAGCGCCATGGCCTCTGCGATCGAGTTCTACTTCGACTTCTCGTCGCCCTATTCCTATATCGCGTCCGAGCAGATCGAGTCGCTGGCCGCCCGCACTGCCCGCGCGCTGCAGTGGCGCCCGATCCTGCTGGGTGCCGTGTTCAAGGCCTCGGGCGGCGCTCCACTGACCGAGGTCTACGGGCCCAAGGCACGCTACTCGGTGAGAGACTTCGCGCGCTCAGCCGCGTTCGTCGGCGTGCCGTATCGGCATCCGACCGTCTTCCCGATCGGCGCCGTGGCGGCGTCGCGCGCTGTCCTTTGGCTGCAGCGTGAGCGATCGCCGCACGTGGCAACTTACATCCACGCGGTGTTCCGGGCGTTCTTCGTTGATGACCGCAACGTCGGCGATGCCACGGTGGCTCTCGACGTCGCCGGGTCGCTCGGGATCGACGCCAAGCGGCTCGCCGCAGGCGTGCAGGAAGATGAGATCAAGAACGCGCTACGGGTCGAGGTCGAGCAGGCCATCGCGCGCGGCGTCTTCGGCGCCCCGACGATCTTCGTCGACGGCGAGATGTTCTGGGGCCGTGACCGCCTTGAACAGGTCGAGCGCTGGATCGCCCGCGGCCCGTTTTAAGACCTGAGATTTCACGTGGCAACCGTCGTCTACGGCACGAGCGCGTCCGGCAACTGTCACAAGGTGCGGATGGTGCTCGACATCACCGGGCAACCGTACGCATGGCGCGAGATTGACATCATGCAAGGCGAGACGCGCACGCCCGAGTTTCTGCGGCTCAATCCCAACGGCAACGTACCGGTCGTCGTGCTCGACGACGGCACCGCTCTGGCTGAGTCAGGTGCGATCCTCTGGTACTTCGGCGAAGGCACGCGGCTGGTCCCGGACGACCGACTCGGCCGCGCACAGATGCTGCAATGGATGTTCTTCGAGCAGTACAACCACGAGCCGTCCATCGCGGTGGCGCGCTTCATCCGAGTGTTCAAGCGGAAAGCTGATGATCCGCGTCTGCCGGATCTGCTGGCTCGAGGAAAGCGCGCGCTCGGCGTGATGGAGCAGCATCTGGCGACGCGGGACTACTTCGTCGGCGGTCGGCTGAGCCTCGCTGACCTGGCGCTCTTCGCTTACACGCACCGTGCCGACGAAGGCGGCTTCGACCTCGCCGAGTTCCCGGCCGTCCGGGCCTGGGTCGGCCGCTGTCGTGGACAAGCCGGCATCAGCGAGATGCCCGCGCGATGAGCGAGCTTGCACAGCTTCGACTTCTGGCGCGCGCCAATCGGCTTGCCAACCACCGTCTGCACGCGGCCTGCCTTCAACTCAGCGATGCCGAGTTCGCCGCCCCGCGCACGAGCTTCTTCCCCAGCCTGTGGGCGACGCTCAATCACATCCTGATCGTCGACTGGTATTACATCGCTGCGCTTTATCGCGAAGCGGACATGCGCAAGGCCTTTGCCAGCGAGACTCCATTTGACCGGATGCCGGAGCTGGCGGCAGCGCAGGAGACCTCGGACGCACGGCTGATCGGCTGGTGCGACGCCGCCGACGACGCCGCGCTGGACGCCGAAGTCGCGATGCAGCGTTCGACCTTCGTGCAGCGCGACGCGGCGCGGTACGTGCTGATGCACCTCTTCACCCACCAGATTCACCACCGGGGACAGGCCCACGCAATGCTGGCAGGCACCGGAGTTGCGCCGCCGCAGCTCGACGAGTTCATGATGCCGAGCGAGCGCCGCTTTCGCGCCCACGACCTCGCCGCGGTCGGGTGGTCCGAGGCCGGACTGTTCGGCGATGCGCCGACAGCCGGCGCACGGAACACGCGCTGATGCCGCGCAAGCCGGCACTTCCGTTCATCCTCATCACCGTCGTCATCGACGTGATGGGCTTCGGCCTGCTGCTGCCGGTGCTGCCGTCATTGGTGGGCGAATTCACGACGGGCCGCGACGCGCAGACCTACTGGTACGGCGCGATGATTATCGCCTTCGGACTGACGCAGTTCGTCTGCGCACCGATCCTCGGCGCGCTTTCGGACCGCTATGGCCGCCGTCCGGTGCTGCTGCTGTCGATCGCCGGGCTGGGTTCGATGTTCCTGCTCTCGGCGCTGGCGCATTCGGCGCAGGCACTGGTGGCATTGCGCGTCATGGGCGGTGCGCTCGCCGCCAACTTTGCGGTGGCCAACGCCTATGTGGCGGACATCACCACACCTGAGAAGCGCGCCCGCAGCTTCGGCATGATCGGCGCGGCCTTTGGCATCGGGTATGTCGTCGGACCGATGGTCGGCGGACTGCTTGGTGCCATCGACATCCGACTGCCGTTCTATGTCGCGGCGGGCCTGTCGGTGCTCAACCTGCTGTACGGATGGCTGGTGCTGCCGGAGTCGCTGCCTCACCGCGCGCACGGGGACCGTCCGCCGTTCGACTTCAAGCGGCTCAACCCGATCGGATCGCTGTACGGCCTCACCCGACTGCGCAACGTCGGCGTGCTGGTGGCGGTGATTGCGCTGGCGAACCTCGCCCAGTTCATCCTGCACAGCACCTGGGTGCTGTATACGCAGTTCCGCTTCGACTGGGGACCGCGCGAGACCGGGCTGTCGCTGTTCGTTGTCGGATTGATGGCGACGCTGGTGCAGGGCGGGCTGCTGGGCTGGCTGCTGCGAGCCTTCGGCGAGCGCCGCCTGGTCGTCGCCGGCCTCGCCTCGGGCACGTTCGCCTACATCGCCTACGGACTGACGACCGTCGGCTGGCTGATGTACGCGATCATCTTCGCCAATTTGCTCGCCTTTGGCATCGGTCCGGCGCTGCATGCGATCGTGTCCAAAGCCGCCGATCCGAAGGAACAGGGCCTGGCGATGGGGTCGCTCAGTTCGATGAACTCCTTGCTGGCCGCGATCGCTCCGCTGCTGGGCGCTCCATTACTGGCCGAGGCGAGCCATCTGCCCGCAGGTGACTGGCGCATCGGCGCACCGTTTTTCATGTCGGCGGCGCTGAGCCTGTTGGCGCTGGTGCTCGCCGTCGCGCACTTCCGGCGCCACCGGACTCAGGCGGTCGCCCACGTCGCCCCGCTGACGCACGGCTGAGCCGCGCGGCTACCATTCGCCTGGCGGCGCCGAGCGAGGCGCCGCGATCCGTCCGGACAACACGATGACGATTCTGCGATGACGATCCTGCGATGACGATCCTGGAAACCCGGCTCAATCCGCGCAGCCCGGAGTTCAAGGCCAACGCGGAGGCGATGAACGCGCAGGCCGCCGACCTGAAAGCGAAGATCACGCAGGTCGCGGCCGGCGGCGGCGTGGAGGCCAGCGCCAAGCACACGGCACGCGGCAAGCTGTTGCCGCGTGACCGGGTGCAGCTGCTGCTCGATCCCGGCACGCCGTTCCTGGAGCTGTCGCAGCTTGCCGCGTGGGACATGTACGCCGGCGCGGCGCCGTCGGCCGGCATCATCACCGGCGTCGGGCGGGTGTCGGGTCGCGAGTGCGTCATCGTGTGCAACGACGCCACAGTCAAGGGCGGCACCTACTACCCGATCACGGTGAAGAAACACCTGCGGGCGCAGGAGATTGCGCGCGAGAACCGCCTGCCGTGCATCTATCTGGTCGACTCCGGCGGCGCCAATCTGCCGAACCAGGACGACGTGTTCCCGGACCGCGAGCACTTCGGCCGCATTTTCTACAACCAGGCGACGCTGTCGGCAGCGGGCATCCCGCAGATCGCCGTCGTCATGGGTTCGTGCACGGCCGGCGGCGCGTACGTGCCGGCAATGAGCGACGAGTCCATCATCGTCGCCAACCAGGGAACGATCTTTCTTGGCGGACCGCCGCTGGTGAAGGCGGCCACGGGCGAGGTCGTAACCGCCGAAGATCTGGGCGGCGGCGACGTGCACACGCGGCTCTCGGGCGTGGCCGATCACCTGGCGTCGAGCGACGCGCACGCGCTGGCGCTCGCGCGCCGCATCCTCGCAACGACCAATTATGTGAAGCCAGCGCAACTGCAGGTGCGCGAGGCGCGCGCGCCGCGTCACGCACCGGCCGAGCTTTATGGCGTGATCCCGACCGACACGCGCAAGCCCTACGACGTGCGCGAGGTCATCGCACGCATCGTCGATGCCTCGGAATTCGACGAGTGGAAGGCGCGCTACGGCTCGACGCTGGTGACCGGCTTCGCCTGGATTCACGGGCTTCCAGTCGGACTCGTTGCCAACAACGGAATCCTCTTTTCGGAGAGCGCACAGAAAGGCGCGCACTTCATCGAGCTGTGTTGCCAGCGCAAGGTGCCGCTCGTCTTCCTGCAGAACATCAGCGGCTTCATGGTCGGGCGCAAAGTCGAGAACGAAGGCATCGCGCGCCACGGCGCCAAGATGGTCACCGCCGTGTCCTGCGCGCAAGTGCCGAAATTCACGGTCATCATCGGCGGGTCATTCGGCGCCGGCAATTACGGCATGTGCGGCCGCGCCTTCGGCCCGCGCTTCGTCTGGATGTGGCCGAACGCGCGCATCAGCGTCATGGGTGGCGAGCAGGCGGCCAGCGTGCTGGCGACCGTCCGGCGCGACAACATCGAAGCCAAGGGCGGTGTCTGGAGTGCGGAAGAAGAAAAGAAGTTCAAGGCGCCGATCCTTGCGCAGTACGAGCATCAGGGCCATCCGTACTACGCGACCGCGCGCCTGTGGGACGACGGCGTTATCGACCCGTTGGATACGCGCGAGACCCTGGCGCTGGCATTGAGCGCCACGTTGAACGCGCCAATTCCGGACACGACCTTCGGCGTGTTCCGGATGTAGTCGCTCGGGCGCCATGTCCAGCAGCGTCTACACGCGCCCGGAGCATGAAGAGCTGCGCCGCCAGGTCGCGCGCTTCATCGCCGCCGAAGTCGAGCCCAACGCCCTCGGCTGGGACGAGGCCGGCGCCACCCCGCGCGAAGTGCTGCGCAAAATGGGCGCGCTTGGCTGGCTTGGGCTGATGTATCCGCCGGAATACGGCGGTGCCGGCGCCGATATGACGACCAACGTCGTGTTCCAGGAAGCACTGTCGCGCGCAACTTCCGGCGGCTTCATCATCACCGTGCTGGTTCATACCGACATGGCAAGTCCGCACCTTGCACATGGTGGCTCGCCGGACCAGAAGACGCGCTGGCTGTCACGAATCACCACGGGCGAACTGATCTCGGCGGTCGCGGTGACCGAACCCGATGCCGGCTCGGACGTCGCCGCGATCCGCACGCGGGCAGTGCGTGATGGCGACCACTGGCTGCTCAACGGCAGCAAGATGTTCATCACCAACGGCGTGCTCGCCGACCTCGTCTTCGTCGCGGCGCGCTCCGACCCCGTTGCCAAAGGCTCACGCGGGATTTCGATCTTCGCGGTCGAGCGCGGCACGCCGGGATTCCGCGTTGGCCGTGCGCTCGGCAAGCAGGGCTGGCTCGCGTCCGACACCGCCGAACTGGTGTTCGAGGGCTGTCGGGTGCCGGCGTCGCACCTGATAGGCGCGGAAAATGGCGGCTTCCAGGCGATCATGCGCAACTTCCAGACCGAACGCATCGCGCTCGGCGCAATGGCGGTCGGACACTGCCTGACAATGCTGGACCTGACGCATCGGTATGTGAACGAACGTAAAGCCTTCGGTGGAACGCTATGGGCCAAACAGACGATCCGCCAGCGCCTTGCGATGCTGGCGGCAAAGACCGAAGCCGGGCGACAACTGCTCTACCACTGCGCGTGGTTGTTCGATCAGCGGCACGATGCCGTGCGCGAGATCTCGATGCTGAAGGCGCTGACCGGTGAACTGGTCAACGAGGTCGCCTACGACTGCCAGCAGTTCCATGGCGGCATGGGCTACATGCGCGAGAGCCCCATCGAGCGGCTCGTCCGCGACGCGCGCGTGCTGGCGATCGGCGGCGGCGCCACCGAAGTGATGCTCGAGGAAGTGGCGAAGCGATGGACGCCGTCGTAGCTCAGGCGAGCGTTGTCCATGCCGGCCACGGGCATGCCTGCCGAAGCGCGCCCATGCGCGCGTGGGAACGCCGCCAGCAACTGTTCGAATCTCAGCCAGGTCCTGAACTGACATGACTACCGCCACGCTCGACATTCATATCAGCCACCGTGTCGCCGTCGTCTGGATGGCGCGCGAAACGGTCCGCAACGCCTTCAATGAAACCTCCATCGCAGAACTGACTGAGACATTTCGATCGCTTGGCGCGGATCCCGATGTGCGGGCGATCGTGCTCGCCGGCAAGGGCCCTGCCTTCTGCGCGGGCGCTGATCTCGGCTGGATGAAGCGGATGGCGGCGTTCTCGTACGACGAGAACCGGTCTGACGCGATGAAGCTCGCCACGATGCTGCGCACAATCTACGAGTGCCCGAAGCCGGTGATCGCGCGCGTGCACGGCGACGCCTACGCGGGCGGCGTAGGGCTCGTCTCCGTATGCGACATCGCGGTGGCGGCGATCGGGACGAGTTTTTGCCTGAGTGAAACCAAGCTTGGACTGATCCCGGCAACGATCGGTCCCTATGTGGTCCGCGCGATGGGCATCAGTGCCGCACGACGCTACTTTGTAACGGCGGAGAAGTTCGATGCTGGCGAGGCATTTCGCATCGGCCTGGTGCACGACCTGGCAGCGCCGGAGGAACTCGACCTGCGCATCAACACGCTGCTCGGCACAGTCATGCAGACCAGCGCACACGCTGCGGCCGAGGCCAAGCGCCTCGTGCGCGACCTGGCGGGACGACCGATCGACGACGCCCTCGTCGCCGACACGGCCGAACGCATTGCTGCTATCCGAACCAGTGAGGACGGTCGCGAAGGCGTCCTTTCGTTTCTCGAAAAGCGGAAACCGCGCTGGATCGCGGAGTACGAAGCGATGATGAACCAGGACGGGGACGATGAGGAGATGTAAGGGCTACGGTCGAAATGTACGCGCCGGCTGCGCCGGCGCACGTGCATTTCGACCACTAGAGTTAGCGGACCGGGCTTCGGGCGGCCGGGCGCCCGGCCCGATTACAACTGCACGTCGGTCACCTTAGGCGATGGACTCGCTCGATCTGACGCAACTGATCGCACTCGCGGCCGTGCTGGGGTTTGCGAGCGGCATACGGCTGTATGCGGTGCTGTTGATCGTGGGCCTGGTCGGCTACGCCGGCTGGGTCGACTTGCCGGCGGGACTCGCGGTCCTGCAGCATCCGTTCGTGCTGATCGCGGCGGCAGTCATGTTCCTGATCGAGTTCGTTGCCGACAAGATTCCCGGCGTGGATTCGATGTGGGACGGCATCCAGACCTTCATTCGCATTCCGGCCGGTGCGGCGCTCGCCGCGGGCGTGTTCGGTGGTCTCGACAGTGCCGCATGGACCACCGCGGCGGCCATTTTGGGGGGCACGCTGGCCGCGACGAGCCATTTCACCAAGGCCGGCACTCGCGCCGCCGCCAACACCTCTCCCGAGCCGTTTTCCAACGTCGCGCTGTCGGTGGCGGAGGACGTTGCCGTGGGCGGACTGCTCTGGCTCGTGATGACCTATCCGTGGCTGGCGGCGGCAATCGTTGCGGTCCTCGTTCTGTTTGCGCTCTGGCTGCTGCCCAAACTGGTTCGCTTCGTCCGGCGCATCCTGCGCGCGTTGTTTGGTGCGGAGCCTCCGACGCAAGCGCGACCTCCCAGTGCGGGATGATTCGATGATGCTCCGCAGAACTCTGCTCGCGAAACGCGGTGACCGGCCGGCCACGGACCAGCCCCATAGCGCTGGACGCGCAGTGCTCGATCTCGTCGCGGGGTGACGATGTTCCGAAAGATCCTGATTGCCGATTGCGGCGACCGAGCGGTCCGAGGCCGCGAGCCACATACTGCGAAGCGCGCAGCGCTCGGCAATCTCGCCGCGGGGTGACGATGTTCCGAAAGATCCTGATCGCGAATCGCGGCGAGATTGCTTGCCGCGTCATCACCACCGCACGTCGCATGGGCATGCATACGGTCGCGGTGTACTCGGACGCCGACGCCGGCAGCCTGCACGTGGCGCTGGCCGACGAGGCGGTTCGCCTCGGCCCGGCGCCGGCGAAGGACAGTTATCTGAGGGGCGACCTGATCCTGCTAGCCGCCCGCGACACGGGCGCACAGGCGATTCACCCCGGCTACGGCTTCCTGTCCGAAAATGAGGCGTTCGCGCAGGCTTGCGCCGATGCCGGCATCACATTCATCGGACCGCCGCCGTTTGCGATCCACGCGATGGGCAGCAAGAGCGAGGCCAAGGCGCTGATGGAACGCGCCAAGGTGCCGCTGGTCCCGGGCTATCACGGCGCGAAGCAGGAGCCCTCCTTCCTGCATGCGCAGGCCGATGCGATCGGCTATCCGGTGCTGATCAAGGCGAGCGCCGGCGGCGGCGGCAAGGGAATGCGCGTCGTGTGGTCGACGGCCGAGTTCATGGCCGCGCTCGAATCGTGCCTGCGCGAGTCGAAGGCCGCGTTTGGCGACGACCGCGTGCTGATCGAGAAGTACATCGAGCAGCCGCGCCACATCGAGATCCAGGTCTTTGCCGACGGCTTCGGCGACGCCGTGTATCTGTTCGAGCGTGACTGTTCGGTACAGCGCCGCCACCAGAAGGTCATCGAAGAGGCACCGGCGCCCGGCATGACGGCCGAACGTCGGCGGGCGATGGGCGATGCAGCGGTCGCGGCCGCGAAGGCCGTCGGCTACGTCGGCGCGGGCACGGTCGAGTTCATCGCCGATCCGTCCGGCAAGTTCTTCTTCATGGAGATGAACACACGGCTGCAGGTCGAGCATCCGGTCACCGAGATGATCGCCGGGCACGACCTCGTCGAATGGCAATTGCGCGTGGCCGCGGGCGACCGGCTAACGACGTTGCTGCCCAGGCTACAGGACTCACTGAAGATTGACGGCCACGCGATCGAGGCACGGCTATACGCCGAGAACCCGGACAAAGGCTTCCTGCCGTCGATCGGCCGGATTGCGCACTTCGCCACGCCGCACTATGTTGCTTTCGCGCGCAACGTCGACGGCGAGCCGTTCCATCGGCCCGCCTCCGTGCGCATCGACGCCGGGGTGCGTGCCGGCGACGAGATCACGCCGTACTACGACCCGATGATCGCCAAGCTGATCGTCTGGGGCGAGGACCGCGCCCAGGCAATCGCCCGGATGCAGGACGCGCTGGCCAAGGTCCACATCCTCGGGGTCGCCAACAACGTGGACTTCCTCGCGCGGCTCTTCGCCAACCCGAGCTTCGTTCGAGCAGAGCTCGACACCGGACTGATCGAGCGCGAGCGGGAGCGACTGTTTGCGCACGACGCGCACGACGAGCGTGTCGGCAACGAGCTGCTGGCGTTTGCCTGCGCGCGCGTTCTGTCCGACGAGGCACACGGTGAAAGCACCGACCCATGGAGTTCAACGCGCGGCTGGCGCCTCAACACGACCTACACACGCACGCTGACGTTCAAGTCCGAGCGCGGCGTGCACGATGTCGAACTCGAGTACGCGCGCGGCGGCTTCCAGTTCCACCACGCGGGGGCGCATGCGCCGCTGGCGATCACCCGGGTTGACGGCTCACGGCTCGGAATCACCTTCGGCGGCCGCTCGCTGCTGGCCGATGTGGTGCACCAGGGCGACGAGCTGCATGTCTTCTCGCACGGCCGCCATCGCGTGCTCACGCTGGTCGACATCATTGCGCAATCGGGACAGCACGAGGCGGGCGGCGGCAAGCTCACCGCGCCGATGCCGGGCAAGGTCATTGCAATCTCGACGGCGGCCGGATCGAAGGTTGCGCGCGGCGCCGCGCTGTTGGTGATGGAGGCCATGAAAATGGAGCACACGATCGTTGCGCCGACCGATGGCGTCGTCGCCGAAGTGCTGTACGGCGTCGGAGACCAGGTCGCCGAGGGCGCGGAGCTCGTCCGTTTCGCACCTGAATGACCGCGCGCCGACGATGACGCTGCGCGTCGTGTTCTGCTCCCGCGAGACGACCGCGGAAACCTGGACCGCGGCGCTGCGTTCGGCTCTCGAGCGGGAAGGTGTCGCAGCCGATGTCTGGTGGCGCGATGCGCTGCGGATGAACGCAGATGACAGCGCACCACAGGCTGAAGTCGCCGTGGTTTGGCGACCGCCGCCGGCACTGTTCACGGAGCAACTCCGGCTGCGTGCGGTGTTCAACCTCGGTGCCGGCGTGGACGCGCTGCTTGCCGTGCCGGGACTTCCACCCCACGTCGAGATCTACCGGCTCGAAGACGCGGGCATGGCACGTGGGCTTTCGGAATACGTGCTGACCGCCGTGTTGCGGGCTTACCGGCGCTTCGATCGCTACGCCGCACACCAGGCGCACCGGCACTGGAATCCGGAACAGCTGCCCGTCCGCGAGCGATATGCCGTCGGTGTATTGGGGCTCGGAGTCATTGGCACGGAAATCGCCACGACGCTGGCGCGTTACGGCTTTGCAGTTCGCGGGCATGCACGGACGCGCAAAGTGATCGACGGCGTCGAATGCCGTGCCGGCGACGCCGAATTCGCGAGCTTTCTCGACGGCCTCGACGTACTCGTCAGCGTCTTGCCGGACACCGCCGACACACGCGGGCGACTCGACGGCGCCGCGCTCGCGCGCCTGGCACCCGGTGCGCATGTCATCAATGTCGGACGCGGCTCCGCCCTCGTCGAATCGGACCTGTTGGCGCTGCTCGAGGCCGGTCACCTGGGCGGCGCCACGCTCGACGTTTTCGCAACTGAGCCCCTGCCGTCCCTGCACCCGTTCTGGTCGCGGCGCGACATCGTCATCACACCGCATGTGGCCGCGGAAACGGAACTCGAGCCGGCCATCGCGCAGGTCGCCGACAAACTGGCGCGCTGGTCGCGCGGCGAGCGCATTACGGGTCTTGTCGATCGGGCGCGCGGCTACTGAGGCGCGTCTGCGAGTTGGTCAGACGGCGTCGCCCGGGGCGGCCGGCATCCGGTGGATCTCGGTGAACGCGGACTGAACGGCAACGGCCTCGAGTTCGCACGTTTCGTCGGCGAGGTTCGCACCGTAATAGCGAACCTGGATGTAATGCGTAAATTCGTGGGCCAGCGATTCGTCGAGCGTGCGCCGTACACGCCGGTAGTAGTCCGCATCGTCCGACAGATAGATCTCGTTGTGCGCGATCACATAGACGTTGGCGAAGCGCGGTGGACGAAACCGCCATTGGGGGGCCACCGCATCCTGGAATTGTGCGAGCGGGGTCGTGCTTTCCAGATAGACGACTGGCACCGGCTCGTCCGGGCGCAGTGTTACGTTCATCCGTCGCGCCACGGTCTCGAGTATGTAGCGAGGATCAAAGTTCAGGGTTGCACGCTGACCCGATTGCGCCCAGGCAGGACCGGCGGACGTCACCACCAGCCAGAGCAGTCCGGCCGTGGCTGCGGCGCGTAACAGTGCCGTCGACGACCCGGAGGCCCAGCAACTGCAGGAGTTCAAGTGCCGCATCGGAGTGCTCCTCGGCGACGTATCGCCGTTTCTGATGCAGGCATGCTGCGCGGCACGCGGCGCATGCGCGATGGCAGGTTCGACACTGCCGCTGCGACAAATCCACAACGGTGACGTGATCGCACGGGGCGACGGACCAAAGCGCTCGGCGACGCACATGTCCGCGCCGCCGCCCCGCCGGCCGTCCTACACTCGCCTTACGACGAGTGACCGCCGGAGAGCACCGATGCGCATCCCGGCGCACCGCTGATACGGATCAAGAGATGTTCGGCACCTCTTTGGACTGGCAGGCGACGACCCACGGCGAGCACCTTGCGGCGTCGGTGCGCGGCCTCGCCTGTGCGCCACCCTGCGGCGCCTGATGGCCGGCTCGTAACCGGATCGCCCGACACAGCGCACTCACCGTATCCAGGAGCAACGACATGCCTGATCTCTTCGACAACCCCATGGGCCTGATGGGGTTCGAATTCGTTGAATTCGCCTCACCGACCGCGAACGTACTGGAACCGCTCTTCGAAAAGCTGGGCTTCAGTCGGGTCGCGCACCACCGCAGCAAGGACGTCGTGCTGTACCGGCAGGGCGACATCAACTTCATCGTCAATCGCGAGGCCAGAAGCCTGGCCGGCTACTTCGCCGCAGAGCACGGGCCCAGTGCCTGTGCGCTCGCCTTCCGCGTGCGAGATTCGCACAAGGCCTATGCGCGCGCGCTCGAACTCGGCGCGCAACCGATCGAAGTGCCAACCGGCCCGATGGAACTGCGGCTGCCGGCGATCAAGGGCATCGGCGGCGCGGCGCTCTACCTGATCGACCGCTTCGAAGACGGCAAGAGCATCTACGACATCGACTTCGATTTTCTGCCCGCGTTTCAGTCCACAGCCGCTCGCCATCCGAGGGGCCACGGTTTCCGGCTCATCGATCACATGACGCATAACGTGTACCGCGGGCGCATGGCCTTCTGGAGCAGCTTTTACGAGCGGATCTTCAACTTCCGCGAGATCCGCTACTTCGACATCAAGGGCGAGTACACGGGGCTGACCAGTCACGCCATGACGGCGCCCGATGGCCTGATCCGAATTCCGCTGAATGAGGAGTCGGGCAAGGGCGGCACCGGGCAGATCGAAGAGTTCCTGATGAAGTTCAACGGCGAAGGCATCCAGCACATCGCACTGCTGACCGATGACCTGATGGCGAGCGTCGATGCGTTGCAGATGGCCGGCGTGCCGCTGATGAGCGCCCCGAACGACATCTACTACGAGATGCTGGCGGAGCGGCTGCCGGGCCACGCAGAGCCGGTGCCGCAGTTGAAGGCGCGCGGAATCCTGCTCGATGGCTCGACCCAGGGCGGCGAGCAGAAACTGTTGCTGCAGATCTTCTCCGAAACGCTGCTTGGCCCGGTGTTCTTCGAATTCATCCAGCGCAAGAACGACGAGGGTTTCGGCGAAGGGAACTTCAAGGCGCTGTTCGAGAGCCTGGAGCGCGACCAGATCCGCCGCGGCGCGCTTTCGGTCGAGGCGTGACGTGAATCTCCCGGAGCCACGCCAAGCCTTCGGTCCAAAGTGGGAGCCAAACATGCCGTCTGACCACTGCGTGCTCATCACCGGAGCGGCCGGCGCGCTCGGCCGCGCGGTCGTTGCGCACTTCGCCGCCCGCGGCGCGAGGATCGCGCTGCTCGATCGCGATGGCGATGCCCTGGCGGCGCTGGTACGTGAAGTACCGACCACGGCGTTGCCGCTGGCGGTCAATCTGCTCGATGCCGGCGCGGTTGCGCAGGCGGTCGAACAGGCAGCGAGTCGCTTCGGCGGCATCGAGGCCGCGGTGCACCTGGCGGGTGGCTTCACGATGGGCGAGCCGGTGCACGAATCGGCCGCGTCGACCTGGCAGCGCATGCTGGATCTGAACGTCAACACGATGCTGGCGAGCGCGGCCGCCGTCGTGCCGGTGATGCGGCGCGCGCGGCGCGGCTTCATCGTCAATGTCGGCGCGATGTCGGCGCTACGTGGTGCGGCAAGAATGGGAGCCTATATCGCCAGCAAGAGCGCGCTGATGCGGCTGACGGAATCCATGGCGGCCGAATTGCGCGAAGAAGGCATCAACGTCAACGCCGTGCTGCCCAGCGTCATCGACACTCCGGCCAACCGCCAGTCGATGCCCAACGCGGACCCGGCCCGCTGGGTTGCGCCGGAAGCGCTGGCGGCGGTGATCGGCTTTCTCGCCAGTGACGATGCGCGCGCGATTCATGGTGCGCTGATTCCGGTCACCGGACTGAGTTGAGGAGAACTCGATGAAGATCGACCGCATCCATCATGTCGCCTATCGCTGCCGCGACGCCAAGGA
>CAVRVM010000017.1:0-141977 GCA_963724605.1 uncultured beta proteobacterium
GGCCACAGGCGCGGAGCTGCATGCGACCGCCCGAGATTGTCGACGGTGGCGACGAAATGCCGGATG
Source organism: uncultured beta proteobacterium (assembly GCA_963724605.1). Taxonomy (GTDB): domain Bacteria; phylum Pseudomonadota; class Gammaproteobacteria; order Burkholderiales; family Burkholderiaceae_F; genus JALORV01. Next base: position 67 of record CAVRVM010000017.1, read on the forward strand.
AAGTCGTCGAGTTGCAGGAATGCCTGCACCTGGTCACGCCCGAGCCAATCGACCAGCACGGTCCGCACTTGGGTGTCGGACTGCTCCAGCGTCGGTAGCGGCGTCTTGGGCGCGGCCGCCTCCTGCGCCAGTGCTTCAATTGGATGCTTAATCGCCGGCTCGGTCGGTGTCGGAGGCCCCTCCGGAGCCGCCGCGACCGGCGGTGCGGTTGGCGTGGGGACCTCGGCTTGCCGTTCCTTCCACAGATACGCCGCGCCTGCGATTGCCAGCGCCGCTACCGCCGCGGCGATGATCGTTGTCCTGTTCATGGCCTCAGCTGTCTCCTTGCCGTCTTGTCTAGTTTGGTTGCGATATGCCCTGCTTGTCGATCACTCGGGTTTGCCTGCGCATGACACTTGGACGGGTCCTCCGCCGAAGAGGTTCATCGATCCGGCAGACACGGCCGCTTCTTACGAAGCAGGCGGTGGGGCCGCAGCAAACCGTGTCAGACGTACAACTGGGTCGTCCGTTTCGCGCCGCGGACTTCATCGGATCGCGAGCGGATGCCACAATCGCCCGCGCCATCGGTGACGGGCCCAGTTGCACATGGCGCACATCGCTGGCTCATTGGGGGAGCAAAGCCATGCCTGCCTTCACAGTTCAGACGCCACAACTGATGCGTGCCGTCTTCGTCATCGCCGCCATAGCGTCGGGCTCCGCACTGGCGCAGGATGCCTGCCGCACCGATCTGGCGAAATTCTGCCCGCAGGCCAAGGCCGGCGGCGGACAGGTGGCGACGTGCCTGCAGACCAACGCGGCGGAACTGTCGCCGCCGTGCAAGGAGCACGTGGCGAAGATGACCGAGTTGTTGAAGGAAGTCGACAAGGCCTGCGCGGAAGACATACACACGTATTGCTCGGGCGTGCAACCGGGGGGCGGGCGGGTGGCTGCGTGCCTGAAGCAGAACCTCGGCTCGCTGTCGTTCAGCTGCAAGGTCAAGCTGGCCGAAGCGCGGGCCGCCAAGTAACGCGCACCACTTTATCCGAGGCTTAATGGCGCTGCTGCAGCTCGACGAAGAACAGGTTCGCACCTGGACCCGGGCCCAGAAGGACGAATGGTGGCTGAAGAACGTCTATCGCGGCGACATGCCGCAGCTGACGATCCGCTCCGGCGCCACCGGCTTCCTGCTCGGCGGCGTGCTGGCCGCGACCGCGATGTACATCGGCGCCAAGACCGGCATCAGCATCGGCGTCGGGCTGACGGCCGTGATCCTGGCGTTCGCGATCTACCGGATCATGGCGAGCGCGGGGATCGCTCAGGACTTCACGATCCTCGAGAACAACTGCACGCAGTCGATCGCGACCGCCGCCGGCTACATGATCGGCGCCGATGATCGCGAGCCTCGCCGCCTACATGCTGGTGACGGACAAGATCATCCCGTGGTGGCACATGATCGTCTGGATGTGCGTGGTGTCCGTGATCGGCGTGCTGGTCGCGTTCCCGATGAAGCGGCGCTTCATCAACGACGAGCAGCTGCCGTTTCCCGAGGGGCGTGCCAGCGGCGTCGTGCTCGACGCGCTCTACACCGGCGCGGCGCACGCCGGCATGTTCAAGGCGCGGTTGCTCGCCACGACCGCCGTGCTGACCGGCATCTACCAGGCCGTCATCAGCGACGGCTGGATGAAGCTGCTGCAGTTCAAGATCCTGCGCCTGGACCAGTGGGCCGGCCTGAAGGAGCCGTGGACTATTCACGAGCGGCTCGACACCTACTACTACGCCGTCGCCACCAAGGCACACGGCTGGATCCCGACGATCCTCGGCACCGATATCCGCCAGCTCGGTCTGCGGCTGACGCTCGATGCCGCGATGCTCGGCGTCGGCGGCCTGATGGGGATCGCGGTGGCGACGAGCTGCCTGCTCGGCGCCTTCATCAACTTCGTGGTCCTCGCGCCGATCATGATCCAGGCCGGCGACATCGTCGCGCGCGTCGCGCCCGACCGGCGCGATCGTGCCGATCTCGCGCGCCGAGATCGTCAATCAGTGGTCGCTGTGGTGGGGCGTGGCGATGATGGTGGTCGGCTCGCTGGTCAGCCTGCTGGGGCGGCCGGAGATCTTCAAGGGGATCTTCAAGCGAAGCGAGAAGTCGCAGGGCGAGGATGTGCGTGAAGCACATCGAGTTCCCGCTGTGGATCTCGGTCGTCGGCATCCCCGCTTTCAGCGTGCTGGGTGCCGCGGTCACGCACGAGTTCTTCGGCGTGCCCTGGCTGCTCGCGTTCATCTCGCTGCCCCTGATCTTCGTGCTGTCGATCATCTGCACCAACTCGATGGCGCTGACCTCGTGGACGCCGACCGGGTCGCTGTCGAAGATCACGCAGTTCACGATGGGTGCGATCGACCGCACCAATCCGGCCAGCAACCTGATTCCGGCGGCGATGACCGCCGAGATCGCCGCCAACTCGGCCAACCTGCTGTCGGACATCAAGCCCGGCTACATGCTCGGCGGCAAGCCGCGCCAGCAGGCGATCGGCCACGTGATCGGCATCGTGGCGGGGGCGATCGCGTGCGTGCCGCTGTTCTTCCTGCTGTTCCTGCAGCCGGATGCCAACGGCGTGCGCTCGATCAGCACGATGGTCTCGGACCAGTTCGCGTTTCCGGCGGCGCTGCAGTGGAAGGGCGTTGCCGAGATCATCGCGAAAGGGGTCAGCGCGTTGCCGAACTCGGCGGTCGTGTCGATGATCGTGGCGGCGGTCAGCGCGGCCGCGATCGAGATCGCGAAGATCGTCACCCGCGGCCGCTTCGGCCTGTCGGCGGTGTCGATCGGCCTGGGTGTCGTCCTTCCGCCCGAGGCAACGTTGGGCATGTTCGTCGGCGCGCTGGTGTTCTGGCTGATGGGCCGTCGCCATCCGCAACCCGGAACGCGCGGCAACGAGTTCTGGGTCGAGGGCCTGGAGCCGATCTGCGCCGGATTGATTTCAGGCTCGGCGCTGATGGGCATCGGCAACGCGATCGTCAACGTGCTGCTGAACTGACGAACGGGCGGCACCTAGGCTAGCGCGCCACCGCTGATGCACTACGCTTTCCGGACAGTGCTGAGGCATGGAGGGCACTATGAACGCATTGACTAAAATCTTGGCCGTCGCGATCGCAGGCATCTGCGCGGTGGCTCCGGCAGTCGCGCAACGCGCCGATGGTGACCCGGGTGGCCGACGGATGCAGGGTGGCGGAATCAACTACTCTCCGCAGCCCGGCGTCTTCGTGGTCGTTTCGACCGACTCGTATGCGCAGACCGTGCGCCTGCGCGGAGCCGATGGAACGACAGCCGATGTCTACGTCAACTCGAACGTTTACGACTTGTCCAAGCTGCAGGCCGGCGACCGCGTGCAGGTCAACTTCCTCGAACCCGACGGCTTGAGCAACAAGCTGGCTGCCGCCAATATCTGGCCGGTGAAGTAGGGCGCCGCGCTGCTGCCAATCTGCGCCGGGTCTGATCTAGGCCTCGGCCCAGATGGGCATCGGCAACGGGATCGTCAGTGTCCTGATGAACTGAGTAGCAGAGCGGACATCGACCGCCTTTGCGACGCTTCCATGCCTGCTCCCGATCCGCAGGCGGCGCTCAGTAGAGTCCCGGAACGAAGCCCCGCGTGCGCTGCTGGTAGTCGCGATAGGCCGGATGCCGTTCGACCATGGCGCGCTCCTCGACACGGGCCTTGACCCCGAGCACGACCGCGAGCGCCACCAGCACGAGCCAGGTTTCGAGGTCGCCAGCGATCCGCGCGGCGGCCACCCCCGCAAGCAGCAAAGCGCTGTACATCGGATGGCGGACCCAGCGGTACGGACCGTGCTGCACCAGCTGGCCACCTGCGCGGGGCGCAGGTCGGATATTGAAGTTGCCGGGCCGGTTGGCCGAAAGCGCCCACACGCCCAGGGCGACTGCGGCGGCAGCCAGGATCGCCGCGTCCACCGGCAGTCGCACGACCACCAGGCCGGATGCGCCCTTGAAGGCAAGCCACACGATCAGCACCAGTTGCAGAGCCACCAGCAGGCTGCCAAGACGTGCGTCGGATCCGGAGCGTGCCTGACATGCGAGGAAGCGCCTCAACGCCGCCGAGCGACAAGACCGATCAACGCCGAGCGGCCGCGGTGGCCGTTGCCTTCGGCAACATCGGCTTCGTACTCTCGCAGTTCAAGGACCTCGAGATCGGCAAACGCCGTCCGCAGCAACTCCGGCGTGTAGAGGTGCGAGACGAACGGCGGGCCGCCAGTCCGGTATTCGAGTTGCTTCGGCGCGTAGCCCTGCAACACCAGGACGCCGCCGAGCCGGAGGCTTGCCACCATGCTCTCGAACAGTCGTTTCCGCTGGGCCGGGTCAGCGAACTGAACAAAGATTGCTGCCACGCCGTCGCAGCTCGCCTGCGGCCAGGCGTAGGTGTCGCAATCGGCCACGCTGTAATTCACATGCGCGCCCTTTCGTGCGGCGAACTGGCGCGCCTTTTCCACTCCCACCTCGGCAATGTCGAACGCATCCACCACAAAACCCTGCCGCGCGAGCCAGACGCTGTTGCGCCCTTCGCCGTCGGCCACACACAGGATGCGTCCACCCGGCGCCCACACCCCGACGTGCTCCCGGAGCCATTCGTTCGGCTCGATCCCGAACAGGAACTCCTCGCCTTCGAAGCGGCGATTCCACGTCGCGGCGGCGTCAGTGAAGACCGTTGTAGTGTCTCGGATCATCAGGGGAAATGGATAGCGGAGCGGGAGTTGTCGGGCGACGGCCACCCCGGGGCCGGTCAACGTCGCGAGGGCTTGACTTTGCCATCATTGGAAGCTTCAGCATAACGACTCCACGCCTTACCCGGAGCGCTGCTATGGATCGCACCCGCCCATCGGCAAATTCAACGCATCAGGTGCACCACCACGGAAAAGGCTGCTGCGCCTGGACGCCTCGCGCTTCTGGCCACCTTGCACTGCCTGGCGGGCTGTTCGATCGGTGAAGTGGCCGGCATGGTCATCGGAACTGCGCTCCAATGGGGCAATCTCGAGACGATCGTGCTGGCGACCGGGCTGGCCTTCATATCCGGCTACCTGCTGACGATGATTCCCCTGCTGCGTAATGGCTACAGCCTCGGATCGGCGACACGCCTCGCATTGGCCGCCGATACGGGCTCCATTGCGATCATGGAGATCGTGGACAACTTGCTGATGTGGATGATCCCGGGTGCGATGGATGCATCGCTTCGACTCGTGGCTGTTCTGGGGCAGCTTGGCGTTGACCCTTGGACTGGCGGGTGTCGCCGCCTACCCGTTCAATCGCTGGTTGATTGCACGGGGTCGCGGGCACGCGCTGGCGCACGGCCATCACTGAGGAACGATGTCATGGAGATGATCGGCCGGAGTGCCCGATTCTGGAAACGTTCGCGCGTGGAGGCGCTGACCAGGCGCAGAAGGGCAACGAGGAGCGCGCCGAGTCGATGACTAAGCACTCAACCCTTGGACTCTTGATGGTAGGCGCTGCACTGCTTGCCGTCGCAGCTGTCTGGTGGCTCGTGCGCGAGCCCACCATCGATCACACTGATCGCGCGCTCGTCGCGCGCGGCGAACCGCTGTACCAGCTTCACTGCGCGTCGTGCCACGGTGCGCGGCTCGAAGGCCAGCCCGAATGGCAGTCGCGCAATGCGCAAGGTCGCCTGCCGGCGCCACCGCACGACGACAGCGGACATACGTGGCATCACGACGACATTGTGCTGTTCGAGGTGACGAAGTACGGGATCGCGAAACACGCTCCGCCGGGCTACCAGTCCGACATGCCAGGGTTCGGCGACCGGCTGAGCGATGACGAGATCATCGCGACGCTGGCATTCATCAAGAGCCGATGGTCGCCAGGCGTGCACGAGAAGCGTGCAGCTGCTGGAATGAATTGACAGAAGGCATCTGCCTCGCGTGCACCCTGAGGCAAAATCGGCGCTTTCGGTAATGGAGCCTGCAATGAAATCGGTTTGGTTGACGGTTGTCGCGATGGGTTGGGCGCTGGCGACGCCGTCATGGGCGCAGTCGGCGGCCTCGCATACGCATGACGCGCCGGCGGCGAAGGCAGCATCGTCGGAAATGTACGAGGGACAGGTCAAGCGAGTGAACATGGACACCAAGCGGGTGACGCTGGCGCATGGCCCCTTGAAGGGATTTGACATGCCGGCGATGACGATGGCGTTCCCGGTCAAGGATCCGGCAATGCTTGCCAAGCTCAAGGAGGGCGAAAAGGTCCGCTTCGCACTCGAAAAGTCCGGCGAGAACCTCGTAGTAACCCGGATCGAACCAGTGAGATAGGCGAGTCCGTCGGGGCGCACTTGACTACCGTCAACCCACGGAAGCCCACGCTCCCGATACTGCCCGCTCCATGCTGAGTCTCCGATACCTAAAGCCACGTACGCGCCGCGCGAAGCGAGTCGCCGCGGCCGCGCTCGCCCTTTTGCTCGTGGCTAGCCACACATTCGCGGCGATGGGCGTGTGCATCGCGAAGACACCGATTCGAACCGCACCACCGTCGTTGGTGGCGGTAGAAGCACCCTGCCCTCAGCATGTCGCCGACGTCACGGCACCGGCGGGGGATCTGGCGGCCACACATTGCCCGCAGGACGATCCTGGAGCGCAGCCACGCGCGACGGACCCGCCTGCCGGTGACTGGCTCGCAGCGCCCGCTTTCACGCGTGTCGACCTGGCGCCGCGAGTGATGGTTGCGACCCACGCTGTTGTGTTCGATCGCGGTCCCCCTGAGCCGCTCTACGTGCGGCTGTCTCGACTCCAGCTCTAGCCCCTCCGGTCCGCGCGCCTCGGCGCGCCAAGCCTTGGCGCACGCCATGGCGGCGCGTGCCGTTTCGACTGGAGGTTTCCGTGCAACTTCGTCTTCTGCCCTGTGCTCTTCTGGCCGCACTGCTTCTCGTTGCAGGCAAGCCTGCTGCACAGTCGCCGAAATCGTCGGCCGACGAGCTGGGTGCCAGCCTGCAGAGCGTGTTGACGTTCCTGGAAACGCGCAATCCTGAACTGCGTGCGATGTCGCTGGAGTCCGACGCCGCCAAGCAGCGCCTGCAAGGCGCCGGTGCGTTGCCCGATCCGATCCTGCAAATGGAGCTGCGCGACATTCCGATCAGCGAGCCGACGCTGTCGCCGGCCAATGCCGGCAACACGCGCTACTCGTTGCGGCAGATGTTCCCGCTCGGCGACAAGCGTGAACTGCGACGCGGTATCGCGGCGGCCGAAGCCGCGGCGGCAGACGCGCGTCGCAGCGCCACCGTGACTGAATTGCGTATGCGCGCCAAGGTGGCTTACAGCCAGTACTGGTACGCGGGGCAGGCGCAGGCCGTCACCGAGCAGTTGCGCGCGCTGATGGCCGACCTCGAGCAGGTGGCGCGCGCGCGCTACGGCAGCGGTCTCGCGCCCCAGCAGGACGCGATCAAGGCGCAGACCGAGCTGACGACGATGCGCTCTGATCTGGTGATGTTCACCTCGGAACGACGCCAGGCTGCGGCGCGGCTCAACGGCGTACTCGCGCGCCCAGCCGATGCACCGCTGGCGAACCCGCGCGAGCTGCGGCCGGTCCCGCAGCGGGCGCTGGACTTCGCCGGACTGGTCCGCGACGCCGGCACGAACAATCCGACGCTGGCGCTCACCATGGCACAGATCAACACTGCGGAACGCAATGCAGAACTGATGCGTGCCAGTCGCGTTCCGGATCTCGGTGTTGGCCTGGGGCTGATTCAGCAGGGCACGCGGCTGACCGACTACGAGGTGATGCTCGAAATCAACATCCCGTGGCAGTCGGACGTGATCCGCGCCAACGTGAACGAGGCCCAGGCCATGAGCGGGGCAGCGTCCGCGCGACGGGACGCCGCCGCCCTGCAACTGCAGTCCGAACTCGGCCAGAACTGGGCCGCACTGGACGCACTGCGCGAACAAGGCCAGATCCTGCGCTCGACCCTGCTGCCGCAGGTCGAACTGACTTTTGAGTCCGCGCTGGTCGGCTACCAGACCGGGCGCGTCGACTTTGCGACCCTGCTCGATGCCCAGCGCCAGATCCGGCGCACGCGGCTCGACCTGCTCAAGGTCGAACTCGAACAACAGATGAAGCTTGCCGAGATCGAGCGCCTCGTCGGGGAGGATCTATGAACGCCAAGACAATCGTCGGAGTCGTCGCGGTCGTGGCGCTTGCGCTCGGCGCCGGCTACTGGCTCGGGCGCGCTGGGTTCGCTCCGTCGCCGCAGGACACGGCGAGCAGTACGCCCGCTGCGGCGTCCAAGCCAAGCGAGAAGAAGCTCCTGTACTACCGCAACCCGATGGGCCTGCCGGACACGTCGCCGACACCGAAGAAAGATCCGATGGGGATGGACTACATCCCCGTGTACGAGGGCGAGGAGCGCGACAGCGCGGGCACCGTGAAGGTCTCAGCCGATCGCATCCAGATGCTCGGCGTGCGCACCGAGACCGTGAGCAAGCGGGCGCTGGCGCGCGAAGTGCGGGCGGTCGGCGCGATCGAATTGAGCGAGCGTGGTCAGTACACCGTGGCGCCCAAGTTCGAAGGCTGGATCGAGAAACTCTACGTCAATACGACGGGTCAGCCAATCGCCCGTGGCCAGCCGCTCGCGGAGGTCTACAGCCCGGAACTGGTCTCGGCACAACGTGAGTATCTGGTCGCCTTTAACGCATCGAAGTCGATGAGCGGCTCCGCCGCCGAAGCGCAGCTCGGAGTCGGCCAGCTGGCGAACGCTGCCTTGGAGCGGTTGCGCAACTGGGACATCAGCGAGCAGCAGCTCGCGCGCCTGCAGCAAGGTGGCGAGCCGCGTCGCACGCTGACGTTGGTGTCACCGGTGTCCGGCGTGATCATCAAGGATCCACCCGTGGCCGGGATGCGCTTCATGCCGGGCGAGGCACTGTTCAAGATCGCCGACCTGTCGCGCGTATGGCTGATCGGCGACGTGTTCGAGCAGGACGTGTCGCTCGTGAAGATAGGTACACGCGCGACACTCAGTGTCGGCGCCTTCCCCGATCGGACCTTTCCCGGGGAGGTGACGTTCATCTATCCGACGCTGAACACGGAGACGCGCACGGTACGAGCGCGGATCGAGCTCGCGAACCCGCGCGGCGAATTGAAGCCGGGTATGTACGGCACCGTTCGGATCGACGCTGGACCCCGGCGCGAAGTGCTGACCGTGCCCGATTCGGCCGTCATCGACAGCGGCACGCGGCAGGTGGTGCTGGTGGCGCTTGCCGAAGGACGTTTCGAGCCGCGTGACGTCAAGCTGGGCGCCCGTGGTGACGGTTTTGTCGAAGTGCTGTCGGGCGTCAAGGACGGCGAAGCCGTGGTGACGCGCGCCAACTTCCTGATCGACTCGGAGAGCAACCTGAAAGCGGCGCTCGGGGGCTTTTCGGCCGACAAGAACACGGCGGCAGGTGGCGCTGCGACAAGTGGCGAAGGCGCCGTGATCGAGATCGACGTCGCCGGCAACAAGGTGACGCTGGACCACGATCCGATCCCGTCGCTGAAGTGGCCGCGCATGGAGATGGAGTTCGGCCTGGATCCGGGTGCCGCGCCCAAATCGATCAAGCCGGGGGACCGGGTCCGGTTCGAAATGAAGGCCGGCAAGCCGGGCGAGTTCGTCATCACGAAGATGGAGCGGCTCGGCGAGTCGAAGCCTGCACCCGCGGCCGCCCCGGCGCAGCCCGCCGCGCACAAGCACTGAGGACCGGACATGCTTGCTCGTCTGATCGACTGGTCGCTGCGCAACGTCTTCCTCGTGCTGCTGGCGACGGCATTCGCTGTCGGCGGCCGGCATCTATGCGCTGGCCAAGACCCCGGTCGATGCCATTCCGGACCTATCGGATGTGCAGGTCATCGTGTTCACCGAGTTTCCGGGCCAGGCGCCGCAGGTCGTCGAGGACCAGGTCACCTACCCGCTGACCACCGCGATGCTGGGGGTGCCGCGCTCGAAGGTCGTGCGCGGTTTCTCGTTCTTCGGCGCGTCGTTCGTCTACGTCATCTTCGAGGACGGCACCGACATCTACTGGGCGCGCTCGCGCGTGCTCGAGTACCTGAGCGCCGCCGCCGGACGGCTGCCCGCTGGCATATCGCCGACTCTCGGTCCGGATGCGAGCGGCGTCGGCTGGGTCTATCAGTACGCGCTCGTCGGAGCCAACCGCTCGCTGGCGGAACTGCGCACGCTTGCAGGACTGGTTCGTGCGCTACCAGCTCTGGAAGGCGACGGCGTGTCGGAGGTGGCGTCGATCGGCGGCTTCGTCCAGCAGTACGTCGTGACGGTCGATCCGCGCAAGCTGCAGGCCTACAACGTGCCGCTGTCGAAGGTCATCGAGACGATACGCATGAGCAACCGCGACGTCGGCGGCCGCATCGTGGAGCTCTCGGAGACCGAGTACATGGTGCGTGGCATCGGCTACCTGCGCGGTGCGGCCGATATCGAACGACTGACGGTGCGTGCCGAAAAGGGTGTGCCGGTCCTGCTGCGCGACATCGCGCGCATCGAGCTTGCGCCGGACGAGCGGCGCGGAGTCGCCGAACTGAACGGCACGGGCGAGGTGGTCGGCGGCATCGTCGTCGCCCGCTACGGCACGCACGCGATCGACGTGATCGACAACGTCAAGCAGCGCATCAAGGAAATCGCGACCGGGCTGCCGGAAGGCGTGAAGATCGAGACGGTGTACGACCGCTCGGGCCTGATCGAGCGTGCAATCGACACGCTCAAGCGCACGCTAGCGGAGGAGGCGATCATCGTCGCGCTGGTATGCGTCGTGTTCCTGATGCACGCGCGCAGTGCGCTGGTCGCGATCCTGATGCTTCCGGTCGGCGTGCTGATGGCGTTCTTTGCGATGCACTGGCTCGGCATCAACGCCAACCTGATGAGCCTGGGCGGCATCGCGATCGCCATCGGCGCGATGATCGACGCCGCGATCGTGATGATCGAAAACGCCCACAAGCACCTCGAGCGCGCCCCGCCCGATGCGCCGCGCCTGCCGCTGATCCGGGCGGCGTGCATCGAGGTCGGGCCGGCGCTGTTCTTCAGCCTGCTGATCATCACCGTGTCGTTCCTGCCCGTGTTCACGCTCGAAGCGCAGGAGGGGCGGATGTTCGCGCCGCTTGCCTACACGAAGACGTTTGCGATGGCAGCCGCCGCTCTCTTGTCGGTGACGCTGGTGCCCGTACTGATGCTGCTCTTCATTCGCGGCAAGGTGATGCCGGAGAAGAGGAATCCGATCAACCGCTTCCTGATCTGGATCTACCGGCCGGTCATTGACCTTGTGCTGCATCACCGCGTCGTGACCATCGCGATCGCGCTGGTCGTCTTCGCGGTTACTTGGTACCCGGCATCGCGACTCGGGTCCGAGTTCATGCCGACCCTCAACGAAGGGACGCTGTTCTACATGCCGACGGGTTTGCCCGGCATGTCGGTGACGAAGGCGGCCGAACTGCTGCAGACGCAGGACCGCATCATCAAGACCTTCCCCGAGGTCGAATCAGTGTTCGGCAAGGCGGGACGCGCGATCACGGCGACCGATCCGGCGCCGGTCGAGATGTTCGAGACGGTGATCAACCTGAAGCCGGAACGCGAATGGCGGCCAGGCGTCACGATCGACAGCCTGATCGCGGAGATGGACCGGGCGCTGCAGTTCCCCGGTATTGCCAACTCGTGGACGATGCCGATCAAGGCACGCATCGACATGCTTTCGACCGGAATCCGCACGCCGGTCGGCATCAAGGTCTATGGCAAGGACCTGAAGGAGATCGAACGGCTTGCGAAGGAGATCGAGGCGGTCGTGAAGACCGTGCCCGGCACGACCAGCGCGTTCGCCGAGCGCATCACGGGCGGCTTCTACCTGAACATCGAACCCGACTACGAGAAGCTCGCGCGTTACGGCATCCGGGTGGGCGATGTGCAGGAGATCATCGCGACCGCCCTCGGCGGCGAAATGATCACGACCACCGTGGAGGGACGCGAACGTTTCGGCGTGGCGGTGCGCTACCCGCGCGATTACCGCAGCGACCCGCAGGCCATCGCCACGCAGGTGCTCGTACCTGCCGAAGGCGAGATGGGCAAGCCGGCTCCGATGATTCCGCTCGGCCAGGTCGCCAAGGTCAGCCTGTCGCAGGGTGCGCCGGCCATCCGCACCGAGAACGCGATGCTGGCCGCGTACATCTATGTCGATCTACGCGACCGCGACATCGGCAGTTATGTGCGCGACGCGCAGAAGGCAGTGCGCGAGCAGGTGAACTTCCTGCCCGGCTACACGGTTCAGTGGAGCGGACAGTTCGAGTACATGGAGCGCGCCACCGAGAAGCTGAAGCTGGTCGTGCCGCTGACGCTGGTGATCATCGTCCTGCTGCTGTATCTGAACTTCCGGCGCATCACGGAGACGCTGATCGTCATGCTGTCGGTGCCCTTCGCGCTGGTGGGCGGGGTCTGGCTGCTCTGGCTGCTCGACTACAACCTCAGCGTCGCCGTTGCCGTCGGATTCATCGCACTCGCGGGTGTTGCCGCGGAGACCGGGGTGGTCATGCTGATCTACCTCGATCACGCCCTCGAGCGCATCCGCGCCGAGCGCGCGGCCGAGGGGCGGTCGCTGACATTGCAGGACACCTATGACGCCATCATCGAGGGCGCAGTGGAGCGCGTACGGCCGAAGATGATGACGGTCGTGGCGATCATTGCAGGCCTGCTGCCGATCATGTGGGGCACAGGCACTGGCAGTGAGGTGATGCGACGCATTGCCGCACCGATGGTCGGCGGCATGATCTCGTCGACCGTACTGACCCTGATCGTGATTCCGGCCATTTACATGCTGGTCAAGGCGCGCGGCATCGAGACCCGGCCGACCCCGGTACCATCTGTGGCATGAGTGCAAACCTGATACGCGCACGCCTCGATGCGATCGGCGCACGCTGGATCTACGTTTCGGTGGCACTCGCGGCGCTCGGCCTGATCGGCACCGCGCTCTTCATGCAGCACGTCGTCGGGCTGAATCCCTGCCCGCTGTGCATCTTCCAGCGCATTGCATACCTGCTGCTCGCTGTCATGGCGCTGCTGGCGGCGTGGCGTTCGCCGCGGGCATCGGCGCGTGCGTTCGGCGTCGCGGGCGCCGTCATTGCGCTGCTCGGGGCCAGTATTGCGGCCTGGCATGTGCGTCTGTTCCAGGCACCGGAGTCGCTGGCCTGCGGCCCGGGTCTCGGCGCGATGCTCGAGAACTTCCCTTTGACGCAAGTGTTGCCGCGCATACTCAAGGGCAGCGGCGACTGCTCCGATGCGAGCGCGGTGATTTTCGGCATCTCGCTGGCCGGCTGGTCGCTCGCCGGCTTTCTTGTACTGACGCTGGTCCTGTTCACCGCAATGGCCCGCCGTTAGTCGGCCTCTTTACAGCTCGTTACATCGTTCGCAGTTGCGAAACGGACAGCCGTCCGCCTCTGCTCCTACGCTGCCGTTCACTGATCACGAGGCGAGCCGCACCCCGCGGCGACTCGGCGACCTTCGAGGAGCGAACGATGAAGAGCACGACACGGACACCCGTCACCGCACCGCTGCTGGACTTTCGCATGATGGTCCTGGCGGTCGCCGCGACGCTGGCGCTGGCGGTGAATGCCAGTGAAGCGCGCCAGCGCGGGGCGCAGCGCCAGGTCACCGGCGGCCAGCACGCGCCCGTCACGTCCAGCGTGCAGCGCAGCCGCGGCGCCGACGGCGCCGTGGACGCGACACGCACGGGGCCGCATGGCGGCACGACGACCGTCGACCGGTATCGCGATGGCGCGGATGCGACCGACGCTCGCATCACCGGCCCGAAGGGTGGTGTCAGCACGGTGGATCGCACGCGCGGCAGCGACGGCCTCGTCGACAGCACGGTCACCCGCGCCGACGGCCGCGTAGTGACAACTGACCGCATTCGTGGCACGGACGGCCTGGTCGACAAAACGGTAACCGGTGCCAACGGCAAGACGGTGACGACGGACCGCGCGCGCGGCTCTGACGGCCTGGTCGACAAGACGGTCACTGGACCGAAGGGACAGACTGCCTCCGTCGATCGCAGTCGCGGTGCCGATGGCGTCATCGACAAGACGGTGACCGGCCCGAAGGGCACGACGACTTACGATCGCAGTCGCGGCGCCGATGGCGTTATCGACACGGTACGCGTACGGCGCACAGGGCGAGGTGACGACGGTCGATCGGTCGCGTGGCACCGATGGACTCATGGACAAGACGATCACCGGTCCGAAGGGCGGCACGACTCGTCGACCGCACTCGCGGCGCCGATGGCGCAATCGACTCGCTGGCGATCGGTCCGAACGGCGGCACGACGTTCGTCGACCGCAGCCGCAACGGTGACGGTACGGTCAATCGCATGGTCACGACGACGCCTCCAGCCGGCCGTTAACCTCTCCTGCGTTCGGTGGCGCGGTCGCCGCTCGGCATCCGCGCCATACCGTCTGTAACGCGCGCACTGCATCGACCCTCCGGTCTGCTCGCCACAAAGTCGCCATTTGTCGACCGGACTCGCACGACGCCTCGCGATCGGTCCTTGCGGGCTACTAAACTTGCGCCATGCATGTCTGCGTCATCGGTGCCGGCGTCGTGGGCCTCACGACCGCCTACTTCCTGCAGGCCGAGGGCCATTCCGTCACGGTGATTGAACGTGACGCTGGCGCGGCATCCGGCGCCAGCCGCGACAACGGCGCCCAGTTGTCGTATTCGTACGTGGCACCGCTGGCCGATGGTTCGGTGCCGGCCAAGCTGCCATCGCTGCTGTTCGGGCGCGATTCGCCACTGAAATTTCACCTGCAATTCGATCCTGCACAATGGAAGTGGGGCTGGGCGTTCCTGCGCGTCGCGAACACGGCGGCCGCGCGCGCGACGACGGCAGCGCTGCTGCCGCTCGCAGAGCTTTCGCGCGAATTCATCGAGCCGCTGATCGAGGGCGAGGGACTCGAGTGCCATTTCAAGCGTTGCGGCAAGCTTGTTGTCTACGGTGACTCGCCTTCGTTCGCGGCGGCCCGCGCCCAACTCGATTTCCAGTCCTCGCTCGGCTCGGTGCAGCGCGCGCTGAGCACCGAGGAATGCATTACGCAGGAGCCGGCGCTGGAGGGCTATCGGGACCGCATCGTCGGCGGCATCTGGACCGCGAGCGACGCCGCTGCCGATTGCGGCGCATTCTGCGATCAGCTTGCCCGCCTGCTGGAGTCGGCGGGGCGTGGAATTCATCTACGGCCGAAGTGTTGATCGCTTCGATCTCGACGGCGATCGGGTGCGCGCCCTCGTCACGTCCGGCAACGGGGCGGCGCCGTTGCGCGCCGACGCGTTCGTGCTGGCGGCCGGAGCGCAGTCCACGATGCTTGCCCGCAGTGCCGGCGTCACGTTGCCGATCTATCCGCTGAAGGGCTATGCGATCACCGTCCGGCCTGACGGCGCGAGGCTGCCGCGCGTGTCGATCACCGACTCGCGCCGCAAGGTCGTCTTTGCGCCGCTGGGTGACTGCGTACGGGTGGCGGGCTTCGTCGAGATCGGAGACCATGCAACGTCGATTCCGCCGGCCCGCATCGGTGCGTTGCTGACCGCCGCGCGCGAAGTGCTGGGTTACTCGAGTGTGGACGGCGATCTCGCACCATGGTCCGGGCTGCGGCCCGCGACGCCGAGCGGTCGCCCGATCCTGGGTCGCAGCCCGATGTCCAATCTCTTTCTCAATGTGGGTCAGGGGTCGCTGGGCTGGACGCTGGCGGCGGGCAGTGCGCGCCTCGTCTGCGATGTCGTGGCCGGCCGCACGCCGACGATCGACATGACGCCGTTTGCCTTGCCGGCGCGCTGAGGTTGCACGACCGGCACGGGCTCGGCGGCGCGCCTATCATTTGCGCATGCACAGCGAATCGAAGATCCTGCACCGTCAGCTGCGCGGCCACTATCCGATCGCGGTAGCGGCGCAGGGCTGCTGGATCACCGATGCCGGCGGCAAGCGCTATCTCGATGCCTCGGGCGGTGCGGCTGTCTCCTGTCTCGGACATGGACATCCCGATGTGTTGGCGGCGATGCACGCGCAGATCGATGCGCTGGCCTATGCACACACCAGCTTCTTCTCGACCGCGGTCGCCGAGGAACTCGCGCAGACGCTGATCGCTCAGGCTCCCCCCGGCATCACGCACACCTATCTGGTCAGCGGCGGTTCGGAGGCGATGGAGGCGGCGCTCAAGCTCGCGCGCCAGTACTTCGTCGAGAAGGGCGAGCCGCAGCGCGCGAAGTTCATCGCTCGGCGCAACAGCTACCACGGCAATACGCTCGGTGCGCTGGCGGTGGGCGGCAATGCGTGGCGGCGCCGGCAGTTCGCACCGCTACTGATCGATGTCGAACATGTCGCGCCGACCTATGCCTACCGTGACCAGCGCGCCGGCGAGACAGCCGGACAGTACGGTGCACGATTGGTGGCCGAACTCGAGGCGACGATCGCGCGTGTCGGCGGCAGCAATGTCATCGCGTTCGTTGCCGAAACTTTCGGTGGCGCAACCAGCGGCTGCCTGACCCCGCCGGCGGGCTATTTTCGCAGTGTGAGGGATCTGTGCAACGCGCACGGCATCCTGTTGATCCTCGATGAGGTGATGTGCGGCATGGGTCGCACCGGCACGCTGCACGCCTGTGAGCAGGAGGGCGTGGCGCCGGACCTGATGGCCATAGCCAAGGGGCTCGGCGGTGGGTACCAGCCGGTCGGTGCGGTGTTGATCGGTGGCCGCGTGATCGACGCAATCGCTGCAGGCAGCGGCTTCTTCCAGCACGGCCACACCTACATCGGTCACCCGGTCGCGTGCGCAGCAGCGCTGGCGGTGCAGCGCGTGCTCGTGCGCGACAGGCTGGTCGAGCGCTGCACGCGGCAGGGCGCCCGGCTGCGCGCCGAACTGGACGAGGCGTTCCGGTATCACCCGTATGTGGGCGATGTGCGCGGACGTGGGCTGTTCCAGGGGATCGAGCTGGTGGCCGATCGGACCAGCAAGGAGCCCTTCGATCCGGCGCTGAAGCTGCATGCCAGGGTCAAGCAGGCGGCGCTCGACCTCGGCCTGATGTGCTACCCGATGGGCGGGACGATCGACGGTGCACGCGGCGACCACGTGCTGCTGGCGCCACCCTTCATCGTCAGCGACGACGAGATTGATTTCGTGGTCGAACGGCTGGTCGAGGCAATCGATACGGCCATCGGGGCGGTGCGATAGGGCCCCGGGTCTCGGCGTAGTTCCTGCCTTGCGCCGCTGGCCGCCGGGCGCTAAGGTGGCACTCCCCTTGGGGGCTACAGGAGACATTTCAGATGAACTACAAGATTTCCATGTGCGCGGCGGCCTTTGCGTCGGCGTTTGTCGCCTTCGCCGCCGCGCCGCAAAGCGCCACGGCCCAGCAGTCGCAGCGCTTCATCACGATCGGTACCGGCGGCGTGACGGGCGTGTACTACCCGGCCGGTGGCGCGATCTGCCGCCTCGTCAATCGTGACCGCGCCAAGCACGGCCTGCGCTGCTCGGTCGAGTCGACCGGCGGCTCGGTGGCGAACGTCAATCTGCTGAAGTCGGGCGAGATCGAGTTTGGAGTCGCGCAGTCGGACGTGCAGTTCAACGCAACGAAGGGCCAGGGCCAGTTCCAGAAGGACGGTGCCATGGGAGACCTGCGTGCGGTATTCGCGCTGCATCCCGAGCCCTTCACCGTCGTGGCGCGCAAGGAAGCGAACATCACGAAGTTCGAAGATTTCAAGGGCAAGCGCTTCAACGTCGGCAACCCTGGCTCGGGCACGCTGGCCTCGATGAACGAGTTGCTGGCCGCGATGGGCTGGAAGATGAGCGACTTCGGGCTGGCCTCCGAGCTGCGTCCCGACGAGCATGGCCCGGCACTGTGCGACGGCAAGATCGACGGCTTCTTCTACGCCGTCGGCCATCCCTCTGCGAACATCCAGGACCCGACGACCATCTGCGGCGCGAAGCTCATTTCGTTGACCGGTCCGGCCGTGGATAGCCTGGTCAAGGACAAGCCTTACTACGCGATCGCGACGATCCCCGGCGGCATGTATCCGAACAACCCGAATCCGACGACGACTTACGGCGTGCAGGCCACGGTGGTCAGCTCGGCCAAGGTGCCCGCCGACGTCGTCTATGTCGTTGTCAAGACGGTGTTCGACAACCTCGACGAATTCAAGAAACTGCACCCGGCGCTTGCCAACCTCAAGCCCGAAGACATGGTGAAAAATGGCCTCTCGGCACCGCTGCATGAAGGCGCCGCGCGCTACTACAAGGAGAAGGGCTGGATCAAGTAGCCGCGCGCGGAAAACTGCGCGTAGAGTTGGACGGGCGGCTGCGGCCGCCCGTCGTGTTTCTGGGAGGAAGCGTGGACAAGGACAAGCTCGAACAGGAACTGACCAAGCTCGAGGAAGAACTTAGTCCGACCGCCGAGATGCAGCTCGGCGAAGCCGACGTCCTCCAGTTGGTCAAGGACACGGACTTCGGCGGTCGCTCGACTGCCGGTTTCGCCGGCAAGGTGATGTTGGTGATCGGACTGGTGTGGGTCGCCTTCCAGATGTGGTACGCCTCGCCGATACCCTTCTCGTTGCCATCGGGTATCAGATTCGGTTTGTTCAATGACACCGAGGCGCGTTCGATACACCTCGCGCTCGGGCTGTTCCTCGCGTTCCTAGCGTTCCCGGCTTTCAAGCGCTCGCCGCGTGATTACGTCCCTTGGCAGGACTGGCTGTTCGCCATTGCCGGCGCGGCGACGGCGCTCTATCTGATCGTCTTCTACAAGGAACTGTCGCTTCGACCCGGCAACCCGACCGGACTGGACGTCGTGGTCGGCACGATCGGCGTCCTGCTGCTACTCGAGGCCACGCGGCGGGCGGTTGGACTGCCGATGGCGATACTCGCGGTGCTGTTTCTTGGCTATGTAATGGCAGGGCCGATGCTGCCGGACGTCATCGCCCACAAGGGTGCTTCAGTGCCGCGTGTGATCTCGCACATGTGGATGGTGACCGAGGGCGTGTTCGGGATCGCGCTCGGTGTGTCGGTGAGCTTCATTTTCGTCTTCGTGCTGTTCGGCACGCTGCTCGACCGAGCGGGCGGCGGCAATTACATGATGCAGGTGAGCTTTGCGCTGCTGGGTCATCTGCGCGGCGGCCCGGCCAAGGTTGCCGTCGTCTCGTCGGCACTCAATGGTCTGATCTCCGGCTCGTCGGTCAGCAATGTCGTCTCGGGCGGCATCTTCACGATCCCGCTGATGAAGCGCGCTGGCTACGGCGGCGTCAAGGCGGCGGCGATCGAGACGGCATCGTCGGTCAATGGCCAAATCATGCCGCCGGTGATGGGCGCGGCAGCGTTCCTCATGGTCGAGTACGTCGGCATTCCCTACTCGGACATCATCAGGCACGCGTTCATCCCGGCAGCCATCAGCTACATCGCGCTCTTCTACATCGTGCATCTCGAGGCGTTGAAGCTCGGCCTGGCCGCGACCGCGCGCGAGCGCGACCGCACGATGCGCAACCGAGTGACGTCGTGGGCGCTGGGCCTCGCGGGCAGTGCGGTGGTGCTCGGCGTGATCTATTACGTCGCTCTGGGCGCCGCTGCCATCTTCGGCGCAGCCGCAGCGGTGATCCTCAGCGCACTTCTCGGTGCACTGTACGTCTACAGCGTCTGGGTGGCGGCAAGGCAGCCCGACCTGCCGACCGAAATCGACGTCAAGAATCCAATCCTGCCGCCGACCTGGCCGACCGTGAAGGCGGGCCTGCACTTTCTGATCCCAGTCGGTGTGCTGATCTGGTGCCTGATGGTCGAAGAACTGTCGCCGGGGCTCTCGGCGTTCTGGGGCGTGACCGCCCAGATCGTGCTGATGGTGACGCAGCGCCCTCTGATGGCTTTCTTCCGCAAGCAGGGCGACTTCGTGCGGCAGTTCCGAGCAGGTGTGAAGGAAGTGGTGGACGGCTGCGATGACGGCGCCCGCAACATGATCGGCATCGCGGTCGCCACCGGTTGCGCCGGCATTATCGTCGGCGCGATCACACTGACCGGTCTCGGGCTGCGTATGACGGACTTCGTCGAGTTCGTCTCCCAGGGCAACATCATGGCGATGCTGCTCTTCACCGCGTTCGTCTGCCTGGTGCTGGGAATGGGGGTGCCGACCACGGCGAACTACATCCTCGTGGCCACGCTGATGGCGCCGGTCATCGTCGAACTCGGAGCACAGTCGGGGTTGGTGATCCCGCTAATTGCAGTCCACCTCTTCGTCTTCTACTACGGAATCATGGGCGACATCACACCGCCTGTCGGTCTCGCAACTTTCGCTGGCGCAGCGATTGCGAAGGAGAACCCGATCGACGTCGGCCTGCAGGGCTCGGTGTACGCATTTCGGACGGTCGTCCTGCCCTTCATCTGGATCTTCAATCCGGCGTTGCTGCTGATTGATGTGCATGGCTGGGGCGAAGCGCTCTTGGTCGCCTTCGCGTCAACAATTGCGTCGCTCACCTTCGCCGCGGCAACGATGTTCTGGTTCCGCATCAAGTGCCGCTGGTGGGAGGTCGCGTTGCTGCTGATTGCGACTTTCTTCCTGTTCCGTCCTGACTGGTTCGCCGATCAGATTGCATCGGAGTACTCGGATGCGCCGCCTTCCAAGTTTTACGAGGTGGCCGCGGCGCTGGAGCCCGGTGACCGACTGGTATTCCTGATCAGGGGCCATTCGCTCGAAGGAGATGAAACCAAGAAGACGGTCGGCTTGCAGCTCGGACCGAAGAGCGACACAGGCAATGCGGTGGCCGACGCCCGCAAGCGCCTTTCGGATGCAGGCGTCTCGGTGTCCGGCATGGGCGAAATGCTCCAGGTAAGCACAGTTCGCTTCGGCAGCACGGCCGCCAAGGCACGCATCGAGCAGGGCTTCGAGATCGTCGGAGTCAAGGTGCCGACCGATCGACTGAATGCGCACTGGTTCTACATTCCGGGGCTCGTGATCGTCGCTTTCGTGTGGCTGCTGCAGGGCCTTCGCATGCGGCGCACCGCGCCTGTAACGGCAACCGCATAGGGACGACGATGCGGCTGATCACGAGCGCCGATGTCGCCGAGGTCCTCACGATGCGCGACGCGGTCATTGCGATGACGGCGGCATTCGAGCAGTTTGGCAACGGCGCCGGCAGCATCGCTCCACGCGTACGTGCGGCGGCCGAGCACAACCAGACTGTCGCGGCCGTTGCCACTATGGGCGCGGCCCTGCCCGCAGCGGGCGTGGTCGGCGCCAAGGTGTACTCGACGATCCAGGGCCACTTCAATTTCGTCATCGTGCTGTTCTCTTCCGTTACCGGCGAGGCGCTGGCCACGATCGAGGCGAACGAGATCACGCGCTGTCGTACGGCGGCGGCCACGGCAGTAGCGATGCAGCGTCTGGCGGCACACGACGCCCGGTCACTGGCGATTTTCGGCACCGGGGTGCAGGCGCGTGCGCATGTGGAAGCGCTGCTGCTGGTGCATCCATTCGAGCGCGTGCGGGTCGCCGGGCGGGCGTCGGCGCCCGAATTCGCGAACTGGATCCAGACCGAGTTTGGCGTGGCGACAAGCGCCGTCGATGCCGCAACGGCGGTGCGCGATGCCGACGTCATCGTCACGGCCACGCGTGCGACGCGAGCCTCTGTTCGATGGCACTTCGGTCAGGCCGGGCACTTTCATCGCAGCGGTGGGCTCGAGCAATCCTGCCGCGCGCGAACTTGACGACACCCTGCTCGCGCGTGCCGAACTCATTGTCGTCGAATGGCTGCCCGCCGCGCAGGCCGAGGCCGGCGAATTCGTGCGCGCCGCGCCCGGGACGATCGATCCCAACCGCGTCACCGAACTCGGAAAGCTGCTCGTGCGCGGGTCGGCTTACGACCGTCGTGCCGGAGACATCGTCGTCTACAAGTCGGTCGGCATAGGTCTGGAGGATGTTGCGCTCGCGCACCTGGTCTACCAGCGTTGCGCCTAGCATTCGACCAGCAGAAGCGTTTCCCGATGTGCGGCCGCTACGACCTGTCTCAGAACCCTGCGGCGATCAAGGCTCACTTTCGCGTGCCGGACGTGCCGGACTTTCTGGCGAGCCCCGATGTCCGACCCACCGAAGTGAAACCGATCGTGCGGCTCGCGCGCAACGGCGAGCGCGAGTGCGTGCTGGCGCGCTGGGGGCTGGTGCCTGCGTGGGCAAAGGACCTGAAGGTCGGCAACCGCTGTATCAATGCACGCGCAGAATCCATTGCCATTACGCCTTCGTTCCGCGGCGCCTACGCCAAGCGCCACTGCCTGGTTCCGCTCGACGCGTTTTACGAATGGACCGGCGAGAAGGGTCACAAGTCCAAATGGCGCATCCGGCTGAAGGACGCACCGCTGTTTGCATTGGCGGGACTGTGGGAGTGGTGGCGCGATCCGGCCACGCAAGAAGGTATCGAGACCTACACGATCATCACGACCGATGCCAATGCGGCGATCGCGCCACTGCATGACCGCATGCCGGCGATTGTCGGCGTGCCAGACTATGCGCGCTGGCTCGACGCCGCCGCAAGTGCCTCGGACCTGCTTGTACCCTACCCCGGGGACGACATTCTGATCGAGCGCGCGTGATCGGGTTGCGTACTGCAGTACCCGTCCTCATCATGGCGGGTCTTTGCAATGCTTCGGCCCAGGGTTTGGAGACAAAGGCCACAGCTGCGCCGAAGGTGCCCGATTGCGGCTCCGTCGTCATCATCAAGTGCGAGTCTCCCACGGCAGACGACGCGCAGCACACTCGCCTTGAGGCAGCGCGACGCGTCGAGAGTCGCCGAGGCGCTTCGGTCGACGTGATGGACCGGGTGATCATTGAAGAGGACGCTCTTCGGGCCGACTCGCCCGAAGCGGCGATCAACCGTGCGCTGTCGCGACCCCTCGTCCGGCAAGGCGAGAGCTCGTACTCCATCGGCGAGTCGGCGCGGTGCACCTGCATGAACATCTGTCCGCCGCCGCCGTTTCCCTGCTGTCAGTGCACCGACCGCGTCGGCAGCCGGCACAGCACTGCGCCCGGCTGGGCTCCGACACGCTGACCCCGCCAGTGCGAGGGCGCGATGCGCCCTCGCATGAGGGCGACGTTCAGCCGACTTGCACTGGCACGAACACCCGCTGGCCGTTGCGTTCGATCAGTACTGCGACGTTGCCCTTGGCGTCGGCGACGCGCGCCCGCAGTTCGTCGACGGTGCGCGTCGGTCGACCGTCGACCGCGACAATCACGTCGCCGGCGCGCAGCCCCGCCTTGGCGGCCGGGCCGGTGGCTTGCTGTACCAACAGACCGCCGTCGCTTTGCAGCGCGCGCGCTTCGTCGTTCGTCAACGGCCGCACTGCAACTCCGAGCTTGCCTTTCGGCGCCGCGTCGTCATTCGGAGCCTGCGCCACGCGCTCGTTCGCCATGTCGCCGACGGTCACCTCGAGCGACTTCTCGGCGCGATCGCGCCAGACCTTCAGTGCGACCTTCGAACCGGGCTTCGTGCTCGCCACCGCGGCCGGCAGGTCACTGGCGTCCGCGACCGGCTTGCCGTCGAACTCGACGACGATGTCGCCTTCCTTCAAACCGGCCCTGCTCGCAGGTGAGCCCGGCTCAACCTTGCTGACCAGTGCACCGCGCGGGCTCTCAAGCCCGAAGCTCTCGGCGAGAGGAGCGTTCATCGACTGGATGCCGACTCCGAGGCGGCCGCGAGTAACCTTGCCATGGGCGATCAAGTCATCTTTGACTTTCAGCGCGAGGTCGATCGGAATCGCGAACGACAGGCCCATGTAGCCACCGCTGGTCGAGAAGATCTGCGAGTTGATGCCGACGACTTCACCGGCCATATTGAACAGTGGTCCGCCCGAATTGCCGGGATTCACGGCGACATCGGTCTGGATGAAGGGCACCAGGGTTTCCTGCGGCAGTGCGCGCGATTTGGCCGAGACGATGCCGGCCGTCACGGAATTCTCGAGACCGAACGGAGAGCCGATCGCCGCCACCCATTCACCGACTTTCAGCTGGGCAGGATTGCCGATGCGCACTGCCGGCAAGTTCTTTGCGTCGACACGGACCACGGCGACATCGGTCAATCGATCCGTGCCGACAACCGTGCCCTTGAATTCGCGCTTGTCGGCGAGGCGCACGGTCAGTTCAGAGGCGCCCTCGACGACGTGTGCATTGGTCAGGACCAGCCCGTCGCCGACGATGAACCCCGAGCCGACGCCCTGGCCCTCACGCCCCTGCGGGCCGCCGTCGGGCGCCGGCACACCAAACCGTCGAAGCATGTCGCCCATCGGCCCGTCCGGGTCGAACTGCGCGGGCGTATTCGCTAAGCGTTTTGTCACGGCGATCCGAACGACCGTGGGCGCGTTGGCCTCGACCAGCGCGCTGAAGTCCGGCAGTGAATATGCCTGGCGGGCAACAATGGGTGCAGCGACTGTCCCTGGAGAAGCGGCGGTCGCGGCGGGCACGCCGACACGCTGACCCACAGCGAACGCGCCAGCCACGGCGGCGGCGATCAGTAGCGGCTTGCTGTAACGAATGACGTTCATGCAGGGCATCTCCAAGGTTGAAGGAGACGAATGTGTGCACTGCAACTTAGTTTTGGCTTAAGCCATCGACGCTGGCTGACCAACGGCGAACTCAAGCGCCCGAATGACCGTGAGGCTTAAGCAAGACTTAATTTCACGCCGCTGCAATCGCCGCCACGCGGGCAAAAAAATAGCGCCGCAGAGCGGCGCTGAATTTCGAGTGAGTGAGGAGCGACGGGATTGGCCGTCGACCACGAGGCGAAAGGTAGGCCCGCGGACTTAAAGCCAACTTAAGGCTGAAACCGTCCGTCGGATCGAACGGCGATACGACGCTCGGCCCTTCTGAAAAAGCGGCGGATCCGCCGCAGAGTCCAGTCCTGGCAGCCGCTGGTGCGTAAGCGGGCGCTCGCACATTTCCCTTTGAGCGCGCGACCTGTTCACCAGTCGGCCTGTTGCCAACGATGCTCCGTCAGGGTGGCGGAGGGCTGCTCATGCCCTCAGCTCCGGTCGAGGGCAGACGAACGAGGACGCGCAGCCCTCCGTTGGAACTCGATTCGAGTGCGATGTGGCCGCGATGCATTTCGACGACCTGTGAGGCGATCGCCAGGCCGAGGCCGGTGCCGGTGTCTCCCGCCGACCGCCCCCGGTAGAAACGGTCGAATACGCGCTCGCGCTCATCTTCCGGAATGCCGGGTCCCGTGTCCTCGACGGCGACCTGCAGCGCGTCGCCGTTGCGAGTAGAAAATACGGTCACACGGCCACCTGCCGGTGTGTAGCGGATGGCGTTATCGAGCAGATTGTTGAAGAGGATACGCAACGCATCCTCGTTTCCGCTGACCGTCGCACCGTCACTCGCATCGTCGCGCGCGAGCTCGATCGAACGCTCCTGCGCGAGTGGCCTTGCGTCTTCGACGACCGAGGCGACCAGCGCACCGGCATCGACAGCGGTCGGCAGAGCGGCGGCGGCGTCAGGATCGAGCCGCGCCATCGTCAGGAGTTGCTGCACCAGTCGAGTTGCGCGGCGGATGCCCTGGCGCAGGCGCTCGAACGCCCTTGCGCGTTCCTCGCCGCCCTGTGCGCGCTCCGCCAGTTGCACCTGCAGGTTGAGCGCGGTAAGCGGCGTTCGCAGTTCGTGGGCGGCGTCGGCCGCGAAGCGTCGCTGCAGCGTGAACGACTGGTCGAGCCGTTGCAGCAGGTCGTTCAGCGAGTCGGCAAGCGGCCGGATCTCCTGGGGGAGGTCGTGGCTTGGCACCGGGGTCAAGGCCGTCGGGCTGCGCTCCTTCACTGCGCTGGCAATGCGGCCGAGCGGCGCCAGGCCGCGGCCGACGATCCACCAGCCGACGAGGCCCAGGAAGGGCAGCAGGAAAAGTACCGGCACCAACAGTCGCCCGCCGGTACGCGCCGCGAGTTCGGTACGCAATGCCGTGGGCTGCGCCACCTGGATCAGCTGGCGGCCCGTGAACAACGTGAAGACGCGCCACGACCGGCCGTCGTGCAGGATCGTTGCATAACCCTCGTCGGTGCGCGCCATCGGACCTGGGCCGACGACGCGTGACACGTAGGGACGATCGAACGCCGGGTCCCATATCTGCACCAGCACTCGCTGGTCGGGATTGGCAGCAACGCTTTCGAGCCGCCTCAGGTCCAGCACTGCGTGGTCGCGCAATGACAGCGCGACCTGACGCAACTCCTCGTCGAGCAGTGAGTCGACCTCGTCGCGCGCGGAGAAATAAGTCGCCGCGGCGGCGGCAAGCCCTGCGACGGCCAGCGCCGCCAGCAGGGCTGCGAGCAGCCAGCGCCGAATCGATGTCACGCGGAGGACCTCATGCGTTGCTGGTCACTCGGATGCCAGCGTGTAGCCGAGGCCGCGAACATTGCGGATCACGCCTTCACCGAGTTTCTTCCGCACGTTGTGGATATGCACTTCAACTGCGTTGCTGCCGACAGCCTCGTTCCAGCCGTACAGCTTCTCCTCGAGCTGTGCACGCGACAGCACGAGACCGGGCCGTTCGGCGAGCGCCGCCAGCAACGCGTACTCGCGGGCAGAGAGTGCGACCGCCGCGCCCTGCCAGGTCACTTCGCGCGTTGCCGGGTTGATGACGAGGGACCCACGCTCGATGACCGGCTCCGCACGGCCCGCGGCGCGTCGCGTCAGGGCGCGCACGCGTGCGGTCAGCTCGTCGAGGTCGAACGGCTTCACGAGATAGTCATCAGCGCCGGCGTCGAGCCCGCTGATGCGGTCGCGCACGGTGTCGCGCGCCGTCATAACCAGCACCGGAACATCGATATGGCGTTCGCGCAGACCTTTGAGCACTTCGATGCCATCACGCCGGGGTAGCCCGAGGTCGAGCAGGACCAGCGAATATGGCGTGGCAGCGATACTGACTTCAGCTTCCTTGCCGTCGCGTACCCAGTCGACCGCGTAGCCTTCGGACTTCAATCCTTCCGCCACACTTTCGCCAATCATCGAATCGTCTTCAACGAGCAGGATGCGCATTGCGGGCGGATTGAAAGGCAGCGGTTGAGCGACCGCTACGATAGCGCGCTGTCCCGGCTGGATCCCGACGACTCAGCCTTCGGTGCGCTTTGCGCGACGACGCATCACGATGCGCACCACGAGCGCGGCGACGACCATGACGAGTCCCAGCGCCAGCAACGCCCTTTCGGCCTCGACCACATTGCCGAGCATCTGCTCGACGGCGTGTCCCGCCGCGTAGCCCAATCCGGCGATTACCGAGGCCCACAGGATCGCCCCGAGCGCATTCGCAGCGATGAACTCCCAGGCTGGCATGGTCCCGGCCCCGACAATGGCGGGTCCGGCCATACGCATGCCGTAGATGAAACGCAGCGCGATGACGGCCAACCAGCGCCATCGTGCAATCAGGCGGTCGACCCGCGGAACTGCGGACGCCACCCAGGGCAGGCGCTCCGCGACACGTGGCCCCAGGTGACGGCCGATCAGGAAGAAGCAGTTGTCGCCGAGAAAGGCGCCGACCGTGGCGACCGCGACGACGGCGCGCAGGTCGAGCAACCCAAGGTGAGCGCTCGCGCCGGCAATCAGCAGCACGGTCTCTCCTTCGAGGAACGTGCCCACGAGCACGGCCCAAAGCCCGTAGTGCTGAATGAGCGCAGTGATGTCCAGCGAGGGCCCGACCATATCCGCGCAGAATAAGCGGGTGAGAGGGGTCCGGGTGAATGAATGAGTGAAGCGACGACGTACAGTGGTGCGCGGTTCGCTTTCATTGCAGCCGGGATCGCCGTCATCGTGCCGATCCTGACGAGTTCGTCATGGGCGGCCGATACGGCCGCGCCGCCAGAGCGCCGCAACTGGTTCGGGACCCCATTTGATCAGGCGGTGGCCGGTGCGCCGCGTTGCCCGCCTCCGGAAGGTCCGCTGATCACCGAGGCCGAGATGCGGGTGCAGGCGCACGGACGGATCGAGCGTGGGACCTCGTGCTGGCTCGCGAAGAAGTGCGAAGACAGCAACGTCTATCGCCGCGATCCGGAGATCCAGCAGCGCGTGCTGCAGTCGATCCAACAGGACCCTGTGTTTGCTGCGTCGAGTGTGTGGGTTACGACCGAGCGGCGTTATGTGACGCTGCAGGGGTGTGTCGGTTCAGGGGGTATGAAGTCGAAGCTGCTCGCTCGCGTGCGGACCGTCGATGGTGTCGAGCAGGTCTTCGATCAGTTGATTGTCGGCACTGCCAAGCCGCGCTGGAAGGTGGACCCGACTTGGATTCCGGTCCGCTGAGAAAAAAAGGCCGACGCGGCGAGCCGCGTCGGCATGAGGGGCGCGCACATGGGAGACAAACGCGGACGCGCCAAGGAGACACTCGGTAATCAGACGTGGAAGCTCATGCCTTGTTCGATCTGGTGGACTCGCTGCGATGCCTCGCGCGGGTTGCTTGGCTGCGGACACGTAGCGGTCGTGATCGCGCATCTGGGCGCGCTCGTAAGCTTCCGTCAGCCATTCGAAGAATCGGGACAGCTGGTTGCGCTCGTCCGTTCTCTGGAGAATGCGTTCCATCATGATCCTTTCACCCCAATTGACCGAATTGGGTGCGTTGCAACAAAGTCATGTTGATCCGGTTGCGGTCACAAATAAAATAGAGATTGCAGATACTTAGGATCGCAATTCGCGATTGACCCTGCTCTAGAAGCGGCCTTCTGTTGCCGTAATGCAGCGAACGAACGGCCGACTGATCAAGAGGCTCTGGGAATGACCCCCACGCTTGCGATCCGTCAATTCGCGCGCCGACCGACGGGCCGTCACTCGGCCCATTGGAATTGTCGACGGCCCTCCACTTCGCGTATGCGGCGCTCCAGGTCCGCGACGTTCGCGGCCTGCGACAGGTAGCGCTCGACGGCGATGGCTTGCCAGAGTTCCGAGCGGCGCGCATACATGCTGAAGAGCATCGGAAACATGCCACGCAGGGCCTGCGCCCGGCGTTCTCCGATGGACTCCGACGGCGCAGCGGCCGGTTCCGGGCCAGCAGCTGCTGTTGGGGAAGAGTCCGCAGCGGCCTCAGCTGCCGGGACGGCAGGGGTCGGACCGTGGGCAGCAGTCGTGGTGGCAGCGGATCGGCGCGGAAGGAAGCCTGGCGGCCAAAGCAGGACGCGGGAAAATATGGACATGGGCAACTCCATTGAACGGCGAAAATGGTGCTTCGCACAATCCATAATCGGAGCTTTGTATGAGAAAATATAATCGTAAATTCAAATAATTAGCATAATCTGCCGCGATTGGAGCTGTTACAGTATTGCGGCGGCGCAAGATCGCGGTTAGTCTGCACTTCAGGAGCGCGCCAATGGAGCTTTATCAGCTGCGGACGTTTGCCGCGGTGGCCGAAGAAGGCCACCTGACGCGGGCGGCCGAGCGCCTCCACCTGAGCCAGCCCGCCGTCAGCGGCCATATCAAGGCGCTGGAGCAGGAACTCGACGTTCGCCTGTTCGAGCGTGCCGCGACTGGCATGGCGCTGACCGAACCCGGCCGGCAATTGCTAGCGCATGCGCAGAAGGTTCTGAGCGCCGCTGAAGGCGTCAAGCGCGCGGCGCAGCAGTTACATTCGGAAGTCACTGGGCTATTGCATGTTGGCACTGTGGCCGATCCGGTCGACAACCGACTTGGCGCCGTACTTTCGGCGACGGTGCAACGACATCCCCTGCTACGCCTCGAACTGCATCAGACGATGTCAGGGACCGCGCTCGAGAGCGTGCGCGACGGCAAGCTCGATGCAAGCTTCTACTTTGGTGACGTGCCGGCGGCGCCGCTCTTTGGGTTACCGCTGCGACAACTGATCTATCGCGTCGCTGCGCCGGCGGCCTGGGGCGCGCGGGTACGCGACGCCCAGTGGCCGGACATCGCCGCAATGCCGTGGATTCGAACACCGACGTTGAGCACGCACACGAAGCTGGTTTCGCAGCTATTTGCCGCGCATGGACTCGAAGCGCCCGAGCCCGCTGTGCTTGCCGACGATGAAACGGTGATCATGAGCCTGGTCGTCTCCGGCCTTGGCGTGGCCCTGGTGCGCGACGAACTCGCGCGCGCGCGTGTCGCCGAAGGCGAACTGGTGATCTGGCCAGGCGCGGCAATCGAGACCACGCTCTGGTTCGTGTGCCCGGCCGCGCGTGCGGAAGAGCCCGCGATATCCGCACTGGTCAGCCTCGTGCGCGAGGCGTGGAATCTGCACGACGCGCACGGGCCGGCATCCACCGCTACGGCCTGAACATTGAAGATGTTTCGCAGTCGCTACTGCGCCTGAGCGAACTGTTCCGGCGACCAGCCACCACCGATTGCCTTGTAAAGATCGACCAGCGCGACTTGCCGTTCACGCAGCGCCAGAACGCGCTGCCGTTCTGCCTCCAGCAGATTGCGCTGCGTATCCAGCACGTCGATGTAGCTGACGTACCCGCTGCGATACCGCAGTTCGGCCAGCGCAAAAGCCTGCGCGAAAAGGTCGCGTCGTTCGCTCTGCGCGATGAGGCTCTCTCGCGCGCTGCTATGCGCGACCAGCGCGTCGTGAGCGTCACGAAAGGCCGATTGCACAGTCTGCACGTACTGCAGTTCGAGCTGCTGCTCGCGCGCCTTGGCGCCATCGACCTGCGCCGTGATCCGTCCTCCTGAAAAGATCGGCTGCAGTGCGCGCCCTGCGATCGACCAGACTAGTGCCGGGCCGGAAAAGAGGCTTGCCAGATCCGAGCTCTCGCTGCCGTAGAAGCCCGTCAGCACCAGTGAAGGGAAATACTGGGCGCGTGCCTCGGCCACGCGGGCGTTGGCCGACGCGAGCTGCGCCTCGGACTGCCTGATGTCGGGCCGCCGCGCCAGCACGTCCGACGGCAGTCCGACAGGCACTTCGGGCACGAACGCACCTTCCACGAGGCCCGCGCGCGCGATCACGGGCGTGAACACGGCGCGTGCGCTGCGGCCGGCGAGTGTGGCGAGCGCCGCTTCGGTCTGAGCCCGCGCGCGCTGCAGCGGCGGAATCGAAGCGGCGACGCTGGCGCGCTCGGCCTGCGCCAGCTTGAGGTCGTACTCGCCGATCAGGCCCGCGTCATAGCGCTGACGCTGCAGCGCGACGGCCTCTTCGCGTGTCACCAGCGTGTCGCGCGAGATCTGCAACTCGGCGTCGAGTGCCAGCAGTGTGAAGTACGTCGTGGCGACCTGCGCTGCCAGAACCGTGCGCACGGCCTCGGTGTTGTAACGCGTTGCGAGCAGTGTCGATTTGGCGCCGCTGACACCGGCCGCTACGCGTCCCGACAGGTCGACTTCGTACGAGGCCTGCAGACCTGCCCCGTAGAGGTTCGTGCTCAGCGGTCCCGGGAATGACAAGTCACTGGCGTTGCTGCGTCGCGTGCGGTCGGCATTTGCATACGCATCGACCGTCGGGAAGAGAAACGATCGGGCAACTCCGAGGTTGGCCCTCGCCTCCTCGATGCGCGCCGTCGCGACGCCCAGATCGAGGTTGGCGGCGAGCGCTTCATCGATCAAGGCGTTCAGTTGCGGGTCGTTGAACTGCGTCCACCAACGCTCGACGCCCGGTAGGCTCTGGACGCTTGCCTCCGGCAGTTCAACCGGCGGCAGTTTAGTTTCGATCGTCCCGCACGCGGCAAGCGACACGATGGTTGCGGCAACAAGAACCGTGAGGCCTCTCATTACTCGCCTCCCTCGTGTGCTGGGGTCGTCGTAATCGCCTTCCCCTTGCCCGCGTGTACGTGCGTCGCCGCATCGGCCGCGAGTTGCCGGTGATGTTCGGCGCTGCGTCGCTCGCCTTCGGCGACTTCGGCGCGCAGTTCCTCTTCCGAACGTGCTTCGCGCACCTTGCGCTCGGTGATGAATTTGAAGAAGAACGGCACGAAGAAGACCGCCATGAACGTCGCAGCCAACATCCCGCCCATGACGCCTGTGCCCGCCGAAACCCGCGCGCCGGCGCCGGCTCCGGTCGAGAAAGCGAGCGGCACGACACCGAGGATGAACGCCATCGAAGTCATGATGATCGGGCGGAACCGCAGGCGCGCCGCCTCGATCGCCGCGGCCGAACTCGAGTAGCCCTCGGAACGCTTCAGTGAGGCGAACTCGACGATCAGGATCGCGTTCTTCGCGGCCAGCCCGAGCAGCGTGACGAGACCGATCTGGAAGTACACGTCGTTTGTCAGCGGCATCGCGCCGGTGATCGGCGCCAGCAGGTTCTTGATCCAGATCGCGGCCAGCGCACCGAAAGTGCCGAACGGCAATGCCATCAGCACCGAAAACGGCAACGACCATTTCTCGTACTGCGCTGAGAGGATCAGGAACACCATGACGACGGCCATGCCGAGCGCAAGGCCCGAAGTCCCGGCCGAGCGCTTCTCCTGGAACGACACGCCACCCCAGTCGAAGCTGAAGTCGGACGGCAGCACCTCGCGCGCGATCTGCTCGACGCGCGCGATGGCCTGCCCCGAGCTGACGCCCGGAGCGGCCTGACCGAAGATCTTCACCGCGGGCAGGTTGTTGAAGCGGTCGAGTGAATCGGGGCCCGAGACATACTTGACCGTCGCCAGCGACGACAGCGGAATCATCTCGCCGTGTGACGAGCGAACCCACATGCCGCCGACGGTGTCCGGCCGATTGCGGAACTGCGGCTCGGCGCTCATCAGCACCTGCCAGGTGCGACCGTACTTATTGAAGTCGTTCACATAGAAGCTGCCCAGCGTTGCGCTCAGCGTGTCGAACACGTCGTTGATCGGCACGCCAAGCGCCTTCGCCTTGTCGCGGTCGACGTCGACATACAGTTGCGGCACGTTCGCGCGCCACAGCGTCTGGGCTCCGCCGAGCTGCGGGTCCGAATTCAGTCGGCCGAGGAGTTGCTGCAGCACCTCCTGCGTCTTGGCCGGTCCGCCTTCACCGCGATTCTGCAGATAGAGCTCGTAGCCACCG
This sequence comes from uncultured beta proteobacterium, assembly GCA_963724605.1. Classification (GTDB taxonomy): domain Bacteria; phylum Pseudomonadota; class Gammaproteobacteria; order Burkholderiales; family Burkholderiaceae_F; genus JALORV01. The sequence continues at coordinate 32,997 of CAVRVM010000017.1, forward strand.
GCGGTCCCGAGGCCGAAGATCGCCGGCGGCGCGAAAGCGAGGACCAGGCCTTCCTTGATATGGCCGGTCTTCATGAAGAAGTCGCCAACCAGCTTTGGGGTCGTCACTCCCTTGCGCTTGTCCCACGGAATCTGCGTGGTGAAGATCGTTGCAGCGTTGTTGCGGAAGCCGCCACCGAGGAAGTCGAAGCCGGTGAACGCGACGACGTCCTCATTGTTCGGATTGCTCTTCAGGATTTCGACGACCTCGTTGACCACCTTGTCAGTGCGCTGCAGGCTCGAGCCATCGGGCAGGATCACCGCGGAGATGAAGTAGCCCTGGTCCTCGTCCGGCACCAGCGAACCGGGAGTAAATCGCCACAGGCCGAACGCGATCAGGACCATGCCGCCGAAAAACGCCAGCGCGATCACCCCGCGCCGGATCATCCAGATCACGCCGCTGGTGTAGCGCCGCGTCACGTGCGCAAACCAGTTGTTGAACGCGTTGAAGAACCTTCCGGGGTTCTTGTGCTCGCGCTTCAGGATCATCACGCACAAACTGGGTGTCAACGTCAGCGCGACCACGCCCGAGATCGCCACCGCGATCGAGATCGTGATCGCGAACTGGCGATACAGCTCGCCGGTCAGGCCGCCGAGGAAGGCGATCGGCACGAAGACCGAGATCAGCACCAGCACGATGGCGATGATCGGGCTGGTGACTTCCTCCATCGCCACCACCGCGGCTTCGCGCGCATTCAGCTTTTCCTCGTGCATGATGCGCTCGACGTTTTCGAGCACGACGATCGCATCGTCGACCACGATCCCGATCGCCAGCACCATGCCGAACAGCGTCAGCGTATTGATCGAATAGCCGAGCATCAGCAGGCCGGCGAACGTGCCGATCAATGACACCGGCACCGCGAGGACCGGGATCAGCGTGGCGCGCCAGTTCTGCAGGAAGAGGTAGACGACCAGGAACACCAGAATGACCGCGATCGACAGCGTGAGCACGACCTCGTGGATCGACACTTCGACGAATCGCGTCGTGTCGTACGGAATCCCGTAAGCAAGCCCCTGCGGGAAGCGCTTGGCCAGCTCATCGGTCGTGCGCTTGACGGTGCCCGCGACCGCGAGCGCATTCGCGCCCGGCTGCAGGAAGACGCCGACCAGCGTGGCGCGCTTTCCGTTGTAGCGTCCGATGAAGTCGTAGTCCTTGCTGCCGAGTTCGACTCGGGCAACGTCTCTTAGACGCACCGCAGCGGCATCGCTGTCGGAGCGGATGATGATGTTCTCGAAATCCTTCGGGTCGGCGAGGCGTCCCTTGGAGGTGACTGTGAAAACGAGGTCCTGGTTGCCGCTGTATGGTGCCTGACCGACCTTGCCGGCTGCAAACTGGGCGTTCTGCTCGTTGAGAGCGCGAATCACGTCCGAAGTGGTGAGCTTCAACTGCGCGAGCCGATCGGGCCGCACCCAGACCCGCATCGCATAATCCTTGGCGCCGAAAATCTGCACATTGGTCGTGCCCGGCAGCCGCTTCAGCTCATCGAGCACGTTCAGCGTCACATAGTTTGACGTGTAGAGATCATCGAAGCGGTCGTCAGGCGAGTAAAACGCCAGCACCTGCAGGAACGCCGACGAACCCTTTTCGACGGTCACCCCCTGGCGCCGTACTTCCTCCGGCAGGCGCGCCTCGGCCTGCTTGACGCGGTTGTTGACGTTCAGCGAAGCCTGGTCGGCGTCGGTCCCGATGTCGAACGTCACCTGGATTTCGACGACGCCGTTGGACGACGAGTTGCTGCTCATGTACAGCATGCTCTCGACGCCGGTGATCGCGTTTTCGATCGGCGCAGCGACCGTCTGCTCCAGCGTCGTCGCCGACGCGCCCGGGTAGACCGCTCGCACGCTGACGACCGGCGGAGCGATCTCCGGGTATTGCGCGATCGGCAGCACGCGCATCGCGGCCAGGCCGGCGAGCACGATGAATATCGAGAGCACGACGGCAAAAATCGGCCGGTCGATAAAGAATCGCGAAAACATGGTCGTCTACTCCGTGAGCGCCAGTTGGACCTACTTCGTGGCTTCCGATTTCTTTACTTCGCCGCTGGCGCCCTTGGCGGCCTCGGGTGGCGCGCCCTTCGCTTCCGCGCCCGCCGGCGATCCGAGCATGATGGGTGAACCACCGGGAACCGGAAAGATCTTCGCGGTGCCCTCGACGATCACAATGTCGCCGGGTTTCAAGCCCGACTCGACGATCCACTGCTGCTGGCCGTCGAACTCGACCCAGTCGCCGACGGTCACCGGCCGCGGCAGCGCGACGTCGCGGCCATCCTGCGACTTGCCCGGCATGTAGACGAACTTGCCCTGCGGGCCGTCGAGCACGGCGCGCTGCGGCACGACGATCGCGTCCGGTCGCGTCGCTCCCTGCAGCATGACCCGCACGAATAATCCCGGCAGCAGCGCGCGATCCGGATTCGGTATCTCGGCCTGCGCGTCGAACGAACCGGTTCCCGGGTTGATGCGCGTATCGACGAAGTTCAGCTTTCCAGCGAGCGGATACGTGCTGCCGTCGGCGAGCCGGACCAGAACTGAATAGCCATTTCTGGCACCCTTCTCATTCGAGGGCGCGGCGAGCTTGCCCGACGTGAGCAGCTGGTTCAGTCGCAGCTGCTCCTGCTCCGACACACTGAACTTCACGTGAATCGGATCGACCTGCGACACCGTCGTCAGCAGGCTTTCCTGACCCGGTGACACCAGCGAACCCTCGGATTTCTGCGCGCGGCTGGCGTAACCGCTGACCGGTGAGTTGACCGTGGTGTAACCGAGATTCAGGCGTGCCTCGGTGAGGCGCGCTTGCGCCTGCTTGACCGCAGCCGCGCCGATTTCCTCGTTCGAGACAGCTTCGTCGTACTCGCGCCGGCTCAGTGCATTGCTGTCAGCGAGCGGTTTGACTCGATCGAAATTGCGTTTCACCTGGGCGTATTGCGCTTGCGCGCGGGCGAGATCGGCCTCGGCTGCCTGCACCTGCGCTGCGTAGGGGCGGGGGTCGATCACGAACAGCAGCTGTCCTGACTTGACGTAGCCGCCCTCCTGGTACGTGCGACGCTCGAGCACGCCTTGCACGCGTGCCCGCACTTCTGCTTCCTTCGAACCGGCCGTCTGGCCGACATACTCGAATTGCACCGGCACGGTAACGGCCTTGACCTCCTGCACCGAAACGGCAGCCGGGGGAAAGCCGCCTTTCGCGTGGTCATGCTCGTTGGCGCGGGAGCAGCCCGCGATGACCAACGCGGTGGCGACGAGGCTCAAGGTGAGCATGAAGACGCGCAACCAGGTCGCGCGTCGGAAGGCTGCGTCGAGCGGCGAAAGCGTTTCAGTCTTGCATTTGTTCATTGGAGATCCCGGCCGAGGTGCGTCTCTGATGTGGTGCATAATATGCACAATACATACATCCATGTATGTTTATATTTCAAATGAAATTGTTATGTTTCAGCTGACAAGGAAGTAAGGAAAGCGATGGCAAGGCGCACTAGGGAAGAGGCACTGGCGACCCGCGAGCGGTTGCTCGATGCGGCAGAGCGGGTATTCCTGGATCGCGGAGTCGGGCATGCCACTCTCGTCGAAGTCGCCGACGCCGCCGGTGTGACCCGGGGTGCGGTCTATCACCACTTCGACAGTAAGGCCGAGCTCTTCGAAGCGATGGTGGCGCGCGCCGAAATGCCGATGGACACCGCCTTCGGCCCCGCAGAGGCGTCAGTTGTCGATGCGTTGGGTGCGCTGCGCGAGCGTGTGCTGAACGCCCTGCAGCATCTGGCATCGTCGGCACGCGTGCGCAGAGTCTTCGAGGTCGTGTTCCTGCGCTGCGAGTACACCGACGAACTGGCGCCCGTCGAGAAGCGCCACCTGAAGGAGCGCGAGCATTGCCTCGGGCTGTGCGGCGGACTGCTCGAGCGGGCCGTCGCACAAGGGCAACTGCCGCGGAATACCGATACACGGGCCGCGAGTCTGCTGCTCTATGCGCTGGTCGGCGGGCTGATGCGCGACTGGGTGCAGGCTCCGAGGAGTTTCGACCTCAGGACGGCGGCGCCCCAGGTGGTCGACCTGTTCCTGGCGGGACTGCGCGCCGCCCCGCCCACCAGGATCCGGGCCCCACGCGCCGGCGCTCAGCGGGCGCAAGGTTGACGTTAACGTCAACGGCAGCTAGCGTAGCCCTTGCGTCCCGATTGCCTGCCGCACCGGCAGGCGGGGATGATTAGAACCTATCCCAGAGTCCCCGCCGCGACCACCGGGGACTCTGAGATAGGTTCTACTTTCAGCCGGCGGCCGCCGGCGCAGGAGCGCCCGATGACCGACCTGTCCGCCGAATACAAGGCGCTCGCCGAGCTACCGCCCGACGCACAAGGTGCGCTTCGTCACCGCGGCGCAGCCTGTTCGACGGCCACGACGCGGCGATCAACATCATGCGGCGCATCCTGCAGGGCATGGGCGCCGAGGTGATCCACCTCGGCCACAACCGCTCGGTCGACGAGATCGTCACCGCGGCGCTGCAGGAGGACGTGCAGGGCATCGCGATCAGCTACCAGGGCGGCCACGTCGAGTACTTCAAGTACATGGTCGACCTGCTGCGGCAGCGCGGCGGCGCGCACATCCGGGTCTTCGGCGGCGGCGGCGGCGTGATCGTCGCCGGCCGAGATCGCGGAGCTGCAGGCCTACGGCGTCGCGCGCATCTACAGCCCCGAGGACGGCCAGCGCATGGGCCTGGCCGGGATGATCGGCGAGATGGTGATGCGCTGCGACCTCGACCTGTCGCCGCACGCGCCGGCATCGGTCGCCGCGCGCGCTGACAGGGCCACGGCGAGGCGCCTGGCGCGCGCTGGCGCAGCTGATCACCGCGCTCGAGAACGGCAGCGGCCGACGCCGAAGTTGGTCGAAGGCGCTGCACGAGCGCGGCCGAGGCGGCGAAGGTGCCGGTGCTCGGCATCACCGGCACCGGCGGCGCCGGCAAGTCAGCCTGACCGACGAGCTGATCCGCCGCTTGCGGCTGGACCAGGGCGATCGGCTGCGCGATCGCGGTGATCTAGCATCGACCCGTCGCGGCGCAAGAGCGGCGGCGCGCTGCTCGGCGACCGCATCCGCATGAACGCGATCGGTCCGTGGAGCGCGGGCCCCGGGTCTACATGCGCTAGCTCGCGACGCGCGACTTCGGCAGCGAGATCAGCGCCGCGCTGCCCGACGTGCTCGCCGCCTGCAAGGTGCGCCGGCTTCGACCTGGTGATCGTCGAGACCTCGGGCATCGGCCAGGGCGATGCCGCGATCGTGCCGCTGGTGGACGTGCCGGTGTACGTGATGACGCCCGAGTTCGGCGCCGCGAGCCAGCTCGAGAAGATCGACATGCTCGACTTCGCCGAGTTCGTCGCGATCAACAAGTTCGACCGCAAGGGCGCGGCCGACGCGCTGCGCGACGTCGCCAAGCAGGTGCAGCGCAACCGCGAGGCGTTCAGCAAGCGGCCCGACGAGATGCCGGTGTTCGGCACCATGGCCAGCCGCTTCAACGACGACGGCGTCACCGCGCTGTACCAGGCGCTCAAGCCGCGCCTGGCGGCACTGGGGCTGAACGCTCGGCGAAGGCCGGCTGCCGCGCGGTCGCGACCCGCCACAGCACGCACCAGGTGCCGATCGTTCCGGCGCAGCGCACGCGCTACCTCGCCGACATCGCCGACACCGTGCGCGGCTACAAGCGCCGCGCCCGCGAGCAGGCGCGCCTGGCGCGCGAGATCCAGCAGCTGCGCGCCAGCCGCCGCATGCTGCCGAGGAGACGCCGAGAAGCACCGCGCACGCGAGGCCGTCGCAGCGCTGGCCGACGAGCGCGAGGCGACGCTCGACGCGCGCAGCCGAAGAAGCTGCTGGCGATGTGGCCCGAGATGCAGCAAGGCCTACGCCGGCGACGAGTACGTGGTGAAGATCCGCGACAAGGAGATCCGCACCCCGCTCGTCCACACCACGCTGTCGGGCAGCAAGATCCGCAAGGTCGCGCTGCCGCCTACGAGGACCACGGCGAGATCCTGAAGTGGCTGCTGCTCGACAACGTGCCGGGCAGCTTCCCGTACACCGCCGGCGTGTTCGCCTTCAAGCGCGAGAACGAAGACCCGACGCGGATGTTCGCCGGCGAAGGCGACGCCTTCCGCACCAACCGCCGCTTCAAGCTGCTGCTCGGCGGGCATGCCGGCCAAGCGGCTGTCGACCGCGTTCGACTCGGTCACGCTCTACGGCAACGATCCCGACCCGCGGCCCGACATCTACGGCAAGGTCGGCAACTCGGGCGTCTCGATCGCGACGCTCGACGACATGAAGGTGCTGTATTCGGGCTTCGACCTGTGCAGCGCCGAACACGTCGGTCAGCATGACGATCAACGGCCCGGCGCCGACGATCCTGGCGATGTTCATGAACACCGCCATCGACCAGCAGCTCGACAAGTTCCGCGCCGACAACGGCCGCGAGCCGACCGACGACGAGGCCGCAGAAGATCCGCGACTGGGTGCTGGCAGAACGTGCGCGGCACGGTGCAGGCCGACATCCTGAAGGAAGACCAGGGCCAGAACACCTGCATCTTCTCGACCGAGTTCGCGCTCAAGGTGATGGGCGACATCGCCGAGTACTTCGTCCACCACAAGGTGCGCAACTTCTACTCGGTCTCGATCAGCGGCTATCACATCGCCGAGGCCGGCGCGAACCCGATCAGCCAGCTCGCGTTCACGCTCTCCAACGGCTTCACCTTCGTCGAGGCGTACCTCGCGCGCGGCATGCACATCGACGACTTCGCGCCCAACCTGTCCTTCTTCTTCTCCAACGGCATGGACCCGGAGTACACGGTGATCGGCCGCGTCGCGCGCCGCATCTGGGCGGTGGCGATGCGCGACAAGTACGGCGCCAACGAGCGCAGCCAGAAGCTGAAGTACCACATGCCAGACCAGCGGGCGCTGCCTGCATGCGCAGGAGATCGCAGTTCAACGACATCCGCACCACGCTGCAGGCGCTGATCGCGATCTACGACAACTGCAACTCGCTGCACACCAACGCCTTCGACGAGGCGATCACCACGCCGACCGAGGACAGCGTGCGCCGCGCGATGGCGATCCAGCTGATCATCAACCGCGAGTGGGGCCTGGCGAAGAACGAGAACCCGAACCAGGGCGCCTTCATCATCGACGAGCTGACCGAGCTGGTCGAGGAGGCGGTGCTGGCGGAGTTCGAGCGCGATCACCGAGCGCGGCGGCGTGCTCGGCGCGATGGAGACCGGCTACCAGCGCGGCAAGATCCAGGAAGAGAGCCTGCACTACGAGATGCTCAAGCACACCGGCGAGTACCCGATCGTCGGCGTCAACACCTTCCGCAACCCGCACGGCGACGCGGTGCCCGAGCACATCGAGCTGGCGCGCTCGACCGAGGAGGAAAAGCAGATCGCCAGCTGGAGCGCCTGCCGACTTCCACGCCGCGCCACGCCGACGAGGCGCCGGCGATGCTGCAAGCGCCTGCAGCAGGCGGTGATCGACAACGGCAACGTGTTCGAGGTGCTGATGGACGCGGTGCGCTGCTGCTCGCTCGGCCAGATCACGGACGCGCTGTTCGAGGTCGGCGGGCAGTACCGGCGCAGCATGTGAATTTTCGCCCGCAGCGAGCCGACACTAATCGAAATGCCGCATCAGGCCCTGCGCATACGCCGGCGCGGTCGGCTCGTGCATGAAGAACACGTAGATCTCGCTCCAGCCGGTCGCCGCAAGCCGCTGCGCCCATGCCGCGAGATCATCCTCCGAGTACTCCTCGAGCCGCAGCCGAACGTAACCCCAGTCGCGTGGTCTCACCAGCGGCGGCGGCGCTGCTGTCTTCGCGCTCGGAGAGGCACAGCGCGGCGCCGGCGGCCCGCAGCGCGTGCGTACACCTCGTCGTCGAACCAGGTGTCGTTGCGGAATTCGAATGCGGCACGATGACCTGCGGGCAGCAGTCTGCAGGAAAGCGAGCAGGCGCGGCAGATCCTTCTTCAGGTTGGGCGGCAGCTGAAAGAGCACCGGCCCGCGCTTGTCGCCGAGGGCCGCGAGTTGCCTGTATAGATAGTCGACCGAATCCGTGGCTGTGTCCTTCAGCCGCGCGATGTGCGTGATGCGGCGCGATGCCTTGATCGCGAAGCGGAAATCCTCCGGCGTGGTCTCTACCCAGTCTCGCAGCATGGTCGTGCCCGGCATCCGGTAGAAGGTGTTGTTGATCTCGACCGCCGGCAGCCGCTCCGCGTACCACGCGAGCATCGCGTCGGGCTTCAGCTTTTCCGGATAGAACCTGCCGCACCACTCCTTGAACGAGTAGCCGCTCGCGCCGGCAAATAGTTCGTCGGGCCAGTTATCGCTCTCCTAGAATCGCTCGCGTGGCGAAAGCGAAACTCACCGAATACGCGGCCAAGCGCAGCTTCACGGCCACGCCGGAACCGCCGGCCGCGGTGCGCGATGAGCGCTCGGGGCCGCTGCTGTTCGTCGTCCAGCAGCATGCCGCGCGCCGGCTGCATTACGACTTCCGCCTCGAATGCGACGGCGTACTGAAGTCCTGGGCCGTACCGAACGGGCCGTCGCTCGACCCGGCCCAGAAGCGGCTCGCCGTTCCCACGGAGGACCATCCATTCGACTACGCTCGTTCGAAGGCGTGATCCCGCCGAAGCAGTACGGCGCCGGCGAGGTGATCGTCTGGGACTGCGGGGTCTATACGCCGGACGAAGGCAGCAGTTCTTGTACCACGATCGCGCCGAGGCCGAGCGCCGCGTGCGCGAGGGCATCGACAAAGGCAAGCTCAGCATCACCCTGCGCGGCGAAAAGCTGAAGGGCTCGTTCGCGCTGGTTCGCACGTCGGACAAGAAGAGCTGGCTGCTGATCAAGCACAAGGACCGCTTCGTCACCACCGTCGATATCGGCGAACAGAACCGATCGGTGTTGTCGGGCGTGGCCGTCGAGGACCTGAAGAGCGTTCCCGCGCATCAGATTGTCGCCGAGCGCCTCGTGCCCCACGGGCCGCCCGAAGCGCTGCCCAAGACGCTCGCGCCGATGCACGCGGAGTCGGCCGACGCGGCGTTCAACCACCCCGACTGGATGTGGGAGCCGAAGCTCGACGGCTACCGCGTGCTGGCAATGATCGACCACGGCAAAGTCACGCTGCGCTCGCGCCGCGGCGGGCTCGAGCTCGCCGCCGATTTCCCGAAGCTTTGCGCGGAACTGTCACAGCAGGCGGTCGACACGATGATTCTCGACGGCGAGATCGTCGCTTTCGATGCGGATGGCAAGCCGTCGTTCAACGCGATGCAGAACCGCGGCGCAGGCAGCGAGAGCGCCGTCTTCTTCAGTTTCGACCTGCTGCACTTCGCCGGCGTCAACCTGCGCGACGCACCGTATGCCGACCGGCGCCGGTATGTGTCGCAGTGCCTGCTTCCATCGCCGCGCGTGCAGCTCGTCATCGCGACCGAAGACGGTGTCGCGCTGCACGGCGCGGCGCTCGATGCCGGCTTCGAAGGCGTGATCGGCAAGCGCAAGGCGAGCCGCTACGAGCCCGGCAAGCGCAGCGGCGCATGGCTGAAGGTCAAGGCGTTCAACAGTGCTGAGTTCGTGATCGGCGGCTATACGAAGGGCAAGGGTTCGCGCGCCTCGCTCGGTTCAATCCTGGTCGGCACGTGGGAGGGCAGCAAGCTCGCCTTCGCATCGCATGTGGGTTCGGGCTTCGACGACGCTTCACTTCCGGTACTCAAGGCACGCCTGGAGGAGCTGCAGACGAAAACCAATCCGTTCGCGGAGAAGCCCGAGCTGCACAGCCCGACGACCTGGGTCAAGCCCGAGCTCGTCGCCGAAGTGAAGTTCCAGAGCTGGACCGAAGATGGCCGGCTGCGCGCGCCGGTGTTCCTGCGGCTGCGCGACGATGTCGACGCGAAGTCCGTGCGGCGCGTGGCCGATCCGCCCGCCCCTTCGAAGTTAGCGGCGAAGAAAACGGCGAAGAGGTCGACGAAATCCGAATCGTCCGCGCTGATCAACGATGTCGTCGAGCAACTGAAGCATCCAAAGGCGACGATGACGCTGGGGGTCAGCACTGCGCAGATCAAGCTAACTCATCTCGACAGGGTTTACTGGCCGGCCGACCCGGCGTTGAAACAGCCCGCGCAGACCAAGCGCGATCTGCTGCGCTACCTGGCGCAGGCATCGCCGTACATGCTGCCGCATCTGGCCGACCGGCCGCTGACGATGATCCGCATGCCCGACGGCATCGACGGCCAGCGCTTCTTCCAGAAACACTGGGAGCAGAGGCGGCCGGAGTTCGTCGACAGCATCGTCGTGTTCTCGGAGCACAAGGACGAAAGCCACGAGTACCTGCTGTGCAACAACCTGCCGACGCTGCTGTGGCTGGCGCAATCGGGCACGCTCGAATTCCATGTCTGGCATTCGCGTGCGAAGGGCGGGCCGGACACCACCGCGCAGACGGACGATTATGCGAGCTCGCTCGAGGCGCTCGAATCCTCCGTGCTGAACTATCCGGACTATGTGGTGTTCGACATCGACCCGTACATCTACTCGGGCAAGGAGAAGGCGGGGGACGAACCCGAGCTCAATACGGTCGCGTTCGAAAAGGGCAAGGAGATCGCCTTCCACCTGCGCGACCTGCTCGCGGACATGTCGCTCGCGCCGATCGTCAAGACTTCGGGCAAGACCGGGCTGCACGTCTTCGTGCCGATCAATCGCACGATCGATTTCGACGCGGCGCGCAAGGTCTCCGAACTCGTCGGGCGCCACCTGATGAGCCGCTATCCGGGCGACATCACGATGGAGTGGAGCGTGCCGAAGCGCACCGGCAAGATCTTCATGGACTACAACATGAACGTACGAGGCAAAACGCTGAATGTCGCGTATTCGCCACGAGGATCGTCCGGAGCGCCGGTTTCGATGCCGCTGACATGGGACGAGCTGAAAAAGGCCCATCCGCTAGACTTCCGCCTTGCCAACGCGGCTGATAGGCTCGCCGCCACCGGCGATCGCTGGCGCGATGCGCTCACCAGCAAGCAGAGTCTAGAGCGCGCCCTGACCGCTTCAAGCGACGCTAAAGCTTGACCGCACGACAACCGCAGTTCAGATCAGCGGAGGCAGCATGGCTGCAAGATCGATCGGATCACTGACCGTCGCCTTCGGGCTCGTGTCGATACCGGTGAAGCTGTATTCGGCCACCGAAGCGAGCAAGGCGATCTCGTTCAACATGCTGCACAAAGGCTGCGGCTCGCGCCTGAAGCAGCAGTACCTCTGCCTGAAGGAAGAGATCCCGGTCGCGCGCGAGGACATCGTCAAGGGTTACGAGTTCGCGAAGGACCAGTACGTGGTCTTCACGCCCGAAGAACTGAAGGCGATGGAGGAAGCCGGCACGCACACGGCCGAGATCACCGAGTTCGTGCCGATCGAATCGATCGACCCAGTTTACTTCGACAAGGCGTATTACCTGGCGCCCGACAAGGGTGGTGCCAAGCCGTACGCGCTGCTGTCGCGGGCTCTGGCTGAATCGGACCGCTGCGCGGTCGGCCGCTGGGCGGCACGCGGCAAGCAGTACATCGTAATGATCCGTCCCGTGGAAGGCGGGTTGGTGATGCAGCAGCTGTTGTACGCAGACGAAGTGCGCTCGATCAAGGAGATCGAGATCCCGTCGACCGACGTCAAGGACGCCGAGCTGAAGCTCGCGCAGCAGCTGATCGACCAGCAGGCGTCCGACACATTCGATCCCGCCGCCTACAAGGACGACGTGCGCGAGCGCATCGAGGCCGCGGTGCAGAAGAAGGTCGAGGGCCAGCAGATCACGATGGCCGAGGCGCCGGCCGGCGGCGCCCAGGTGATCGACCTGATGGAGGCGCTGCGCGCGAGCCTGGCCAAACAGGCGCCGGCGCCGTCGAAGGCCGCCGCGAAAGCGCCGGCCGAAGCACGCAGACCTGCCAAGCGTGCGCAGCGCGCCGAGGAGCCCGCCCCCGCACCGCGCAAGGCAGTCAAACGCTAGGTTCCCGCAGGTGATGCAGCACCCGTACGGCGTGCGCGACGTCGAGAAGCTGCTGCGCCTGCCGCGCAGCACGATCCGCTCGCTGGTCGATGCCGGCTTCGTGTCCCCGGCGCGCGGTCCGCGCAACGCGTGGCGCTTTTCGTTTCAGGACCTGGTCGTGCTACGCACCGCCCGCTCGCTGGCCGAAGCCAAGGTGCCGTCGAAGCGGATCACGCGTTCGATTCGCGAACTGCGGCGCCAGCTGCCGCAGGCGATGCCGCTGTCGGGCCTGGCGATCTGCGCTGTCGGCGACCGCGTCGTCGTCCGCGAAGGCGATAGCCGCTGGCAGGCCGAGTCCGGCCAGTACCTGCTCGCGCTCGAGAACGATGCGGCGGGAACGATCCGCGTGGTCGAGCCCGTCTCGGCGCCGGCAGCGGTGGAAGCCCCGCCGCAACCGGCTGCAAATCCGGCACAAGCTCTCTTTTCCAAGGCCGAGGCGCTCGAGCCGCACGACCCCGAGTCTGCGCTGCGCGTTTATGCGCAAGCGATCGCGGCGGACCCGGTGCTGGTCGATGCGCGTGTCAACTTCGTGCGCTTGTTGCACGAGCACGGCCGTCTGCGCGAAGCCGAGCGCGCCTGCCGCCGCGCACTGGCCTCATTCGGCGACGAGCCGTTGCTCCACTACAACCTTGGTGTCGTGCTCGAAGACCTGAACCGCGCCGCCGACGCCGCCGCGGCCTACGAAGCGGCGCTGCGCATCGATCCTGATCTCGCCGACTGCCTGTACAACCTGGCTCTGCTCGACGAGAAGCTGGGCCGGCGCCGCGACGCCATCCGCCACATGGCGCACTATCGGCGGTTGGTCGGCAGCAGCGCCACCTGAACACTCCGAAGCCGCGCGAGGCGATACGCCACGCGTTTCAGCCTCTGGAGGCGGCTGCCGGCGTAGAAGGTCTCCTCGTCGTCCGCAGACTGCATTCGTCTCGAGAGCACTTCATGCACGCGTCGAATGGCGCGTCTATGATGAATTTTCTGAGGCTGGAGGATTTCGTCCCCCACCTCTTAACTGGAAGGAGTCTGAGACATGGCCAAGAAGAACAGCGATTCCGGCGTCTATCGCGTCACCGACATCATCGGCACCAGCCCAGTTTCATGGGAGGCCGCGGCGAAGAACGCCGTCGAGACCGCAGCCAAGTCGCTGCGAGACCTTCGCATCGCCGAAATCAGCAAACTCGACATGAAGATCGAAGGCGGCAAGGTGGTCGCGTACCGCGCGCGCGTTTCCCTGTCATTCAAGTACGACGCCTGATCGACAGCGGACACTGTCGAGATGAGGCTTCCCCAACCCGCACGGAAGTGCGACGGGGCGCGTCGCGGATTGATGCTGAAAATGGTCTCCGCCGCGGGCTTGTAACCGAAATCGGGGCGCTGGGTCAGATTTCTACAATCCAGCGCCGCGGCGGTGCTCTACGATCGCCGGCAGATCAACGCTTGGAGATTCGCGATGTTGCGCCGACTTACCGCCCCGATCCTGTTCGTCTTGTCGTTCTTCGTCGCGCTGCCGGCGCTTGCGCAATCCGCGCCAGCAGCGACCGAGAATCCGCTCGCGCCGCTCGCGGCCTGGGTCGGCGGGCGCTGGGTCGGCGAGTTCGACGCGGGCGACGGGCGCAAGTTCAAGCTGATCCGTGCCTACGAGTGGTCGTTCGACAAGCGGCTGCTGATCGGCCGCAGCTTCGGGGAGTTCGGCGGCAAGACGGTGCAGTCTCGCGAGACGATCTACTACTGGAACCCTGAGACGAAGCGCATCGAGTTCATGGACTTCATCGACAAGGGTGGCTTCGGTGATGCCTTCATCGAGCGCCGCGACGGGCGGCTGTACATGGAGGCGAAGGTGGTCGGCAGTCCGGCGCATCCGTCGTGGCGCGCGTGGATGGACGAGACTGCCGACTCGCAGGTCATCCGCGTCGAAGCGCTGAAGGATGGCCGCTGGTCTGACTCCGGCACCTACCCGTACAAGCGCGAGCCTTAGCAGTGGCCGGCTAGCCGACGATCAGACTCTCGTTGTCCGGTCCTCTGCACCGCAGGTAGTCGCCGGGTGCGACCCCTGCGAAACGGCGGAAGTCATTGCCGAAGTGGGCCTGATCGGCATAGCCGAGATCGAGCGCGAGCGCGGCGCGGCTGTTCGAGACCGGCAAGCGAGCCAGCGCGACATGGAAGCGCTGCACTCGAGCGAAGGTCTTCGGCGGCAGACCGACCAGAGAACGAAACATCGAGATCAGGTGTCGGTTGGAGAGTCCGAGCCGCTCGCAGGTGGCCTGCACCGACGCTGGCGCTCGACTGGAAGACAAGGCGTCAACCGCGGCTGCGATGCGGCGATGGTCGGCCTCACGCGGCCGCAGGCGCGCGAGCAGCCACTGTTCGATGAGCCGCAGCCGCGAAGGCCAGTCGGCCAGCGCGAGGCGATCGCGCAGTTCGGCCACGGCGGAACCGACGAGGGTGTCGGCCTCGATGACCTCGTTGGTCACGGCATGCAGCGGTAGTGGCAGGAACGCGTGCGCGCCGCCGGGACGAAAGCGGATCGCCAGCAGGTCGCTTTGTTCCGGCGACTCGATTTCGAGGGGAGCGTCCTGCAAACCAGCGATCCAGGCAGTGCGGTAGCCGCGGTCGAGGCGTTGGCTGCCGGCCCGCAGTACCCGGTGCGGCGCGCCGAAATTCACCATCAGCTGCACGGCGCCATTGGGCAGCATCACGAAGCGTCGATAGCCGCTCGATCCACGCACCGCCCACACCGCCTCGACGAACGCATCGAGCGGAGGTCGCATCGAGGAAAGCTGGAACTCGAAGGCGGGCGCTGACATGACGATGCAGCATCGCACGACACTCCGGTGCGAACAAGGTGGAGGCGACGCCGAGCCGGATCGCCCTTTCTGCTCGAGCGAACCGTTCATCGGGGGCACGCGGCGAGCTCGCGATCTCACCCCTACGCGCGCTTCGCAACGCGTTCTTGCATGGAACGCTTTGTGCTTGTTGCGGTGCGTCACGGTGCAACTCCGCGGAGGAAGTCATGCTCGATAAGACCGGCACGCTGTTCTCGCACGTGAAGCCGGGCGAGACGCCATGGCGCGGTGATGGACTGCGCGACTTCTTCCTCTACCGCGATCTCGGCGTGGCGGATGCCACGCACGGCCAGGTCCTGGTACAGCTCGTGAAGGCGCATTCCGCACCCGAACGGGGCACCGGATGGCACCGCCATGAGGCGGCCTTCCACATCGTCATCATGCTGAAGGGCTGGGCGCGCTTCATGTACGAAGACACAGGAGACGCTGGTCGCCGCGGGCGATTGCGTGCACCAGCGGCCAGGCATTCGCCATTACCTGTTCGACTACTCGCCCGACATGGAGTACCTGGAGGTCGTTTCGCCCGCGGACTTCAACACGATCGACGTCGAGCCTCCCTGCGAAGTGCCGGCGCCGACGCCTTGGGCGTAGACGGGCGCGAGCTCGCGTGTCAGAACTCGGCTTCGAGTTCCTCGATCTGCATCGGCTCCTTCTTCGCCGCGGCGATCCACTCGATCATCTCGGGCATCGTGATGACGGTCCTGCAATAGGCCGCGCAGACTGACGGCAGCCTGACGTCGTAGGTGAGAAAGCGTGTCACCACCGGCGCGTACATCGCGTCGGCCATCGTGCGGTGCTTGCCGAAGAGGTAGGGGCCGCCGTAGGTCGCAAGGCACTGCGTCCAGATCTCGACGATACGGTCGATGTCGGCCTGCGCGCGCGCCCAGATACCGAAAACCCGGAAACTGCCCGCGCAGGTTCATCGGCAGGGCCGAACGCAGGTTGGCGAACCCGGAGTGCATCTCGCCGCAGATCGCGCGGCAGTGCGCGCGGGCGACTCTGTCGACCGGCAGCAAGCCGGCCTTCGGCCGGGTCTCGTTCAGGTACTCGGCGATCGCGAGCGTGTCCCAGACCTTGACAGCACCGTCCTTCAGGCTGGGCACGCGGATCGACGAGGCGAGCAGCAGCATCTCGGCGCGCACCTCGGGATCGTCCGGCGCGACGACCTTTTCCACGAAAGGCAGGCCGGCAAAGCGCGCAAGCAGCCAGCCGCGCAACGACCACGATGAGTAGTTCTTGCTGCTGATCGTCAGCACTGCCTTCGATGTCGCCACTGCCGCTCCCTTCACCATCGCCGTCGTCCAAACTGGCCCGCAAACACCGTGCCAGTGACGCGCGCTGCAGCAGGCGGCGCTATGGCGCGGTCCTTGCGTACTCACCTGGACAGACACACCCGAGGGATGCCGATGCTGTACGAGGCCTACCAGACCCACACGGACCTGCTCTACCCATTGCGTGCCGCCGCCGGTTCCGCGCTGACGCTGCTCGAGCACCCGGGCCAGGTCTTGAAGTCGACGCGCCTGACGTATCCGGGCAACGACTCGACCGCACGGGCCGCCGCCGCATTCGAACTGATCGCCCGTGCGCAGTTGACGCATACGCGACCCTCATTCGACATCGACACTGTGGTTGCGGGCGGGCGCGAGGTCGCGGTGACCGAAGAGGTCATCGTCGACACTCCGTTCGCCCAGCTCCTGCGGTTCGCCAAGGATGCGCCGGGCGAGCAGCCGCGCGTGCTGCTGGTGGCGCCGATGTCCGGCCACTTCGCGACGCTGCTGCGCGACACGGTGCGCACGCTGCTGGCGGATCATGATGTCTACGTGACCGACTGGGGCAATGCGCGCGACGTGCCGTTCCTGCACGGCCCCTTCGGCCTCGATGAGTACATCGCGCACCTGGTCCACTTTCTCGAAGCGATCGGACCGCGCGCGCACGTGATCGCCGTGTGCCAGCCTTGCGTGCCGGCGCTGGCCGCGGTTGCGGCGATGGCGCAGGGGGGTCATCCGGACCAGCCGCTCAGCATGACGCTGATGGCGGGCCCGATCGATTGCCGGATCAATCCGACCAAGGTCAACGAACTGGCCACGGCACAGCCGATCGAGTGGTTCGAAAGCCGCCTGATCACGACCGTTCCGTTGCGCTACCGCGGCGCCTTCCGCCGCGTGTACCCGGGCTTTCTGCAGCTCACCGCGTTCATGAGCATGAATCTCGAGCGTCACGTGAAGGCGTTCGTCGACCTGTACAACGCGATCATCGACGGCGAGCACGAGAAGGCCGAAGGCACGCGCAGCTTCTATCGCGAATATTTCGCGGTCGCCGACTTGCCGGCGGAGTTCTATCTGGACACGGTGCGGCTGGTGTTCCAGGAATGCGCACTGGCGCGTGGCGCATTGACCTGGGAAGGAGAGCCGATCGAGCCGGCGGCGATCCGCGGCACCGCGCTGCTCACGGTCGAAGGAGAACGTGACGACATCTGCTCGATCGGCCAGACGATGGCCGCGCACGACCTGACGCCCGGCATTCGTCCGTATCTCAAGCAGCATCACATGCAGGCCGGCGTCGGCCACTACGGAGTCTTCAGTGGCCGCCGCTGGCACGACGACATCTACCCGATCGTGCGCGACATGATCTACCAGATGGAAGCGCGCGGAGCGATGGGTGCCGCGCCGGGACGGTCGGCTTCGGTCAGCGCGGCGGTGACGTCGATCGAAAGCTCGCCGGGAGACGGAACGCGTTGAGGTTTGCGCGACGAGTCGGGTGAGTCGCGGACTCGAGGCAGGCGAGCATTCGCGTCATGGCCGTTCGCCTTCACTGGATTCGAGCGAGGACACGACGGTCGCAGGCGGCAGCGGCAACTCCATTGCCAATTCCCAGTACATCGGACGCGTAACCAGCCGCGCTACCGCGCTGGCCAGCAAGGCACAGGCCATCAGGCTCAGCACCATGGCGTGGCCCGAGACCATCTCCATCACGATGATGAAGGCTGTGATGGGGCCGGCGGTCGTCGCTGCCAGAAACCCGACCATGCCCAGCGCGATCAACGGGATCGCGGCCTGGTGGCCGAGGCCAGTAGCCAACGCGATGTCGTGTCCAATGCCGGCGCCGATCGCCAAGGCGGGTGCGAACAAGCCAGCAGCCACGCCGCTCCAGGCGGAAAACCACGTGGCACAGAATTTGAGGAGCGTGTAGACGCCAGGCAGCTCAGTCGTGCCCTCCAGCAGACCCTTGGTCGTGAGGTAGCCCGCGCCAGCCGTGGCGCCGTTGGTGGCAAGGCCGATCAGCGCAACTGCCAGACCGCAGCCCGCCGCAAACCTGTACGGGTGTTCCTGTCGCCATCGGCTGAACCGATCCGGCAGCCCTCGCGCCGACGCAATGATCAAGCGCGCGAAAAGTCCGCCGGTCAGGCCCGAGACAAGTGCGACCAGAACTCCCGGCAGCAGCATCGACCATGACAATTCCTGCACGCGAAGGCTGCCGAAATAGGTCTCGTTGCCGAACACCGCGACTGCCACCAGTCCCGCGAGAACGATGCTCGCGATCACCAGTGAGCTGTGCGACATCCCGCGTCGGCGCGACAGTTGTTCAAGCGCGAAGACGATGCCTCCGAGCGGCGTGTTGAAAGCGGCCGCAATGCCTGCCGCCGCGCCAGCCACCATCAGGTCATGCGCGTCGATGCCCGACTGCGGCGACAGCCAGCGGCGGGCGTGCACCATGACGCCCGCACCCACCTGAACCGTGGGACCTTCGCGTCCGATGGACAGTCCGGCCAGCAGTCCTCCCGAGACCAGGCCGATCTTGTGCAGCGCCAGCGGCAACGACACGAGCGATGCGCGTTGCGTCGGTGACAGTTCGTCATCGAGTGCGCGAACGACCTGCGGGATGCCGGATCCCATCGCCCCGGGAGCATAGCGACGTGCCAACCAGAGCAACACCACCGTCAGGGCCGGAGTCCAGGCCAGCATCAGGTAGGGCCCGTAGTCGCCCCAATCTTCCAGCAGACTGAATACGTAAGAGCCCGCCTCTGCAATCAGCGTGAAACACACAACGACCAGCCCGGTCAGTCCGGCGTATGTGAGAACCACGGCCCGGTCGATCCAATGCCGGCCTGACCGCAACTCTGAGCCCAGATTGCGCCAGAAGTCCGGCGCCACTTCGTGAGCGGTCTGGAAGCTGCCATGAAACACTGCATGCACTATCCGCCGCAGTGCCTTTGCGAGCGACCGCGAGGTCGATGATTCGTCAGAACTGTTCGGCATGGAGGGCGGGCCAGAGTGGACGACTAGCGTGGTCAGGCTTGCTCATGCCACTGATGAGACGACTGATCCCGCCGAACGAAACGGGCCGCACATCCTCTCCGCCCGTTGGCCGACTTCAGTGGCTGGCATGCGGATCCGGTGGCGACTTGCCCGTCCACTCTGCACAGACCGCTTACGGCCACCACGAAATCGACGAACGGCAATGAAGTCATTCCGTGTCCGGCGCTGTTGAAGGTGCCGTGACTGTAGCCGGCTCCGAGCGTCTGCTTCCAGCAGCTTTGCTTTGTTGCGACCCCAGCAGCCGCGAACGCCGGAGCAGAATCCCGGCGATGCGAATCCTGGTCCTCGGCGGCACCGAGTTCGTCGGCCTTCACATTGTCGAAGCGCTGGTTGCGGCCGGCCATTCGGTGAGCATCTTCAACCGGGGTCTGACGCCGGACACGTTGCCCCCAACTGTGGAGCGCCTGCGCGGCGATCGCGACCTTGGCGGGTCCGGCGTGACTGCACTCGAAGACGGACGCTGGGACGCCTGCATCGACGTCAGCGGGTACACGCCGCGCCAGGTGCGGGCCAGCGCCGAACTCCTGCACACCGTCGTTGATCGCTATGCCTACATCAGTGCCGTCATGGTCTACGGCGATACGCAGCTTCGGCCGGTTCTCGAAACGCACTCTCGCGTCCCTCCGGCGGACGAGGCCATCACGGACGTCACCGGCCAGACCTACGGCGCGCTCAAGGTCGCCTGCGAAAACATCGTTCAGGAAATCTTCGACGAACGATGCACGTTGCTGCGGCCCCAGGTCGTCGCGGGGCCGCGCGACCCGTCGGGTCGATTCACCTACTGGGTGAGTCGTGCAACACGCGCTGGCGAGATGCTGGCGCCCGGCGATGGGTCGGACCATCTGCAGGTCATCGATGTGCGCGACGTGGCGCAGTTCGTCAGAGCTGTCGTCGAACGCGCTCTCGGCGGCAGCTTCAACCTCGCCGGGCACAGACTGACGTGGCGTGAGTTCATCGCACTACTGGGTGCGCAGAAATTCGCGTGGGTGCCCGCGCCGGTCCTGCAGTCTGCCGGCGTGACCTATTTCGACCTGCCACTTTACCGGCCGGAGCGCGGCGCATACAGCGGCCTGATGGACGTCAGCAATGCAAAGGCCTGTGCCGCGGGACTGCGACTCACCGACCTCGCGGTGACCCTCGAGGACACGAGGGCCTGGCTCGCGGGGAAGGATCTGGTGCTCGCGCTGCCACCGGAGCGGGAGCGCGAGCTGATCGCGCGCGCTCGGCATTCGGCTAAGAAGTGAGAGCGCACGCCGCGTGACGTGAGAGAACAACTTACCAGCGCCGCAGGCGGCGCCGCTGCGTTCAGTGGCTGAGCGCGCGCGGCCGTGCGGACATCAGGCCGCGGGCTCGTTCGAGCCAACCCGCCACGCTGCTGCCGATCAGACTTGAAAGTCGTTCCAGTTCCTCGGCACGCAGTTGTGCCGCTTGCGCACGCAGGAAGTCGTAGAGCTCGGGCTGCCCGCTGAGGCGCGCCTCGGCGCGCGGAACGACCCGGATGGCGGCCGACCCCTTGATCGCGCTGGCCAGGATCAGTTCCGTGCCACTGACATCGAACCGCTCGCCGCGCGCCAGGATGATGTCGTCGCGCAGACGTTCCTGCGTAATCCAGACTTCGCCGCGCAGCGCAAATATCGCGGCCCCGGCGGGCAGGCGCAACGGCACCGGTGCGTCGTCCAGGCTCAGGGTGACGTCGACGTCCAAAGTTTCATGGTTCCGGTTCATCATGTGCACCTCCGGTGTGTGACGGGACACACTGTGGCGCCGGCGAGGCCGGGCGACAAACGAATTACCGGGATGCGACGCATGAACAACGGGAATGCCTAGGCAACGCGATCTCCCCATTTCGCTCGACCTGCTGCGCGGCTTCGAGGCCGCGGCCCGCCTGCTCTCGTTCACCGCGGCGGCATCCGAACTCTTCATCACCCAGTCGGCGGTGAGCCGCCAGGTGCAGCAGCTCGAGGAACAGCTCGGCGTCAAACTCTTCGAGCGGCGCACGCGCGCGTTGGTTCTCACCGACGCCGGCGAACGCTATTTCCGTGCTGTGTCGAAGGCGCTGCAACTGCTGCGCGAGGCGACGATCGCCGTTCGGGCGCGGAGCGAGCCCATCGTGCGCGTGACGACGACCGTGACCTTTGCATCACTGTGGCTGGTGCCACGGCTGGCCGCGTTCCAGTCGCAGCACGCCGACATTTCCGTTCACGTCGTCGCGGACAACATCGTGCGCGAGCTCGATCGTCATTCGCTCGATGTCGCGATCCGCTATTGCCCGCCCGAAGCGGTCGGCGCCACTTCGCACCGGCTCTTCGGCGAGAGCGTGATGCCAGTGTGCAGTCCAGGATTTCTGAAGCAGCACCGCGTACGCCGTGCGGAAGACCTGATGGCACTGCCGCTGATCGAACTCGATGACCCGTCCGGAACCATTCCCTGGTTGTCATGGAAGGTCTGGTGCGAAGCCATGAAGTTGGAGAGGGCGGGCAACATCCGCGGCCTCGCCTTCAGCCACTACGACCAGGTCATTCAGGCAGCGGTGTCAGGGCAGGGCGTGGCGCTCGGTCGCTTCCCTCTGGTCAAACAGCTGCTCGACGAAGGGCGCCTTACGGTGCCATTGCGAGGGCGCCAGTACGCCACCGCACAGCATCGCGCCTACTGGCTGATCGTGGCGCCGACTGCCGGCCAGAGGCCGGAAGTGAAAGTCTTCACGGAGTGGCTGCTCGCGCAGATCAGGGCCGCGAACGCCGAACTCGACCCCAAGCCAGTGCGGCGCACTGCGCGAACCTGAGGTTTGCGTCGACGCGCGCCGCCAGCCTGACCGCTGGCGGCCGGGGACTCGAAACGGCTTAATGGATTTTTAGGGAACGCTGAGTAAAGAGTTACGAACGCGAGTGCCGCGTGCTCGCTACTGTGCGAGCACCTGATTGCACCACGTTCGCAGTTGCGCGGCAGGCGTCAAAGCAGTCGCACATCGTGCAGGTGGTGGACAGAAGGCCAAGCCCACCTGAATTTCAATCTTCACGAGGCCAATAAATATGAAGCGCATTCCCGTCGAATATCTCGTACTCGCGATCGCCGTTGCGGCGACCCTAGCCGTGTCCCTGCCCGCCCGCGCACAAAGCCAGTCCAGTCCGGCGACCGCCGACAAGATCGCCCGCGGCAAGTACCTCGTCACCGTTGCCGGCTGCAACGATTGCCACACACCGTGGGTCATGGGAGCTAACGGCCCGGAGCCCGACATGAGCCGCATGCTTTCGGGCCATCCGGAAAGCGAGAAGCTGCCGCCCGCGCCCGCCCCGCAGGGTCCGTGGATCGTGGCTACCTCGGCCACCAATACCGCCTTTTCCGGGCCGTGGGGCGTGAGCTACACCGCCAATCTCACGCCCGATGGGGAGACCGGCCTCGGCAAGTGGACGCAGCGCAACTTCAGCGACACGATCCGCACCGGCCGCCACATGGGACGGGGCCGTCCGATCCTGCCGCCGATGCCGTTCCCGATGTACAAGAACTTCACCGACACCGACCTGGAAGCGATCTTCAGCTATCTGCAGACGATCCCGGCGGTGAAGAACAACGTGCCGGAGCCGCTGGCGCCAGTGGCGCCCGTGGCGACGCGCTAGCCTGGCCTGCGCTGCGCCGTCAGTGCGACGGCGCATCTCGCTGTACGCATTCCTGCGCGCGGCGCGCCAGCAGCGCGCGTTCGCGCGCGTTGCGGGTCATCGACGCCGCATGCTCGAACTCACTGCGCGCCTCGAGGTAACGACCCAGCCGGAACAGCAGATCGCCGCGCACGCTCGGCAGGAGGTGGTACTCGCTGAGATGCCCCTCGTCGCGCAGCGCATCGACCACCTCGAGCCCGGCCGCCGGCCCGAACGCCATCGCGAGTGCAACCGCGCGATTCAGTTCGACGACCGGCGATGGGGCACGTTGCGCCAGCGCGTCATATAGCGCAGCGATGCGCTGCCAGTCGGTCGCTTCGGCGTTGCGCGCGCGTGCATGACACGAAGCGATTGCGGCTTGCAGGGCATAGGGACCGAGCCCACCGGCGGCGCGCGCGAGTTCGTCGGCCCGCTCGAGCGCTGCGAGTCCGCGCCGGATCAGAAGCTGATCCCAGCGCGCGCGGTCCTGATCGAGCAGCAGTATCGGCTCGCCGTCGGGTCCGGTGCGCGCACGCAGGCGCGACGCCTGGATTTCCATCAGCGCGACGAGACCATGCACCTCGGATTCCCGTGGTGCGAGCCCGGCGAGGACACGACCGAGCCGCAACGCCTCCTCGGCGAGCCCGGGACGCACCCAGTCCTCGCCAGCCGTTGCCGCGTAGCCTTCGTTGAAGATCAGGTAGATGACTTCCAGCACCGATGCCAGCCGGGACGCCAGCTCGGCGGTCGACGGCAGCTCGAATGGCACGCGCGCTTCGGCCAGCGTGCGCTTGGCGCGCACGATGCGCTGAGCAATCGTGGGCTCCGGCACGAGGAAGGCGCGCGCGATTTCGTCGGTCGTGAGGCCGCCCAGCAGTCGCAACGTCAGCGCGGTGCGGGCCTCGCGCGATAGCACCGGGTGGCACGCGATGAACATCAGCCGCAGCAGGTCATCGCCGATCGGATCGTCGAACGCTGACTCGATCTGTGCTTCGAGGTTCGGCGCCGCGTCCTGCAGCAGGGTTTCGAGCTCCCAGGTGATCTCGCCCTGGTGGCGCTCGTGCAACGCCTTGCGGCGGATCTGGTCGATCGCGCGATGTTTCGCCGCCTGGGTCAGCCAGGCTGCCGGGTTGTCCGGCACGCCATTTTCCGGCCACTGCTCGAGTGCGGCCACCAGTGCATCCTGGGCGAGTTCCTCGGCGAGTCCGACATCGCGCACCAGCCGCGTCAGGCCGGCGATGATGCGCGCCGATTCCATGCGCCACACCGCATCGATCGTGCGGTGCAATCCGCTGTCTGCCGGTGCGCTTGCGCTCAACGGGTCAGGTAAAGCAGGGTCCAAACTCGCGCACCTCGACGGTCGCCCATTGCGCGGCCGGGCACGCGGCCGCGATCGCGACGGCCTCGGCCTTCGTCTCGCAAGTCAGCAGGAAGTAGCCGCCGACCATCTCCTTCGCTTCGGCGAATGGACCATCGGTCAGGGTCCGCTTCCCCGCGCGTATCTGCACGCGAACCGCCTCGGCGTCGCTGCGCAGAGACTGGCTGACGGTCAGGAGGCCGCGGGCCTTCAGGTCCGCGCTGAACGCGAGCATGCTGTCGTACAACGCGCGGCCTTCATCCTCGCTGCGGCTGCGGCGCTGTCCGATAGGCTCGACGATCAACAGCATGTAGGTCATGCGCGTCCCCTTCGCGTCTTCGCAGCCCGCGTCAGCTCGTTCGTCGATAGCGCGAGGTCATGAAGTGGATCCACTGCCCGTCCGGGCCTTTGAGGTGGCTGACGAGCACCCTCTCGTCGGGGCCGACCAGTTCGATGGAGTCACGGTAGCTTGCCATCGTGCCAGGCGGTCCGTCGAACGCGGGCCCCTCGGCGTACAGAGACAGCGTCCGCCCGGCCGCATCGAGTTCGCCGCGGTGGTAGATCCACAGGTGATTCATCATCGAACCGATAAAGGTGCCGACAAAATGGCCCTTCGCCGGGTCGTAGCCGAAAGTGAACTGCGTCAGCGCCACGTCGCCGCCCATGGACCAGCGGCCCTCGCAGAGCACCCAGGCGTCGCCGAGCTTGCGCACACTCTCGGTGCCGCTCGTCTTCATTGTTGGCTGACCGTCGGCGCCAACCGATTCGCCTTCGAACTGCCACTCGCCCACGAGTCGGTGCAGCCAGGCGTGTTGCGGGGTGATTTCGGCCTTCATCGGACTGTCTGCAGGCTGGGTTCAGGCGGCGGCCACGACATTGACCATCCAGCCGACACCGAAGCGGTCGGTCAGCATGCCGAAGCACGGCGACCAGAAGGTCTTGCCGATCGGCATCGTTACCGTGCCGCCCTCGGCGAGGGCGCTGAACATGCGGCGTGCGGCGGTCTCGTCGGGTGCCGTGATCGACAGTGAGAAGCCGACGAAGTTCGGCTTGCCCGAGCAGCGTCCATCCGACAGCATGACGTCGGTGTCGCCGACCTTGAACGAGGCGTGCATCACCTTGTTCTCGCTGCCTGGCGGCAGCATGCCGGGCGGCGGCGGTTCGGGCGCTTCGCGGTTGCGCATCAGCATGTCGACCTTGGTGCCGAGGGCCTTGGTGTAGAAGGCGAGCGCCTCTTCGGCGCGGCCTTCGAAGAACAGGTACGGTTGCACGTTCATCCGATGTCCTTTCGTGTTAGTTGGCCGCGGCCTGCATCGCCGCGAGGTCGAGCTTCTTCATCTTCATGACGGCGGCCATTACGCGGTCGGAGTGAGGGCCGGTCATCAGCTGCCCGATGATGCTCGGCACGATCTGCCACGACAGCCCATAGCGGTCCTTCAGCCAGCCACACTGCTGCGCTCGTGGGTCGCCGCCCGCGCCGAGCGCATTCCAGTAGTGATCGATCTCGTCCTGCGAATCG
Organism: uncultured beta proteobacterium; assembly: GCA_963724605.1. Taxonomy (GTDB): domain Bacteria; phylum Pseudomonadota; class Gammaproteobacteria; order Burkholderiales; family Burkholderiaceae_F; genus JALORV01. The sequence goes on from CAVRVM010000017.1 coordinate 58,721, forward strand.
CAACGGACGACGAGCGAGATCGCCTCGGTGAACTTGAACACCGGGCCGCCATTCAAACCCATGAACTCCTGGCCGTCGAGATCGAATATCACCACCATGACCGAGCCAGCCGGTCGCCGATGCACTTCGAAACCCGCCTCGCCGTAGCGTGAGACTGTCTTGATGCGTGAGTTCGGAAAGAGCGAAACGTAGAAGTTCGCGGCAGGCTCGGCCTGATCGTCGAACCAGAGGCACGGCATGATGCGTTGCAGGGTTGCCATTGTCGGTCTCCTTCGCGATCGACGCGGCTACTTGCTGCGCCGGACCAGTTGATCGGCCTGCGCCCGCAGGCGTTCTTCCTGCGCGCGCAACTCCGGCGTGAATTCGGCGCCGAAGTCCTCGGCTTCGAACACCGGACGGATCTCGATCTCGGATTCGGTCGGCATCGGGTTCGGACAGCGCTTGACCCACTCGATCGCCTCTTCCATCGACTTCACCTGCCACAGCCAGAAGCCGGCGACCAGTTCCTTGGTCTCGGTGAACGGACCGTCGACCACGGTGCGATTGCGACCATTGAACCTCACTCTCTTGCCTTTCTTGCTCGGATGCAGACCTTCGCCGGCAAGCATCACACCCGCCTTGACCAGTTCCTCGTTAAATGCGCCCATCGCCGCCAGCAGTTCCTCGCTCGGCATGACGCCGGCCTCGGAATCGGCGGTCGCCTTCACCATCACCATGACACGCATCGCAGGTCTCCCAGGTTGGTGGTACCCCGGCCGTCGGTCGGAAGACCGGCCCGAGCGGGGTTCCTGCTGCTACGTCGAACGGTCCGGTGCCAATTCGACATCGGCCGCGCAAAATTCTTCCGGCCGACGTGTCAGCCGTGCAGCATTCCCAGCAGCGCGGCGACCGGCAGCGCCGAACGCGGGGCATAAGGCATCCGCCACAAGCCACCGTGAAAGGCGGCGTCCGCGACTGCCTGCAGCGGATGATCGAGCGGCACGTCGGGGTTGGCAACCGCGGCGGGATTGCGGATATCGTGCACCAGCAACGCGGCCATCAGCGCGGCGGCAGTTGCTGGCTCGAATGCATAGGCGCCGAACCGGTGCGCCGACCGGTACACGGCGGCGAGCAGGCGGTTCTTCGTCACCGATTTCGTCAACGCCGGCGGGGCGATGCGGAACGACACGCGCGTTCCGGTCGAACGCGCGACCAGTGCCCGCCACAGCTGCAGGCGCTTCGCGAGGAGATAGTTCGGACCCTGCTGCACCACCATCGCATCGACGATGCCACCGAGGGTGTCGTCGCCGACTGTGTCGCTGGTCAGCCACTCGCCGTTGCGTGCAAAGGCACGCCCCGCCGTCAGCGCGCTCGCCACACGCGCGGCAAGGCCGCGGGCGGCAAAACGGGCGTGTGCCATTTTCAGTGCGGCAGCCGGGACCGCGCAGGCGTCGGTCGGCGTGGCGAGCATCGCCAACGTGATGTCGCGTCGTTGCGCGGCGAGCTGCGCCTGGATCGAGTCCATCGCGGCCGACACCCGCACGTGCAGCGCGCTGTCGAGGTAGGCGTAGGCGCCTACCGTCAACGGACGGTCTGCCGTGGCGAGCCAGGCAGCGATCTCGGGGGTGTCGGTGATCAGGTCGGCCCCCGCTGACTGCGCGAGTTCATCGGCCGTAGCGTTCTGGCCGGGGTCGAGCATGCAGGGAGCCATCAGTCTGCTGTTGCCGTCCTGCGCGAGCCGCAACAGGCGTTGCCAGATGTGCGGGCGTGGCAGGTCGACGGCGTACACGGTTGCGCGCCACTGCAGCAGCCACGGTAGCGGCGACATCTCCGCGTGCGCCCCGAGCAGTGCGATGTGCTGGTCCGCGAGGTCGAGCCATTCCGGGTTTCTCTGGACGCGCTCGATGGCGGCGATGAACGACGGCTCGAGCAGCCCTTCGTCTTGCCAGCGTTCGAGCTGCCGTCGCAGTGCGTCGCCGGTGAGCCAAGAGTCCTGCAGCGGGATCGCCAGCGGAGCCGGGCCGGAGGTTCTGGCGCCGGCGACGCTCCTCGTTGCAAGGGGTTTGCGCGGAGCCGTCATTGCCGCGTCCAGCGAAGTCTCGCCGCCGTCGCGCGCGAAGCGCAATCGCTCCCGGGTCGAATTCAGTCCCGCCACGGCGATGTCCTGCGCAACGGATGGGGACCCTAGAGCCACCTCGGTCAACCGCCGGGCGTGCACGATGTAGCGACGGCGCCAGTCGCGTTCCGTTTCGGCGGCCATGGCGGCGTCCGAGCTTGCCACTCGCAGTGCGTCGGCGAACACGGCGCGGCCCATTTCCAGCGTGCTGCGACGGCCGTCGGCCGCCCGCGGAAAGACCACGCCGACGTCGTCACCTTCCCTCGCGAATGTGGCAGCTGTCGAGACCAGAGGCACTCCCCGCCGTCCTGAACGACGAGGGGCCGATTCTGGATGAAGTCCGTTACGGTGACGAGCGATCGGCCGCGCGTGACCGCCCTCAGTCGGTCGCCTCGCGCTCAAGCAATGCGCGTTTGCGCTCGACCCCCCAGCGATAACCCGCGAGCGCTCCATCATTGCGAATGACGCGATGACAGGGTATTGCGACCGCGAGCCGATTGGAGGCGACCGCATGCGCGACGGCACGTACCGAACGCGGTGCGCCGATGCGCTGCGCCACATCGGTATAGCTGACGGTGCGTCCTGCCGGAATCTCACGCAATGCCTGCCACACGCGCTGCTGGAAAGCCGTGCCGCGGATGTCGAGCGGCATATCGAGGCCCACGCGTGGATGTTCGACGAAGCCGACCACTGTCGCCACCAGCCGCTCGAAGTCGCGATCGCCGCCGATCAGTTGCGCGCGCGGGAAGCGGTCTTGCAGATCGTGCGCCAGCACGTCCGGATCGTCACCGAGCAGGATGGCGCAGACACCCTTGTCGGTGGCAGCAACCAGGATCGAGCCGAGCGAACACTCGCCGATCGCAAATCGGATCTCGGTATCGATGCCGCCGGCACGGAAGCGCGTCGGCGTCATGCCGAGCAAACCAGCGGCGTCATCGTAGAAGCGACCGCTCGAGTTGTAGCCGGCGTCGTAGATCGCCTCTGTCACGGTGCGGCGGTCATCGAGCGCGGCGCGGACGCGCCGGGTGCGATGTGCCGCCGCGTACTGCCGTGGCGTCACGCCGGTTGCCGCCTTGAACATCCGGTGTAGGTGAAACGGACTCAGCCCGGCGCGCTGCGCAAGTTCCTCGAGGGTGGGCACGTGGTCGGCGCGCTCGATGAAACGGCACAGCTCGGCGATGAGGGCATCGCGCCTCTCATCGTGTGCCGGCGCGTCGGGCCGGCAACGTTTGCAGGGGCGGAAGCCCGCGCGCTCGGCATCGGCGGCCGTAGTGTGGAAGGACACATTTTCCGGCCGTGGAGTACGCGATGCGCAGGAGGGGCGACAGTACACGCCGGTCGTCTTCACCGCGTAGAAGAAGGTCCCGTCGGCGGCGGGATCGCGCGCCGCCACCGCAGCCCAGCGGGGATCGCTGAGCGTCGCGGCGGCGTGCATCTCGGTTTTGGTGGCCATGTTCACGGGCTTCTCCTGTCATCTTATCGATGACCGAACGGTAACCGTGGTTCCCCGCGACGGAACTCCGGGCCTTGCTCTGCAATTCCGGCGTTTCGCCCCCACGGGGCTTGACAGCAACTTCGGCGCGATTAGCCTGCGCGGACACCCAAGCGAGAGACTCTGTGGCGCCGCATCGTGGCGCGCGCAAAGCAATGAGGAGACACCGATGGCGAGCCGGACCCGCAAGTCAGTCACACGCACCTCCAAGACAGCCGCCGCGGGCAAGTCGCGCGGCAAGACTTCCGGCCGCCCCCTGGTTCTCATTGCCACCCGCAAGGGCGCCTGGCTGCTGCACGGAGAAGCCGCGCGCCGCTCATGGCGTGTCGACGGACCGCACTTCCTCGGCCATATCGTCCACCATCTCGTACTCGATCCCCGCGACGGGCGCACGCTGCTTGCCGCTGCGAAGACGGGGCACCTCGGCCCGACCGTGTTCCGCTCGACGGATCGGGGGCGAAGCTGGAAGGAGGCGGCGCGGCCGCCAGCCTTCGCCAAGACCGCCGACGGTAAGGGGCGCGCTGTCGATCACACGTTCTGGCTGACGCCCGGCCCGGCCAGCGAGCCCAACGTCTGGTACGCGGGTACCTCACCACAGGGCCTGTTCCGCTCAGACGACGGCGGCGTGACGTGGAGTCCGTATTCGCACATCAACGACGACCCGAAGTATGTCGAGTGGATGGGAACGGTGCAGGACGGCACGCCGGACGGGCCGAAGTTGCATTCGATCATCGTCGACCCGCGTGATCCTAAGCACATGTATTTCGGGATGTCCGGCGGTGGAGTGCACGAGTCGGTCGACGGTGGCAGGACCTTTGCGCCGATCATCGACGGCATGGAGGTCGTCGAGGGCTTCGATCGTTCCAACATCGCATTCCACGACCCGCACTGCGTGCGGATGTGCCCGAGCAATCCCGATCGCCTATACCAGCAGAATCACTGCGGCATCTACCGGCTCGATCGACCATCACGCACCTGGGTGCGCGTCGGCAGGTCGATGCCGAAGAAAGTCGGGGATATCGGCTTCACGATGGTCGTGCACCCGCGCAACGCCGATACGGCATGGGTGCTGCCGATGGACGGCCAGACCGTGTGGCCGCGTACAAGCCCGGGCGGCAAGCCGGCGGTCTACGGCACGCGCAATGGCGGCAAGACCTGGCGGCGCTTCGACGCCGGGTTGCCGCAAGAACAAGCCTGGTGGACGATCAAGCGGCAGGCGATGGCGGCCGATGCGCGCGATCCAATCGGGCTTTACTTCGGGACAACGAGCGGCGAGCTGTGGATGAGCCGCGACGAGGGCCAGCGCTGGACCTGCATCGCGCGCAACCTGCCGGAGATCTACGCGGTCGAGACCGCCGAGGTCGCCTAGCCGGCCCGTGCGATGAAGGTGCTGATCCCGAGTCCACTGCGTTCGTACACGCAGGACTCATGGGTGAACGCGGAGGGATCCACGCTCGGGGAAGTGCTGGTCGACCTCGACCGGCAGTTTCCGGGCATACGCTTTCGGATGGTCGATGAGCAGGACGCAATACGGCGCCACGTGCGCTTCTTTGTCGGCGGAGTAGCGCTGTTCCGGCTGACCGAACCCCTGCGGGCGGACGACGAACTCTTGATCGTGCAGGCCCTGAGCGGCGGGTGACGTCGCGCCCTGGCGCGTGCCCGCCGCCTGCTACCCGTCGTCAGTCGCGGCGGCGCCGGGAGTTGCCGATTGCGAGGAAGGTCGACAGCCCAAACAGGCTGATCCATCCGAGCGCGCCACCGCCACCGTCGGTCGGCGCGTTGGCCGAGGAACTCGTGGGTGCGGTACCGGCCGTCGAAGGTCCCGCCGGCCGTTGCGATCGCCGTGCCTTCCAGCGTCACTTCCACGGCGGGAACGCTGCCCTCGAACTTGATCGTCCACTTCTCGGTGCGGGCGCCCGAGTTCAGCGGCGCGAACTGCACCCCGAACGAGCAACTCATTCCGACGTCCAGCAAATCGAGCGGCTTGCACTCCTTCGTGCCCGTGGGTGGCTTGGCGATCACGAATTCGAGGGTCGTACCAGCCGGTGGTATCAGTGCCGGGTTGGACAGGACGATCGGCGCCGAGGTGCTGTTGGTGACCTGCAGTCCGATAGTCTGGCTGTACTTGCTGACCTCGGTGCTGCTGAACATCGGTGAACTCATCGCGATGGTCGGCGTGTTCGTCGGCGTGCCCGGAGCCGGTGCCGGCGCAGGCGCCGGTGCGGGTGCAGGTGCGGGCGAGCCGGGCGGTAACGCCAGCGGCGGCGTGGTCGGCGGAGTCGCAACGGTTACATAGGCGGCAATATCGCCGATCTGTGCCGCCGAGAGCATTGTTGCGTACACGCGCATGCCACCGCGGTCACCGGCGATCGCGGCCGTGATCGCAGCTGCGGTCGAAGCGGCCTTGAAGATGTACGCGGGACCGTGGCAGTCCTGGCAGGCGACACCGCCGGTAACCGGGAAAGTGAACTTCTGTTTGTAAAGCTTTTCGCCGTTCGCAGCGTCGGCCTGCGCCAGTGCCGAGCCGCTTGCACCCACCGCGGCGAGTGCGAGTACGGCAGAGGGCAGCGAACGCAGATGAAACAGGGCTTTTCGGTTCGACATGGCAGGGCCTGCGACGGTGAGTGTCTGAAGGCGAGTCTATGGAGGACGGGCCGCTTTTTCTCTCGTACAAACGTCGTAACCCGACCATACGAACGCATGAGGCGGTATACCGTGCTTGCACCCGGTGCGGCGCTGCCACGCCCTCCTCGCGGTCTGGATGCCGGCTGGTTCGAAGCTTGCGGCCGCGGCCCGGCGCCCGCGCCTCTGGCTGGAAACTCCGCCGACTACAGCGTGCCGCGGTGGAGCGTCGTTAGTCGGGCGGATTCAGCGTGGGCCTGCCGTTCGCCGCGGCGCCAGCCTCCGGGTGCTCGGCCGCCCAGGCCATCGCCGCATGGACGCGCGTCCTTCCGCTGGGGTGGTCGTAGAAGACGAACTCCTCGACCGCCGTTGGTTCGAGCTTGCGGTAGGCGGCCAGCCGCATGGACACTGCGGCGAAGGCATGCGGCTCGCGCGCTGCATTCAGGCCATAGTTGTCGGCTTCGACTTCCGCGGTACGGACGATCGAGTTCGTCAGTGGCGTCATCACAAAGAACCAGGTCGACAGCAGCGCGATCACCAACGGAAGACCGGCGATGTCGCCGACTCCGCGTACGTCCCAGCGAGCGCCGAAGCGCGCCAGCAGTCTTCGCTGGGCCCACTGCGCGAAGGCGAAGCCCGCTGTCAAGACCAGCCCGATCTGCAGCGTCAGCTTGAACGGGTGATTCAGCACGTAGTGTCCGAGTTCGTGCGCCATCACGGCGTTGATCTCCGGCAGCGACGTCTTGCCAAGCAGATTGTCATTGAGGCTGATGCGCGTCGTGCTGAGCAGGCCGCTGACATTGGCGCTGATGCGCGTGGACTGCTTCGAAGCGTTGAGCCAGTACACGTTGTCGGCCGGCACGCCGTTTGCGCGTGCAAGTGACAGCACGGCGTCGCGTACGGGGCCCGGCCCCAGCGGCCGAAAGTCATTGAACATGGGCAGCACGAAGACCGGTGCGATGAAGTTCACGAAGAACATGAAGAGCACGCTCAGGACCGCGGCGGGCAGCCACCAGCCGCCATGTCGGCGGCGCACGACGGCGTAGATCAGCGCGAGCAGCGGCGCGCCGAGCACGACGCTCAGTGCGAGCCCCTTCGCCTCCTCGCCGAACCAGGCTGCGAGCGAGAGGTTCGACAGGCCGTATTGGTGTTCGCGGTACCACCCGCGATACAGTGAAAGCGGAGCCGTAAACGCCGCGATCAAAACGATCAGACCCGCGCCGCACAGCATCGTTTGCACCCATGGGCGGCGGCTGCTGCGTTCCGCCCAGTCCCGCACGCGCGCAGAGATCCGGCCGAAGAGCAGCACGGCGGCTACGCTGAGTCCATAGAGAAAGCCCCAGAGCCGGAGCCAGTAGCCGCCCTCGAAGTAGGCGTCCGATCTGGCGCGCGCATCGGCAGGCACGCTGTCGAGGTAGGTGCGGGTGGCGCGTTCGACGTTGAAGCCCGGTCCAGGCCGCGCCGCCGACGGGATGACGAGTTCGCCCTGCGGTACGGGTTCGATCACCGCTGCCGAGGCAGGTACGGCGAGCAAGGCAACGCATGCCAGCGGTAGCACGAAGAATCGACGCACCTCTCGACCACGCATCATCAAATGCCCCGCTACGGGAAAACGCGCATGTTAGGCGGCCTCGTGCGCCTTGGGGCAAAGGGCATGCACAGCCAATCCGACGATGGTTTGATCCGCGTGAAGCAGCACGTCCGGCGCATGTGCGGTAACGCATGCTCCGTGCGGCGCCGGTTCGTAGACTCGGCGCCGTTCGTGCGAAAAACGCCCCGGGCGGGTGTGTCGTCCTTGAAGCGGAGGAATTCGGAAGTGAAGCGGAGGCTGGGGTCTGCGACGTGGGGGCTGCTGTGGGCCGTCGCGTTGATGATCGTCGGCATGCTGGGCGCGTCGACGGCGTATGCGCAGTCGGGCGCGCCGGCGCGCGCACAGAGGTTGGACACAATCGAAGCGTTTGTCCGCGAAGGTTGTCCGCACTGCGCCAAGGTCGAGGAGTTTCTCGCTCAGCTTGGCAAGGAGCGGCCGGGCCTGAAGATCGTCATACGCGACGTGCAGAAGGAACCGGCGGCCCTCGATCGCCTGAAAGAACTCGCGCGGGCACAGAAGGGCACGTTCGCGCGGGTGCCGGCGGTCTACGTTGGCGGTCAACTGATCGTCGGCTATTCGGAATCAGCACACACCGATCGCCTGATCCGGGCTGCGCTGGGCGGGGGCAGCGCTGCCGCGACGAGCGCATCGTCCCATGAGGCCGGCACCTGCGACGCCGAAGAGAGTCTTGCGTGTCCGAGAAGCGGTGGCACTGAAACCGAGGTGGCCGCAGCGCCGGTCGCGGAGCCGTTCCAGCTCGAAGTCTTCGGCCGCACCATCACGGTGGACGACGTCGGCCTGCCGGCGTTCACCCTGGCGATGGGCCTGCTCGACGGATTCAATCCCTGTTCGATGTGGGTGCTGCTTCTGATGATCTCGCTGCTGGCGCCACTCAATGATCGCCGGCGCATGGTGGCGATCGCAGGCACCTTCGTGCTGGTCGAAGGGATCGCCTATTTCCTTTTCATGGCGGCCTGGCTCAATCTCTTCCTGCTGATCGGACTCTCACGCGCCTCGCAGCTGATCATTGCAGCAATCGCGATCTTCGCCGGGCTGATCAACGTGAAGGATTTCTTCGCGTTCAAGTGGGGCGGCATTTCGCTCGGGATTCCCGAGAAAGCCAAGCCCGGCATCTACAGCCGCATGCGCGCCATCCTCCACGCCGAAAACCTGACCGCTGCGGTTGTCGGCGCGGCGATCCTGGCCATGCTCGTGCAGGTGGTTGAATTCCTATGCACGTCGGGCTTTCCGGCGCTTTTTACGCGCATCCTGACGCTGCGCCAGCTGGACACGACGAGTTACTACGGCTACGTGCTGCTCTACAACTTTGCCTACATGCTCGACGACGTCATCATCCTGTCGATCGGCGTTGTAATGCTGAGCCGGCACCGTCTGCAGGAGAAGGAAGGACGAGTGCTCAAGTTCGTCAGCGGGGCTGTCATGATCGGACTGGGGCTTTATCTGGTGTTCGTCGGCTGAGCGGATGCCGTATCCCGGCGATGGGAACCCTGCACATTAGCGGCAGCGACCCGATAAGCTCGCTGGATGTCCGGAACGATGGTATTGAGCCGGGTCGACGTGATTGTCGATGTGGTCTGCCCGTGGTGTTACATCGGCAAGCGACGCCTTGAGGCCGCGCTCTCCGCCCGGGCCGAGCGCGACCCGCCGCGCGTCACGTGGATGCCGTATCAGCTCAAGCCCGATATACCACTGGGCGGCATCGATCGCCGCAGCTACCTAGAGCGCAAGTATGGCGGCGCAGCAGGCGTCCATCAGTTCTATGACCGCCTGTCCGAACTGGGTCGCGAGGTCGGTATCTTCTTCAATTTCGAACGCATCGAACGTCAACCGAATACGCTCGATGCGCATTGCCTGATCGCCTGGGCGCAGGCGATGAGTCCTGCCGCCGCCTCCAGCCTGGTCGAGAAACTGTTTCGCGGCTACTTCGTCGAGGGCGTCGACATCGGTGACCGACAGGAACTTGCGCGACTGGCCGCCGGAGCCGGCCTCGACGCGTATCGCGCTGCGGCGTGGTTGGTCGCGGGCAATGGGCGCGACGGAGTCATGGTGGCGGATGAACGTGCGCGTCGACTCGGGATTGCCGGCGTGCCGCTCTTCATCTTCAACCGGCGCGTCATGATCTCCGGCGCTCAGCCGACGTCCGTGCTGATCGAAGCCATGGCTCAGGCGGTGCGAACGGAGTAAGTCGCGGCGCGGCCGACCGCCTCGGCGGTCGACGCAAGTGGGGCGCTGGAATTCTGTACCTTCGACATGGACTCCTGCACCGCGGCGCACGGTGCACGCGCACGATCACTCCGGTACGCTTCGCCGCCCGCCGACAACGCTCCGGCGCGGGCCATGATCGTGAAACTCAACGCATTTACCCTGCCACGTGCTTTGGTGCAGCGCTTTGCGCTCGCGCCGGACGATCTGCTGCGCGATGCGACCTACCGCCGCCTGTGGACATCGATCTTCATCAGTTCGTTCGGTGGGCAGGTGACGATGCTCGCGCTGCCGCTGACGGCGGCGGTGCTGCTGCATGCCTCTCCAACACAGATGGGCGTGCTGACGGCAATGGAAGTGCTGCCGTTCGTGCTGTTCTCGCTGCCATCGGGCGTCTACCTCGACCGCGTGCGGAAGCTCCCGGTCTACGTCTGGGGCGAACTGTTGCTGGCGCTCTTCGTTGCCAGCGTGCCGCTGGCGTGGTGGACGGGATGGCTCTCAATGACCTGGCTCTATGTCGTCGGCTTTGCGATCGGTACCGTGTACACGATCGCCGGCAGCGCGGCGCAGATCGTCCTCACACAGATCGTGCCCCGCGAGCGGCTGGTCGAGGCCCACGCAAAGAACGCGCTGGCGAGTTCATCGGCCGAAGTGGCCGGTCCGGGACTGGCCGGCGCCCTGATCAAGGTCGTGGGGGCGCCGTTCGCGCTGCTGGCCGATGCCGTGCTGCTGACGGTTTCGGCACTGATCCTGCGCGGCATCCGCGTGACCGAAGGGACGCGCCACGTCGCTGGCGAGTTCTGGCCGGCCCTGCGGGCAGGCATGCGCTTCGTCGCCGGGCATCGGCTGCTGGTGACAATGGCGGTGATCGTCGGCGGCTGGCAGATGTGCCATCAGGCCGCGCTGGTGGTGCAGATCCTGTTTGCCACGCGCACGCTTGGGTTGTCCGAGGGCGGCGTCGGTCTGTCCTACGTCGCGCTCGGGGTCGGGACCATCGTCACCAGCACAGTCGGCAACCGGGTCTCGAAGCGTTTCGGGCCCGGCCCGACCCTGGTACTGGGATTCGTCGTGTGCGGCATCGGCTGGCTCCTGGGCGCCGTCGCGCCCGCGTCACCGCTCGGCATCGCGATGTTCGGACTGATGCTGATGCTGTTCGGTGTGGGTGCGGTCCTGATCTTCATCACCTTCCTGGGGCTGCGCCAGGCCGTCACGCCGCCGCACCTTCTCGGACGTATGACGAGCACGATGCGTTGGCTCATTCTGCTGCCGGCAGGACCGGGCGCCCTGGTGGGCGGCTGGCTTGGTGAGCATGTCGGGCTGCGCGCGGCGTTGGCGTTCGCCGGTGGCACGGTGCTCGTCCTCGCGTGGGCCGCCTGGCGTCAGGCCGTCATTCGTGACACACGGGCATTGCCGACCGTGCACGAACATCCGGCCGAAGTGGTGCCGTCGGCGGCCGGTGGCCCGGCCTGACGGCGCGTGGCCAGTCGTCGCGGACGGGAGTTCGCACCACGACGTTCGGCCTCCGTCGGAAGTTCGAGCAGGTGGCGTGCCAAGTCGGTAGCGTGCGCGCCGGACGACTCGGGCGAGGCAGACTCATGCGTGCAGCACTTTGCTTTGGCTTGCTGGCGGCGCAGTTCGTGACATCGCCGGCCACGGGCGCGGACCGCGCCGCCGATCTTGAGCAGGTAGTCGACGCCGAACGCGCGTTCGCCGCGCGGGCCCAGGACGTCAACGCCCGGCAGGCCTTCGCCGAATACTTCGCTCCCGACGCGATCATGTTCGTGCCGTTTCCGGCACCGGCCTTTCCGCGGTTGCGCGAAGCGCCGGATTGGTCGGTGAACATTCAATGGCGACCGGTGGCGGCCGCGGTGTCGGGCGCGGGGGACATGGGCTACACGACCGGACCGTCGGAGTTCCGGCGCACCGCCGCCGAGGCGCCGGTCGGATACGGCCATTACACGTCGGTGTGGCAGCGACAACCGGACGGCCGGTTCCTGGTCCGCATCGATATCGGGATCGATCATCCGCAGCCGCAGGTGCGCAGTTCGGACTGGGCGGCGCCGATCACGGCGCCGCCAGAGGTGCCGGCGCTTGATAGTGCCGGTCGCGCCGCAGCAGCACGCGAACTGGAGGAGATCGACACGCGCCTCGGCGCTTCGTCACGCGCCGGTGGGCCTCTCAAGCTCTCGTCCGTTGTGGCCGACGAGGTTCGATGGCATCGCGGAGGCCAGTTGCCCGTGGTGGGACGCGCTGCAGTCCTCGCAGCGAATGAAGCGAGCGGTGACGCGATCGGCTGGGTGCCCGAGTCGACCGTGATCGCGACCTCCGGGGACTTCGGCTATGCCTATGGCCGTGGGCGCTGGCAGCGCATCAGCAGGTCGGAGGAGGGAGACCTCGTGTATCTGAACATCTGGCAGCGGCGTGACGGCGCCTGGCGGCTGCTGGTGCACGTCTCCCACGCCGTGATCCCGCGCGCGCCTCGTTAGGCGAATCGGGCGAGGAACCTGTTCACGCTAAATGCGGGAGATGCGTTGGGCCGCAATGCGGATGGACGCGCACGGTGCGGCGCAGGGTGGTTCCCCTGCGCAAGCCGTCCGACAAAGCAGACGCCGCATTTCGGCCCAACCCGAAGGGCAAGCGAATGGCGGGCGCATTGCGTCTGCAGTTGGCAAATGAGCGCTTCGCTGATTGGCATCAGCCAACGGCGCTCGCGGCGCCTGGCACTGCATCCCGCCATTCGCCTTCGCACTCCCGGCTTTAGCGTGAACAGGCCCTAGCGACTATGCCGCCGTCGCGCGGGGCGTCGGTGCGATGCCGAACATGCGCGACACAACACAGTCGCGTCCGTTCGCCTTGGCCGAGTACAGCGCATCGTCGGCCCTGCGCAGCAGATGGGCGACCGTGTCACCGTGCGCCGCAACCGTGAGTCCGATGCTTATCGTGACGTGGCTGCCGGGAACGTGACGTGCGAGGTCGAGTGAACGCACGCGCGACAGCAGGTGCTCGGCCAGTCGCCGGGCGGCGATCTCGCTGGCTTCAGGGCTTGCGATCAGAAATTCTTCGCCGCCGAGCCGTCCGAGTTCAATGGGTTCGTGCGCAACGCTGCGCAGGGCAGCAGACACGGCGCGCAGGATTTCGTCGCCGACGAGATGGCCATACTTGTCGTTGATCGACTTGAAATGGTCGATATCGACGATCAGCACCGAGCATCCGTGACCCGCTGCGAGCAGGCGTTCCAGGCGCGCCAGCACCTGGCGCCGGTTCGGGACTCCGGTCAATTCGTCGGTCATCGCGAGCGTGCGCATCGCAAGACTGGTCCGACGGCTGCGCCACGCGAGCATTGCGAGCACCGCGGCCAGCGCCACCACCAACAGGATCACCGCTTCCTGCAGTCGCGTGGCACGCTTCTCCTGGTTCAGCGCGTGCATCGTCGCGCTCTGCCGTTGCTGAAGCAGGGCGTTCTCCTTGTCCTTTGCGGCAGACAGGCCGGCATAGCGCTGATCCAGCTGCCGCTGCAGCAACGCGTCGTTGGCCGTCATGTACTGCACATGCTGCTCGTACGCTCCCTTCCAGTTGCCGGTGGCGGCCAGTGCGCGCGCCAGTTCTGCGCGCGCGGCCGCGATGTCGCCGACAGATTCGGCCGTTACAAAGATGCCCAGGGCGGACTGCAGCGTGTCGATGCTGTCGTGCGGTCGCTGCAGTCCCAGTAGTGCTACGCCTCGCTGCAAAAGGATCTGGCCGCGCAGCAGTTCGTCCGTCGTCTCTACCTGGTGCTGTGCGGCACGGTCGAGCAGGGAGAATGCATCGAGATGGTTGCCACGCGCGTTCTGCACCTGTGCCAGGCCGCGCAACGCATAGGCTTCGCCGCGCACGTAGCCGATCTGACGGCTGAGTCGCAGTACCTCGTTGAACGAGTGCTCGGCCGCATTCCAGTCCTTCAGCTTCTCGAGCACGCGACCGAGGTTGTAGCGAGTCACGACCTCATCGCGGGTGAGCCCCTTTTCCCGCTGTATCAGCAGCGAGGCTTCGAAGTAGTCCCGCGCCTGCTGGTAGTCGCCGACGCGGCTGTAGAGACCGGCGATGCCATTGATCGTGTTGCGCACCTGCTGCGGTAGCTTCAGTTCCTCGTACAGCATTTGAGCGCGCTGCAGGTCTGCAAGTCCGGTGGCGAAGGAGCCCTGCATGCCGTTCAGGTAGCCGCGCAGAAAGAGAGCGTCTGCCAGCAGTTCGCGCTCCCCGTTTGCCTCGGCGGTCGCCACAGCCTCCTGGTACAGCGCGGCGGCGCGGCCGGTGTCGTTGGCGAATTCGTTGACCTCGCCTTCGCAGTTGGCGATGTACGCACCCAGTCCGGGGCGCCTGGCCTGCGTCAGAAGCTTGCGCGCCTGCTCGACATGCCCAAGCGCGGCGGCGCGGTCGCGCTCCGAGTAGTAATCGCACAACAGAGTGTGTGCCCGGATCTGCTGGTCGGCGTCCGGCTCCGTCGCGAGCTGGCGCATCGCTTCTTCGGCGTGGCGCCGCGCGGATTCCGGATCGACCCGCGCCTCGCCCCTTGCTCGGTCGAGCAGCGCCTCCGGCGTTGCCGCCGCAACAGCGGATGCCAACGCGCCGAGTACGCACAGGGTCAGGAGTCGGAACAAGGGCAGCAGGAACAGGGGAAGCCGGGCCGAGCATTGTGCCAAGACCGGCATGACTTCCGAGTCAGCCGAGTGGCCCGCATCCATGGCATTGTTCGTCGCATTCGCGGGATACGGGCTGCCCCCGCGGTGTGATCGTGTGTGCAGGCAATGCGCGGAAACCCGGCGGATCCAGTTCGCGCTCGCTTGACGCACCGTGAATTTTTCGAGGCTTGGCGGACCACGCATCCGGGAGCAACGCTGTGAGTCGAAAAGTGGCAATGATTACCGGCGCAGGCAGTGGCATCGGGCGGGCCGTGGCCACCGGCTTCCTGCAGGCTGGCTACGTCGTCGTGCTGGCGGGCCGGCGGGCCGAACCCCTCGAAGAAACGGTGGCACTGTCCAAGGTCGACCGTGCGAGTGCGCTGGTCGTCCCGACCGACGTCAGCCGGCCCGATGCCGTGCGGGCGCTGTTCGATCGCGTCGTCGCGGACTGCGGGCGGCTCGATGTCCTCTTCAACAATGCGGGCGGTGGGGCGCCCCCAATTCCGCTGGACGAGCTGACACCGGCGCAATGGCAAAGCGTCGTCGACGTCAATCTCACCGGAGTCTTCCTGTGCATGCAGCAGGCGTTTCGCGTGATGAAGGCGCAAAACCCTCGAGGCGGCCGCATCATCAACAACGGCTCGATTTCGGCGCACGCGCCACGACCCAACTCGGCGCCGTACACCGCGACGAAGCATGCAGTCACGGGACTGACGAAGTCGGCGTCGCTCGACGGCCGTGCGTTCGATATTGCGGTTGGCCAGATCGACATCGGCAACGCACAAACTCCAATGACTGCACGCATGCCACAAGGTGTCATGCAACCATACGGACAAATCGCGCCCGAACCCGTCATGGATGTGAATCTTGTCGCCGATGCGGTCCTGCATATGGCCGCGCTGCCGCTCGAGGCCAACGTGCTCTTCATGACAGTGATGGCCACGAAGATGCCGTTTGTCGGTCGCGGCTGATCGAAGAACCGCGCTGGATCGGCGAAGGCCTTGAACTCCAGGGAATCGCACGGGTCGAGAAAGAACATCGTCACGCCGGGCTCGCATCGCTCGCCGGCGCGTTGCGCAATAGTGGTCAGGCGCCGATGTTCTTTTACTTTGCAAAGAGCCGCGCCGGATCGGCGAAGGCCTTGAACTCGAGGGCATTGCCGCACGGGTCGAGAAAGAACATCGTCGCCTGTTCCCCCACTTCGCCTTTGAAGCGCAAGTGGGGCTCGATGATGAACTTGACCCCTGCACTGCGCAGGCGCGCGGCGAGCGCGTCCCATTCCTTCATCGACAGCACGACGCCGAAGTGACGCACGGGCACGTCATCGCCGTCGACGGCGCTGGTGCGGCGGTGCCCGGCTTCCTCGGGCGCCAGGTGAGCGACGATCTGGTGGCCGTAGAGGTCGAAATCGACCCAGGCGTCGCTCGAGCGCCCTTCCGGGCAGCCGAGCAGTTCACCGTAGAAGGCGCGCGCGTTGGCGAGCGAGGTGACCGGGAACGCCAGGTGGAACGGATTCAGTGCGCTCATGGATTCGACCCTGTTCGGGGGCCCGTATTGTCGCAGCAACGGCCGCTCGGGAGCAGCCGACTGGACGCGCGCGCAAAACTTTGGCAGCATTTGCGTGCATATGCACGCAAATGCGATAGAGCTCCCGGCCACTGGCCTCTGCACGTGTCACAAGGTGCGCAGCCTGGCGCGCCGCCTGACGGCAATCTATGACACAGCGCTCGCCGCGCATGGGCTGACCGTGACGCAGTACGCCGCGCTCGCTGTGATGGTCCGGTCGGACACTCCCGTTCCGGTGGCCGAGCTGGCACGTCGACTGCAGATGGATCGGACCACGACGTCCCGCCTGGTGGGTCCCCTGGAGGCAGCCGGCATGCTCGTGCGTGCCGATACCGGTAAGGGTCGTGGCGACGCGCGGTCGCGGCCGCTGCAAGTGACGGCCAGGGGACGGCGGCGCCTGAGTGCCGCGATTCCGGCCTGGCGGGCCGCGCAGCGCGATGTCGAGGCGATCCTGGGCGAGCGCCTGCATGCCAGCCTGCACCGTGCTGCCGATGCCGCGAGTTACGCACTTGCGGCCGCCCCGATTGATACGGAGGACGTCCCATGACGCAAGGCAAGCAACACGCCTGGTGGGGCGTGACGCTGATCGCCGCGGCGCTGTTGATGGTCACGATGGGCGCGCGGCAGTCGCTGGGTCTGTTCGTTTCGCCAATCAACACGACGACAGGACTGGGCATCGTGACGATCAGCTTCGCGCTCGGTGTCGGTCAGTTCGTCTGGGGGGCTGTGCAGCCGATCGCCGGAGCGTTTGCCGATCGTTTCGGGCCCGGACGCGTGCTCGCAACGGGCATCGTCATTCTTGCGATCGGCACGGCACTGACGCCGCTGGCGTCTGGCGCGGCCGGACTCACAATCACGCTCGGGCTGCTGGCGGCGGCAGGGTCGGGCGCGAGCAGTTTCTCGGTACTGATCGGGGCGGCCGCCAAGCATGTGCAGGCCGAATCGCGCGGCACTGCTTCCGGAGTCATCAACGCCGGGGGCTCGTTCGGTCAGTTCGTATTTGCGCCCGTTGTACAGAAGCTGATTTCCACGATCGGATGGATGGGCACGATGTGGACGCTGGCGGCCATTACGCTGGCGACCCTGCCGATGGCACGCGCGCTGCGCGGCCAGCCCGCGCGGGCCCATGCGACCGCCGCGGCCGGCGACCACGGGCTGCGGAACGCGGTGCGGAGCGCTCTCGGCGATCGCAGCTATCTGCTGCTGCACGCCGGCTTCTTCACCTGCGGCTTTCACATCGCGTTCCTTGTGACGCACCTGCCGGGGGAGGTCGATTTGTGCGGCCTGCCGTCGTCGGTGGCGAGCTGGTCGCTCGCAATCATCGGCCTCGCGAACATCGCGGGCAGTCTGATGGCCGGCTGGTGGGTCAACCGCTTTCGCAGCAAATACATCCTGTTCTGGATCTATCTGTCGCGCGCACTGCTGGTTCTTGCCTACCTCGCCGCGCCGAAGTCGGCATTGACGTTCTATCTGTTCGCGGCGGGACTCGGTTTCAGCTGGCTCGCCACCGTGCCGCCGACGGCGGGCGTCGTGGCCAAGCTTTTCGGCACGCGCTATCTCGGCACACTGTTCGGCCTGACGCTGCTGTCGCACCAGATCGGCGGCTTTTTTGGCGCCTATCTGGGCGGGATCGCGGTCAGCACCCAGGGCAGCTATCTATGGATGTGGTACGCGGACGCACTGCTGGCGCTGGCTGCGGCGCTGGTGAACCTGCCGATCCGCGAAGCACCGGTGCCGCGGCGCCCGGTCGTCGCGGCAGCTTCGTCCTGAGTTTCGAACTGCCTCGCGTTACGAGCCTGGTGGCAGGCGCTTGCGCAGCGCCTCGCATGGGTCAGGGCGATCCGCCGGTGCAGTCTCGACCACCGCATCAAAGCGCCGCGGCTCGTCGACGAGGTCCGAGGATTCGGCAGGACCCGCTTCGAACAGGCCGATCGAGGTAATGTCCCGGAGTTCGTCGACCGACAACCAGTAAGGCACGCCGATGTCCTTGCGTGCATGGCCGTTGCCAGTGAGCAGCACGACGCCGCGGGAAAGATAAGGACGCACCGATCGCGCGAGAACGATGTCGCGCGCAATCTGCGCCCGTGCCATCGCAGGCAGCGCATTGGCTGGCAGCAGATCGCAATGCCCGCGTGCGACCTCGCGCTCATGGGCGGTCACGAAATGCGCCGGAAGTTGGCCAAGGCCGAGTGCGGCCTGCTCGGCCGTGTCGAAGATCGCACCCCACCCCTCTGCAGTGACCTTCGTCGCGTCACCCCGCGACAAATTGGCTGCGACGATGGGAAGGTTGTGCTCGAGTGCGAGCTGCACGAACGGTCGGTAATACTTCCATTCCCAATTGCGTCCGCCGGCGGCTGCAATCAGCGCATCGGCATCGCCTGGCTGTTCGCGTCGCACCCGGTCGATGTCTGCCTGGCGCTGGCGGTCAAACTGCTCGAATGCAATTGCGGGTCGCGCACCAGCCTCCACGAGATGGCTTAACGCCGCGACACGCAATGCATGTTGTGCGGCGTTGTCGTGGACTTCGCCCAACAAGACGCTGCGCCGCGTGGCCATCGCCGCGGCAAGGGCCGCGGGCGTTGCATCCACGGTGGAGTCGGTGGCGGCGCGCGCGGGCCACGCGATGGCGAGCAGCGCCGCACAGAGCGCGAAGGGGGCGATCCGCTCGGCGGGCAGAGGCTCGCGCATGATCGAGGTCACGTCATCGCCAGCGGCTGCTTGCGCCGCGGCGGGCGGAAGAGTTCGTCGATCGCCTCAAGAGCGGCGGCCGAAAGCTCAAGCTGTGCTGCGGCCAGGTTGTCACGCAGGTGGTTTTCGCGCGCGGCCTTCGGTATCGCGATGACATCCGGATGACGCATTGCCCACGCGAGCGCGACCTGGGCCGCCGTCAGGCCGAGGCGTTGCGCGATCTCGCCAAGTCTCCGATCGGCTGCGAGGGTTCCCTGGTCGATCGGGCAATAGGCCATCGTCGCGACCCCGTGTTCGCGCTGCCATGGCAACAGGTCGAACTCGATGCCGCGCTGGCTTGCCGAGTAATAGACCTGGTTCGCGACACAGCGCGGGCCATCGGGCAAACGCCACAGCTCCTGCATGTCGTTCGTGTCGAAATTGGACACCCCCCAGCGCCGTATCACGCCGCTGGCCCGCAGCGCCTCGAAGCCTGCCACCGTTTCGGCAAGCGGATGGGGGCCGCGCCAGTGCAACAGGTAAAGGTCGATGAGATCGAGCCGCAGGCGCTTGCGACTGCGGTCGCAGGCCCGGGCGACGCCGCTGGCACTGGCATTTTGCGGGTAGACCTTGGTGACGATGAAGAGCTCGTCGCGCCGCAAAGTGCCGCTGGCGAACGTCCCGGCCAGGGCTTCGCCCACGACTTCCTCTGCGCCGCCCTCGCCGTACATCTCGGCGGTATCGATCAGGCGGAATCCCAGTTCGAACGCGCGCCTGATGGCCGCGACTTCCTGCGCGCGTGACCGGACCGATTCGCCCAGGCGCCAGGTCCCCAGGCCGAGCCTGGGAATGACCGCGCCATCGAGCAACCGGAGGGACTTCATATGATTTCGGACTGTCGACGCTCCTGCGGTTCCTCGGGACAGGGCTAGCGCTTCACAGGACTGCCGCGCTCATCCTCGGCGAGACCCTGCAGGTATGCCGCAAACTCGGGGTCTTCGCCCTTGAGCAACTGCGGCAGGCGGAAATAGAAATCGTCCCGGCGCAACCACTCGCGCATGAAATCCTCCCAGGAATTCCAGCGCCGTCTCTGGGTCGGCGTCATGTGGTCGTTATAAGCGGTCAGATATGCGCGCTCGAGCAGAGAGATCAGCATGTCGAAGATCGCCAGCATGCGTTCCTGCTGCTCGCCGCTCAGATCGGGCGTGGCGAAGTTGCTGCGCAGGCGCAGGTCCGGGTTGTCGATGACGACCCTGAGGAAGTCGTTGTACGCATTCGACAGCAGCTGGTAGACCTCGTTCTCCTCATTGGCGCGCTCCTTGCGCTGCTCGAAGAAGAACACGATGATCGCCAGCGGCAGACCGATGACGGTGACCACGTAGCTGGCGAGTTCCCAGGTCTGCACGTCGAACATCTCAGTGCCCGCCCGGCCGCCCGAAGGGCACTGAGCGCCCCCTATGGGGGCAGCGAACGGCGAGAGCGTGGGGGAGCTTCATGCTAGTGCCCGCCCGGCCGCCCGCAGGGCAGTGGGCCTCCTGGTGGGCGGCGATCGCAGTGGGCGTTGGGGCGTTCCACCTTAGCCACCGTAGCGCCGGAGTTCGGCAAGGTCGAGTATCCGCACGCGCCCGTAGGCGACCTCGAGCAATCCCGCCCGCGCGAGCGCCTGCAGTGCCTGGTTGACACGCTGGCGCGACACTCCGGAGAGATAGCCGATCTCTTCCTGCGAAATCTCGATCTCGGCCCGCAGGCCAGGGTAGAGATGAGGATTGAAGAGTTCAGCCAGGCAGCGCGCGACGCGCGCGTCCGGTTCGAGCAGGCGCTCGTACTCCACCATGCCGATGAACTGGCCGAGCCGCTCATTCAGCTGGGTCAGCAGGAACCGGTTGAACGCGATGCTGGTGTCGATCAGGAACTCGAAGGTCTGCTGTGGCATCCAGGCCATGCGCGTGTCGCGCAGCGCAACGACGTCGTACTTGCGGATCTCGTTCTTCAATAGCGAGCCTTCGCCGAACCAGCCACCGGGCCCCACGCCCGTAAACGTGGCGGTCTTGCCGGACAATGACACGACGTTGATCTTGACGAGGCCGTCGATGACACCGGTCCAGGCGTCCACCAGCTCGCCCTTGCGCATGATGACGGATCCACCGCTGAAGCGCCGCTCCTCGACCTCGGCCAGCACGCGCTCGCGTTCAGGCGGCAGCAGGGCCTGCCACCACGTGCCGGCAGCCAGCATGTCGGACAGGCGAAGCGGATCGGGTTCGGCCATGGCTATCCAGTGCTGGATCGTATTCTCGCCGAAGAATGTCGTCCGAATGACAGCGCGCGCCGCGGTTGCGTCCTACTGTACGTCCAGGCGATGCAGGAACGACGGAAGCGGCGACGGACTGCGTCGAGTGGGTTAAGCTAATTCGCTACGTGCCCGTTCGAGGCACGGGGTAACAAGATTCAGGAGACAGCGCATCGTGGCGGATTCCGTCACTGCCGACACCTTCCCTCGTCTGGTCCAGCTCCATGCTCAGGTGCGGCCGGGAGCGACGGCTATCCGCGAGAAGGATCTGGGCATCTGGCAGAGCTGGAGATGGATCCAGGTGCTGGCCGAGGTTCGTCAGATCGCGGCCGGGCTGCATCAGGCCGGCTTCTCCCGTGGCGAGCACCTGGCGATCATCGGCGAGAACCGGCCGCGGCTGTACTTCACGATGATCGCAGTGCAGTGCCTCGGTGGTATCCCGGTGCCGATGTACCAGGACGCGGTTGCCACCGAGATGGCTTTCGTCTTCGACAACGCGGAAATCAAGTTTGCCGTCGTTGAGGATCAGGAGCAGGTCGACAAGCTGCTCGAGATCCGCGAGACGGTCCCACACCTGAAGCGGATCATCTACGAAGACCCGCGTGGCCTGCGCAACTACGATCAGCCGGGGCTGGCGTCCTACGAACAGGTCCGCGCGCTCGGCGAGCAGTTCCTGAGGGAGCATCCGACACTGGTGGAGGACGAGATCGCCAAGGGCCGCGCGAGCGACGTGGCGGCGATGTTCTACACCTCGGGCACGACCGCCAACCCGAAGGGTGTGGTGCTCGCCTACGGCAATCTGCTCGCGGCTGGGCGCGCCGGTGCTGACATGGAGCGGTTGACCGACCGCGAAGAGGTGCTGGCGTACCTGCCGATGGCGTGGGTCGGCCAGAACATCTTCTCCTACACGCAGTGGCTGGTGTGCGGTTTCACCGTCAACTGCCCGGAGGCCGCGACCACCGTGCAGGCGGACATGCGGGAAATCGGGCCGACCTACTACTTCGCGCCGCCTCGCGTGCTGGAAGGGCTGCTGACGCAGGTGATGATCCGCATGGAGGACGCCTCGGCGATCAAGCGACGCGCGTTTCATTACTTCATGGACGTGGCCCGGCGCGTCGGCGGGCGCGCTCCTCGACAAGCAGCCGGTCGGCGCCGGCGACCGATTGCTCTACGGCCTCGGCAACTGGATCGTCTATGCCCCGCTGCGCAATGCGCTGGGCATGAGCCGGATCCGAGTCGCCTACACCGCGGGCGAGGCGATCGGGCCCGATCTCTTCACGTTCTACCGCTCGCTCGGAATCAACCTGAAGCAGTTGTACGGTTCGACCGAGACGTCGGTGTTCGTGTGCGTGCAGCCCGACGGGGGCGTGAAGCCCGACACCGTCGGTCCTCCGGTCGCGGGTGTCGAGATCCGCCTGACCGATTCCGGCGAGATCCTGATCCGATCGCCGGGCCTGTTCCGGGAGTACTACAAGTCACCGGACGCGACGCGCGAAGCCAAGGACGGCGAAGGCTGGTTCCATACCGGGGACGCAGGTTATTTCGATACCGAAGGGCATCTGAAGATCATCGACCGCGCCAAGGACGTCGGCAAGCTCGCCGACGGGACGCTCTTCGCACCGAAATACCTCGAGAACAAGCTGAAGTTCTTCCCGACGATCAAGGAAGCCGTTGCGTTCGGCGACGGGCGCGACATGGTTTGCGCCTTCGTCAACATCGATATGGAAGCCGTCGGCAACTGGGCCGAGCGGCGCAACCTGCCGTACTCCGGATACACGGACCTGGCGTGCAAGCCGGAAGTGATCGAACTGGTTCGTGAGTCGGTCGAGAAGGTCAACGCGGACCTGGCGAACGATCCCAAGCTGGCGAACGCGCAGATTCGCCGCTTCATCGTCCTGCACAAGGAACTCGATGCAGATGATGAGGAGCTGACTCGCACACGGAAGGTGCGGCGACGCTTCATCCAGGACAAGTACAGCGTGCTGGTCGACGCCATGTATGCGGGCCGGGACGAGCAGTACATCGACACGATGGTCAAGTTCGAAGACGGCCGCACCGGACGGATTGCGGCCACCCTCAAGGTGCGCGACGCGAAGACCTTCGCGCCGATGCAGAAGGCGGCCTGAGCGCAATGAATCCACGCGTCTGGGCAGCGCTTGGCTGTCTCCTCGTCGGTGTGCCGGTGGCCGCATGGGGTCTCGCCAACGGATCCCTGCTGCTCGGTCTGCTCGGGCTCGCGCTGGTGCTGGTGTTCATCTTCCTGGTGGTGGAGGCAATGAACCAGGCGTCCAAGCCCAAGCACGAGATACCGAAGTCACCCGATGCAGCCTGGAACATGAAGAACGCACCGGCGGAAACGCCGTCGGATCGCGGCCACAGGGGTTCGCTGTGATGCGCGGGAACCTGGGCGACGTGATCCTGAAGATCGATGACGTCTGGTTGTCGTTTGGTGGGGTCAAAGCGATCCAGGGCGTCTCGTTCGATGTGCGGGAGCACGAGATCCGCGCCATCATCGGCCCCAACGGCGCCGGCAAGAGTTCGATGTTGAACGTGGTCAACGGCGTCTACCATCCGCAGCAGGGTCACATCACGTTTCGCGGCAAGGTGCGCTCATCGATGGATCCGCACGATGCCGCGGCCCAGGGCTTCGGGCGTACATTCCAGAGCCTGGCGCTGTTCAAGGGCATGAGTGTGCTCGACAACATCATGACCGGTCGCATCCTGCGCATGCACACCGGAATCCTGGCGCAGGCGGTGCACCTGGGCTTCGCGCGCCGCGAGGAACTGCGCCACCGTGAGTTCGTCGAGCACATCATCGACTTCCTCGAGATCCAGGCCTACCGCAAGACGCCGGTCGGACGCCTCCCCTACGGGCTGCAGAAGCGCGTCGATCTCGCACGGGCGCTGGCGATGGAGCCCAAGATACTTCTGCTCGACGAACCGATGGCCGGCATGAATCTCGAGGAAAAGCAGGACATGTCGCGCTTCGTGCTCGACGTCAATGAAGAATTCGGCACCACCATCGTGCTCATCGAGCACGACATGGGAGTCGTGATGGACATCTCGGACCGCGTCGTCGTGCTGGACTACGGGCGCAAGATTGGTGACGGCTCGCCGGACGAAGTCCGCAGCAACCAGCAGGTCATCGCCGCCTACCTGGGCGAGGCGCACTGAGGCAGACATGGACCAGGCGGTGCAGTCGATGCAGAAGAACTGGCCGGTGCTGTTGTTGCTGGTCGCGCTGGCCATCGGCGCCGCGGCGCCTCTCGCGTTCGGACTGTCGGCCCCGGGCTTCTATGTCGAGGTGCTCCTGGGCGGGCTGATGTCGGGCGTCATGTATTCGCTGGTGGCGCTTGGTTTCGTGCTGATCTTCAAGGCCTCGGGAGTGTTCAACTTCGCGCAGGGTGCGATGGTGCTGTTCGCCGCCCTCGCGGTGGCGCGGATTGCCGAGGTCGTGCCGCTACCGGTGGCTTTTGTCGCCACGATCTTCATCATGGCGGTGCTAGCCTGGGTGATCGAGCGGCTCGTGTTGCGGCATCTCGTCAACCAGGATGCCGTCGTGCTGCTGATGGCCACGCTCGGCGTCTCGTATTTTCTGGACGGCTTCGGTCAGACTCTCTGGGGCAGTGACATCTACAAGATCGAAACCGGCTTGCCCAAGACGCCGGTGATGATCCTCGAGTCCGTGTTCGAAGGCGGCATTCTGGTCAACACGGAAGACCTGGTGGCAGCCGCCATCGCTGCACTGCTGGTTCTGGCGCTGGCGCTGTTCTTCCAGAAGACGCCGACCGGACGGGCGCTGCGCGCCGTGGCCGATGATCACCAGGCGGCGCAGTCGATCGGCATCCCGCTGAACCGCATCTGGGTCATCGTCTGGAGCGTTGCCGGCTTTGTGGCGCTGGTGGCGGGAGTGATCTGGGGCTCGAAGCTCGGCGTGCAGTTTTCGCTGTCGCTGATTGCCCTGAAGGCGCTGCCGGTCGTGATCCTTGGCGGATTCACCTCGGTGCCCGGCGCCATCCTCGGCGGGCTCATCATCGGCGTTGGCGAGAAGTTCGCCGAGGTGTTCCTGGGCCCGATCGCAGTCAAGCAGTTCGACCTCGCAGGCGGTGGGATCGAGAACTGGTTTGCCTACGTACTGGCGTTGCTGTTCCTCCTCGTTCGACCCGAAGGGCTGTTCGGGGAGAAGCACATCGATCGCGTATAGCCCCCGCCGAAACCATTCACCATGCTCTACCGCGAAAACGGCCAGTTCAAGGCGACCTACGCCGAAGATCAACAGATCCTGCCGATCGTGCAGGACCGCTGGTTCATGCTGGCACTGCTGGTCTTTGCCTACCTTGTGTTGCCGGCGATTGGCAGCGAGTACCTGTTCCTGTCGCTGGTAATTCCGTTCCTGATCCTCGCGATCGCTGCAATCGGGCTCAACATCCTGGTCGGCTACTGCGGCCAGATTTCACTCGGGACCGCGGCCTTCATGGCGGTCGGCGCCTATGCGGCCTATAACTTCGTGGTTCGGGTGCCGTCGCTCAATTTCTTGCTTGTACTTATTTTGTCCGGCGGCATCGCGGCGCTGGTCGGCATCCTGTTCGGCATCCCGAGCCTGCGCATCAAGGGACTGTATCTGGCGGTGGCGACGCTGGCTGCCCAGTTCTTCATCGACTGGATGTTTGCGCGGGTGAAGTGGTTCACCAACTACTCGTCGTCGGGATCGGTCTCCACGCCACCGATGGATGTGTTCGGCTGGACCATGGACTCCCCGGTCAAGAGTTATCTGTTCGTCCTGACCGTGGCGGTCGTGATGACGCTGGCGGCGAAGAACCTGGTGCGCGGCCATATCGGGCGCAGCTGGATGGCGATCCGTGACATGGACGTCGCCGCCGAAGTCATCGGGATTCGGCCGCTGTACGCCAAGCTCTCGGCGTTCGCCGTCAGTTCGTTCTACGCCGGCGTGGCCGGCGCCCTGTGGGGGTTTATCCGACTCGGCGCCTGGGAGCCACTGGCGTTCAATGTGAACCTTTCCCTGAATCTTCTGTTCATGATCATCATCGGCGGGATGGGGTCGCTGCTAGGCTCATATTTTGGCGCAGCGTTCATCGTGATACTGCCGATCCTGCTGAACCAGGTCCCGAGCACGTTCGGTATCGAGATCTCGACCGCGTTCTCGTCGCACCTTGAATCGATGATCTTCGGCAGCCTGATCATCTTCTTCCTGATCGTCGAGCCGCACGGCCTGGCGCGGCTGTGGGCGATCGGCAAGGAGAAGCTGAGACTATGGCCGTTCCCGCACTAAGGTCCACGGAGAAGCGGCACTTCATAAGAAGCTGGACCCTTTTATTACGATTACGCATGGAGACAACGATGGCAACACATCTCAAGGCCAGGGTCGCCGCAGTGGCGGTGGCCGGAATCGCGGCGGCGGCCTCATTGGCCTTGCCGGCGACGTCCGATGCCCAGCAGAAGGCGGCAGCCCCGGCCGCTGGCAAAGGCGAGCAGTTCGTCCCGGTCCTTGTCTATCGGACCGGAGCATATGCACCCAACGGCACTCCCTGGGCCAACGGCTTCGTCGACTACCTGAAACTGGTCAATGCGCAGGGCGGCATCAATGGCGTCAAGATCACCTGGGAAGAGTGCGAGACCGGCTACGCGACCGATCGCGGCGTCGAATGCTATGAGCGCCTGAAGACGAAGCCGCTTCGTCTCCGCGTTCCAGCCGCTATCGACCGGCATCACGTTTGCGCTGACCGACAGGGTGCCGACCGACAAGATCCCACTGATCACGATGGGTTACGGTCGCTCGGAGTCGGTCGAGGGCGAGGCGTTCCCGTGGAATTTCCCGCTGATGGGCACCTACTGGGATGCCGCCGATGTCCTCGTCCAGCACGTCGGCAAGCTCAATGGTGGCGTCGACAAGCTCAAGGGCAAGAAGATCGCGCTCGTCTACCACGACTCGCCCTATGGCAAGGAGCCGATCGCGCTGCTGCAGGAGCGTGCCAAGCTGCACGGCTTCGAACTGATCACGATTCCGGTCACCCATCCGGGTGTCGAGCAGAAGGCCGCCTGGCTGCAGATCCGCCAGAACCGACCGGACTACGTGTTCCTGTGGGGCTGGGGCGTGATGAACTCCACCGCGTTGCGCGAGGCCGTGGCTACCGGCTATCCGCGCGACAAGATGTACGGCGTGTGGTGGGCGGCCGCCGAGCCGGATGTCACGCCGGTCGGGGCGGACGCCAAGGGCTATAACGGTCTGGCACTCCAGCACGGGGCGGGACGCGCGAAGGTGCATAACGACATCCTCGCCACGTTGCATGCGAAGGGGCAGGGCACGGGTCCGCAGGAAGAGGTCGGCTCTGTGCTGTACACGCGCGGAATGATCAGCGCGATGCTCCAGGTCGAAGGCATACGCCAGGCGCAGCTGCGCTATGGCAACAAGCCGTTGACGGGTGAGCAGGTTCGCTACGGCCTCGAGAACCTGAACCTGGATGCCAAGCGCGTCGAGGCTCTCGGGCTGGGCGGGGTCATGAAGCCGCTGGCGACGAACTGCCGCGACCATGAGGGCGCGCGCATGGCGCGCATCCAGCAATGGGACGGCACCAAGTGGGTCTTCACGTCAGACTTCTACGAGTCCGACAACCAGATCATCAAGCCGATGATCAAGAGCGCCGCGCAGCGATACGTCGCCGAGAAGAAGCTGACGATGCGCAGCTGCGCCGATGAGATCGCAGCGGAAACCAAGACGGCGGCGGCGGCGACTGCGGCGCCCGCCGCAGTCAAGACCGCGCCGGCACCGGCGAAGAAGTAGACGCGTGTGTCAACGGCCGGCCGCCGTTGCGGCCGGCTGTGCCAAGCACTTACGGCGTGAGTGCTTGGCACAGCGACAAGGGAGTTCACGGTGACGGCACCGCTGCTCAACGTCAACGGCATTGAGGTTATCTATAACCACGTGATCCTCGTGCTAAAGGGGGTCTCGCTGAACGTGCCGGAGGGCGGCATCGTTGCTTTGCTTGGGGCGAACGGCGCGGGCAAGACGACGACGCTGCGCGCGGTGTCGAACCTGCTGCACGGCGAACGTGGCGAAGTGACCAAAGGGTCGATCGAGTACCGCGGCGAGAAGATCGAGCGGCTCACGGCCTACGATCTCGTCAAGCGCGGCGTCGTGCAGGTCATGGAAGGCCGGCGTTGTTTTGCGCATCTGACGGTCGAGGAAAACCTGCTGTCGGGCGCCTACTCAAGAGGTTCGTCGGGCCGCGGCAATTCGCGTGCCGACATCGCCTCCGACCTGGACAAGGTCTACGCGTACTTCCCGAGACTCAAACAGCGGCGCACCAGCCAGTCGGGCTACACGTCCGGCGGCGAGCAGCAGATGACCGCGATCGGACGCGCACTGATGGCGAGACCCTCGATGATCCTGCTTGATGAACCGTCGATGGGACTGGCGCCGCAAGTGGTCGAAGAGATCTTCGCCATCGTGCAGGATCTCAACAAGAAGGAGCGTGTGTCCTTTCTGCTGGCGGAACAGAACACAAACATCGCCCTGCGGTTTGCGGACTACGGATACATACTGGAAAACGGCCGGGTGGTGATGGACGGCGACGCCAAGGCGCTGCGCGAGAACGAGGACGTGAAGGAGTTCTACCTCGGCGTCTCGAAGGGCGGGCGCAAGAGCTTCCGCGATGCCAAGTTCTACAAACGACGCAAGCGCTGGTTGGCTTGAGGTCGAGGTAGCATCAATGTTCCGCGCATCCGTGCGCGGGCGTTTTCGCCAGCATGCGCGGGCTGGCGAAAGCGGAATCAGGTCCGCGCATTCATCGAGGAGCGTAGATGGCCACTAAGAAAGCTGCGAAGAAGAAGTCCCGCCGCACGGTGATGTACAGCTCAGGCGGCAAGAAGCTGTATGCCGTGCGCGATGCGAGCGGCAAGTTCAAGGATATCCAGCAGTATTCGCGCGCGCACGCGATGGACATCAAACGCGGCAGTTCTGCGGAAGTGAAGGCCGCGGCTAAGAAGGCTGCCAAGAAGGCTGCCAAGAAGGCGACGGCGAAGAAGGCCGTGCCGAAGAAGGCGGCCAAGCGCACGGCCTCCGCGACGAGCGCAGCAGGCAGGGTCGTCAAAAGCCTGAAGCGTGCGCTCAAGAAGGTGACGGGGTAGCGAGGCACCTCTGAGGACACCGAGCGACGGGCGATGGCGCCGCGTGCACCTTCTCCGGAACTCGCTCGCGCCATGCGTCTGATGGCTGGAGTCCGTTCCGGCGTCGCGGGTGCGGCGCTGTTGATGATGGCTGCGCTGCTGGCTGCGTGCCGGCCTTCTTCGCCGCCTGAAGGAGCTTCCGACCGGCCTGCGCCAGATGCTCCGGCGTCGACGCCATTGCCGACGCGCCAGACGACCATCGACCCCGTCACCAAGAAGCTCGATGCCGCACAGCAGGACGCGGAGCGCCGGCGCTCGGAAGTCGATCAGGCCGGAAAGTAAGACTGCGATTTCGCGCGAGGAGTTTGATGCCGCAGCACTTCGACAGCCGCGAGGCGCGCGATCCCCGCCAGCGTGAACTTGACCTGATGGGGCATTTGCCGGGACTGGTCGCCAACGCGCTCAAGGCCCCTGGCTGGCGCCAGCACCTCGGCGCAATCGATCCCGCGGAGGTCGCGACTCGGGCCGCATTGGCGCGCCTGCCTATCCTGCGGAAGTCCGAACTTCCGGCAAGACAGAAGGCAGCGCCGCCGTTCGGTGGCTTCATCGCCGATCCCGTGGAACGGTTCGGGCGGCTGTTCACGTCTCCCGGCCCCATCTATGAGCCCGAAGCGCGCCACGAGGATGCATGGCGCGCGGCGCGGGGCCTTTATGCAGCCGGAATGCGCGCTGGCGACGTCGTGCTCAATACGTTTTCGTATCACTTGACGCCGGGCGGTTTTATCCTCGACGGCGGCGCACGCGCGGTCGGCTGCGCGGTGATCCCGGCCGGGCCCGGTAACTCCGAGCAGCAGCTCGACCTGATCGAGCACCTGCGGCCGACTGCCTATACCGGCACCCCGGATTTTCTGAAGATCCTGCTCGATGCCGCGGCGACCGCTCAGCGCGATGCGTCCTCGATCAGGCGTGCCGCGGTCTCTGGCGCCGCGTTCCCGCCATCGCTGCAGGCGGAGATCAAGGCGCGCGGCGTTGACGCCTACCAACTCTACGCAACGGCCGATCTCGGGGTGGTGGCGTACGAAACGTCCGCCCGCGAGGGCATGGTGGTCAACGAGGACGTATTGGTCGAGATCGTGCGGCCCGGCACGGGTGATCCGGTACCGGACGGCGAAGTCGGTGAGGTTGTCGTGACCTCGTTCGATCCCCACCACCCGTGGATCCGGCTCGCCCTCGGTGACTTGTCTGCCATCCTGCCCGGCGCATCGCCGTGCGGGCGAACGAATACACGCATCCGAGGCTGGATGGGTCGCGCCGACCAGACGACCAAGGTCAAGGGCATGTTCGTGCGGCCCGAACAGGTCGCAGAGATCGGTCGGCGCCATCCGGAGCTTGGTCGACTTCGACTCGTGATCGCCCGCGCGGGCGAGACAGACGCAATGACGCTGAAGGTCGAGTCGTCAGCGCACGACGCACCGCTGAGCGAGCGGATCCTGAGTCGCTGCGCACCGTGACCAAGTTGGGTGGAAAGGTCGAGTTCGCCGCGCCCGGCACACTGCCCAACGACGGCAAGGTCATTGACGACACGCGCTCGCACTGAGCGTGCGACGGGGCAGGGGCAGAAAAAACAGCGGCGCCCCTGGGGGCGCCGCTCGACGGAGAGATCAAGCGTTACCGGCGTCGGCCGGTAGCACCTGCCTTCTTTGCGGCCGCCTTCTTGGGTGCGGCACGCGAGGCAGCCGGTCGCGAGGCAGCGCGCGACACGGAACGCTTGGCGGGGCGTGCGGTCGATGCGGGCTTGGCGCGCGCCGGCTTCGCCTTGCTCGTCGCGGGGGCGCCGGTGGCCATGTCGATGGCCGCAATCATCGCGTCGCGCATCGTGCTCGCCATCGCATTGATGGCATCCGTCATCGCGACGGCCGGCTTCGCGATCGGTAGCTTCACCGTTGTCGCCGGCGGGGCCGCGGCTTCTTCGTTGATGTCCCACAGCTGCAGCAGTTCGGCCTGCGTGGGGACTGTTCCCTGCGAGACACGCTGCCGTCGAGCGGCGACTGAATCGCGCACGATCTTCTCGACGACGTCGAGCGGCAAGCGGTTGAGGTCAGAAAACTTGATGAAGCTCTTGTTGGCGTTGACGCCTTGCAACGCTTCCTTGTGCTTCAGCACGACGTCTTTTTCGGCCACATACAGCGACATATGCCGGCGGCCGGATTCCAGGGCGAAAAGCGGCCCGTCTAGTTCGTAGAAGGCGAGTCCGTAGCGCATGCTTTCGCGCACTCCGCGGGCGGAGCGGCGAATCATGCTGCATAGGCGCGCCATTGCCACGCGACGGTCCGGCGGCAGGTCGCGCAGGTAGGCGCCTACCGTCGAGGCTGTCGGGTTCATGAGATTCCTCCGGCGTACAGCGTCCGAAAACGCTGAATTTTAACGCTTTTCGGGAAATGCCTCGCGCCCCTCGGCTGGAGCACCGAAGAGGCTGCCTGCTGGAGGATCCGGGCGGGCTCAGCCGGCGCTGGCAGACTTGGCTCGGTAAAAGACAAAATCCGCCGAAAAATCAACGCGCAGCAGCTGGTTCGCCTGGCCACTGGTGCATGCATCAGGCGGCATGCCGCCGTGCGTGTTGACTCGCTGCACGTGAGTGACGCCGTCGAACGCGCCCTTGCCGTAGCTCCGCGTGGTGAGCAGTAACCAGCGCAGATCGGAGGACTTCGGCGCATCGTCGTAGGCAACGATGGTCGCCACTAACCGGCTGCCGTCGTTGTACTCGAACGAGAAGTTGGCCCCGTGTCGCCCCACAGTCTTGCCGCTCGCATCGATCAGTTCGGCATCCGGCTGGCGGAATACCCACGCAAAACCTGAGTCGCGTTTTTCGCATCGAAAGACCTGCACTCCCTTCGCGGACAGTTGCAGGACAGCCTCTCGGTCAGAGGGCACCTTGATGCTGGAAAAAAACCCGAGGCTCGGCGCCGTGACCGCGGAGGTCTTTCCCGGACCCGTGGTGGCCGCGGGCGGACCGACAGATGCACAGGCGGACATAAGCGTTGCGCCGACCGTGAGGACTATGCGATCGCGGATTTGTTTGAGCGCGAAGTTCATCGTCATGGATCCCTAGTTGGCCCATCGTACCCGGAGCAATCGGCCTGCCTGCATCCGGCGCGGAAGATGCGAATACCGGCTACGGTCGGGAACAGGGCGACAGCCGGAAGCCCAACGACGCAAGCTCTCCGCGCACGTCCGGATCATTCAGCAAATCGCAGAAAGCCCGAACCGCGGGGCGCGCGAGTCGTTAGGTCGGCACGATGAAGTCGTATTGCTCTTCCTGCATCGGGATGAAGCCGAGCCCATATTGGCTGGCCACGGTATCGATCGCGATTCCCCAGTCCGCGCGCTGCTGGGAGACCGCCACTGCAACGGCGTTGTGGGACTTCGTTTGCGTGCCGTATCCGGCGGGCCTGTTTTCGCCCAGGCATCTGTCGATGATGATGCGCGTGCCGCTGCCAGCGTTGCGATTGACCATCACGCAAGCGGTTTCGCCCAATGCTGTCGCGACGGCCTCATCAAGCGACTTTCCCTCGAAGCGGACATCCCCCCGCCGGAACACGAAGCCCTGCATGCGCCCGTAGCCCGGCCACCAGCGTCAGGGTGTCGGTGAGCATGGGACGGTTGTACTCACCTGTGGCGGGGTCCATCAGGTGGATGCCGGCGATGTCGCACTCGCCGCGCTTGGCCGCGGCCAGTCCTCCCATGCTGCCGACGATCATCAGCTTGACCCGGACGCCTTGGCGCATCAGCTTGCCCACCAGCAGATCGAGTCCTACACAGTGGCTGCCGATGATCACGAGATCGGCGGGCTCCAGCTGCTCGCCGAGGAGTGTCACCGCGACGGTGCTGCCGGAGTCGAGGATTTCCGTGTGCTGGTCGATCGTGATGAAGCCATCGGCGCCGCTGAACGTGGTCACGGAACCCGAACCCTTACCCATCGGGTAGGCGAAGTAGCCATCCGGTCCCTGCACCAGCCCGACCAGCAGATATTCGGTGCGTCCCCGCTCGGAGTTCACACGCATCGGCAGCGTCGCCGACACTGTAGAGCGGCGTTCAGGCGGCAGGCCGGCAAACGCGCGGATCACCGGCGCGACGAACTCGTGGAAAGTGAAGATGGCGGAGGTGGGAAACCCGGGCAGTATCGACGACGGGTTTGCCCTCGGTGACCGCAAGGCAGATCGGCTTGCCGGGCTTCAGCGCGACGCCGTGGGCGACGACACCGGGATTACGCAGCGCGCGCACGACCCGGTACGAGATATCGCCTGCCCCCTTCGAAGTTCCGCCGGAGAACACGACGACGTCCGAGTCCAGGCCGCGCGTTGAGCGCGGCTGCCAATGCCTGCTCATTGTCTGCAATCACGCCGAGGTGCACCGCAACTCCGCCGAGCTCTTCGACGGCGGCACCGATGATCGCCGCGTTGGAGTCGTAAACGGCGCCCGGCCGCAAGGAATCGCCGGGCGCAACGATTTCGTTGCCGGTGGAGAAGATGGCCACCCGAGGTCGACGAAAGACCTTGCATGCAGGGCGTCCAAGCGCGGCGAGCACACCGATCTCGCGGGATGTAAGACGCTGCGCCGGCGCGCAGCACCGTCTCGCCGCGGGCGATATCGGTGCTGGCGTAACTGACGTTTTCTCCGCCAGTGAGGGGTCGACGGATCTCGACAAGCCGAGCGTCAGCGGGGCCGAAAAGCTCCGAATGTTCAACCATCAGGACAGCATCGGCGCCACGCGGCAGCATGCCGCCGGTGGCGATGGGGGTCGCGCGCCCGAGGGTGACGGGCAGGGAAGGCACGATGCCGGGCGCAAGCACCTCGTCGTTCAGCTGCAACGTGCGCGGTGTTTCCTCCATCGCGCCGAAGGTGTCCTGCGCCCGCACCGCGAAGCCGTCGACATTGGCGCGATCGAACCCCGGGACATCGATACCTGCCACGACATCCTCGGCGAGCACACGGCCGAGGGCGTCTTCAAGGGGCACCAATTCTTGGCCGAGCGGCGCAAGCCGCAGGTGCTCGCGAAACTTCGCGGTGGCCTCGTCGCGCGAGACGACATTCAGGAACTGCGTCTGCCCGGTACGAGTGCTTCCCCACCTTTCGCGCCGGGTTCGGAAGAGGTCGGCATGCTCGAGCGCGCTCAGTCGTAGAGAAATACCGTGACTTCCGAATCGGGACCGTAGCCCTCGCATTCGGCCGGCACGATCACAAATCCATCGGCCCGGGTCGTCGAGGAAAGGATCGAGGCGCCGCTGAGCGCGATCGGATCGACCCGGCCATCGACTAGACGAACCCGGCAGTAGTCGACGCGACCGATGGCTGAAACGATCTTGCGCGCGACGACCGCCTGCAGCGTGCGGTGCGGCCAGTCAGGCGACCGTCCGCCGAGCAGGCGAATGGCGCGACCTGCGAAAAAGTCATAGGCGCACAGGCACGAGACGGGATTGCCGGGCAACAGAAATACGAGCATCTCGCCGATGCGACCCAGGCCGGCGGGACTCGATGGCCGCATCGAAACGCCGTGTATCGCCAGTTCGCCGATCTCGGCAATCAATCGCGGCGCATAGTCTTCGCGTCCGACGCTGGAGCCGCCCGAGACGAGGATCACATCGGCCCCGGGCGCGAGCAGGGCTGCGCGAATCCGGTCCGGATCGTCACCCAGTCGGTGATGTGATTCGAGCACGCCGCCATCACGGGCAATGAGACCGCGCAGCATGTAGGAGTTTGCGTCGTAAACCTCGAAAATGTCTTTCGCCGTACCCGGGGCCCTCACTTCGTTGCCCGTGACGAGCACGCGCACGCGCGGCTGCCTGACCGCGGTCACATGGTCGAGGCCCAAGGACGCGACGAGTCCCAGATCCTGCGGACGCAGGCGTCGTCCGGCGCCAAGGGCTGCCGAACCGGCTTCAGGTCTTCGCCGCGATGGCCGACGTGCTGGCCCGGCGCAACGGGTCGAGTGACGACAATCTGTCCCGCGGACTCCGTGGCGTACTCGGCAGGAATGACCGAGTCGACGCTTTCGGGAACGGGAGCGCCGGTCATGATCCGGACTGCTGATCGGGGCGGGAGTTCCCCCGCGAACGCCTGGCCGGGCATGGCCTGGCCCAGGACGCGAAACTCGAGGGGGTTGTATTCGGTCGCTCCGGCCGTTTCCGCGCCGCGCAGCGCAAAGCCGTCCATCGCGGCCCGATCGAAGCCGGGGACGTCAAGCGGCGCAATCACTTCCGCCGCCAATGTGCGGCCGCAGGCCTCCTCGAGCCGTACCGACTCTGCGTCCAGCCGTGACGCGTGCTGGTCGATCCACTCCAACACAGCGGGCACTTCGCTGCGCTTCCGGAAGCCGTGCATGCGCACGTCGGGAATCGAAGTGACGGCCGCTTTCATTCGGCGCTCAGGGGGCAGGTGCGTCTTTCGCGCAGCCTTCAGGTCCGTCCGGCAACGCGATCGACAACGCAGTGGCCGCCGACGGCACACGGGGCGCCGGGTGACGGACGGCGCATCCATTGTCGCCCAAGTCACCCTGCACCCGCGGAAGGTCGACAACGCGTACTAAGGCCGACGTCAGGCGAGTGGATTCCCGTCTCGATTCGCGCTGCCTGCCGAGGAGAAGGGCTGACTCTGCAATGCTTGCGGTGCGCTACTGCCCGCGTTCGGAAAGAAGAGTTGCTCCCCGCGGATTCTGTAAGCGGCGATCGCGGCCTGTCCTGTGGGCGAGACGATCCAGTCGGCAAACTGCTGCGCCTTCGCGGCCTTCACATGCGGATGCTTCGCGGGATTCACCACGATCACGCCGTACTGGTTGAACAGGCGCTCGTCGCCTTCGACCAGCACCGCGAGGTCGCCGCGATTCTTGAATGCAAGCCAGGTACCCCGATCGGTCAGCACGCATGCTCTGGAGGCGGTGGCCATGTTCAGCGCCGTCCCATGCCGCACCCGCACTCCCGATAGCCGCCGCCGCGCTGGCTCGCCGGCCCCGCGGTGGTCCAGTACCGGATCTCGGCGCTGTGCGTTCCGCTTTTGTCGCCACGCGAAACGAAATGGGGCATTGCTGGCGCTGATCTTCTTGAGCGCGGCGACGATGTCCGACCCGCGCGTCGCGGCGGGATCTGTCTTCGGCCCGATCAGCACGAAGTCGTTGTACATGACCGCATGGCGCTTAAGCCCGAAGCCCTCGGCGACGAACTTCTCCTCGGCAGCCTGGTCGTGGACGAGGAGCGCATCGGCGTCGCCGCGGCGCGCGATGTCCAGTGCCTGCCCGGTGCCGACCGCCACCACCTTCACGTCCAGACCTTTAGCCTGCTTGAACAGCGGCAGCAGATATGCAAACAGCCCCGACTGCTCGGTGGAAGTGGTCGATGCCGGCGTGATGCTCTCCGCGCCGGCGGAGCCACTCGCGATGCATAGGATGGCGGCAATGACGAATTTCGCCTGGCTCATAGACGCCATCTCAGGTCTCCCTCGCATGAAAGCGGCGGCGCGCCCGTAAAGCGCCCCGCAGGAATTCCTGCACCGGAAGATCCGCGTGTATGCGGCCGTCTTGCAAGCAGAGCACGCGGCTCGCAAGCCGCTCGACCAGTTCGAGCGGGTGACTGCTGAAGACGAGCGTCTGCAGGCGCCCGGCAGCAAACTGGCCGAGGAGTGTTTCGACTTCACGCCGCGCATCCAGGTCCACGCTGGCCGTCGGGTCATCGAGCAGCATCACATCGGAGGCCATCACCCACGCGCGCGCCAGCGCCAGCCGCTGTTGCTGGCCCGCGGACAGCGTGCGTGCGTTGCGCTGGGCGAGCGCGGCCAGGCCGACGCGCGCCAACGCCTCGTTCGCATGCTTGCAGGCGTCGCGCCAGCGCGCGCCGCGCAGCCAGAGGCCCAATGCGACATTGCGCTGCGCGGTCGTGCGCAGCATGAAGGGACGCTGGAACAACAGTGTCTGACGCGTAGTCGCGGGACGCTGCACGGTCCCCATCGTGGGCTCGATCAGGCCATTCAGTACGCGCAGCAGCGTGGTCTTGCCGCTGCCGTTGGGGCCGACCAGCGCGACGCGTTCGCCGGCGCGGATCGACAAGCTCACCGACTGCAGCGCCCACGTTGAGCCGTAGCGCACACTGACCCGATCGAGCTTGAACACCGTGCGTCCGGCAACGCGCGCGCGCTGGACGTTCAGAGACGTGATTAGCGGCTCTCGAACAGTTTCATGCGACTCCGATCCGCGCGACCTGCGTGGCCGCTCCGTCGACTCCCTGGCGCCAGCCGCGCAGCGCGGCGATCAGCGCGTTCAATGCCAGCACCAGCGCCAACAGCACGACGCCCAGTGCGATCGCGAGCGGCAGATCGCCCTTGCTGGTTTCCAGCGCAATTGCCGTGGTCATCACTCGGGTGAAGCCATCGATATTGCCGCCGACGATCATCACCGCGCCGACTTCGGAAATCGCGCGCCCGAAAGCGGCGATCAGAACGGTCAGCAGTGCGTAGCGTTCGTCCCAGGCAAGGAGGAGTCCACGCATCAACGGCGCAGCGCCCAGCGACGTCAGCTGCTCGCCGTGCACATGGTCGGCATCCTCGATCGCCTGGCGCGTCAACGCCGTGACAATTGGCACCACCAGTATCGTCTGTGCCAGCACCATCGCCTCGAAGGAATACAGCCAGCCCAGAAAGCCGAGCGGGCCGGAGCGTGACAGCAGCAGGTAGACGAGCAGGCCGACGACGACCGAGGGCAGTGCGAGCAGCGTGTTGAGCACCGCGAGAACTGCGCCGCGTCCCGCAAAGCGGGAGACGCCGAGCCACGCCCCGGCAAGCACGCCGAAGCCAAAAGCGATCAGACAAGCGCTTGTGCTGACTGCCAGCGAACGCCCGACCACCGACAACAAGGCCGGGTCGAGCGAGGCAAGCAAATGCAGCGCTGCGGCGGTCGCCTGGGAGATTGTGTCCATCAAAGGACGGATCGTAGGCAGGCGTGCGGGCTGTTAAGGCCGCGCTGGCCGGACCTCCTTAGGCAAACTGCTGCATATGTGGCGTCGGCGAACTGTGAGCTTTGCGGCAAACTCGCATGGTGCATAAGGTCGAACTGTCGTATGTCCTGGCGAGCGGGCGCGCGCCGGAGGCACTGATCCGCAATCCGTTGATGGATCTGCTGGCTGCAGTGCGCGGCCAGGGATCGATCTCGGGCGCCGCGCGTGCCCTGGGCCAGTCATACCGGCACGTCTGGGGCGAACTCAAGCGCTGGGAAAAGGAACTCGGACAACGCCTGATCGTCTGGGACCGCGGACAGCCGGCGCGACTGACCGAATTCGCTGACAAGCTGCTGTGGGCCGAGCGGCAGGTGCAGGCGCGCCTGGCGCCGCAGATCGCCGCGCTGCACTCGGACCTCGAGCGAGCCTTCGCGCTGGCCTTCGACGTTTCCGCCAGCTGTGCTCGTGCTGCGCGCCAGCCATGACAACGCCCTGGCGCTGCTGGGCGAACACTGCATGCCGGCCCGTTTGCACCTCGACACCCGCTTCACCGGCAGCGTGGATGCGCTGCATGAACTGAATGCCGGACGCTGTGCGATCGCCGGCTTTCACCTGCCGCCCCGCACGACGACGGACGGCCTGATCGCCCGAACCTACAAGCCCCTGTTGCATCCCGACCGCCACCAGTTGATCGGATTCGCGCGACGAGTCCAGGGGCTGGCGGTGGCACGTGGCAATCCCCTCGATCTGCACACGATCGCCGATGTGGCGGCGCGCGGTGCACGCTTCGTCAATCGGCCGCCCGGGACCGGCACGCGGCTGCTGCTCGATGCACAGTGCGAACAGCAGGGCGTAGATAGATCGACACTGGTCGGCTATGACAACGAGGAGCCTTCGCACGCCGCGGTGGCCCAGGCCGTGGCCGCAGGCCAGGCGGACACCGGGTTGTGCATCGAAGCGGCCGCGCGCTCGCGCGATCTCGACTTCGTGCCGCTGCTGTGGGAAGACTATTTTCTGGTGTGCGACAAGGCGACGCTGGCGCAGCCGGCGGTCCGTACTCTGCAGACGGTGCTGCGCGGCGAATCCTGGTTGCGGCGGCTGTCGACATTGGCCGGCTACGCGCCGGCGCGCAGCGGCGAGGCGCTGTCGTTGCCGGACGTTTTGCCGTGGTGGGGCGAGCGCACCGTAAGGTCTAAACGGGACGCCCGAAAGGCAGGACGTTGACCGCTCGTCAGCAGCTTTGTTTCCGCGCAGCGCGAGCACGATCAGGCAATGCGCGTCCGACATTGAACGCGCGGGTCGCGTGCGCCAACAATTTCAGCGGCGCTCGTGCTGCGCCAATTCAGCGCGCGTGTTGATATTGGCGAAGGCGTCGGCTTCGTCGTCGAAGGCGACCTCGACCACACTCAGGCTGGCGTACCAAAAGTCGATCTTGCGCTCGCCGCGGGCCAGGAAGTCGGCCAGGTGAGAACGCACGCGAGTGCAAACCAGCGCGAACACCGGATGCGGCTGACTGCCGGTACGCGCGACGGCGACGTCGGCGTCGACCGCGCTGCGCGCCGTCGCCAGCCGCGTGACGAGGTCGTGCGGCAGGAAGGGCGAATCGCAAGGCACGGTGACGATCAAGGATGCGTCCGTCGCGTGCAGGCCCGCATCCAGTCCCGCCAGAGGGCCCGGCAAAACCGCCAACCCGGTCAGGCACGACGGGACAACCGAACTCTGCATAGCGCGCGAGGTTCTGGTTGGCATTGATCAGCACGCTGGCGACCTGCGGACGCAGGCGGTCGATCACATGCTGTATCAAGGGCCGATCCTGCAATGGCTGCAGGCCCTTGTCCACGCCCCCCATACGGCGTCCCTGTCCGCCGGCGAGCACCAGCCCGCAGATCTCGGCGTTCACGATGCGCTCGCCGCCTCGAAGCGGTGCTGCCCGGTGAAGAGCAGAAAGTGCTTGCCCGATGCGCGGCCGATCATCGTCAGGCCGACTTGGCTCGCAATGCGCCATCCCATTTCGGTCAGGCCCGAGCGCGACACCAGGAAGGGAATGCCCATCTGCGCGGCCTTGATCACCATCTCGGACGTCAGACGGCCCGTGGTGTAGAAGATCTTGTCCGAGCCGTCGATGTCGTCGAGCCACATGCGCCCTGCGATGGCATCGACTGCGTTATGCCGCCCGACGTCCTCGACAAAGACCAGGATCCGGCTGTCGGCGCCCTCGTTCGACGCGAGCGCGCAGCCGTGCACGGCGCCCGCAGAGTTGTAGACCGTTTCCTGCTGGCGCACGGCTTCGAGCACGGCGAACAGAGACGCTTCCGGCAGGCGCACGTCGTCGCGCAGGCGGATCGAATCGACTTCTTCCATCAGGTCGCCGAACATGGTGCCTTGTCCGCAGCCGGTGGTCACCGTCCGCTTGGCGAGCTTCTTCGCCAGCGACTTGACGCCTCGTCGCGTGGTGACCGCCACGGCGTCGGTTTCCCAGTCGACCTGCACGGCAGCGAGTTCGTCCAGCGACGACACCAGGCGCTGGTTGCGCAGATAGCCGATGGCGAGCGCCTCGGGTGCCTGGCCCAAGGTCATCAGCGTGACGACTTCGCACTTGTCTACGTACAGTGTCAGCGGATGCTCACCGGCGATCGGCGTCGGCACGAGGATGCCGCGGTGGTCGACTGCATCGACAGGAAAGATCAGCGGTCGGGACGCGTTGGTCAGCAGCGGTCGCATCGTCGGTCGGGATCCTGGACTTGTGCCGCGCTTCGGGTGCGTCGCACATCAGCGCGCGGCTTGCAAAAGACCCTTCGCCCGTATTCCGGTTTGCGCTCGTCAATCCCAAGCAGGATTAATCTTTGCAGAGTGAAGGAAGATAACATCAACGCTGTGCAGAACGCATTGCGAAGGCCGGCCGCGGTCGTGACGGCCAAGCGCATCGTTGACAACCCGTGGACATCCGAAATCTGGGTACCCGTTGCGGTCATCGAGCGCGATGGCGCGCGCGATCAACGCGCCGATCCTGCTCGAACGCAATGCGGCGGGCGAGCAGTGGCTGCACCTCGGCTTTGAGGTCGAACTGAATCGCACCGAAGCCGAGGGCTACTACCTGAACCTGACGACGGATCAGCCAGTCGCGTTCGTGGAATGGGAACTCACTGAGAGCGGCGCGGATCCAAAGTGGGTCACGCTCAGTTATCACGAGGCGGCCCGGCGCTTGGACGGCGGTGCCCAGGTCGAGGCCGTGCCGATGCCCAGCGAGTGGCTGCCGTGGGTTGCGGCTTTCACGCAGCAGCATCTTCAAGTGCCGGAGAAGAAGCGCCGCCCGGCGCCGGCGTCGTTTCTCGGCGCCAAGCGCGACAATGGATGAACTCGCGGGCTGTACCGCATGCTCATCACGGTGTGCGCCACGCGCACGCGACGACGGGTATCTGAATGAGCGCTGAACCGGAATCGTTCCTCGCGCGTTGGTCGCGGCGTAAGCGCGCAGCGGAGCGTGAGGCAGAGCGGCCTGCCGGCGTTGCTGCGCCGGAGCTGCCGTCGGCACCGACAGCGAAGGTTGGAGGCGAGGCAGTTGCGGGCGACGGGCCGGTCTCCGCGTCTGCGCCGGCGCGCGTACCGGACCCAGACGACCGAAGTGCCGTTGCCGCCGATCGAATCGCTCGATGGCTTGCGTTCTGATTACCAGGCGTTCTTCCAACAGCCCGTCGCTGATGACCTGCGCCATGCAGCGCTGAAGAAACTCTTCGCCGACCCGCACTTCAATCAGATGGACATGCTGGATGTGTACGTCGACGACTACACGCAGTTCGAGCCGCTGCCGGCCGCGGTGCGAATGCGCCTGCCGAGCGCGCGCGATTTTCTGTCCGATTCCGAACGCGCTGCGGTGGAAGCGGCCGAAGCGCCGACCGGCGCGGCGGGCGATGCTCCGAGTGGTCGGCGGCGGAGTAGGCGATACTGCAATGGTTCCGATGCCAGCGCTGAAGAACGCGGCCTCGCCACAGATGACGCGAGCGTCGATGCGACTTCCGGCAGTGTCCGCGGCAGGGAGCGCAGCGCCGCCTGCAGCGTCAGCGGATGATCCGGCCAGACCGTTGGACGTGCTCGTCATCGCCTGCCGCCCAGTCGGGCAAGGCAACCGCATCTGACCCATCTTCTTCCTGAGCCCGCATGGCCGCACCTGGCAACACGCTGAAAGTCTGCAACTGCAATCGCACGATGACGTTGGACGGGGCGGCGCTCGGGCGCGCGCTCGGGCGCGAGGCGATTCCGATCTACACCGAGCTGTGCCGCAAGGAGGTCGACGGCTTCACCTCGGCGCTGGGAGCCTCCACGTGCACGGTCGCGTGTACGCAGGAGGCCCCGCTGTTCACGGAGCTGGCCGCCGGCGCTGGTGCTTCGACGGAGCTGAAGCTTCGTCAACATTCGCGAGGCGGCCGGATGGTCGGCCGAAGGTCCTTCTGCGACTGCGAAGATCGCCGCCCTGCTGGCGCTGGCGGATCTGCCCGAGCCAGAGCCGGTCGCTGTTTCCTCTTACACGTCGAAGGGCGAGCTACTGATCATCGGCCCGGCCGAGGCAGCAATCGCCTGGGCCGAGCAACTCGCCGAGAGCCTCTCGGTCAGCGTCCTGATCACGACGGCCCGGGGCGCGGAACTGCCGGCGACCCGTCGCTACCCGGTGTGGTCCGGGACGCCGCGATCAGTGCAGGGATATCTGGGCAAGTTCGAGGTCCAGTGGCAGCAGATAAACCCGATCGATCTGGAGGTCTGTACTCGCTGCAACGCGTGCATCAGGGCCTGTCCAGAGGATGCGATCGACCTCACCTACCAGGTCGACCTCACGCGCTGCAAGTCGCACCGCGCCTGCGTGAAAGCCTGCGGAGCGATCGGCGCGATCGACTTTGACCGTGCCGAGTCGACGCGCACCGAGCAGTTCGATCTGGTGTTCGATCTGTCCGCGCAGCCGTTGCTGCGCATGCCCGAAAAGCCGTTCGGCTACCTGGCGCCGGGCGCCGATCCGCTCGAGCAGTCGCAGGCGGCAATGCGGCTGGTGCAGATGGTGGGCGAGTTCGAGAAGCCGCGTTATGTGCAATACGAAGAGAAGCTCTGCGCGCACAGTCGCAACACGATAACCGGCTGCACGCGCTGTCTCGACGTCTGCGCGACGGACGCCGTCCGCTCGCTTGGCGACAAGATCTGGGCGCATCCCTTCCTCTGCATGGGATGCGGTGACTGCGCTACCACGTGTCCGACCGGCGCGCTGCGCTTTGCCTATCCCGGTGTGGCCGACATCGGTACGCGCCTGCGCAAGCTGTTGTCGGTGTATCGGGCGGCCGGCGGCAAGGATGCGGCGCTGCTGTTCCACAACGGCAAGAGCGGTCGCGCACTGATCTCGCGGCTGGCGCGAGTGGGCAAGGGGCTGCCAGCGCGAGTGGTGCCGATCGAAGTGCACAGCGTCGCGACGATCGGCATCGACGTCGTGCTGGGCGCCATCGCGTACGGTGCGAGCCAGGTCTTCTCGCTGCTCGACGACGCCGGCGCCGACGAACACGGCGCGCTGCTGGATCAACAGGCGCTTCTCGCCGGCGCGATCCTCAACGGACTGGGCTACAGCGGCACGCACTGGCAGGCCGTGCGTGCCGAGGAACCCGCCGCGCTGCAGGCGGCGCTGTGGTCGTCGCAGCCGGCAGCGACCGTCGCTGAGCCCGCAAAGTTTCACTTGTCCAACCGCAAGCGCGAGACGCTCGATTTCGCGATTGATCATTTGGTGCGACAGGCGTCGGCGCCGCCGGAGCAGATCGCACTGCCTGCGGGTTCGCCGTTCGGCACCCTCGCCATCGACGCGGCTCGCTGCACCTTGTGCAAGGCGTGCATCGGCGCCTGCCCGAGTTCTGCGCTGCAGGATGCGGAGGACGCACCCAAGCTGCGCTTCATCGAGCACAACTGCGTGCAGTGCGGCCTGTGCGAGATCACATGCCCCGAGCAGGCGATCAGCCTGGTGCCGCGCCTCCTGGTGACACCGGCGGCCCGTCAGCCGGTCACACTGAACGAAGCCGAGCCGTTCCATTGCGTGCGTTGCGGAACGCCGTTCGGCACGCGGCAGATGATCGACGTGATGACGGGCCGTCTGGGCGCGCATCCGATGTTCGCCGGCACCGCGCTGCGCCGTATCCAGATGTGCGCCGACTGTCGCGTGATCGACATGATGCAGTCGCCCGACGAGACCTCGATCTTCG
Source organism: uncultured beta proteobacterium (assembly GCA_963724605.1). Lineage (GTDB taxonomy): Bacteria > Pseudomonadota > Gammaproteobacteria > Burkholderiales > Burkholderiaceae_F > JALORV01. Next base: position 103,242 of record CAVRVM010000017.1, read on the forward strand.
ACATCAAGCGATGAGCACGACGCAAGCGGCAACAGGGGCGTGATCCTGGCGCCCGAGGACGAAGGGCGCTCTGCAGCTTTACGCGCTGCTGGCGCGCTTGTTCGCCGCCGGCCCGGACGAGGGCCTGCTACGTGCGCTGGCGCAGTCGGCCGGGAGCGTCGAGGGCGATGGCGCGCTGGCTCAGGCCTTCAACGAGCTGGCTCAGGCGGCGGCGCATACGTCGTGCGCGGGACGCGACGCTGGAGTTCGATACAACCTTCATCGGAGTGGGCAAGGCGCCAGTCAGCACTTATCTGTCGCACTACCATCCGGGTCGCGCACAAGAAGTCGTTCTGGTCAAACTGCGCGACACGCTGACTCGAGCTCGGACTGGCGCGCACTGCCGCTTCAGCGGAGCCGGAAGATAACCTCACCGCAGTGTTGGAAGTCATGCGTCATCTCGTGGCCGCCGGTTCGGATGAGCAGTCGTTGCAGCGGCAGCGGGAGTTTTTTGCCGCGCTACCTGCAGCCGGCATACCGCGCGTTTTGTGACGCGGCGCACAAGGTCGACCTCAGCGACTACTACAAGGCAGCAGTTCACATGCTTGAGGTGTTTCTGGACTCCGATTTGGCTCAATTCGAGATGGGCTAGGCGCGCGCAGGGAGACCGAGCATTGACTGCCCGTTGACGGCTGGGGGATGATGGATAGCAGGGCTATGAAGGAGCATTCATATGACTAACGTAAAGCCGAGCCGTCGCGGCTTCTTCAAGGCTGTCGCGATTGGTGGCGCAACTGCGGCGGCCGCCGTGGCGACGACCATCGTCGGCGAGCGCAAAGCTGCGATACCTGCGGCGGGTGCCGATGCTTCGACGCAGACCGGTTATCGAGAAACCGCGCACATCCGGAATTACTACCGCACGACCCAGGTCTGACGGGAGACCCCGATGCTCACGAAAAAATCTGCGGGTGCCGCGACGGCCCAGGGCCGCCTTGCGCGCGCTGTTTCCGGAATGCACGGTCGAACGATCGATCGACGCACGTTTCTCAAGCGCTCTGGCGTGACCGCTGGAGCCGCCGCGTTCGCGGCTCAACTTCCGTACGGTGCCATCGGCGAGGCGCAGGCGGCCAGTGCAGCTGCGCCGGAGGCCACTGGCGAACAGGTACGCCGCACGGTGTGCACGCACTGCTCCGTCGGCTGCTCGGTCGACGCGGTCGTGAAAAATGGCGTGTGGGTGCGGCAGGAGCCGGTGTTCGATTCACCGCTGAACCTCGGCGCGCACTGCGCCAAGGGTGCTTCGGTGCGTGAACATGGCATGACCGAGCACTCGCACCGCCTGAAATACCCGATGAAGCTGGTCGACGGCAAGTACCAGCGCATCAGCTGGGACCAGGCGATCGACGAGATCACCGCGAAGATGTCGAAGATCCGCGAAGAATCCGGTCCTGACGCCGCCTACTTCATCGGCTCGTCCAAGCACAGCAACGAGCAGGCCCAACTGCTGCGCAAGTTCGTTTCGCTCTGGGGCACCAACAACTGTGACCACCAGGCCCGCATCTGCCACTCCACGACGGTCGCCGGTGTGGCGAACACGTGGGGTTACGGCGCGATGACGAACTCGTACAACGACATGCTGAATACGAAGGCGATGTTGTACATCGGGTCGAATGCGGCCGAGGCGCACCCAGTGTCGATGCTGTTCACGCTGCACGCGAAGGAGAGCGGCGCGAAGATGATCGTCGTCGATCCGCGCTTCACTCGCACCGCGGCCAAAGCCGATCACTACATCCGGCTGCGCGGGGGCAGCGATATCCCGTTCCTGTACGGGATGATGTACCACATCTTCAAGAACGGCTGGGAGGACAAGGCGTACATCGCGGCGCGCGTGTATGGCATCGACAAGGTCAAAGAGGAGGTCATGAAGTGGACCCCCGACAAGGTGACCGAAGCCTGCGGCGTACCCGAAGACCAGGTGCTGCTGGCGGCCGAGATCATGGCCAAGAACCGACCCAGCACGATCGTCTGGTGCATGGGACAGACGCAGCACACGATTGGCAACGCAATCGTGCGCGCCTCCTGCATTCTCCAGCTCGTCCTTGGAAATGTTGGCGTTTCCGGCGGCGGAACCAACATCTTCCGCGGCCACGATAACGTGCAGGGCGCGACCGACGTCGGACCGAATCCCGACTCCCTGCCCGGCTACTACGGCATTGCGCCGGGCTCGTGGTCGCACTGGGCGAATGTCTGGAACATCGATCTGGACTGGCTCAAGAAGCGCTTTGCATCCGATGCGATGATGACCAAGCCCGGCACAACGGTCAGTCGCTGGATCGATGCGGTGCTCGAGCCCAACGATGCGATCGGGCAGGGGCCGAACCTGCGGGCCGTGTTCTATTGGGGCCACGCACCGAATTCGCAGACGCGCGGGCTCGAAATGAAGAAGGCCATGGACGCGCTCGATCTGCTCGTCGTGGTCGATCCGTATCCGTCGGCGACCGCCGCGTGGGCGGCGATGCCGGCGCCTGAAGGCGCCAAAGTCAATCCGAACCGCACCGTCTACCTGCTTCCCGCCTGCACGCAGTTCGAGACGTCGGGCTCCGTCACGGCCTCGGGCCGTTCGGTGCAATGGCGCGAGAAAGTCATCGAGCCTTTGTTCGAGTCGCGGACGGACCACGCGATCATGCTGCGCTTCGCGCAGAAGTGGGGCTTCGCCGACCAGTTGCTGGGCAAACGGAATGGCAAGCAGAACATTCGGACGATGCCGGGTGCCGGAGGCTGGGACGAGCCGGTGATCGAGGACATTCTCGCGAACGACATCAACAAAGGCACGTGGACCATCGGCTACACCGGTCAGAGTCCGGAGCGGCTGAAGCTGCACATGAAGCACATGGGCACCTTCGACGAGAAGACACTGCGTGCCAATGGCGGTCCGTGCGACGGCGATTACTTCGGGTTGCCATGGCCGTGCTACGGCACGCCGGAGATGAAGCACCCGGGTTCATCCAACCTGTACGACACGTCCAAGACGGTGATGGACGGCGGCGGCAACTTCCGCGCCAACTTCGGTGTCGAGCGGGATGGCGTCAACCTGCTGGCCGAAGCAGGCTCGCACTCGAAAGGCGCCGAGATCACGACGGGCTACCCCGAGTTCGACCATGTATTCCTGAAGAAGCTCGGCTGGTGGAACGAACTGACCGACGACGAGAAGAAGGCGGCCGAGGGCAAGAACTGGAAGACCGATCTTTCCGGCGGAATCATCCGGGTCGTGATGACCAAGCACCAGTGTCATCCGTTCGGCAACGCCAAGGCGCGTGCCCTGGTCTGGAACTTCCCGGATCCCGTCCCGATCCACCGCGAGCCGTTGTACAGCAATCGTCCCGACCTGGTCGCCAAGTACCCGACGTACGCCGACCGCAAGGACTTCTGGCGCCTCCCGACGCTTTACAAGACCGTGCAGGACAAGAACATCGCCGACAAGGTCTACGAGAAGTACCCGCTCGTGATGACCTCCGGCCGCCTGACGGAATACGAGGGCGGCGGCGACGAAACGCGTTCGAACCCCTGGCTGGCCGAACTGCAGCAGAACATGTTCATCGAGATCAATCCGAAAGCTGCCAATGACCGCGGCATTCGCAATGGAGAATGGGTCTGGGTCAACACCCCGACCGGCGCGAAGCTCAAGGTCATGGCCCTGGTGACCGAGCGGGTCGGACCGGACACCGTGTTCATGCCGTTCCACTTTGCTGGGTGGTGGCAAGGCAAGGATCTGCTGGACAGCTATCCGGCCGGTGCAGCGCCGATCGTCCGCGGTGAGTCAATCAACACCAGCACGACCTACGGATACGACTCGGTGACGATGATGCAGGAAGGGACGAAGTGCTCCCTCTGCCAGGTCGTCAAGCAGGCCTGAGAAGCCTCGAGGACGAAACAAGGAGACTCACGATGGCCCGCATGAAGTTCATCTGTGATGCCAACCGCTGCATCGAATGCAACGGTTGTGTCACGGCCTGCAAGAACGCGAATGACGTCCCGTGGGGCGTCAATCGTCGGCGTGTCGTTACTCTGAACGATGGCGTGCCCGGAGAGCGCTCGATCTCGGTGGCCTGCATGCATTGCTCGGATGCGCCATGCATGGCGGTTTGCCCGGTCGATTGCTTCACCCGGAGCGAAGACGGCGTCGTGCTGCACGACAAGGACCAATGCATCGGCTGCGGCTACTGCCTGTATGCCTGCCCCTTCGGCGCACCGCAGTTTCCACAAGCCGGCGCCTTCGGCGCACGCGGCAAGATGGACAAGTGCACGTTCTGCCAGGGCGGCCCCGGCAAGGGCAGCGAGGAAGAGCAGTACAGCAAGTACGGCCAGAACCGCATCGCCGCGGGCAAGCTGCCGCTGTGCGCCGAGATGTGCTCCACCAAGGCGCTTCTCGCCGGCGACGGCGACGTCATCGCCAACATCTTCCGCGAGCGTGTCACCGTGCGTGGCAAGGGTTCCGAAGTGATCGGTTGGGCCACGGCGTATGGCACGCCCAAGGGCGGCTCGACTCCGCCCGCAGCGCCGGAAGGGAAGAAATGATGCGGGTGCTAAGAACGCTGGGCGTGGTGCTGGCAGCGCTGCTGTGGGCGATCAGCTTGTCCGCTTGCGGGGAGAAGAAGGTCACCCGCTACGAGCAGGGCAAGTACTCAGGCGCCCCTATCGCCTCTCCGTGGGACTCGCCGCAGTACGGCGGCAAGCAGGCGGAATGGGAGGCGGCCATCCAGGCGCGCACGCAGGGCCAGAACGACTACGTGCGCATACCGGCGAAGTAGGGAGACGCCAGATGACGATTCTTTCCTGGCGGGCCGGGTTGGCGGCGGCCGTGCTGGCCTTCGCAGGCTACGCGGCCGCGCAACCGGCGACCCCGCAGCAGCAGGAAGCCGCGCGCCAGCAAGCCGAGCGAAACGTTACCCAGCCGTATAACAACGCGCCGTACTGGCATGAAGTTCGTACCAGTGACCCGGGCTTCACCCAGCTCGGAGACTCGCCGGAGCGGGGAGTGCTGATCCAGTCACGCGGCGAAACCTGGAGGCAGGCGCGCGTGCCGGTGGCGCTGATCGGCGGGCTGCTCGTCGCCCTGGCGATGGTGTCACTCGGCGGCTTCTATGCCATCCGCGGCTCGATACCGGTCGGCGAGAGCGGTTCAAAGATGATGGTCGAGCGCTTTCGCCCGGCGGATAGATACGCGCACTGGACGATGGCGATCGTCTGGGTGACTCTCGCCATCACCGGATTGATCATTACCTTCGGCAAGGTGCTGCTGCTGCCGATCATCGGCCACGGTCTTTATTCATGGATGGGGGTGGCGGCAAAGAACATCCACAACTTCATCGGGCCGATCCTGATCGTCGGCGTCGTGTGGATGATCATCCGGTACCTGCGGTACAACTGGCTCAACAAGGACGATTTCATCTGGCTGACGAAGATCGTCGGCAACCTGACCGGGCACGAGTACCCCTCGGGCAAGTTCAACGGCGGCGAGAAGCTCGTTTTCTGGTTCGTGCTGGTTTTGTTCACTCCGCTGTTGATTGCCTCTGGTCTGGTGCTCAACTTTCCGAACTTCGGCCAGACTAGGGCCACGATGCAGACCTTCAACGTCATCCACATGGTGTTGGCCTATCGTGGCGATTGCGATGGCCTGCGTGCACATCTACCTGGGCACGATCGGCATGAAGGGCGCTTACCGCGCGATGCGCAACGGCTACGTCACCGCCGAGTGGGCCAAGCATCACCACGAGCTCTGGTACAACGACATCAAGGCGGGCAAGGTGCCCGAAAGTCCGATGGTGTCAGAGACCGCAGTGCCCGAGCCTGTTCGCCACGCGGTCCTGCTGGCTAGACAAATAACGTCATCGGGGAAGTCATGGTGAGGAACATCATCATTTGCTGTTTGCGGGCTCGCATTTGCCGCAGCCGGATTGGCCAAGTTGCCGCCACCAACGCCCGAGCAGCAGGCGGCGGCGGCGCTGAATGCGGCCAAGGCGGCACACGCGAACAAGGTCGACGCCTACACGCTGTGCGTGTCGCAGACCAAGGTCGCCGACGCGTATATCAAGGAGCAGAAGGCCCAGGGCAAGGTCGTTACGCCTGAGGCGACGCCCGCCTGCGTGAATCCAGGTCCGTTCGTGCCGCCGGCCGCGACGCCGGTGGCGGCCGCTGCCCCGGCGCAACCCGCGGCGCTGCGCCTCGCTGCTCCGGCGCAACCTGCAGCGGCAGCCGCCAAGAAGTAGCGGTCTCGATCACGTCCAGGCAAAGGCGCCCCGTCGGGCGCCTTTTTTTTCTGGTCATTATTTTTCCGGCCGGTTCATGCACAAAAATGGCACGCCGTATGCCGAGTCATAGCCGCAAGCGCGCGGTGTTTAGTTGAGCGCTCGCTGGTTTCACGCGCCGCGCCGCGTGGCGTAGGGTCAGGCTTGCAGCCCGCACCGGCGCCTGCATGCGCCGGCCCCATCGCAGGCACACGCCAGCACGCAGGTGCTGTCGTGTGTCCGGCTCAGGCCCGGCAGCTTTGCCAATTCCTGCTATAGCTCGCGGCCGGCTGTACGACAACGGTGGCATCGCTCGGTTTGCGCAGGCCGCTACCGGTCTCGAGCTCCAGCTGCTTCGTGTACTTTTCGAAGAACTTGTCGAACATCTCGCCGCCTCGCGTACCCACCGCGTGCAGGTGGTCGCTGCGGGCATCCCACTCCAGCAGCACGGCAGCCAGCGGCTGCGGCGCCGGGCCGTCGATCACGCGCGCGCCGTGCAACGGGTCGTAGCGCGAGTTGTCGCCGCAGCAGTGGATCACGTACGACGGCTCACCGCCGCCGCCGCTGCGCAGGCCGATGAAGCTGATCGCCGGCTTGGGATACATCAGCTTGTGCGCACAAATCGCCGAGAACGCGACGATCGATTTGTTCGGACCCACGCCGGCCGGTGCCGCATAGTGCCGTTTGTCTTCGGTGACCAGCTCGGCTGCCTTCACCTCGTGCTCGAACGCGATCAAGAATACCGGCGACACCGTATACGGGTAGTTGAAGAGGAACGCTTCGCCCGTCTTGAGCTGGCGTGCCGTCCACGGGCTGCCGCTGTGAGTCGACCAGCAGCGAACGCGGATAGTGCTGCACGTCGCCGAACGCCACCACCGGCAGCGCGCTGGAGGCGACCCACGCGCCGGCGACGCAGGCGGCCTGACGCATCAGGTCGCGGCGGCGCGCGGCGTTGGGATTCGACTGCACACGAAAGACGCTACACGAGCTGCGAAGTCCGATCAATGCGTTCGACAGCTGCCACTCTGCCGGCCCCCGCTTTGCCGGTACACGCCTACCGATTGCCGCCGTCCCAGTCGCTCAGAATCGAGGTGACGTCATCCGCGTAGCGCGAATGCGCTGAGCGCATCGGAGTTCCTGTCACGATCCAGCACAGCAAGCTTTCGCCCGGAGCACAGAACGCCTGCTGCACGTCCGCGTCGTAGATCGACGTGCCGCCAAGGACCTTCGCGCCATAGCCCATCAGGTGCAGCGCATTCAAGAAGTTCATCAGCGCAGCGCCAATGCAGAGCCACTGGTCCTGCGCCGGCACATCGAGCACCCCATCCTGGACGCGGCCGATCAAGGCCAGCAGGCAAGGGCCTTTGTTGGCACGTTCACGGGCCCGCTGCACCTCGGCGTTGTCGCCGCCGCGGCGCTCTGCAGCACGTGCATACAGATCGCCCAGCGTCGCGCGCTGATGCGGGAGGATGTGCACAAACCGAAACGGTCGCAGCGCCTCATGGTCGGGCGCCCGCAGCGCCAGCGCGGCTGCGCGCAGCAACTCTGCGCGCCCGGGTCCAGGCGCGCCGAGATATTTCGGGCTGACCGAATAGCGCGATGCCAGGTGCACAAGGACATCGGTCGGCTCAGGTCGATCGACTGCTGGCGACTTCTTCATGGGGCGATGCTCGGTCGACCCAGCGCTGGCGGAATGGCGCTACCCCAGCCGGTTGAACGCACATACGAAGTCGGCGATGCCTGCCGCGTCGTCGAGGTCGAACTGAGGCAGCGCCGTGTCAAAGCGAAAGTCCGTGGCGATCGCGACGATATGCGGGTCATGGGGATGCAGTGCCGTCTTGGCGTTCTCGCGGCGAAATATCTCCATCTTCGGGATGGCCTCGCGCTTGAATCCTTCCACCAGCAGCAGGTCGCAAGGCGAGACGCGATCGACCAACTGCTGCAACGTCTGCTCCGACTCACCCCGCAGCTCGTGCATGTGCGCCCAGCGAACGCCGGACGACAGCAACACCTCCCGACATCCCGCACGCCGGTGGCGGTAGGAATCCTTGCCTGGCACGTCGATGTCGAACTCGTGATGCGCCCGCTTGATCAGAGACACCTCGAGCCCGCGTCCAGTCAGCAGCGGAATGATGCGTTCGATCAGGACCGTCTTACCGCTGCCAGACCAGCCGGCGAATCCAAAGACTTTCACGTGGGAGTTGGGCGCTGGCTGAGCGTGGCCCCGGTCCGAGTTGCGTTCGAACTCGGACTTTAGCAACGCCAGGCAAGCCTCGCCGCATCTCAACCCGCACGGCAGAGTCCCGAGTGCGCGCTGCTGCCGGATGAGCGGCACTGAGCCGGGAAGCCGCGCAGGGCCCGGGCAGCCCTCTCCTGGCAAGCCGACTGGAGTGCTGACGCGGCTCGGCCTGTGAGCACAGGATGTCGTGCAGCACGGCGCGCCGCACGATCGTCGGGCATCAACGGTAAAGCGTTTCTAGCGAGCACTCACATCGACTTCGCGAGACTGCGTCAGTTTCGGCTAGGCCGATTGGCGTAGTGCGTAGGCAGAAGGGCGTGTTCGTCTGTCAGGACGATAAACATTCGGCGGTGCCATGCCGATACTCCTTAGGAGGGGAGCCCGCTTCGGCCCCCGGGAGGCCACGATGACCCAGTCCGACGACGATCGCCTCGTTCCGTTCGGTGACATTCCGGTTTTCGCCGGGATGTGGTCGCTGGTCGCATTGGTCGTCCTCGTTACGGCCGCGTGCATGTAACGGCTCGGCAAGCAGGCCGCCTCGCGGCCGGGAGTGAAATTCGTGTTGAAGGTGTGGACCGCGGGACTGCTCGTGGCAGCGGTGCTCGCCGCGCCCGTTTGGGCGCAAGTTGGGCCTCAAGCAGGAAATCGGCCGGCAACGCCGTCACAGAAGCCGCCGTTTCCCACCCTTGAACTTCCAGAAAGGGCGCGCGGCCAGCGGGCCGTCGAGCTGCTCGGAGGTCGCCTGCCTGAGGTCGCCGCCTGGTACGGCAAATCGTCGGCCGAGTTTGTGTCGATATTGAGGCGCGACCGCAATGTCTGGCTGGACCGCCAGGGCCGTGTGTTCTACCAGGAAGACCTCGACGCGCCCCTGAAGGTCGATGCTCCGCTCGCAGCACCGTCGTTGACGTCGAGCGGCAATCTCGCGCCGCTGGACCAGACGTTTCTGCTGCACAGCCGTCCGGGTTCGAAGCGCACGATCTACCTCAATTTCAGGGGCGCGACGCTGTCGAACACGGCATGGAATACGAGTTCGCAACCGACGATCACCGCCCTGCCCTACGACGTCGACGGCGTGCCGTACTCATTCAGTTCGACGGAACTCGAGCGCATCCAGTACATCTGGCAACGCGTCGCGGAAGACTACGCACCGTTCGATGTCGACGTGACGACCGAGGCGGTATCGTCGGATCGACTCACGCGCAGCGGCAGCGGTGACGACACCTTCGGTACGACGGTGCTGATCACCAAACGCACATTTTACAGCTGCAGCTGCGGCGGGGTCGCTTATCTCGGCATATTCGACGACGCGTCGGACTACTACAAGCCGGCCCTGGTGTTCTACGACGCGCTCGGCAGCGGCAACGAAAAATACGTCGCCGAAGCCATCTCGCACGAAGCCGGGCATAACGTCGGACTGCACCACGATGGCACGTCGACCCAGGGCTACTACAGCGGGCATGGCAGCGGCGCGACCGGATGGGCGCCGATCATGGGTGTCGGCTACTACAAGGAGCTCGTGCAATGGAGCAAGGGCGAGTATCCGGACGCGAACAACAAGGAAGATGACTACGCCGTCATGGCAGCCAACGGAGTTGCCGCGCGCGCGGACGATCACGGCAACACCAACGCGGCTGCCACCCGGGTTGCTGGAGCGACCTCCGGCGGCGTGACGACAATCGAGGCCAGCGGCTTCATCGAGCGTTCAGGCGACATCGACGTGTTCTCCTTCGTGGCGGGCGCTGGCACGATCAGCCTCAGCGTGGCGCCGGCACGGCGCTCACCGAATCTCGATGTCCGGGCCGAACTGCGCGACGGCGCAGGCAATGTCCTGGCGAGGGGAAATCCCGCAGACACACTCGGCGCAACGTTGAGCGTGACCGGTACCGGCGGCAGCTATTTCGTGGCCGTCACAGGTGTCGGCAAAGGCGACCTCACAACCGGCTACTCGAACTACGGCAGCCTCGGCGAGTACCTCGTCAGCGCCACGGTACCGGCGGCGACGTCGCAGCCACCGGTGGCCATGCTGTCGGCGGCACCGACCTCCGGTGTGGCGCCGCTCGCGGTGAACTTTGCGTCGACCGGTTCGTACGATCCGGACGGCGCCATCACGGGCATCGAGTGGAACTTCGGCGACGGCAGCACGCCTGTGCTGGCCGCCAGCGCGAGCCATTCGTACGCGACTCCGGGCGTCTACACAGCGACCCTCAAGGTGACGGACAACGCCGGATTGACCGACGCTAAGAGTGTGACCATCAATGCCAATGCGCCGGTCGTCCTGCAGACCATGCATGTCGATGCGGTTACGGTGACGCTACGCACGTTCCGCAACGGCAATGCCGAGGCGACGGCACAGGTCGCGGTGCGCGACGGCAATGGCAACGCCGTACCGGGCGCGACGGTCACCGGGTCCTGGAGCGGCGTTGTGAACGGCACTGGCAGCGCCCTGACAGGCTCCAACGGTGTGGCGTCGTTCAAGTCCGGCCGTACCAAGACGATCGGCTCGTTCACCTTCACGGTGACGGGGCTGACCTTGTCGGGATATCAGTACACGCCGTCGAGCAACAAGGAAATCGGCGACAGCGCCACGCGCTAGCAGGGCACGCGGGGCGCTGTCAAGTGTCGCGATTGGCAACAATGCCGTCGTGCCATTCGGCGGCGCCGACCGCAACCAGCTCGCGCAGGCTTTGCGCGATGAACTGTTCGAACGGCAGCCGGAAATAGCGCTCGTTAATGAGCGTGAAATAGCTCGCGCCCACCAGGTGCTGTAGCAAGCGGTCAAACGGCAGCGTGCGCACATCGAGCAAATAGAACTTGATCAACACCTTCGCCACCTGCCGTGCGTTGCGGGCAGGATCGGCGGCTGAAGCGCCTCGAGGCGCTTGCGTGCGCGCAGAAGTGCCGCGGCAACATCGGTGAACGGCGCGCCGTGTCCGGGTATGACAAGGTGCGGATCGAGACCGGCGATCAGCTCGAGCATCGAGCCCTGCTCGGGAAAGCCCGACTCGTTTTCGATTTCCGGAAAAATCGCCCCGAAGCCGTGCTGCCACAAGGCGTCGGCGGAAATGAGCACACGGTCCGCGGCATCCCACAGCACAATCGAGTGCGGGTCGTGCCCCGGGGCAGCGATCACCTGCCAGTCACGCTCCCCATTTTCACGGCGGCGCCCGGCCGCAGCACATCGTCGTGGACGAAGCGCTCGCACTCCTGGCCGGTCGCGTGGAAGGTCAGTACATCCTCGTCCCAGTGCGTGACGGCATCGGAGTGACCCGGCGGAATCGCGATGCGGGCGCCGGTAGCACGCTGCAGGTGTGCATTGCCGCCGCAATGGTCCGAGTGCAGGTGCGTGTTGATATGCGTGCGAGCTTCCGCCCGCCCAGTGCGCTCTGAACCAGTGCCAGCGTCTGCGCGCGGTGGCTGACGTAACCGGTGTCGACCAGCGTCGCCGCGTGTTCATCGTCATACAGCAGAACGTTGTTCGACGACAGCCAGCCGCGCTCGAAGACTCGCATCGTCGGCGGGATCTGCACGGAAGCATCCACGATGGCGGCTGCGAATCGCCTCAGGACCCGCCGCGGCGTTCGGCAATCCGCAACCATACTGCCCGCTTGTCCGAGTTGGAGTAGCGGCTCCAGTTGGCGATCTCGTCGATCGTGCGCGCGCAGCCCTCGCACAGCTGCGTTCGTGGATCCATGCGACATACGGAGACGCAGGGTGACGCCACGGCGCTCGACTCCGGAAGGGTGGAAACAGCGCGTTCGGGCATGAATCGATTCTCGCATGACGCTCGCTGCATTCTCGCGCGCGCTTATGAAACTCTTATGGTTCGCTTAATCAAGATTTAGCGGCGTGCCGGCGCGCCGACTCCTAAAGTGGCGGGCAATTCAATGCACCTAACCCCCACCAGGAGAGCGCCGTGACCGCGATTCGACACAATCCCTACACCCTCATCCACAAGGGCCTGCGAGCCTGCATGACCGATGTGCTGGTCATCGTCGGTCGCATCGATCCTCATGACGCAGACGACGTCGCCACGGCCGCCAGGGCAGTGCGGGAAATGCTCGATTTCGCTCGCAGCCACCTGCAGCACGAGGAAGACTGGATACACACCGCGCTCGAAGCGCGCCGAACGGGCAGCAGTGCAGAGACGCGCACCGACCACCTGCAGCATCGCGAAGCGTTCACGTTGCTCGAGGCGTCGCTGCGCGCGCTGGAAGACAGCACCGGCGCGGAGCGCGCCGCGGCGGCATTGCGCCTGTACCGCCAGCTAGCGCTTTTCGTTGCCGACAATTTCCAGCACATGCACGTGGAAGAGACCGAGAACCAGGCAACGCTGATCGAGTGCTACACCGAGGAGGAGGTCCTCGTGATCGAAGCCGGCATCGTGGGCTCGCTGACGCCGGCGGAAGTGGCTTTGGCGATGCGCTGGATGCTGCCTTCTGCCAGTGCACCGGAGCGGGCAGGAGTGCTGGCAGCGATGCAGCGCACGGCGCCGCGGCCGGCGTTCGAAGGGATCCTTGCAGGGATCCACCCGCATCTGAGCGCGCGCGACCGGGCCAAGCTGGAGGCGGCGCTCACAACGACACCGGCGGCGTCGAACGGCGCGGCGGTCCGTACCCCGTCTGCCATGCAGATCGCTGCGGCGAGCGCGGCCTAGCCCACCTCCGTCAAGGTCAGCGGCCGCTCGACCGCCAGGCGAAAGCGGCCGCGACCGGTCTTCTCGATGTGGATGTCGGGGCCGCGCTCCTGCAGGCGCCGGACCAGCAGTATCAGCCGGGCCTCGAGATTGTCGGTGACGTCCGGCAGCCGTATCGACGGGTCGAGGCGCAGTTCGCGATTGGTGAAGTCGGTTCGCCCTTCCGAAACGTAGTCGCGCACCAGCTTGCGAAAGATGGCGCCAGCCACGCCTTTGATCAGGTACTCATCGCCGATGAAGACGCTGTGATCTGTCGCGTAGTGGCGGACGACGATCGGTGTCCCGCGCGGCGCGGGCGCAAGTCGCGCGGCAGCAGGGGGATCTTCGCGACGCTTCGGCGGCCTGCTGCAGCACGACGATGGTCGTTCCGAGCTGGGCCGCAATCGCGACCAGCGCGTCCTCGTCCTCCCAGCTGAAGCGCGCCTCCTGTGGGCTCTCGACGTACAGGACGCCGACGGTGCAGCCGCTGACGCGCAGCGGAACGGCGAGTTGGATCCCGGTGTCGCCAGGCCTGGCAACGGGATCTCGGTCTCGAGCAGCCGGGCCAGACCGTGGCGCTCGGCACGTTCGCGCATCGTGCGGCTGTAGGCATATTCACTGGTGCCGTGAGTGATGCGAATGGCCGTGCCCTCCCGCGCGGCCACGCCGATGACGCCGTTCCCCAGGCCGATTTCCGATCCGACACCGGACGCCGGATAGCCGCGGCTGGCGACCGTGAACAGGCGTTCATGACTGCGGTCGATCAGCATCACCATCGCGTGCGTGATGCCAAGGTCGGCCTCCAGCACGGCGAGCACGTCGTCGAGGATCGTGTGGAGATCGATGGCGCTTGCCAGCAGTGTCGACAGCGTGCGGACGGCACCCAGCAGGCCGCTTCGCTCGGGCGGCGGCGCCAGCTCCGCGCCCGGCAGGTGCTCGATGCCAAGCACCTCGTAGACATCCGCCCCTGCAGCTTGAAGACACCGGCCATGCCGGTATGCGAGGCGATGCCGGCCAGGTGCGCCTTCATCCGCTCGAACAGTCCTCCAGCCGTTTCGGTCCTCAGGTAGCGGGTTCGCAGCACGTAACGTGCCGCCGTGTGCGGGTCGATCAGGAACACCGTGGCCTGCGGGTTCGCGAGAATGTTCTCGCGTGTCTTGTTGAAGAACTGGAACGAAAGTGCGACATGGCGACGGTCCACGTAGTGGACCTGCGAGACATAGGTAACGTTGGGCACGCCGTCGGCAGCGCAGGTTGCGACGAGACTCGGCACGATCCCTTCCAGGCACGCTCGTATCGATTCGAGGGACACTGTCACGGCTGCGCTCCCGCCAGTCGCTCGCCGGCGCGCGGACCCGGCGTCTGGGCGAAGGCGCTGCTCGGAGCGAAGCGCACCGCCAGTACCTCCGCGGGCGTGCACTCGACCACCGTGCGGGTCCAGGCCTCTGCATGGCCCAGAGGGGCGAGTTCGGCGACCGCAGCCTTGCCGTAGGCCTCGATGGCTGGCCAATCGCCGTCCTCTAGCGCGCCGACGACTGCGCGCTCGCCCTTCAACTGCAGCGTCCTGTGCGTTGAAGGCTCGCTGAACACCATGGCGACCTGGCCGGTCACGCGAATGTCGGCGAGTACGTGCTCGGCCTGTCGTGCCACGACGAAAGCGGTAACCCCCTGCGAGGCCCGGTGTGCCCGGAAGCCCACGCAGCGCACGACCGACGGGACGCGGTCCGCATTGCGCGAGGCCACGGAGACCAGCACCCGGCGCTGCAGAAACGCCAGGACATCGTCGCTAAGAATGCGCTCGCCCATGGTGCTCAGCGTTGCTTGACCTGCCGTTTGGATCGGAGTTTTTCGTTGAACCGTGCCACGTCGATGACATAGCGCTCGTGGGTGCCTTCCGAAATGAGATCGTGCCCGTCGTGTGCGCTTGCCTGGAAGCGCACGCGACGGCCTTCGACCTCGATCACTTCGCACCGCACCCGGATCGTGAGGCCCGGAGGAGTCGCTGCCAGGTGGGAGAAGCTGACGTGTGTACCGAGCGACTGCTCGCGCGGCCAGTCGAGGTACGGCTTGATCGCGAGCTGGCAGGCGCCCTCCATCAGCCCGATCAGAAAGCCAGTGGCAAAGACCTCCGGCATTTCTCCGAACTCGCGCCACTCCGGATACAGCTTCGGCACCGTCTTGCTGTCGGGGACGGTGTAGTCGAAGACGAAGCTGATGCCAGGTTTCAGATCGGGGCTCATGGGTCCGCTCCGGCGAGCGCAGATTCTAGGGCCTAACAACGCTGGCAGAATGGGTTCCCGCGATTTGCGAAGTGACGCCCCGGCCGCTCGCGGCGCCTCGCAGCCGAAGAGCGGTCGCTTTCCGTACGGGTCCGTCGCGCTGGATCGATGACGCCTGAGAATCCGTTGCGTCGCCGCCTGCTTGGTGCTGCTGCGGCGGTGGCTGTGCCTCGCCTCGCGGCCAGCGCGGATGCGGTCGTCGCGCGCGCGATTCCTTGCAGTGGTGAGGCGCTGCCCGTGGTCGGCATGGGCACCTGGCTGACGTTTGACATCGGTCGCAGCACTTTCGAGCTCGCCCGCCGCCGGCAGGTGCTGCAGGCGTTCTACGCGGGCGGTGGCCGCGTCATCGATTCGAGTCCGATGTACGGGCGTGCCGAGGCCGTCGTGGGCGAGCTCTTGCCGCAGGCTGGCGGATGCGCGCCAGACGTTTTCCGCCACCAAGGTCTGGACCACTGGTCGGGAGGCTGGCGTCCGGCAGATGCAGGCTTCGCTGCGGCTCTGGGGCCTGGCGCGTCTTGACCTGATGCAGATCCACAACATGGTCGACTGGGAAGTGCATCTCCCGACGCTGAAGGAATGGAAGGCGCAGGGACGCATCCGATACGTCGGCATCACGACTTCGCACGGTCGGCGGCACGACGCGCTCGAAGCGGCGCTCAAGCGCGAGGACTTCGACTTCGTCCAGGTGACCTACAGCCTGGCCGATCGCAGCGTTGAGCGGCGCCTGCTGCCGCTGGCCGCCGAGCGCGGCGTGGCGGTGATTGCGAACCGGCCATTCGATGGCGGCGCTTTGGTGGATCGCCTCAACGGATTCCGCCTGCCGGCGCGTGGGCGGCGCGGATCGGCTGTGAAAACTGGGCCCAGGTGTGCCTCAAGTGGATCGTCTCGCACCGCGACGAATCCCGACCACATGCGCGAGAACATCGGGGCCGCGCGCGGGCCATTGCCCGATGTCGAACTGCGGCGCACCATTGAGGATCATGTCACACGCCTCTGAGCATCCGTGGCGCCACGTGCCGAACGTCCTCACCGTGGTACGGGGCCTGCTGATCCCCATCATCGGCTGGCTGCTCGCCGAAGAACGCTACGAAGGGCGTCTGGACCGTCGCGGCCTCGGCCGTCACCGATCTTGTCGACGGTCCGATCGCGCGCCGCCTCAATGCGAACTCGCGCTTTGGCGCGATCGCGGACCCGGTGGCCGACAAGCTGACGATGCTGACCGTGGTCATCGGTCTGGCGTGGCATGGTCTGGTGCCGCCCTGGCTGGCGCTGGCCATCGTTGCGCGCGACATCGTCATCGTGGCTGGCGCCACCGCCTATCACCGGTACATCGAGCCGGTCGAAATGTCGCCCACGTGGCTATCGAAACTCAACACGGGATTCGAGTTCGTCGCGCTCGCGGCGGTACTGGCGGACGCGGCGCGGCTCCTTGACATGAGCGCGTTGCTGCCGACCGCGTTTGCGCTGGTCTTCAGCACGGTGGTCGCGTCGGGCGTGCAGTATGTCTGGATCTGGGGCCGGCGCGCCCTCTCGCGCCGGCGCGTCCTGCGTTCCGGCGCGGGCTAGCGCGCGCCGGTCAGGTCGGCATCGACCAAGGCGCCCACCTGCTCGTCGATCAGCGACCAGAATGGATTGCTGCGCAGGCGGGTCAGTGAGCCGAGTGAGATCGTGATGGCTCCGCTCTCGCCGCGCAGCAGCCAGGAACCGATACTCGGGATGCCGGCGCGCCCGCTGCCGCTCCTGAATCCGTAGATCGGGTCGTCGGGCGGAAACGGCAGGGCCACATGGCCGAGCGACACGAGTTCCGGCGGCCACACGAGCGTGGTCGCGCGCTCGCTCAGGGCCCCGTCGGGAGTTCGCCGACGAATCAACAAGGCGTCGCTCTGCAGGCTCGCGTTGGTGACGACATCCAGCGTGTAGGCGGGGCTGCCGCGCACGGTGCGCTCGATCAGCTCGCGCGCTGCCGGCCGCTGCACGCTCAACAACCGGGTGCTGCGGTTGACATCGAACAGCACTAGATGATGACGGGCACCGTGTAGCCGCCCGAACAGGGTATCGACCGTACCGGTCGCACCGACGGTCGAATCGACGACCGATTGCCACGCCGTCACCGATGGCATGCGGGCGATGCGGCCGTCCAGCGCAGCCTCCTCGAGGTCGCGCTGCAATGCCCGGGTGGCGCGGTTGACCTGACGCGACGCATTGACCGGGAACGAGTTGAATTTGTACGGATCGAATTCGGCAACGATCTCCTGCCAGCGCACTTTTTCCAGTACTGGCAACGGCACCAGGCTCGCGATGTCGATGATGTTCGCCAACGCAGCCACGCGTGTCAGCTCGATGGCGGGCGAGAGCAGCAGCACGCGCTCGGGGCGGCGCAGGTCGGGGTCGTTAAGCGAATCGAGCGCATAGTGCAGCGCCAGTGTGCCGCCGGTGGAGTAGCCCCCGATGTAGAACGGCTGCTCCGGACGGGTGCGCGCTGCGACGTCGCGCGCCGCAAGCTTCGTCGCCGCAACCCAGTCGCTGTAGGACATCTCGACCATCATCGACGGCAGCGTGCCGTGGCCAGGCAACCGCAGGACGGTGACCTCGAAGTCTTTCGCGAACAGCGACTCGGCCAGCGCCTTCATCGAATACGGCGAGTCCGTCAGCCCGTGCATCAGCAGGGCGCTGCCGCGCGGCTCCGCGGGCGACAGGCGGTACGACCGGTTGTGGCGCGCACCGTCCGCCAGTACGTTTGCCGGGCCCTGCGGATAGAAGCGGCTGTGGGTGAAGGCCTCGTCCGTCCTGTTCCAGCGGGCCACCGTGCGGGCGAGTTCGTCGAAGAGTTCGCCCTCGAGCTGCAGGTAGCCGGCGAAGTCCAGATGCCCGTGTTTCAGTGCCGTGAATTCGCCGTGCAGGCGTTCGGTGTGCCAGGGCTGCAGCCGGGGCAGGGAGCTGACCGCATACAGGGTGAAGCCAAGGGCGATCGCCAGGCAAATGGCGACCAGCGCAATCACTCCTCGCGTCGCCCAGCGCAGTGCGTGCCGGGACGCAGACGCGGTGTAGTGAATCAGGGAAGACATCGGCGCGAACGATAGCGCCAAACAAAAACGGCGCCATGGGCGCCGCTCTGTTGGGCACGGTCGCCTCAGCGGTCCCGATTCTCCATGAACCAGTACGAGCGCTTGCGTTTGGCCGGGATCAGGATGTTGGCCCGTGCAGCCTCGATCGCCGAGTTCTTGTCGTTGGGCCCGCCGATGACGAACGGCACCAGCTTGCCCTTGCCGACGTCGACATAGCCGACGACCGGAGAAGGCGGCAGACCGTCGCCGACCAGGTTGTTGTACTTTGGGTTGCGACAGACCAGCGGCATCTGGTAGGCGCGGTTCAGCGAACGCGTGCAGCTGCCGCTGCTGGGGGGCAGCGGACGGTTGGTCGAGAAATACGTCAAGCCACCAAACGTGATCGGCTGATTGATGACCTTTTCGCCGTTCGTGTCCAAGGGGAAGAAACATCCTTCCGCGTCGTAGCCGGCCGTGTTGCTGGCATTCACTTCGGCGAGACTCGCATCGGTAATGAGCGTGACGCTCGTAGGCTCGCCCTTGCCGACCTTGGAGTCCTTGATCAGGTAGAAGCGGTCGTTTGAAACCATGGACAGCGGCTTCTCGCGATCACCGGTGCCCAGCAGCACTGCGGTGTAGTTGCGCGTGAGCACCGCGTCGGCGGCGAAGAACGCCTTGCGCGTGCCATTGAGGCCGCCCGTGCCGTCGTTCAGCGCCGCGATCTTCGTGATGACCCAGTCCGACGGTTCGCGCGCCTCGCCGGCCGCGTTCTCCATGTCGATGCGATAGAGCTGCGCCCGTACGTCGACGGCATATGCGCGGTCGACCTTCCCGTCACCGTCGGAATCGATGACCGTCGCGTCGGCAGGCACGCTGTAGTCCGTTGGCAGCCAGGCGAGGCGCTCCCCGCTGCGCATGCTGATGACATACACGCCACGCCCCATCGTCGTCATGCCGGCAGTGGCCGTGTCCTCGGCAAGATTGTCGTAGCCGCCGCCCATGACCAGTACAGTCTCGTTCTTCCACTTGACCGGCGACACCCGCGGCATCGACCAGGTCTGGCCGACATTGCCATAAGCCCAGTCGAAGCGATTGAGCCGCCACATCAGGCGTGGTCGATCGGGGTCGGACACGTTGAATGCATAGACCCCGCGTCCGCCGCGCCGCATGCCGACAAAGATCATCACTTCGCCCGTCATCGCGTTCTGATAGGCGCCGATCGGGCCGTCGAAGAAGTAGTCGCGCGCGCGGGCGCTGGTGTTCGTGCTGGGGGTCGAGGGATAGCGCACCGCGGGATCGTTCTCGCGCAGGCGATTGAGTTCGTTGAAGTGCTCGGGTGCGACGAACGACCACAATTCGCTGCCTGCCCCGTAACCGGTCTGGTTGCCGTTGACGGCGCGCAGCAGTCCATCGTTCGTCCCGTAGAACACGACGACGCCGCGCGTGCCGCCGTAGTTGATTGCGATCGGCCGGGAATGCAGCACGTCGCCGTGGATCGAGGGCCGTACCGTCGCGCCCGAAGGCTTGTCGCCCAGCTGGTCCTTTGCAACCGAGACACTTGCACGTTCGTCGCGTCGACGTTGTCCGTGCCACGGATGAAGTTGATCAGGAGGTCGCGTCGGTGGTGTCCGAGGAACTGAAGCCGAACATCGAGGGCGTCAGCGAGGAGTTGGCCGTACTGAACCGGTAGCTGTTGCCTGCTGACGCCAGGTCGACGTCGGAACCGCAGCTGTAGCCGTCACAGGTGTAAATCCGGCGCGCCGAAGCGCTGCTGAGGTAGGACTCGCGCAGCAACTGCGCCACTCCGCCCTTCTCCACTTTTTCGCCGTCCGGCATGTCACTGCGCGCGTACTTGCCGCTCGACGCGGCTTCGACGTTGATCCAGAAACTGGAGCGAATGAGTCCAGAAGCTCGTCGCGTCGAGTCGATGAAGCCGGTGGTCGAACTCACGGCTGGGAATTTGTTGGCATCCGCGAGTTGCAGCGAATCGGTCTGCGCGTCATACAGGAACTGGTACTGCTTCAGGTTGCCGACCCAACGCGGCAGAGCGTTGCCGTCGGGCCGGAACATGCCGATATAGACCTGGTTAAGGTATGTGCCCTGCGTGTTGGCGGAAACCGGCAGCGAGGCGGAGGAGAACACGCTGTTCGACGCGCGGATCTGGTTCAGGATCTTGGTGATCGCGACGATGATCTGGTCGCTGTTCTGCGCTTCCTGATACAGGCCGCCGCCCTGCCTGGCGATCCAGCGGATGAAATTCGGAAAGTTGCCGTCGCTCGAAGCGCCGGTCACTGCGATCGTGTGCGTCGTGATGTTTTGCGCGCCTTCGATGATGCCGTCCAGATCGGCTACGCCATTGAAGAAGGCCGCAAATTCATCGACCCAATTGGCCTCGTCAGTGTTGCTCGACATCTTCGGCGACCGGAATGCTGATTCGCGCGGCGTTCGGGTTCGAGCCGCTGCAACAGCTCCAGCGCACTTGTTGTTGTTGTCTGCCGGCGATCCGTTCGCGAGATAGATGATGTGGTTGCGGGCACAACCGACGCCGGGTGAGCGGTACATTGACTTGCTCGAGTCCGTGAAAGCGTGGTGTCATGCTTGGCTGGCGGTCTTGTTTCCGAGGTAGACCTTGCCGCCGATAAACCACTGGTAGGCCTCGTAGAAGGCGTCGCAGATGAAGCGTTGTT
Source organism: uncultured beta proteobacterium (assembly GCA_963724605.1). GTDB lineage: Bacteria > Pseudomonadota > Gammaproteobacteria > Burkholderiales > Burkholderiaceae_F > JALORV01. The sequence goes on from CAVRVM010000017.1 coordinate 124,423, forward strand.
GCTTTGTCTCCTGTTGATGCCGAGCCCGCGGATCAGTTGAGCAGGGCTTCTGCTTGTCCGGATCCAGAAGTCACCCGAATGAACGCCTGGCGCGGGTAGCCACTGTCGTCCGGCGACTCATTGAACAGCATCACCGCAAAGTTGAACTGGCCGAGTTCGTCAACCGACAGACTTTCGATCAGCTTGTAGAGCGCACATTTCTCCTTGCCCAACTTGGTGTCTTCCTCCTTGTTGGGCGATGAGCTCACCATCGCGGCGGTCACGGTGCAGTTCGGCGTCATTGATGCGCCGCACTCCAGTTCGCGGAGTTGTCGAGGACGATCAGCACGTTCGGCCGGTAACCCTCGGTGTTCGGCATCGAGTAGATGTCGATGTCGTCGGCGCGCGCGATGGCTGCTCCAGGCGGCGCTGACGACGGCGAGCGTGAGGGCGCTCAACGCCAGCGCGAGCTGGCGCACGAGATCAAGGCGGGCAGTGGAAGTCATTGGCACACCGTGGTGAGTCCGATTGCAGCCGTCCTCAGGCTGATGCCCTGATTCAGGGTGATCGCGGCGCCCGTGCGCGCATCGGTCGAGCGCGCGCTCAGTTGCCACTCGGTATCCGCGCACAGCGACCCGGCCGGCCCGCCGCCGGACGGGACGAGCCCGGGATTGGAAAGCGCCGCGCTGGCGAAGCACGGTGCATCGATCGGATTCGACGGATCGAGGTCGAGAAATGAGACGCTGCGCGCGCGCAGGCAGCGCGGCGCTTCGGCGAAAGTCGCGATCGAATCGATAGTTCCGTCGCCGTTGAAGTCGCTCTCGACGCGCGCCGCCGCCAGAACGCCGAGAGGATTGCGCGCGAATTCATCGGAGCTGACGGTCTGCTCGATCAACATCTGCGCCGTCGCGGTGACCTCCTGCCGCGCCTGCATGTTGCCGACGATCGTGACGTTGGTCGTGCTGGCGCGCAGGCCGGTCAGCGCGAGCGTGGCCAGCAGGAGCAGGAAGATGATCGCGACGATCAGCGTCGCACCGTCCTGACGGTGGCATGGCAGCGGGCGCCTCATCAGGTTTCCCTCCGCCCGGCGACGTTGTTGAGCCGCAGGATGGTCGACAGCGAACGGCACTTGAATCCGGCCCGGCAGGTCTCGGCGTTGTGTCCGGGACCGAGGTCGTAGACGGCCGGCGACGTGTTGACGGTGCCGGACGGCTCGGTGCTGCGCATCAAGATATGAAGCCGCACGGCAACCACGTTGGACCAGCGCGACGTCGGCGTCGTGTCGCTGGTCGTCATGGTCAGGAACGTATCCGGGATCGCATCCTCGTCGACATCGAACGCGTACTCGAGCTGGAAGTTCTCGATCCCTTCGGCCAGCGGCACGGTGCGCAGGGCGCCGTCGACGAACTCCAGACGCCGCAGGGTCGGCACGCCATCGGAAGGCGAACACTCATTGCAACTCGCGACGTAGTAGACGCGGGCGAAGTAACGCCGCACCGGCGCCAGGTTCGCCGCATCGCAGGCCGCCGTGCGCAGCGTGAACTGAGCCGCGGTGTTCGATACCACGAGCGGCGCCGGGTCGCTGATGCATTGCGAGGGTTGCACGTAGACGTTGCGCAGATCGGCCGCTGCGCCGGCGATCGTCGCCGAGCTCGTGCGGCGAATCACCAGTACGTCTGTGCCTGGCACGCGATTCGGCAAACAGTCGAGCGCTGCCACGGCCGGCCCCGGATCGTCGAAGCCTTGCAGTTGCGACGGGTAGCGCGGCGGCGCGTGTCCCGGTTCCCAGCCGATGCGGGCGAGGTCGATGACGTTCCAGTCGCACGGCGACGGATCGACGAATTCGGCATCGGTCGGCGGCATGAAGGTGCCGTAGAAGCCAGCGTGCCGGATGTCGTCGCCGATCACGTCGGCCGCGAAGCGCGAGTTCTCGGTCAGGCGTGAGACGCGCTCGAGGGCATTTCGGCCGCTGGTCGTCTGCTCGAACATCGACGCGAGCACGGTCAGCAGGATGAGTCCGATCGTCAACGCGATCATCAGCTCGATCAGCGAGAAGCCACTGTCGCGGCCGAGGCGAGTCATCGACGTCTTCATGGCGCACCGCCTCCGGCAGGCGGAGGGTTGAGCGTGCCGATGCGCAGCAGTGTCGTCACGATCCGGCGCCGCGATTCATCGCCGTAGAGATCGCGGCCGCACCCGGTCGGCGCGAAGTTGTCATTGACGATCGCGTCGGCTCCGGCGCTCGGACCCTGCCATGCCACCGAGATCGCATACACGCGGTTGAACGCGTCGAGTTCGTATACGCAGCCGATGCCGCCGACCAGTACCGAAGCGGTCTGGCCCGCGATGCGTTCCTCGACGCCCGCTATCAGGCGACCCCAGTCGCAACGATCGCGCTCGACGAGCGGCGCGGCTTGATCGCAGCTGACAACGGACTTGGCGTTGTTGACGATTTCGTAGCCGGTGATGCCGTTGTCGCCCGTCACATACTGGACGACGTTGGCGCGGTTGGCTTCCATGCGCGAGGCCATGTCCTGTAGCAGCAGCGCCGCCTGCGTGCGCTGCGTGGCCTCGGCCTCGGTCACGAACGAGCGCGACACGAGTCCCGCAACGCCAAGCAGGCCGAACGCGATGACGACGACCGTCACCATCGTTTCGACCAGCGCATAACCGCCGGCGCGAGTACTGCGGGTTCTCATCGAATCAGGCCTGGCAGGCCGACTTGGTCGAGCGCGACAGGCCCGAGGGATCGATCCGTATCACCCGTCCGGCAACCGAATTGCTCGGCGGGCAGATCTGGAAATTGCGCACGGTCGCGAGCGAAGCGCGCCCGGCACCGTCAAAAGTGAGCGTGGTGGGCGCGGACGGGAAGCCGATCTGGGCGCCGGCCGCATCGCGCGAGCGCAGCACCTGGTTCCCGATGACCACCTGCCAACCCAGTGCCCAATCGGAATTGACGGGCTGCACCGTCACATCGACATTGCGCTTGACGGCCTCACTGCGGGCATAGTCGAGATCGGCCACGAGATCGAAGGCGGTGCCGCGGATCGACGTCGACTGGTTCAGCCAGACAAAGCTTGCGCTGCTGAGGCCCGTGAGGATGGCCAGGATCGCGACCACGGTCATGGCTTCGACGAGCGTGAAGCCGCGGGCGCGGCGCGGCATAAGGCGCCTGTAGTGCAAGTGCATCGTCTTCATCGTCGCTCCTACCAGCAGCGGGTCGCTGCGGCCGTCTTGTTGCCGGCCTGGTCAATCGTGAGGGCCCCGCAGCGGTCGTTCAGCTGTGCGCCGGTGGGGGTGGCCGTGATCGAGTAGGTCAGCGGCGGCCCCGCATTGACCGCGATGGCCACGTTGTAGCGGGCGCCCACCTCGGTCGGCGCGGTCAGGTTGAGAGCAGCGATCGTCGTCGCGTAGGTACGGCGGTCGAGGAAGAACTGCGCCTGACGGCTCGCGACATCGGTGATGAACGCCTGGGCTGAAGACCGGTTGGAGCGCAATACGTAGTCGCTGTAGTTAGGAATGGCGATGGCGGCCAGAATCGCGGCGATCGCCACGACCACGATCACCTCGATCAGCGTGAAGCCTCGCAGGCTATGCCCGGCGGCCGTCGATCCGAGTTGGTAAACGCTAACGGACATTCCAAACGCTCCTGCCTCTTCGCAAACCCTGCTGCATCGGCTATCGGCATGGCGCGATCAACGGTGCAGATTTAACTGATGAACGGCCCGGCGTAGGCGCCCGGCGTTGGTTCATTACTTGCACGTGATTTTCCAAGGGCATGCATTGGTATGAATGCCCGAATAGCGTGGGATTAGCGGAGGTGAAACCGTTCGTCGGTGCGCCGTTCGTCGGCAACGAGGAGAGTGATGCCGGAAGATCTAACGCGCGCGATCGTGAGCGATCGCTTCGAGTGATACTGCGAGCAGTGAAGTGCAGCTATGCAGCGAGTTTTGCAGAGACGGCGTTGCCGGCGCGCGAGTAGGTCTTGCGATTCAGGATGCCGCTGATCCACTGTCCAGTGGCGACGACCTGGCCGAAGTCGATCCCGGTCTCGATGCCAAGTCCGTTGAGCAGGTAGAGCACGTCCTCGGTTGCGACATTGCCGGTGGCGCCCTTTGCGTACGGGCAGCCGCCCAGGCCCGCAATGCTGGTGTCGAAGGTGGCGACACCGAGTTCAAGGCACGCATAGACATTGGCCGTTGCCATGCCGTAGGTGTCGTGAAAATGACCCGAGACGTCCGCAAGGTCGTAGTGCGCAAGTGCGGCATCCATCGCGCGCTTGGTGCGTTCAGGCGTGCCGACACCGATCGTGTCGGCGACGCCGACGTGCTGCACTCCGATCTCCCGCATCAGCCGCGCGACGTAACTGACGGCGGAAGGCTCGACCTCGCCCTGATAGGGACAGCCGAGCGCACAGGAAATTGCGCCGCGGACGTGCATGCCGTGCTGCCGCGCCGCGGCGACGACGGGCTGGAAGCGCTCGATCGATTCGGCGATCGAGCAGTTGATGTTCTTCTGTGAGAACGCTTCGCTGGCCGCGCCGAAGACGACGACCTCGTCAGCCCGTGCCGCCAGCGCGCCTTCGAAGCCCTTCATGTTCGGCACCAGCACTGAATAGACGACACCGGGCTCGCGGCGGATACGCTGCATCACTTCGGCGCTGTCGCTCATCTGCGGCACCCACTTGGGCGACACGAACGATGTGACTTCGATCGCGCCGAACCCTGCCGCGGTCAGCCGATCGACCAGCTCGACCTTGATGTCGGCCGGGATCATCTGCTTCTCGTTCTGCAGCCCGTCGCGCGGGCCGACATCGACGATACGAACGCGGGATGGCAGTGGCATGCGGAATCCTCCGGCGAATCTGAATGGTAGCGCGCAGTCGCGACGTCGCATGGCGGCGCCGCGCGGTCACTATGCAGGCTGTACGTCAGCGCATGCTCATGACAGGAAGGCGCTTCATCCGTCCTGCACACGCTGAGCGACCGAACCATTGGTCTACCGCATCGCCGGGAAGCGAGCGCTTGATCGCATCTGAGTGTGCCCAGCATAGTCAGCCATGACGACAGGCGCCATGGGCGGGAGCCGGCGCGCGCTAGCAACAACGACATTCAGGGAGATGCAATGAGGACAGTAGTGAGCTGGATCGCGGCGATCGGGATGACGGTGTTGCTGGCCGCCTGCGGCGGCGACGAGGCCCCGGGCGGTACGACGTCCACATCGACTTCGGCGGTTACTCCGCCGACGGTGGGCGACCCCAGCGCCCCGACCGCTCCGGTCGACCCGGCGGCTGCCGAGTCCACCGTCAGCGGAACGGTCACCGGTTTCGCCAGCACGGTTGCAGTGGATGGCGTGGACTACACCGGTCGGGCCGACGTGACTGTTGCGCTCGACATCGATCCGCGCGCGGAAACCGCAGCGACGATGGTCGACGTCAAGCTTGGCCAGCAGGTCGAGGTGCAACTCGATGCCTCCGGGCTCGCAACCAAGCTCTTCGTCCGCGCTGCCGCGATCGGCCCGGTCGATGCGATCGATCTCAATGGCGCAACCTTCAAGGTCCTGGGACAGACCGTCAAGGTCATGACGGCCGGCGACATGAAGACCGTGTTTGAAGGCATCGACGACCTTTCGAAACTGAAGGTCGGCGATTGGACCGAGGTCCACGGCACTCTTGATGAGAAGCAGAACATCGTGGCAACGCGCGTCGAGGTCAAGCCGGCTGCGGGAGTGATCAAGGTCCGTGCCGGTGGCATCGCGAAGATGGTCAACACGGCCGACGCGACGAAGAAGACTTTCAAACTCGGCGACCTGACGATCAACTTCACGACTGCGGTCGTCATGCCCGAAGGCGCCAAGGTCGAGAACGACGTGTTCGTCTACGTCTACAGCGACCAATTGCCGACCGCCGGTACGCTGGTGGCCAAGGCTGTACGCGTCGTCAAGATGCCGACACTGGAAGGGCGGCGCCTGCACATCGGCGGTCTCGTGACGAAGGCGGTCAAGGACAACAAGTTCGAAGTCAATGGGCTGCCGGTGGATGCCAGCAAGGCCGAGATCAAGGGTGGCCAGAACGCGACGATCGACGACGTCACGCTTCTGGCGTTGGTCCGAGTCGAAGGCACGCTGGCCGCAGGCCCCGTGCTGAATGCCACCCGCGTCTGGGTGATCCCGGCCTCCGAGCGGCGGCGTGTCGTGCTGACGGGGCAGGTGAGCGGTTTCACCAAACTGGCGGACCCCTTCACTGTTCGGGGAGTCCCGGTGAAGGTTGACACTGCCACCACCTACAAGGGCGGAAAGGTCGACGACCTGAAGAACTCGGCCTTCGTCACGATCGTCGGCCGCATCGATGGAACTTACGTCAAGGCCGACGAGGTCCGCTTCGATACGCCGCCGCGCGGAATGGATATCAAGCTCTTCGGTGTCGTCAGCGAGTACAAGGCGGCCGATGGGACATTCAAGTTGCTCGGCCTGTCGATGAAGCTGGCGCCGAACGCCGTTTTCGAAAACGGCGTCAAGGCCGATTTTTCCAACGACGATGTGGTCGAGGTCAAGGGTGCCTTCGATGGCACCGTGTTCCTCGTCAGCAAGGTCGATTTCAAGTCCGGCGTCATCACGCCGTCGATCTATCTCGAGGGCGCCATCACCAACGTCACGGCGACGGGCTTCACGCTCAATGGCGCGACGATCAAGATCGACGCCACCACGGTGATCAAGAACGGTCCGCTGGCCAACAACCAGCGCGTCGAGGTTCGTGCCCAGCTGGTCGGCGCCGACGTCGTCGCGCGCGAGGTCGAGGTGCAGGTGCCGAGCGCGACCGCCCGGCTCCTGGGCCCGGTCACCGACGTCAAGCAGGCCGACAAGACGTTCGTCGTCCGCGGTCAGCTCGTGACCTGGAGCGCGACGACGGTATTCAAGGGCGGAGTCGCCGCCGACCTGTCCAATGGTGACTGGGTCAGGGTCGATGCCACGCTGGCCGGCGGCAAGGTCAACGCGACGTCGGTCTGGTTCCTGATGCATTGACACGGCCGGTAGTGGACCCCGCGCGGGCCGCGGGGTCCATCGCTCGCGACGTCTATAGCCCCGTCCGCGCACCGCGCGCTCATTGCTTGAATTCGCGCTCGTGCAGGAACGCGGCATGCTTCGGTGCACGCTTCGTCTTCGACCATTCTTCCAGCATGTCCCACTTGACTGCATCGAGCTTGCGCAGCGTCTCCGCTTCGTTCGGATCCGGACACGAAAGTTCGAGGCGATGGCCATTGGGGTCGAAGAAATAGATGGAGTGAAATGCGCCATGGTCGGTGACCCCTAGCACCTCGACACCATTGGCCTCCAGGTGCTTGCGGTACTCGAGCAGCGTGGCCCGGTCCTTGACCTTGAACGCGATGTGCTGCACCCAGGCCGGTGTGTTTGCATCGCGCCCCATCGGCGGCTTGGTCGGCAGCTCGAAGAACGCGAGCACATTGCCGCCGCCTGCATCCAGGAAGATGTGCATGTAGGGATCGGGCTCCTTGGTAGACGGGACCTGGTCCTCGGCGATCGCGAGCACGAAGTCCATTTTCAGCATCTTCTGGTACCAGAGCACGGTTTCCTAGCATAGAGATGATGAGTCAGTAAGTACGTCAGAAGAAGAATCGACGGGTCAACAAGAGGAACGTATTGCTTTCCACTAGGGGCGTGGGACCAACCCTGAGTCCCTTGCAATGGCAAAAAGCGCACAGGTGAAAAAGGCGTCGAAACACTCGCTATAGCCGAAACGCAGGAATTCCCACTCGGCATCCACCGGGGGTTTTGGCGAGGGCAAATCAGGCAGGGAAATCCCATAGCGCATCGTTAGACCTTGGATAATAGCAGCATGACGCGCTTCTTCCTGGGCTAGGAGCGTCAGAGCCTCGCGTATCAAAGGATCGGTCTCCAGAGTCGCACAGCTCTGAATCGTGCACGTCCCCATACGTTCGGTCTCCATAGCCTGGGCCCATACGGGCAAGCTGTGAAGCAGTTTGAGGCTGCCCTCGTCGAGCTCGGGCCATTCGATGGCGGCAGGATCGAATTTGATATGCGTGTCGATAAAGAATCGACAGAACAGTTCCTTGTGCTCCTCAGAACCAGTCGCTAGAGATACCGATCGACTATCTTGATAGCCAAGTGTGTCTGTGTCATTGCCGGGTTGTGCATCTGTCTTTAGGCGAAAACCCATAAACCAACCTTTACAATTATTTTAAGTCTCTAAAACGTCCCCGCCCCCATCCTCAAAGACATCCTCCAACAGAAGAGACTTCAATGGACGTGTTCTAAAAGCGAGCTTATTCTACAGCCTCTTAACAAAATCGGACTGTAAATGTCCAGCCCTGCCGCAAAAAACGCTCAGCGGTAGCCTTCCGCCTGCAGGCCGAACAGGTGGCCGTAGATGCCTCCCTGGTTCAGGAGATCATGGTGGCTGCCGATTTCCGCAATCCGCCCTTCTTGAATGACGGCAATTCTGTCGGCCATACGCACGGTGGAAAACCGGTGTGAGATCAGGATCGCCATTTTGCCGACGGTGAGTTCTTGAAAGCGACGGAAGATCTCATATTCGGTCTCGGCATCCAGTGAAGCGGTGGGCTCATCCAAAACCAGTATCTCTGCATCCCTCATGAAAGCTCGGGCCAGGGCGATCTTCTGCCATTGTCCAACAGAAAGCTCATGGCCGCCGTGAAACCAGCGCCCCAGCATGGTCTGATAGCCGTCCGGCAAATTTTCGATGATGGAATGAGCACCGCTCTTGCGGGCCGATTCAATGATTTGCTCCAATCTGTTCAACGCTTCGATCTGGCCGAAGCCGATGTTCTCGCTGGCCGCCAAATGATAGCGCACGAAATCCTGAAAGATCACGCCGATTCTTTGTCGGAGGTCGAGGGGGTCCAACTCTCTAATGTCGATGCCGTCGATCAGTATGGTGCCTTCGGTGGGATCGTAAAGGCGGCTCAAGAGCTTGATCAGCGTTGTCTTGCCGGCGCCGTTGGGCCCCACTAACGCGATCTTTTCACCGGGGTGGATTGTCAGGTCGATGTCGCGCAAAGCCCATTCTTCGTTATCCGGATAGCGAAACCCGACACCGAGAAATTCAATGCCCTGGCGCAGCGGAACCGGCAGTTTTTGAGTACCAGCGGCGACCTTCATCTGAGGTTTTAACCCCAGAAAGTCGAAAAGATTGGCCATGAAAAGATTGTTCTCGTAAATGCTGCCGATGCCCGACAGAATCCCCTGGAAAGTGGATTGGCCCTGGCGAAAAATAGTCAGGTAAAGGGTCATGTCGCCAAGGGAAATTCTCCCGTGCACCGTCTGCCAGACGATCCACGCGTAGGAGCCGTAAAATCCCAGGGAGGCAATGAGACCCAAGCTGAAGCCCGCGACGGCCCGCCTGAGCGCGAGGGATCTGTCTTCGTGAAAAAACTTTTCGAACAACGACATATAACGGGCGAGCAAAGTCTCGCCGAGGTTGAAGAGTTTGATTTCCTTGGCAGAGGTATCTTCAGTCAGCAAGCGCGAGAGGTAGTTGATTTGCCGGGTTTCCGGCGCCCGGTAGGTAAGCAATCTAAAGCCCTCCTCCGCGAAGCGCGTCTCGGCAACGAAAGCGGGGATGCTGGTGATTAGCAGGATAACGACGAGCCAGGGACTGAAGCGCAGCAGCAGCACGGCAAATGATATCAAGGTGATCGTGTTTTGCACGATGAGAAAGGTATCATTGATCAGATCAACGGGCTTGTAGCCCGACTCGCGCCGAGCGTTCTGTAAGCGGTCGTAAAAATCGGGATGCTCAAAGAAAGCGAGATCCAAGTTCAGCGCCTTGTGGATAATCTCGCCGCGAATGCGGTTGGCGAGCTGGAGCTGGATCAACTGCTGGATGAGTCGCCGCGCTTGATTGAGGCCGGCACTGAGCAGAAAAAGAGCCAGTTCGATGATCAAATAGACAAAAACGCTTCTGACCTGTTCCGGCGCTGCGCCGCGCTGGATGGAGGCGACTACTCCATCCACGATGAGCTTTCCCACCCAGGCTTGAGACGCCGGCAGGAGCGCGCCCACCAGGGTGAGAAAGCCGAGGCCAATGGTGGCCCAGCGGTTGGTCTGCCACACGAGCTTGACAGCCTGGGGAGTATGGGTGAAAGAGCGATGGAATTCCTTCCACCTTTGCAACAAGGGGGTCATAGAAAAACGCCTCCTAAGAGAAACCGGCTCGGCAGAAAGTTGGCCCGCTTGATCGGGTAGGAGCGCAATGCGGAGCGGTATTCAGAACAATAACACGGCGGGCATCTCAAGGACCTTAATCGGGTCGATGATACCTACAACCCCAATTCCTTTTGCGCTTGCCTGAGGTAGCTCAGATCCACGTAGCGCTCCGGCGAAGGCAAAGGCTCTTTGAGAACCCCATCCCTGGCCTGCACCTCGATATTCATCTTCAGACCGTCCATGGTAACGGCACCATCGATCGGAAAGATTTTATTCTTGGTGAAATAATCAACGCCTCTGCGGGCATAGGGCGGCTTGACGCCCATCTCATGAGTGAAAAACTCGGCCGCCTGGTCGGGTTGGTCGTAAATCCAACGCAGGCTGCGGATGTGCGCTTTAAGGAATCTAACTACGGTGCTACGGTTCTTCTCCGCCCAAGGGGGACTAACCGTGACCGCATTAAATTGATACGTGGGGATCAATTCCAGTGTGTCGCCGAGCCGGTTGAATCCTTGATCAACGGCAATATCGGAATATGGGATACCTAAAACTCCCCCGCCAATGGCACCGCTTTCAAGGGCGGTCAAGCGCGCCGACGTTCCGCCCGAGATGACCACCATGGCGAAATCACGGGGATAGAGCAGTCCTTTGCTTTTGAGATAGTCGAGCAGTATCGACGTTGCTCCTCCGCGTAGGGCCGCCACGCCGATTCTTGCTCCCTTGAGATCATCGATTTTTTTATATGGCTTGCCGCCGACCAGTATGTACGGGGCGGAATTGTCAACGCCGGCGATCACCTTGAGATTCCCCCCTTTTTCATTGATTACGATCGTCGCATCGGCATTCAGGCTGCCGATTTGCAGTTCTCCCGAAAGCAAGGCCGCAAGCTGAACATCGCTTCGTCCAATCAAGACGGGTTCAATCTTGATGTTCTCGGCTGCATAGAAACCTTTCTTTTGACCGACGTAGTAAGGCATAAAGAACAGCGTCTTTGACGTGATTCCGACTTTCACGGTCTGCGCGCCATTAGTCGGCACTAGAACCAGCCCGCCAAGGAAGAGCATCAGTAAGCCGCTAACTATCCGAGGGATCATTTGGCAGTCCTTCTTTCGTGAATGAAATCAAGAGATACAACGTATCCTATAATGAACGTTACGGCGGTGCCAAGTAGGAAGAAAGCGTTGACAAGTGAGCCTATACGGCGATAGTTTCGCCGTATAGAGTGTGAGCAAGGAGGAACACAATGGATTTCGTTAGTTTGGATCAAAAGATCGGCGACGCCGGCAAAGAAAAAATCAGGAATACCCATCTTTTCGAAGCTGACAATTTTCGTTCGTGGATGCTTTACTTTGAGCAGGGTGACAGCACGCCCATGCACTACCACCAATCCCCCGAGACCTTTTTGGTCATCGAAGGTAAGTGCACCATAAAAGGGCTCAAAGGAGAAGAACGGGTCATTGGAAAAAATGAGATCGTTTTTTTCCCGGCCAAAGACTACTATCAGCTGATCAACATGGACACCGAGCCGCTGATTCTCTTTGGCAATCGTTCTGAACCCTTCGGTGTTCCGATCGTGAGAGCAGGTGAAGAGGCATCCGCAGAAAAAGGGACTTGAGCCGTAAGAGCATGCCATTTAGCAGTGGGGGGCAGCAGCCAGCACCATATTTTAGTGGACGGTTTCAGCAGGAACGGGCATCGAACAGTTTGGTGACGAGTAAGGAAACACAGGGCGAGAGGTTGGTTGAGGGCTGAGGAACAGTTTTTCTAAGTGTTGAAGTTCGGTAAAGAAATTTGGCCCAGCTTCTTCGCGTCCTCCTTCTATCCATGTCGTTCCTTTCCTACTTGGAAAGGCTCACTTTCTGCCCCAATTCTGTTTCATTAGTAAAGAAACCGGCCGCCGTGCTTTGCGAGAATCACTTCAAAACCAACATGTTGCTTGTATTACCGGCTCGTAGCCCAGATACATCCACAAAAAAACTGAATGGTTCGGTGTTGTTCAAACAAATGCTAAATGGGACATCAACAAATTCTCCTTGGCTTAGTACTCCGTCAGAATAACTTCCCAGCTTGGGAATTGTTAAAGTAGCCCCTGCTCCACCAGGACCTCCATCAGCGTTCTGCAATAAATTACCGTTAGTTAACGTGGTAACCCTAGCTACAAGGTCAGACAAAGGTGGGCTACCGCTTTGGTCCGTCAATCTCGCATCGAAGTTAAATTTCCCCATAAACCCTAAAGGGCAGCCACCAGCGTCAGAAGTAGTGTTGAAAGTTGATGGGATAGGATCAAAGGAAACGAGATTATTAACCACGTTGGAAGTAACAAGCGCGAAGGCCCCGCGGCCATGAGTAAACGCAGCCAGTCTGCCGGTTGTATCATTTATTTGCAGCTCAAACACTGCGACGTTAGGGATCCCGGCTTCCGGTCCCATGTGCGTCCAAGTTATGCCGGCGTCGTTGGTCTTCCAAACAGCCTGATCCGTCCCGACATACACGATATTTGGGTCAAAAGAATCAAGCACAATTGTGTTATGCGGAACGTTTACCGGAGGGCTCACGTTAGACCACGTGGGCGAGGCGGACAATATATTCGGTGACTTGAAAACATGTCCTGGCCGAGTTGAAAACTCGTCAAACCCTCCCAAAGTCACGTAAAGGACGTTGGCATCCGTCGGATTGAATGCCAGGTCAGTTACCAAACGAAAATCAGGAACGGTATTGCCGGGGTCAATGTCAATCCACGTGCTCCCACCGTTAACGGTGAGTCGGAGTTGACCCAGGTCAGTTCCAAAGGCGTATGTGTTACATGCGGGATCTGAGGGAGCAAACGCCAGCGCAGTGATCGAGGTTCCCATCTCCGGACTATTGGAAAGCCAAGATGGACTGGGCGCACTGAAGAAGTTGTTAGTTCTCCAAAGATTGTCAGTGCCCGCAATGAATACGTTGTCATTCGCAGGGCATTTTTCGAAGCGAGCAATAAAGGGAGCACCAGACTTATCTATTCCTGAGTCTGCGACTACAAAAGAGGCGCCGCCGTTTGTCGTCCGACGTATATTCATGTTCTGAAATGAGATAGCCCAATTGGTGTCTGGATTCGTCGAGGAAATTGCGTTATCCGCACCGTCTCCCCCAAAAATCAATGTCCAGGCGTTACCCCCCGTCCGTACCTCCGTGCCATTGTCCTGGCTTCCCCCTAAAACAAAGCCAGCATTTGTGGGATGGATAGAGCCCTCATAGAACTGGGTGATAGAAAGATTTGTATTATGGTTGGTCCAGCTGTTTCCGCCATTTGTTGTGCTCCAAACTCCGCCGTCGTTCCCCACGATCAACCGATTCCCGACCCACGCCATGCTGTGCTGGTCCACGTGCAGTCCATCCGATACGTTCATCCAAGTGCTCCCATCAAATCTAAAGAGCGAGACTCCTCCGGCATAGAGAGTGTCAGGGTTAGTAGGGTCCACGATGATTTCATGGTCATACCAACATTGAGATTGGCAGAAGTCAGGCGCGCTAGTGATTCGGACCCATGTAGGCGTGGGCGCCCAAGCGTTACTAGTCCGAAAAAGGCCCAATAATTGCCCGTCATTTCCTATTCCATTAAAAGCGTCTTGAATGCTGACGTACAGGACGTTAGGGTTGGAGGGCGCAATCGCCAACTCCACGCGCCCTACTCCACCCGACATGGCGCTCCATGGGCCATTAACCAGGGTCCAAGTCTCTCCACCGTCCAAAGATCGATAGATACCGTTTTCGGAGGGAGATCCAAAAATTTGTCCAATGCCTGCATATTGGTTGTTAAAGTTACTGGGATCGACTTCCAGATCTGTGCCAGTTCCCCTTAATTTCTGTGACCAGTTCACACCTCCATCTATTGACTTGAAGATTCCTCTCCTTTCCAAACCGAATGATAGGCAAAAAGCAAAGCGTCCGAAGCAACCGCCATCTGCTATAGCAGAAAGCAAGATGTTAGGATCCGCTGGGTCAACCTTGATATCGCTGAATGTCTCTCTAGTAAACACCGAGCTTATGAGTACCCAGGTAGCGCCCCCGTCGGTGCTCTTTAGAAGCCCTCCTCCCCCATATGCGTCGGCTGAAAACACTGCCTCTCCCGTGCCGGCGTAGATGATGTTTGGATTGCTGGGCGCAAAGGCGATGGCTCCCATTGCGAGCGAAGCCTCGTTATCGGTTCTCGGGATCCAAGTCGCTCCGGCTTCACTCGTTTCCCATACGCCGCCTTGCGCTGCGCCGATCAACCAGTGATCGGGATTACTGGGATCGACGGCTACATCCGCTACACGCCCTGTGACAGGCGATGGTGGAGAGGTCTGTCCGCCTAGAATCGGGGCTGGGCCGATACTGTTCCATTGGTCTCCTTGAATCGGTTGGGTGGCAGCGTCATGCGGAGCAAGCCACAGCACTAAGACTATCATTCGGATCAACCAACATCGGTTTATATGAGCCATTGGGCATCAGCTCCTACTGAAGGCTACGAACATTTGAAATCCACCAGCGCACGCCTCTAGTATCCCCGGTCAGCTTTAACGTCGCCTCAATCTTCTTACCAACCAAGTCCGAGGTAAGAATGTCTGAACAGAACGCTTCAATGACCATTCCTGGGCCGGAGAGGTCTTGCAGTTCGGGATTTTCTGGTCGAGAGGTATAGATCTCCATCCTCAAAGAGTAAAAGGCTTGATCGGAAGGCAGGGGAGGTGTTGTGTTCTGAAGGGTTCCAGGAGACCAAAAGGAATACTTGAGTACACTGCCAGTGACACGACTTGCATTTGGGGGAACGGGTGCTGGATTTGGCGGAGGCAGCCCTGAACCCTGCTGGGCAACTTGAACGGCCAAAGAGACGCCCGTAGCTCCTCTATTTAGAACTAGGCAGCATCCTAAGGCCAACGCCAAGAACAACAGCTTTCTCATAAGTCCCCTCCCTTACATGAAAAATACACCTCGAACACTTAACAATGGCACCTCCAGGACCTGTTGCGGTGGATCGTCAGTCCGATGCCTCTTTAGCGGAACCCGAAGAAGCCCGAGGGAAAACGTAATCGCTCTGATGAAGAACATCCATTAGGATCAATGCTGTCCCACAGTACAACTTTATTTTAGTCATGTGGATAATTCGTAGTCCCTCGGATATCGTAGTACTCGTCTTAATAGAAGCAATCCATACTTCCCAACCAGCCGAACTGGCCGGATGAAATAGTAAAGAAACGATAATCGCCCGGGCAGACGCAATAGTCGTCGATCTAGTTCGCAAGGGACTATTAAGTCGGCCACATACCGCAGATAATAAGGATATAATTTGTCCCGCAGGCGTTCTCGTACGAGCCAGCGGAACTGGTCAACCGTCGGCTGATCGTCAACAGTGCGGTCACCTCCATCAAAAAGCTGCTGCCGAGCGCACTCCACAAGCCCGTCGATAGCCCGATGAAATCGCATCTCGGAGACAATTTCTTGCGGGAGTACAGCGCCTAGCAGATTGTTTGCCAGGCGCAGACTATACAGGAGGATCCGCTCGCCGCCCAGTCTTTTTGCTTGCCGCAGGACCTCAGAAAAGTCGAGGTGCGGATATACGCGCAACAGTTCGGCCATATCGCAGATCTTCGCCAACTGAAAATAACGGCTGCCGGCGTCTTTGGTGATCTGGATGGCGAGCATGAGCAGTGTATCTCCCGGCGACAGGGTGGGCACTTCTGTGCCAGCGACGGTTATTCGCTGCAGACGTCCTGACAAGTACTCAAAATTCAGAGGGGAAGAAAAATCGTGCGCTGTCATTCCTTTGTGCAGATCCACAGCGAATGTCCCGCTGTCATGTACAAGTGTCGACTCGTAGTCGAACTCCTTCGTTAGGCCGATAACCCTGGGCGCTCAGCAGATGCTGCGCTGTCTGGTAGTCTCGCTCGCGAACCAAGATGTCCAAATCGCCGAACTCTCGGAATGCGAGGTTCCCGTAGACGGAAACGGCCAAGCATGGGGCCTTTGTATGGGATGGCGGGGATTTCCTGAGCGTCAAACAGATGCAGGAGCTTGATTAGTTCTTTGGCCAGGAACAGGTTGCGTCCGGCGTTGGCGTAAAAATGCTCTCGGAGTTCCTCTAGGGTCAGTTTGGGCACGGCGTCCGAACATACTGAATTCAAACTTCGATACAGAAGCGGCATCACCCCATGCCCGCGAGCCATGCGTACGAGGTATGCCCAATCGATATCTTTCGAGACCAGGCTTTTGATCCGGTTCGCTCTTTGCGCGTCCAGACAGGTTCTGGCGCAGTGGAGAAGCAAACAAACTTCAGGCCGAAAAATATTCATATGCCGGTTATTTCGGTCGCACGGGCGAGCAAAAACCTGGCGCTAAGGAAGCGACTTAGCAGGTTGCTGAAAAAAATTAGGAATGCTTCGAGTGCCTCAGCATGAACGGAAAAAATCAAATGATATCAAATTTCCCCCGTTCGTCCTGAGCTGGTCGAAGGACTCCGAGATCTGCTAGGGACTCTTCGTATCCGACAGTGCTAACTTTTGCTCGCAGAGCTCCTTGACGAGATCGAGAACACTCCTGTCGGCGGTATCTTCGTCTACATCAAATTCTTCCTGAAGGCACCCGCTGATCTCTCTTAAGGTCAAACCTTCTTTCAGCCCTCGCCAGATTCGCTCGCCCGTCGGATTAAGACTGTAATAGGTTTTGTTGTCGAGATGAAGAAGAACGACCTCTCCGTCATCGAGCTCTGTATCGACAACTTCTGTGTGAGGGCGAACCTTTTTCGTCTAGCATGACATGTAAGTCTCCTTCCTATACGATTTCGTTTGATGCGTTCCACTGATGGTTTGGAAAATTATTAAGCCAGGAGGTCTTGCCGAGATATTTCAGGCAATACCAGCATGGAAAATGGTCCAGTTCGCTAAATGTTCCCATTTTGATCTTATCCCGCTTGACTGCGAGGTAAGTCGCCACGCGCTGGCGAAAGCCCTCACACGCCTCGGTTAAGCTGACCTCGTCTAGGTTAGCGATAATGTCTGAACCGTTGTTTCGTCCCGAATTGCCTGAGAGCTGGCAGCAGAGAGTTAAGTTGCCGTTGTAGTCGAGATTGTATTCTTCGAGTTCCAGCGGACCACAGGGAAACAAAGCGGCGTCGCTGAAATAGCCCGGGGCCATCCCAACAGGGATTAAGCGGTCTCTTTAAGTCGCCAGATTTCGAGCTTCCACCTCTCGCCGCTCGGCCTGGTGTTAGATCGAGCTTGCGCAGGGCCGTTTCCGGAGTCGACATGAGGTGCCCAAAACGCACTCCACCGCTGCCCAACCGCTCCGCAAGCCAGACCATTTCTCGGATCTCATTCCGGTTCTGCACCGTCAGGACCATATTCAGAGTAAACGGCAGT
>CAVRVM010000018.1:0-11133 GCA_963724605.1 uncultured beta proteobacterium
CGCGCGACCGGATTCGCGGCACGCCGTCGATCCGCAAGCGCTTCTCGACCGCGAGCGGAGGCCCGCCGTCGATGACCTCGCCGATGCCGTTGAAGACCCGCGGCACCCCCGGACCGACGCCGAAATCGATCGGTTCACCGAGAAAGCGCACGACGGTGTCCGCCAGTCCAAGCCCGGCGGTGGGCTCGAGCATCTCGATGGTCACCAACTCCTCGTCGATGGCGGCGATGCGGCCGAGCCTGGGAGCGCCATCGCGGCCGGTCACGACGACCGCTGCGTTCAGCCCGACTTCGAGCGTGCGCCGCATGAAGAGCAACGGACCGTCAAGGCGCATCGCGGCATCGTGCACGGTCACCCTAGGCTGCATGCTGATCCTCCGTGGCGACCTCGGGTATGGCGGGCACGACCAGCGTGGAGAAGGCGAGCTCGACTCTACGTTCCAGTTCGGCAAGTTGCTCGATCTGGCCCTCAGCGATGTCCTCGCCCATGCGCGCAAGCGGCCGCATCACGTCGAGCTCGGCAATCTGTTCGGCGCCACTCCGACGGCCGCGGCGGATTCGGCGAGCTCGATGAAGTACACGAGCAGACGCAGCATCGCAGCCTGCCGCTCCGGCCCGCAGTAGTGATCGACGGCAGAGAAGGCGGACTGCCGCAGGAAGGCGTCGTTGACCGACTCGGCGCACATCAGCGTCAGCCGCTGCCTGGCCGGCAGCGCGTCCTTGCCGATGATGCGTGCCATGCGCTCCAGCCGCGCCTGTTCGTCGAGCAGCGTCAGCACGCGTCGGCGCAGTTCGATCCATTCGTTTTCGCCGGAAGCTGCCCGCGCGCGCGCGGTCGGCACGGCGCCGTATCGCCCCAGCCACCAGGCGGCGACATCGAGCGCATCCTCCGAGTTCGACAGCAACGGGTTGATCGCCGGATAGAAGCGCGCCTGCGCGCGCCGGGCGTCGAGCGCCCAGTAGCTGCGGACATAGCGCTTGCTGTGGCTCGTCACCGGTTCGGAAAAATCGCCGGACGGCGGGCTGATCGACGCGAGGATCGTCACCGAGCCGCCGTCGCCATTCAGTGTCGTGACCTTGGCGGCACGCTCGTAGAAGTCGGCAAGACGGCTCGACAGATAGGTCGGGTCGCCACCTTCGCCGGGCAGCTCGCCGAAGCGGCCCGAGACTTCACGCAGGGCCTCGGCCCAGCGCGAGGTCGAGTCGGCCATCAGCGCGACATGCAGACCCTGGTCGCGGAAGTACTCCGCCACGGTGACCGCCGAGTAGATGCTGGCTTCGCGCGCAGCGACCGGCATGTTCGACGTATTGGCGATGATGACAGTGCGTTCCATCAGCGAGCGCCCGGTGCGCGGATCGACCAGCTGCGGGAACTCTTCGAGGACACCAGCCATCTCGTTACCGCGCTCGCCGCAGCCGAGGTACACGATCACGTCGGCGCTGCAGCCCTTGGCAAGGCTCTCGAGCAGGATGGTCTTGCCGGTGCCGAAGCCGCCGGGGATGGCTGCCTTGCCGCCGAGCGCAACCGGAAACAGCGAATCGAGAATGCGTTGGCCGGTAACCAGCGGTTCGTCCAAGGCCAGGCGGGCCTGTACCGGACGCGGCGTCCTGACCGGCCAGAAGTGGCTGAGCGCTACCTCGTGCGCCTTTCCGATGTCGTCGACGACACGCAGCACCGTCGCGTCGTCGGTGTAGTCGCCCTGTGCAGCAATCCAGTCGATGCGGCCCGCAATGTTTGGCGGCACCAGAGCCCGTTGCGCACGGCCGCTCGGTGATGCGATGCGGCCGACACTGCTACCGCGTCGATCGTGTCACCCGTTGCGAGCGTGGGCTCGAACCGGAATGCCGTCGCGGCGCCGGCGCCAGTGGGCGCAGCAGGCCATCGAAGATGTGGCTGAGCAGGGCCGGACCGACTCGTATGCCGAGCAGATTGCCGGTGCCCGTGACTTCGACGCCGGGCCAGCAGGCCGGTCGTGTCCTCGTAGACCTGCGCGACGATCTCGTCTTCGTTGATCCGGATCACTTCGCCGAGGAGTCCCGCAGGGCCCACGCGAATCGCTTCCCTCAATGCAAACGAACCTTCGGCGCATGCCCGCGCACCGGTCCGCTGATCCAGCGGATCCGCGCACGCGCTCCGCCGCCAGCCGCGCTCATGCGCATTCCTCCTGTTGCTCGAGGTAATGCAGCAGCCGACCCTCGAGTTGGGAGCGATCTGCGAGCAGGCCTTCGAGAGTGGCATCCAGCACGTTATGCCCGCCGACGATTCGAAAGCCGACAGCGATGTCTGCCGCCTCCACGAAACTGACTTCGGCCACGCCGCCCGCCTGCAGGCGTTCCCGCTGGCGCATGCGTTCGTCCTCGTCCCAGAGCGGTTGATATTCGATGCGCCAGCCGGTGGCCGGCGGAACGGCACGCAATCCGCGCTGCAGGTGCGCTTCGATCCACTGGTTGCGAGTGGGACCGGCGGCCCAGCGCGCGATCAATCGCGTGCGCAGGTCGCGCCAGGCACCGGCGAGCAATTTCACCGCGTGTCGCTGTGCGGAGAGTCGCCGATCGGTGGCGAGCGCAGCTTCGACTGCGCCAACTTCGAGTGCGCGGCGCTTGCGTTCCTCCGCGATCGCGGTGGCAACACGGCGACGCGCATCGGCCAGCGCGTTGCGGAGCGTCGCGCGCGCTTCCGCCTGCGCAGGTTCGATCAGTTCGGCGCAGCGCCGCGCTTTGTATTGCTCGACCAGATCGAGCAGCGCGGAGGTCCGTTGTTCCAGGTTCATTGCTCAGCCGTCACCGTTCGAGCCCGAGCTGGGCTCGGGCCCGCTCGGCGGGATCAAGCGCGCAGGGCGCGGCGTCCGCAACCGGAATGATGACGAGCAACGGGCGTCCCGCCGCGAGGTCGGCATCGAGTTCGGCCCGCGGCAGCCGTTCCGCGACTTCGTCGGTGATAAACACCGCTTCGGCGGCATGCAGTGCTGCACGCACGGATGCCGCTTCTTCTCCGGGCTCCGGGGTCCAGCATCGGGCCCCGATGAGCCGGAATCCGGCAGCGTCGACCGCAGCGCCGACGTAGGCGAACGCCGACATGCTGCTTCCTACGCGAGCCGATTGAGGATCAGGATCGAGATGATCACACCGTAAATTGCGATGCCCTCTGCCAGCCCGACGAAGATCAGCAAGCGACCGAAGAGATCGGGTTTCTCGGCCAGCGCGCCCACGGCGGCAGCGCCGAGCTTGGCGACTGCGTAGCCGCCGGCCACCGAGGAGGCGCAGGTCGCAAGCGCCGCTGCGAGCAGCCCCCAGCTCCACGCATCGGGCGGCAGGCCAGCGCGGCCTGCGGTCTGCGCCGTAGCCACGTCCGGCAGCGCGACGAGCACGGTGCCGAAGGCTGCCAGGACGGCCGCGCCGGCGATCACGAGCAGGGGAACGGCGAATCGACGCATGATGACTCCTCAGAGATCAAGAATGACGGGTGGCGCGGCCAGCGGCCTGAATTCCCGCCCCTCTGGGCGGAAGAAGCGCGTGAAGAATTCGAACAGCACGAGACGGGTAGTCTGGATCGATACCACCAGCCCCTCGACGACCAGGATCAACACGTTGCCCAGTACGAAGATGAGGCCGTAGACCACGACGTTGCCGCCCGAGTCCGCCAGGGCGACGACGGCAGCGCACAGGCCCGCATGTGCCAGCGCGAACGCTCCGACGCGTGCGAACGACAGCGTGTTGATCAGGACCTGGACAGTGTGCTCGAGCAATTCACCGAGGGCGCCGAAAGCGGCGGCCGGTGCGGGTTTCTCGATGATCGCGGCGACGACAGCCCAGGCGATGCCTGCGGCGGCGATCCAACCGCCGATCGGCGTCACGAATGCGGCCAGTGCCCCGCCATACGTCACCAGCACCGGCGCATCGTCGCGCAGCCACGCCGCAAGCCGTCGCTCCCACCAGGCCTCGAGGGCGCCCATCAGCAGTCCCAGCATGAGCAACAACGCGCCGCCGACGATCGGCACCAGCAGGACGGGCAGGGGATGTTCGATCGGATGCAGCCACCAGGCGTTGATGATGTCCTCGCGGCACAACACACTGCCGAACACGCCGCCGAAAATTGCGGCAGCGATACCGCCAGGAACGAGCAGGCGCAGCACCGGCATCCGGTGACGTAGCAACCACCCGGCGAGGGCCAGCACGAGGCCGTGGCCGACGTCGCCGAACATGTAGCCGAAGATGACCGGCACCGCGAGCGCTAGCAGCATGCTGGGATCCGCTCCGCTCGTGCCGGGCATGCCGACCATGCGCGTAAAGATCTCAAACGGCTGTGCCCACCACGGGTTACGCAACACCAGTGGTGGTCGTACTCCGCGCGGCGGTCGCGGGAAGGCGGCAATTGCGCGCGCATCGCAGGCCTCCAGTGCCTGCACCAGCCGCTCCCGGTCGGCCGTCCATCCGGTGATGCGCGCGAATACGTCGCCGTGTTCGATCGCGCCACCGTGCTCGAAGCACCAGGTGGCGAGCGCAATGTCGCCCAGCGCGCGCGCCAGTCCATGCTGTTCGGACAGAGACGCCAGTTGCTCGCGCAGGCGCGCGATCGAGGCCTGGGCCTCCGTTCGCTTGTCCTCGACCAGCGCGAGGTTGGCGTTGGCGCTGGGCTGCAGCCAGTCTGGAAAGCGTGCGCGGCGGCCGTTGACTTCGGCGACGGCGCGCGCAATCGCCTCGATCGCCTCGGGCGCACCCAGCGCCAGCAGCAGGCGCTCGTTGGCTGTCGTGGCGAACCGGGCGATCGTATCCGGCGGGATATCGATGTCCACACCTGGCGGCAACGCGAACAGTGCCGCGGTGATGCCGTTGCTCGCCTGCGCCAGTGCCGCGAAGTCGATGCGACTTTCCGCCAGCTCGCGCAGCGCCTCGGCTGCAAGGTCGAGTTCGGCTGCCTCTGCCTCGGCGACCTGCAGGATCCTGACGACCTCGTCGGCCTGCGCGGCCCAGTTCCGCACCACACGGAGTCCGTCGGCCAGCGCCTGTGCCGGTGCGCGCCTTTCGGCCCTATGCGCTGTCGTCAGGCGAGGCCAGTAAGGCCGGTACTTGCGTGCCAGCGCCCCGAATTCCTTCAGCAGGTCCGGGGGCATGGCATAGCCCGGTGCCTGAGTTTCATGCCATTCCACTTCCGCGCAACCGGCCGCAGCGAGTGACTCCAGCGTGACGAAGGCATCGTCCTTGCCTATGACGATCTCGAACCACGAACACGGCTGCGGGCGGATCATGACGTCAGACCTGAGGTCCTGGCACGGAGCACGAATTCACCACGCAGCCGCTCGAGGTCGAGCGCAAACAGTGCCAGGTAGGCAAAGAGCGCCGCAGGCTGGACCGCGGCGCGGCGAACGTGTGCCGCCATGCGTGCCGCAAGAGCCTGTCGCGACGCGGCGGCATCCGTGGTCGACAGCGCGCCGAAACGCAGCACGTGAGCGTGCAGCAGCTGCACGACTCGCTCCACTCCTTCGAGGAACTCTTGCGACTCGACGGGCCAGCGCGCGCGCCACTCGCCTTCCCAGGCGGCGAGCGCCGGATGCAGCGTCGCCCCGCGGCGCAGGCGCCGCAGCGTACGCACCAACGGCTCATCGTGCAGTCGCTCCGCCGCGTTCTCTGCCGCTCTGACCGCCGCCGCCACCGGGGCGAGGGGGCCAGCGGCGAGAGCGATGCGACGTTCCGCGAGGGTGGCGAGTGCAAAGCGGGCCAGTTCCGGATCGACGGACACCCAGCGCGGCGGGCGCTCATCGGAAAGCAAGTGCACGAGCGCGGGCAGGTCGCACAAAAATCGCGTATAGCCCACTGCGCCGCGCCACGGTTCGGGACTCCAGCCGGCCACTTCGTCGACGCGCGTGCGCCACTGCTGCCGGAACGCGAGCTCGATCGCATCGCCGTCGCCGGTCACAGGGATTCCGCTGACCGTCGCGGCCGCGACGGAGCTGCGTACGATTTCGAGCAGGGCGGGAACGCTGCGGGCCGATCGCACGTGTTGCCAGAGGCGCTCGTCGGGCCGCTGCGCCAGCCGCGCGGCAATGCGCGCCTGCGTGTACTCCAGCGAAAGGCCACTGATCATTCGGGGCCGCCGATGAGTTCTCCCGCCAGCAGGTCGAGCGCGCGCGCCACGCGCTGCGGCTCGTCGGGACCGGGTGCCGCGGGTTGCTGAAGCGCGGCGCGTTCACGGTCGAGTTCGGCGATGCGAAGCCGGATCGATGACTCCGTCCAGCGGTGCACGGAGGCTGCCCGCTCGGCCGCACGTTCAGCGATCGCGTGTGCCCGCGCACGCGCGGCCTGGCGGATGGCTTCGGCATTCGCCGCGCACGACTCGACCGCGGCTCGCGCGGAACGTTCGGCATCGAGCACGCGCGCAATCGCCTCGTCGACCGGCGGGGTTGCCGCGGCTGCGACGAGCGTTGTCATCGTGTTCGACCTTTCCGTTACCTGCCGAGATGCAGGATCTGACTACTCCTTGCGCTCCCTTTATAGGCGCGGGCCCGGCCGGGCCGCTTGCGGCAGAACAATCGTTCCGAGGCTGGAACGGACAGCACGCCTGCCGTTGATCCCCCCTTGTAGGGCAGGCGCCGGCTGGGAACGTTGGAAGTCCGCGCTTGGCGTGGGGCTGACAGGCGCGAATCGACGGATGTTTCGCTTTAAAGTGGACCTGCGACACGATCCTCGAAACGATTGAAAAGGCGGACGTGTCGTTCGGGCCGCCAGGGCCGTATTTTCAAATCGCAGGTTACTGGGAGGACGACGTCCAGCCCTTACAGGCAGCGGCATCGACTCTTGGATCGGCCGGGACACCAGAGCGCAGCAGGCAGAGTCGCGATATGTTCCCGCGCGTGGCGCGCTCGCTTGGACAATACACAAGATATCCACGCTCGCTGGCGTGATAGTTGAGTACGGTGTCGCCGGCCTGGATACGGATTCGGTAACCGGGCACTGGAGCCTTTGTGTACATCAGACCGGGCTCCGGGCAACCGAGGCTGCCATCAGGCCACGTGACGGCTTCGCTGCTGATGACTTGCAGTGCCGAAGCGTTAAGCCCGGTCCTACGTGCGGCTTCGTCCACCGCGGCACGGATGATCGACTGCAGGTCAGTGTCGTTGGCGGCGTTGAAACCGGGTGCCGCCTGCACTGCCTGCAACGAGGTCGATCCAGTGACGGCCAACTCAGTCGCTGCGTGCAGCGAATGCAGCGTCGCAGGGTCGCCAACGCTGCCACCGAGGACGATCGCGAGGCCCACGCAGGGAATGAACGCTGTCCCGATCAGAAGCGACCTCCGCGTTTTGCATTGTCCTCGCAGCCCACTCGATCCATACCGGGGGCCGCAGAGAGGTGAAGCCCCGATATCAGGGCTTCACGCCGAGATGCGACAGGCTCATTGATTCGATCGGATGCCCGCCGGAGCATTCGATCGATCGCCTACTTTGGATTCACTGCGGCGCCAGGAACAGCAGCGCTTCCGTCGGCCGGGTTGCGCCGCCGCTGTTGCCTGGGCCGCGATCGCCATTGGTTAGCAGCATCAAGCCCAGCTCCGGCGAATTGACGGGGAAGGGGCCGTAGTCGTACACCGCCAGGCCACTCGGATTGCTGGAGTTGCCAGGCACGTCGCTCGGAACACCATAGAACCGCTCACCCAGCGGAGTGACCGTAAGGCCGGTGACCATGTCTCCCGGACCACCGTAGTAGAAGTCCTGCGCCACAACGGCCATGTTGACCCGCGTAGCCAGCAGGTTTGCCGCGTTCATCCCGATCTGTTCACCGCAGATGTATAGCACCGTGTTTCCGGTATTCGTGGAGTGCTCGGCGTAGAAGAACGCGCTGGCGGCACCCGTGGCGAGATTTACCACCCAGGTCAACTGGCGTCCGTCAGTGATCGTGCCGAGGCCCGAGGCGTCGCGATTGAGCACCACATAGTCGTCGACACCGTCGCGGTTCGTATCCAGCCACACCTGATGGCTCACCGGGAGCAGGTGCTGTTGCCTTTCCCAGGTATTCACGGCGAACGCCCAGATGAAGGTCGCCGAGCAGAAGCTCGCCGGCACCGGGAAGGTGTTGATACCGACCGCGCGGATATCGGGTGTCGGCGATTGTTGCCCGAGGCCACCTTGAGGCTGGTTGGGGCTGACCGCAAGCAACGCATACGCATCGTCCTGCGCTGTGCCCACGCCGGTGTTGCTCAGGCCGATCGTCTGCGGGAAGGCCCCCGGGACGAGCGCGGCCGTCGTGGGCTGCACGCGCGCAGCCTTGCGCGGCAGTACGTGCCATGCCAGTCGGATCGGTTGCTTTCCATCGTTCAGCACGAGGTAGCCGTCGTATTCGTTCGTGGTCAGCGTGGCCGGATTGGCCCCGTTGTTTCCCGAATTCATGAAGTTGCCGCGCAGCAGAGAGCCATTGATGGTCAAAGTCACGTCGAAGCTCGTGAGAGTTCCCTTCCCAGGCTTGACTGAGACGTTCGGCGGCGCGCTCAGCGTCACCGCACCGTTCGCGACATCATCGGCGAAGCGGAACGTCGGCGTGACCGTGTACGTGTGCGCCTTGTTGTCGAGATTGCGAATCTGCACGGTCTTGGTCATGCTCACTGTACCGTCCGCAACATCGACGAAGCCGAAGCTCAGCGCGCCGGCGGGTACGTCCTTGTCCCAGGCCGCTATCGGCGCGGCAACGGCACGGTCGACGCGGACTTCGCCACCGCCAATGCGGGTGATGGGAGCCAGAGCGCGGGTCAACGCGTCGTTGACGATGTTGATTTCGCCGGTGTTCATCAGCAGCGCCTTCACCTCGAGCGGCGATAGGCCGTGGCCGATCGCGTTCCCGGGCGGCGTTCCCTTCGCGGTGGCCTTAGTTCCACCATAGGCTTGCAGCACCAGCGCGGCCGAACCCGCAACCATGGGCGTGGCGCCTGATGTGCCGCCAAATGGCCCCTCGCCCGTGCCGCTGCCGGCTATGGCGGACACCGATGCACCGGGAGCGCCTATTTCCGGCTTGATCAGCGTCGTGTCCTCGTGCTGCGGACCGCGCGATGAACTGCCGACCATCGACCCTACCAACGGGACGCCGACTTTCGGATCGAACCTCACTACGGTGTTTGGCAGGCCGCTTCTCAGACGGTTGGCCACAGCCTGGCTGACCATGTAGCCGGGGATCGTGATCGGGCGATCACCGCCGTCCGCGCCTTCGAACGGGTCGCCTGGAGCGACAAGGCCGATGATGCCGATCGACCCGCCGGCGACGCCGACGTTACTGACCTTAAGTGTGAAGTTGCACGCGCCCCGATCCACCAGAACGATCTTGCCCTTCAGCGAATCGGCCGGAAACGCTTCACAGCCATTCAGATTGCCACCTGCGCCATTGCCGTATTGCAGCGGCGCCTGAATCGCCGCCGTCAGCGGCGCCGCCCACGGCTGGAAGACGGCCGGGACACTGCCAGCGATCGACGCCGGCGCAATGATTTGCATCAACGGCAAGAAAGCGGTGGGAACGGCGGTCTGCGCGACTGACAGCGCAGTCTTCGCCGCGGCAGGTGTTCCATGGACGTAGGGCTTGTCCGATCCATTGCCCGCCGCGGCGACCGTCAGGATGCCCAGTCCTGTGGCGTTGTCGACCGCTACGGAAAGATCGTCGTCGAAAGGTTGGCCATAATCGGACCCAAGCGACATGTTGATGATGTCGACCCGATCGTCGAACTTGCCGTCGCCATTGGGATCGGCGGCGAAGTCCATCCCCTGAATCAGCGCCATGCCGGAGCAGGCCGTGGAGACGGATGAGCAGACCTTGACGGCATAAAGGCTCGCGCCGGGCGCAACGCCGCCCTTGCCGGCAATGATGTGAGCGACGTGAGTGCCATGACCTCGACCCGGTCCCGCGTCGAGAGGATCGGGATCGAGCGCCTCGGGAGGACCTCCCGATGCGCCGGTCCAGTTCGATCCAACGAAGTCGTAGCCGCCCACGACCTTCGCGGTCGGGAACGTGCCCGGCTCGACGATCTCCGGATTGTTCGCAGCGAAATCGGCGGGATTGCCCGAGCCGCCGAGCGCTGCGTGCACGTAATCGATGCCACTGTCGAGCACGGCCACCTTGATGCCTTTGCCGTCGACGCCCTTGGCCTGAACTGCAGCAGCGCCGATGTAGGGAACGGTGGTCGCCAGGCTCAACTGGTAGTTCGCGACCGGTGCAATGCGCACTACGCGCGGATCTCGTGCCAAGGCCGGCAACGCCGAGGCGTCCACCTCGATGAAGACCGCGTTCATGACGGCCTGCACCCGAGCCACCTCGCGGGCGTTCGGGTCGAGCGCGCGAACGCTCGACAGGAAGGCATCCTGCTGCGCTTTGGCGCTCAGCTTGGCCTGCGCCGTATCAGCGCCCTTGACGAACGCGCTGGCAGCCGAGTCGGCGGATAGGCGGACGATGACCCTCTTTGCGCCGGAGGCACCGAGCAGGCTGCGATCAAGGACACTTCGGGACACACCGCCAGCAGTGACCGGCTGACTCAGTTTCTGTGACGCAATCGCACTGGGTAAAGCGGGCGCATCCAACCGCGCCGCTCGATCCCTTTGGGCGAACACAGGCCCGGCACTGCCCAAGGCCAGCGTCATCGCCAGCGTCGCGTACATCAAGTGGTTTCTTGGTTTCATATCGATCCTCTCCTTGCCAACTTAGAGTTGCTCTTCACTATCACGGCGTCCACAGAGCCGACACACGAAGGATGGTCAAGCAATGAGATTCAAGCGCCAGCACCGAGCTTGCGACTCGTCGCTGCAATGGTCTCCAGTCCGAGGTCGCGCTCTTCTCGTATTTGTGCGGTGGCGAAAGCTATCCCATCGATGACGCCACGGCAACAACCTTGATCGCGTCCACACGGGACAGGGCCGGGCATGTTGATGATGCGCCGCCGCACAGGCCGTCGGCGGCGCGACTTCAGCGTCATGTCCTGCAAGAGAAGCTGCGTCACGGCGCGATGTTCGGCGAGCTGATCCAGATCGACAAGGTGCTCGCGTCGACGTTCGACTATTGGAGCAGAGCACTGAACAGGGATGTGTAGCAGCCAAGGTTACAGTGCACGGAAATGCACCGGCGCGCGCGATAAGCGCGTAGGCCCCCGCCGCTAGCACCGGAATTGAGGTTC
>CAVRVM010000019.1:0-27741 GCA_963724605.1 uncultured beta proteobacterium
GGACCACGGGTGCCGGGTTGAACAGCCGGCGCCCGCCTATCTCTCGTCGATGGTTCTGAACTCGACACGCTGGCCGGATTTGTTCGCCCGCTCCAGGCCGAGCGCCATGCCAGTGGACATGCCGTGATCGGTGTAGAACACCACGGCGTCGGCGACTTCGCCCAGGCGAACCCCGCCTCGATACCGCGACGCCGCTCCTCCGGATTGTCATCGCGCAGCACGCCCGGCTGCGTGTACAGGCCGTGGCTGGCGAACGGTGCCTCGCCGCGCGCCAAGCTGTCGGCCAGACAGCGACGAAGATAGGCCTCGTTGTCGGCTACGTCGCCGGCGAGCGGGCTCTCGATGATAACTCTGCGCATGCGCCGCCGCTCAATCCGCCCGCGGCAATCCCTCGGCTGGCCAGATCGTCGAACGCGCGGCCGTCGCCGTCCAACGTCGCGCGCTGGCCGGTCGCCTGCTGCCAGCGCAGCACCGCCACGTCGACATAGACCGGGCTGATCTCCATCGCGAAAACGCGCCGGCCGGTGACCTCGCCGGCCATGATCTGCGATCCCGAGCCGCTGAACGGCTCGTAGCACAGCCCGCCCGGCCGCACGTGCTGGCGCATCGGAATGGCGAAGCAGTCGAGCGGCTTCGGCGTCGGGTGGTCCGGCCGCTCCTCGCCGTACAGCGACCTGATGTCCCAGACGCTCGCCACGTAGTCTTCGGCGACCCGCGGCGGCTTGTGGCCCTTGAGCCAGCCCATGAAGCACGGCTCATGCTTCCACAGATAGAACGACCGGGTCAGGATGGGGCGATCCTTGTTCCAGACGATCTGCTGGTGCACGAATGCGCCGAACTTCTCCCACACCGCTTCGACCATTGCCTGCCGGCGGCTGGCGTGCCAGCAGTACCAGGCGGCGTTCGGCAGGATCGCGTGCTCAATGGCTGCCCTGATGAAGCCCTCGTACAGCTCCGGACCTTGGGACGAGTCATCCCAGGTGATGCCGTAGGTGCCGGACCAATTCTTGTTCTTTGCACTCTCCTCGATCTTGGTCTTGCCGGGATGATTGGTGCCGTCGTAGTCGACCAGATACGGCGCATCGGTCGCGAACAGGATCGCCCGCTCGCCGGCCATTAGCCGCTTGACGTCATCGCCTTTGGTCGAGTCGCCGCACAGGAGGCGGTGGTCGCCCAACACCCACAGGTCGCCCGGGCGCGAGACCGGATGCACCGGCGGCTCCGGTACCTTGTTGGGGTCCTCAAGCAGATCGCTGCGGTCGCCGATCGGCGCCAGCAACTCGTCGAGCTCTTCGGCGCTGAAGCCGGTCAGCCCGAGGTCGTAGCCGGCGCCGTTCAACTCGTGGAACTCGGCGGCGAGCAGCTCCTCGTCCCAGCCGGCGTCGAGCGCCAGCTTGTTGTCGGCGATGCGGTAGGCGCGCACCTGCTCCGGCGTCAGGTGCGCCAGGCGGATCACCGGCACCGCGTCGAGCCCGAGCCGGCGCGCCGCCAGGATGCGGCCGTGCCCGGCGATCACCTCGAGCTCGTCGTTGACCAGGATCGGCATGGTCCAGCCGAACTCGACCAGCGACGCCGCCAACTTGGCGACCTGGTCATCTGAGTGCGTGCGCGGATTGCGCGCGTACGGACGCAGCTCGTCGATCCGCAGCTGCTCGATGCTGCCGGGCTGGAAGCGCAGGTCGGTCATGAAAGACCCTGGTGCAGAGGAGGGGAGCGCGCCTATGTGCGCGCGGAATTGGCTGGCGTTTTTGGCTCAGGCCACTGGCTCTGGCCAGCCAGAAAGCCAGCAACGGCCAGCCAGAAAGCCAGTTAACGCTTTGAAGTAATGCCGAAATTCACCACCGGTGGCGCGCCGGCCTCCCGGATTTTGGCGCTGTCGCTGGCGATGCGTCGCGCCACGCGCCCCCACGTTGCATTCCGCCGGGAAGGGACCCGTACATCCGCGCCCAACAAAAAACCCGCGCATCTCTCAATGGCGGGCGATCCTGGACACAGTCCGAATCCTCTCTTGCTTATACATGTTGTATGGCCGCGCGTCAAGAGCGCAGCATGTGGCTGCAGCAGCAATTGCAGCCGTAATGGCGTGTCGCCATCCCCGACGAACTGCCTGACGCACGAGCCAGCTGAGCCTGCCCGGACAGTCGCGGGCCTCGAACGCGCTCTCTGCCCCGCGGTGCTGCTCTCGTCGGCCTTTGTTCCAGGTCAGTTGCGGCAATGCTCATTCTCCTAACCCCTCGCTTGGTGCGTCAGCGCAGCAGCTGTCGCAATGGCTGCTGTTCTCTTGTCGGTATCCCCGCTGTTAGGTAATGTTTGCTGGCCTCAAGAAGGGGGGAGGGTTGACGGAACAGCGCCCGCCGCGGGTATTCATCAGCTACAGTCACGATTCGCCAGTGCACGCCGAGCGCGTGCTGAAGCTCGCGAACGACCTGCGCCGGGATGGCGTGGACGCGAGCATCGACCAGTACCTCACCTCGCCACCGGAGGGCTGGCCGAGGTGGATGGGCAGTCACGTTCGGGACGACGATTTTGTCGTGATGGTCTGCACTGAGACTTACTACCGGCGCGTCATTGGCAAAGAAGCGCCCGGCGCCGGCCTCGGCGTGCGGTGGGAAGGCAACCTCATCTATAACCATCTCTACGAAAGCGATTTCACCCGCTTTGTTCCGGTTTTAATGAATGGCGGCAAGCGAGCCGATATTCCAGAACCTCTCCGGAGCGGATCCTATTACTTTATCGATACACCAAACGATTACGACGGCTTGTTGCGGCGGCTGTTCAACCGCCCGGCCGCCGAATGCCGCCCGTCGGCGAACGGCCAGCGCTTCCGGTCCTGGGAGCACAGTGGACGGAGCGTCCGCTTGGCCGGCTACACAACGTCCCCGATCTGCCGCCGCACTTCCTGCCGCGGCCGGAGGTGCTCGGGAGCTGAAGGGAGAAGCTGCTGGCGGCAAATGGAGGGGCGGTCGGCGTCACCAGCGTCGCGACGAAATTCGGCGTGCAAGGGATGGGCGGGATCGGCAAATCGGTGCTGGCGTCGGCGCTGGCCGCGACGACGAGGTGCGCAGCGCGTTTCCCGCCGGCGTCTTCTGGGTCGCCGCTCGGGCAGATGCCGGACTTGCTGGCCCGGCAGGCGGATCTCTATTGGTTGCTCACCCGCGAGAAAGGCGGCTTCGCCGACGCGCAGCAGGGCAGCGTCGCGTTGCAGGAAGCGCTGCGCGGCCGCACCTGCCTCGTCGTCCTCGACGACGTCTGGCGGCTCGCCGACGCCGAGGCGTTCAACGTCGTCGATGCTGAAGCGCGGCTGCTGCTGACCACCCGCGACGCGGCGATCGTCAAGGCATCGGCGCCCGCGAGCATGAGGTCGCACCGCCTCGACCGCCCGGCATCGCTGCGGTGCTGGCGCAGACGGCAGGAGTGGCCGAAGCGGACCTGCCGGCGGAAGCGGATGCGATCGCGGACGAGTGCGGCGACCTGCCGCTGGCCCTGGCGCTGGCCGGCGGCATGATCGGCGGGCAGGCGGACATGTGGGGCTTGGTGCTCGACGCGCTGCGGAAGGCGGACATCGAGCAGATCGAGGGCGAGTTCCCCGGCTACCCCTATCCGCACGTCTTCGCCGCCATCGAGGCGAGCGTGAACGCGCTGGACGCCGATCGCGAGCGCTATCTCGACCTCGCAATTTCCCGGAGGACGTGCCGATTCCCGAGGCGGTGTTAAAGACGCTGTGGGCTGCGGCGGGCGTCGGTGCGCTGAAGGTGCGCATGCTGATCAACCGGTTCCGCGATCGCAGCCTGGCCGCGCTCGATCCGCAGACCCGGCTGAGCCTGCACGACTTGCAGCGGGACTTCGTGCGCAAGCGCGCGAGCGATCTCCGGCCCGCCACCAGCGGCTGCTGGACGCCTACCGGCAGCAGTGCCCGGACGGCTGGGCGAGCGGACCGAAGACTGGCTATTTCTTCCGGTATCTGCCGCATGCACCTGGCGCAGGCGGGGCGCCGCGACGAGCTGCGCGACCTGCTGCTCGACTACGCCTGGATTAAGACGAAGCTGGTGGCGACCGACATGCCCTCGCTGCTCGGCGACTTCGCGCAGACCTCCGATCCGGAAACGGCACTGGTCGGCCGCACGTTGATGCTTTCGGCACATGTCGTCGGCGGCGACGCGAAGCAGCTTCCGACGCAGCTCGTCGGCCGGCTGAGAGAACGTCGGCAGTGCCCATGAACGACGGGTTGATCGAAGCTGCAGAGGCGGAGCTGGCATTCCGTTGGTTCTGCCCACGCACCCGTTCGCTGACGCCCCCGGGGCCCTTGCTGCGCACGTTCATCGGCCACGAGGATGCGGTCAACGCGGTGTTGCTGTTGCCGGATGGGCGACGCGTCCTCTCGGGCTCTACTGACCGAACACTGCGGCTGTGGGACCTGGAGACAGGCGTAGCACTGCGCCAGTTCGAAGGTCACGAATTTGCGGTAGTTGCGGTGCAATCGGACGGCCGGCGCGCGCTCTCGGGTTCTCATGACCAAACGTTGCGGCTGTGGGACCTGGAGACAGGTGTCGAGCTTCAGAGGTTCCAAGGTCACAAGCGCCTTGTATTGGCGGCTGCAATGCTGCCTGACGGCAGGCGTGCGCTCTCGTCCTCTTTCGACGGAACTTTGCGGCTGTGGGACCTGGAGACGGGGACGGAGCGTCATCAATGGCGGTTCGAGCGGGACGGCATACATCGGCCAATTTTACAGCAGTTGCGCTGCTTTCAGATGGCCGGCGCGCGCTCACGGGCTGTTCTGGCCGGGCGCGCGTCATCGAGGAGGGCTACTGGGTGGTTCCAACACTTCGGCTGTGGGACCTGGAGACAGGTGCAGAGTTGCGCAGCCTCGAAAGCCACTGGGTCGTATCGCTTGCAGTATTGCCGGATGGCCGGCGCGCGCTCACGGGTTCTCGTGACCGAACGTTGCGGCTGTGGGACCTGGAGACAGGTGCAAAGTTGCGCCGGTTCGAAGGTCACGAGGATAGGGTCGCTCGGTTGCGCTCTCAGCAGATGGCCGGCGTGTGGTCTCAGGTTCGTTCGACCGAACGTTGCGGCTGTGGGACCTGGAGACAGGTGCAGAGTTGCGCCGGTTCGAAGGTCATGAGGGAGAAGTTAATTCGGTCGCAGCGCTGACGGATGGCCGGCATGCCATTTCGGGATCAGAGGATGGAACTCTGCGGCTATGGGATTTGGATGAACTGACCACATTGCGGCGGGTTAATGGACACGAAGGCGCCGCTTATAGCGTTGCTGTGTTGCCAGACAGAAGTCGCTTTCTCAGGTTCGTTCGACCGAACGTTGCGGTTGTGGGATATCGCAACCGGAGCGGAGCTGCGCCGGTTCGAAGGGCATACAGATCGAGTAATGGCAGTAGCGGCTTTAGCGGATGGGCGGCGGCGGTATCCGGTTCCTACGATAAATCCCTTGCATTGTGGGATTAGAGACAGGCTCGATTCTGCGGAGGTTTGAAGAGCATACGGAGAGAAGTCTCTGGAGTGTGCCCAGACGGGAAAGTTTGTTCGTTGGCAGTATTGCCAGACGGGCTGCGGGCTCTCTGCGGTTATCATGACGCAATGCTGCGACTATGGGATATTGAAACGGGCTCCGAGTTGCGTTGCATTCAGGGCCATGATGGCGAGATCTCGTCTATTTCAGTCTTCGCAGGTGGTCGGAGAGCTGTATCGGGCTCGCACGATACGACGCTTCGGTTGTCGGGACGTCGATACAGGACGCGAGCTGCTTCGCTTTGATGGCCACGAGGGGCGCGTCAACGCTGTGGCTGTATTGCCAAGCGGCAACTGCGCTCTTTCCGGTTCTAACGACCGAACAGTGCGTCTTTGGGACCTAGAGACGGGGAAGGAATTACGGCGGTTTGAAGGTCACAAGGACGAAGTCTTGTCGATAGCGGTATTCTCAGATGGGAGAAGGGCGCTTTCTGGATCGCGCGATCATACGCTGAGGCTGTGGGACATTGAGCGTAGGGCCAATACGGACACGTTGTGCTCAAGCTCGAGCCGCAGACGCCGGGCAAGGGGTTCGAATTCGTCGACGCGATCAAGGGCGGCGTCGTGCCGCGCGAATACATCCCAGCGGTCGAAAAGGGCGTCAACGAGACGCTCAAGGCCGGTGTGCTGGCCGGCTATCCGGTCGTCGACGTCAAGGTCACGCTGCACTTCGGTTCGTACCACGAGGTCGATTCGAACGAGAACGCGTTCAAGATGGCGGCGTCGATCGGCTTCAAGGACGGCATGCGCGCCGCCTCGCCGGCGCTGCTTGAGCCGATCATGGCGGTCGAGGTCGAGACGCCCGAGGAGAAGATGGGCGACGTCATGGGCGACCTGTCGTCACGTCGCGGCGTGATCCAGGGCATGGACGACCTGATAGGTGGCGGCAAGGCGATCCGTGCCGAGGTGCCGCTGGCCGAGATGTTCGGGTACTCGACGACGCTGCGCTCGCTGACGCAGGGCCGCGCGACCTACACGATGGAGTTCAAGCACTACGCCGAGGCGCCGAAGAACGTCGCCGAGGCGGTGATCTCCGCCAAGACGAAGTGATTCGGGAAAAACATCAACAACCGTTCTTTGAGGGAAGAAGATGGCCAAGGGCAAATTTGAGCGTACGAAGCCGCATGTGAATGTAGGCACGATTGGGCATGTGGATCATGGCAAGACGACTTTGACGGCGGCGATCACGCTGGTGTTGTCGAAGAAGTTTGGTGGTGAGGCCAAGGCGTACGACCAGATTGATGCGGCGCCGGAGGAAAAGGCGCGTGGCATCACCATCAACACGGCGCACGTCGAGTACGAGACCAAGAACCGGCACTACGCCCACGTCGACTGCCCGGGCCATGCCGACTATGTGAAGAACATGATCACCGGTGCGGCGCAGATGGACGGGGCCATTCTGGTCGTCAGTGCTGCCGATGGGCCGATGCCGCAGACGCGCGAGCACATCCTGCTGGCGCGCCAGGTCGGTGTGCCCTACATCATCGTCTACATGAACAAGGTCGACATGGTCGACGATGCCGAGCTGCTCGAGCTGGTCGAGCTGGAAGTGCGCGAGTTGCTCGACAAGTACGAGTTTCCCGGCAGTGCCACCCCCATCATTCATGGCTCGGCCAAGATGGCGCTGGAAGGCGACAAAGGCGAACTGGGCGAAGGCTCCATCATGAAGCTCGCCGACGCGCTCGACGCCTACATTCCGACCCCCGAGCGGGCCATCGACGGCGCGTTTCTGATGCCGGTCGAGGACGTGTTCTCCATCTCCGGCCGCGGCACCGTGGTGACTGGCCGCATCGAGCGCGGCATCGTCAAGGTGGGCGACGAAATCGAGATCATCGGCATCCGGCCGACGGTGAAGACCACCTGCACGGGCGTGGAGATGTTTCGCAAGCTCTTGGACCAGGGCCAGGCCGGTGACAACGTCGGGGTGCTGCTGCGCGGTACCAAGCGCGAGGAAGTCGAGCGTGGCCAGGTGCTGGCCAAGCCGGGCTCGATCACGCCGCACACCAAGTTCAAGGCCGAGGTGTATGTGCTGAGCAAGGAAGAGGGCGGCCGTCACACCCCGTTTTTCAATGGCTATCGGCCGCAGTTTTACTTCCGCACCACCGATGTGACCGGCTCGATTGCGCTGCCGGCGGGCACCGAGATGGTGATGCCGGGCGACAACATCCAGATGGATGTGGCGCTGATCGCGCCGATCGCCATGGAAGAAGGGCTGCGCTTTGCCATCCGCGAAGGCGGCCGCACCGTCGGCGCCGGCGTGGTGGCAAAAATCGTCGAGTAGGACACGCGTGCGTTGACACGGAGCCGGACCTCGGGTCCGGCCACTCGCTCTTTGAAAAGGACCTGAAATGCAAAGCCAACGTATCCGCATCCGCCTGAAGGCGTTCGATTACAAGCTGATCGACCGGTCGGCGCTGGAGATCGTCGACACCGCGAAGCGCACGGGCGCGGTCGTCCGCGGGCCGGTGCCGCTGCCGACGCGCATTCAGCGCTTCGACATCCTGCGTTCGCCGCACGTCAACAAGACGTCGCGCGATCAGCTCGAGATGCGCACGCACCAGCGCCTGATGGACATCATCGACCCGACCGACAAGACGGTGGATGCACTGATGAAGCTGGACCTGCCGGCCGGGGTGGATGTCGAGATCAAGGTTCAGTAGGGACCGACCACTGGTTCGCCTTGCCCCGATGGGGCCGGTCCGGTTAGAATCGCGGGCTCTGCGCTGCGGCAGGATTGGGAGCGGCGGGGCGCGGTAGAGGTAAAGGCGAGGGCAGCACGCCGGAAGGCGGTGCAGACGTCCTGAGAGACGCCGCCTGAAGCAGCAAGAATGCTCGGTTCGCTGGATTTCGGCGGCACGCGCAACCCAATTTTGGTCCCGGCCAATCGAAGCCGGGGATGGAGATAAGAATGAGCGAAGCTCGCTCGACGCTCGGCCTTTTGGGCCGCAAGGTCGGCATGACGCGCATCTTCACCGATGACGGCGAATCGGTTCCGGTGACTGTGCTCGACGTGTCGAACAACCGCGTCAGCCAAGTGAAGACTCCGGAAACCGATGGCTACTCCGCGGTCCAGGTGGCCTACGGTTCCCGCAAGTCCTCGCGCGTTGCCAAGCCCCAGGCGGGCCATTACGCGAAGTCCGGCGTCGAGGCTGCCTCAGTGCTGCGCGAGTTCCGGATCGATGCTGCCAAGGCCGCCGAGCTCAAGACCGGCGCTGCGCTCGGGCTCGACATCTTCAGCGTCGGTCAAAAAGTCGACGTCACCGGCGTGACCATCGGCAAGGGCTTTGCCGGCGCGATCAAGCGCCATCACTTCTCGTCGAACCGCGCCACGCACGGCAACTCGGTGTCGACCAATGCGCCGGGATCAATCGGTAACCGCCAGGATCCGGGTCGCGTCTTTCCCGGTAAGCGCATGGCCGGTCACCTCGGAGACGAGCAGCGCACTACTCAGAATCTTGTCGTGGCCCGCATCGATGCCGAGCGCGGCCTGCTGCTTGTCAGGGGCGCGGTGCCCGGAGCGGCCGGCGGCAACGTAGTCGTGCGTCCGGCTGCCAAGGCAAAAGCGGCTGGCAAGTCCGGCGCCAAGGCCTAAGGAGCGGCGATGGAACTCAAGCTATTGAACGCCCAGGGCCAGGCTGCCGGAACGACCACTGCACCGGAGACGCTCTTCGGCCGCGAATTCAACGAGGCGCTGGTGCACCAGATCGTCGTGGCCTACCAGGCGAATGCGCGCCAGGGCACGCGCGCGCAGAAGGATAGGACCACCGTCAAACACTCGACCCGCAAGCCGTGGCGCCAGAAAGGCACCGGCCGTGCGCGCGCCGGGATGACGTCGAGTCCGATCTGGCGCGGCGGCGGCCGTACGTTCCCGAATTCGCCGGACGAGAACTTCACGCAGAAGGTCAACAAGAAGATGTACCGCGCCGGCATGACGTCGATCCTGTCGCAGCTGGCGCGCGACGACCGCATCGCGGTGGTCGACGGCCTCGCGGTCGACTCGCCGAAGACGAAGCAGCTGGCCGAGAAACTGAAGGCGATGGGGCTGGAGTCGGTGCTGATCATCACCGATGCAGTCGACGAGAACCTGTATCTCGCGTCGCGCAACCTGAAGAACGTCTTGATCGTCGAACCGCGCTACGCCGATCCGCTGTCGCTGATCCACTACAAGAAGGTGATCGTGACCAAGCCGGCGATCGCCAAGCTCGAGGAGATGTGGGGATGAGCGCCGCCACCCGTCAGGACCGTCTGTACAGCGTGCTGCTGGCACCGATCGTCTCTGAGAAGAGCACGATGATCGGCGAAAAGAACGACCAGGTCGCTTTCCGCGTGATGCAGGACGCCACCAAGCAGGAAGTCAAGGCCGCCGTCGAACTGCTGTTCAAGGTGCAGGTCGACAAGGTTTCCATCCTGAACCAGAAGGGCAAGAGCAAGCGCTTCGGCCGTTTCACCGGCAAGCGCGGCAACGTGCGCAAGGCGTACGTCTGCCTGAAGGAAGGCCAGGAGATCAACTTCGCGCAAGAGGTGAAGTAAATGGCACTCGTCAAGGTCAAACCGACGTCTGCCGGCCGGCGCGGGCTGGTCAAGGTCGTCAACGACAAGCTGCACAAGGGCAAGCCGTATGCAGGCCTGCTCGAGAAGAAGATCCGCTCGTCCGGGCGGAACAACAGCGGCCGCATCACGACGCGCCACATGGGCGGCGGGCACAAGCAGCACTATCGCGTGATCGATTT
The DNA here is from genome assembly GCA_963724605.1 of uncultured beta proteobacterium. Lineage (GTDB taxonomy): Bacteria > Pseudomonadota > Gammaproteobacteria > Burkholderiales > Burkholderiaceae_F > JALORV01. The sequence goes on from CAVRVM010000019.1 coordinate 10,253, forward strand.
CAAGCGCGCCAAGGACGGCGTGACGGCCAAGGTCGAGCGGCTCGAATACGACCCGAATCGTTCAGCGCATATCGCGCTGCTGGTGTACTCCGACGGTGAGCGGCGCTACATCGTCGCGCCCAAGGGCCTGACGGTCGGCGCGCAGCTGATGAGCGGCAACGAAGCGCCGATCCGCGTCGGCAATACGCTGCCGCTGCGGAACATTCCGGTCGGCACCACCGTGCATTGCGTCGAGATGCAGCCGGGCAAGGGCGCACAGCTGGCGCGCGCGGCCGGTACTTCGGTGCAGCTGCTGGCGCGCGAAGGGACCTACGCGCAGCTGCGGCTGCGCTCGGGCGAGATCCGTCGCGTGCTGATCGATTGCCGCGCGACGATCGGCGAGGTTGGCAACGAGGAGAACAGCCTGCGCCAGATCGGCAAGGCGGGCGCGATGCGGTGGCGTGGCGTCCGTCCGACCGTGCGCGGCGTGGCCATGAACCCGGTCGATCACCCGCACGGTGGCGGCGAGGGCCGCACCGGTACCAAGCGCGATCCGGTCAGTCCCTGGGGTCAGCTGGCCAAGGGGTATCGCACCCGCAACAACAAGCGCACCGACACGATGATCGTGCAGCGCCGTAATCGCAAGTAAGGGGTCCTGAATGTCTCGTTCTCTGAAAAAGGGCCCGTTCGTCGACGGGCATCTGCTGAAGAAGGTCGAAACGGCTCAGGCGACCCGTGACAAGAAGCCGATCAAGACCTGGTCGCGGCGCTCAATGATCCTGCCGGAGTTCATCGGCCTGACGATCGCCGTGCATAACGGCAAGCAGCACGTGCCGGTCTATATCAATGAAAACATGGTTGGCCACAAGCTCGGCGAGTTCGCGCTGACGCGGACGTTCAAGGGACATGCGACGGACAAGAAGGCCGTCGTGGCCAAGAAGTAAGGTGATGACGATGGAAACGACTGCATCGGTGCGCGGTGTGCGGCTGTCGGCCCAGAAGGGTCGGCTGGTTGCCGACCTGATTCGCGGCAAGCCCGTCGACAAGGCGCTGAACATCCTCGGCTTCACCCAGAAGAAGGCGGCCGGCATCATCAAGAAGGCGCTCGAGTCGGCAATCGCCAACGCCGAGCACAACGATGGCGCCGACATCGATGAGCTGCGCGTCACCGGCATCCAAGTGGAGAAGGCCGCGACGCTGCGCCGCTTTTCCGCTCGCGCCAAGGGGCGTGGCGCCCGTATTGGCAAGCAGACCTGTCACATCTTCGTGACCGTCGGCGATGCCAAACCCAAGAAGAAATAGGTGATCCATGGGTCAGAAGATCAATCCCACCGGCTTCCGTCTTCCCGTTTCGCGTAACTGGAGCTCGCGCTGGTTCGCGACCGGGCCGGCCTTCGCGCGCATGCTGCAAGAGGACCTCCAGGTCCGCGAATTCCTGCGCAAGAAGCTGCGCAACGCGTCGGTCGGACGCATCGTGATCGAGCGCCCCGCCAAGAACGCGCGAATCACGATCTACTCGGCACGGCCGGGTGTCGTGATCGGCAAGAAGGGCGAGGACATCGAGACGCTGAAATCGACGCTGCAGAAGATGCTCGGCGTTCCTGTGCACGTGAATATCGAGGAGATCCGCAAGCCCGAGCTCGACGCGCAGCTGATCGCCGATTCGATCACGCAGCAGCTCGAAAAGCGCATCATGTTCCGCCGTGCGATGAAGCGCGCGATGCAGAACGCGATGAGGCTGGGCGCGCAGGGCATCAAGATCATGAGCGCCGGCCGGCTCAACGGCATCGAAATCGCGCGGACCGAGTGGTACCGCGAAGGTCGCGTGCCGCTGCATACGCTGCGTGCCGACATCGACTACGGTTTTTCGGAAGCCAAGACCACGTACGGCGTCATCGGCGTCAAGTGCTGGGTCTACAAGGGCGACACGCTGGGCCGCAACGACGCGCCGGCGGCGACCGAAGCCACGCCAGCACCGGATCGCGAGGAGCGCCGGCCGCGCCGTGGCGAAGGACGGCCCGACAGCCGCCCGGCCGGCAAGACACCCGCCAAGCGCGCGCCGCGTAAGACGGCCACCGAGGCCGCGCCCGCAGAGGCTGCACCGGCCGAAAAGCCCAAGGACGATGCGGCCAAGCCGGTCGTCAAGCGCGTGCGCAAAGTCGCGGCCAAGACGCCTGGCGAGGGCGGCGCGAAAGACGGGGAGTAAGCCATGCTGCAACCAGCTCGTCGCAAGTACCGCAAGGAGCACAAGGGGCGCAACCGCGGCCTGGCGCTGCGCGGCGCCCACGTTTCATTCGGCGAATACGGCCTGAAGGTGACCGAGCGCGGACGCCTGACGGCGCGCCAGATCGAGGCGGCCCGCCGCGCGATCAGCCGTCACATCAAGCGCGGCGGTCGCGTGTGGATCCGAGTGTTCCCTGACAAGCCCATTTCGCAAAAGCCAGCCGAGGTCCGCATGGGCAACGGCAAGGGCAACCCCGAATACTGGGTCGCGGAAGTGCGTCCCGGCAACGTGGTCTACGAACTCGACGGCGTGACCGAGGCGCTGGCACGCGAGGCGTTTGCGCTCGCCGCGGCCAAGCTGCCGCTGAAGACGACCTTCGTCGTCCGACAGCTCGGCCACTGAGGAGACGGACGATGAACGTCAAGGAAATGCGCACCAAGGATGCGGTTGCGCTGACCAAGGAGCTGCAGGAACTGCAGAAGGCGCACTTTTCGTTGCGCATGCAGAAAGCCACGCAGCAGTTGCAGAACACTAGCCAGCTTAAGCGCACCCAACGTGACATCGCACGTGTGCGCACCGTGCTGGCACAGAAGGCGGCTGCCAAATGAGCGAAGAGAAGAAGTCGCTGACGCGCACGCTGGTCGGCAAGGTCGTCAGCAACAAGATGAACAAGACGGTGACGGTGCTGGTCGAGCGCCGCGTCAAGCACCCCGTTTATGGCAAGTACGTGGTCAAGTCCAACAAGTACCACGCGCACGACGACAGCGATGCGCTGAACGAAGGCGACATCGTCGAGATTGCCGAGTCGCGCCCGCTGTCCAAGACCAAGAGCTGGACCGTGACGCGGGTGGTCGAGGCTGCGCAGGCGATATAGCGCTTGCGGCAGCGCGGCAAGGGCGGATACAATACTCGGCTTTCCGCGGCGCGGGGTCTCGCTCCGCGGAGCCTAGGTAGCTGGGCAGTTAGGCAGGCGTAGTCAGCAGTTTCCGGAGCGTGCAGGTGCGCTTCGTCCCCCCGCAGGCGGCGGGGCGCAGGACGGTCGTGCGGCAGGCTCCTCAACCCGGACGGGACCAAGACTGACCGTCGGGCGCGATTCCGCAAGCAGGTGGAGCACGGGGTCGGTCCGGCGGTTCAAGTTGGGAAGTGATAGCCATGATTCAGATGCAGACGATGCTCGACGTCGCCGACAACACGGGCGCACGTTCGGTGATGTGTATCAAGGTTCTCGGCGGCTCGAAGCGGCGCTACGCCAACATCGGTGACGTCATCAAGGTGACGATCAAGGAATGCGCCCCACGCGGCCGCGTGAAGAAGGGCGAGGTCTACAACGCCGTTGTGGTTCGCACGGCCAAGGGACTGCGCCGCAGCGACGGCTCGGCGATCAAGTTCGACAACAACGCGGCGGTTCTGCTGAACCCCAAGCTGGAGCCCATCGGCACTCGCATCTTCGGACCGGTCACGCGCGAACTGCGCACCGAACGGTTCATGAAGATCGTGTCGCTGGCTCCGGAAGTTCTGTAAGGAAGGCGGCCATGGAACGCATCCGCAAGGGCGACGAGGTCGTCGTCATCACGGGCAAGGACAAGGGCAAGCGTGGTGTCGTGCTGCGCCGGATCGACGCGTCGCACCTCGTCGTCGAGGGTGTGAATGTTGTCAAGAAACACACGCGACCGAACCCGATGAAGGGGGTGACCGGCGGCATCATCGACAAGACGATGCCGATCGACCAGTCGAACGTGATGCTCTTCAACCCGGCCACCAGCAAGGGTGACCGGGTCGGCATCAAGCTCGTGGACGGCAAGAAGGTCCGCGTGTTCAAGGGCAACGGCGTCGTCGTCGGCGCCAAGCAGTAAGAGGACGGGCCATGGCGCGTTTGCAGACCCAGTACCGCGAGAAGATCGTGCCCGAGCTGATGGGCAAGTTCGGCTACAAGACCGTGATGCAGGTGCCGCGCATCAGCAAGATCACGCTCAACATGGGCGTCGGTGAAGCGGTGAACGACAAGAAGAACATCGACATGGCGGTCGGCGACCTGACCAAGATCGCCGGTCAGAAGCCGGTAGTGACCAAGTCTCGCAAGGCCATCGCGAACTTCAAGATTCGTGAAAACCTGGCGATTGGCACGATGGTGACCCTGCGCGGCGAGCGGATGTACGAGTTTCTCGATCGCCTGGTGACGATCGCGCTGCCGCGCGTGCGCGATTTCCGCGGGGTTTCTGGCCGCGCCTTCGACGGTCGAGGCAACTACAACATCGGCCTCAAGGAACAGATCATCTTTCCGGAGATCGAGTACGACAAGATCGACAAGCTCCGGGGCATGAACATCAGCATCACGACGACCGCGAAGACGGACGACGAGGCGAAGGCGCTTCTCGCTGCATTCCGGTTCCCGTTCCGTAATTAAGGCGAGAACACTCCATGGCAAAACTCGCATTGAAGAATCGCGAAGCCAAGCGCGAGGCTGCGGTCAAGAAACACGCGGCCCGGCGGGCAGAACTCAAGGCCATCATCGATGACCAGACGCATTCGATGGACGAGCGTATGGACGCGATGAAGCGGCTGCAGGCGCTGCCGCGCAACTCGAGCCCGGTGCGGCTGCGCAATCGCTGTGCGCTGACGGGGCGTCCGCGCGGAACATTCCGCAAGTTCGGTCTGGCACGCGCCAAGATCCGCGAGGCCGCTATGCGCGGCGACATTCCGGGCCTGACCAAGGCCAGCTGGTAAGCGAGGAGACGCACATGAGCATGAGTGATCCCATCGCCGACATGCTGACCCGGATCCGCAACGCACAGCGGGTGGAGAAGCCCGAAGTCGCGATGCCGTCATCGAAGGTCAAGGTCGCGATCGCGCAGGTCCTGAAGGACGAGGGCTACATCGAGGGCTTCCAGGTCAATGCCAACGAGGGCAAGCCCGAACTGCGCATCGGCCTGAAGTATTACGCCGGGCGGCCGGTGATCGAGAGCCTCGAGCGCGTGTCGCGTCCGGGACTGCGTGTCTATAAGAAACGTGACGACATCCCGCCCGTGATGAACGGACTCGGTGTGGCGATTGTCTCGACCTCGCGCGGCGTAATGACTGACCGCAAGGCGCGCAGCCAGGGTGTCGGCGGCGAAGTGCTCTGCTACGTCGCGTAACGGGCGGGGGAACGAATATGTCTCGAGTTGCACGAATTCCGGTGGCGGTGGCCAAGGGCGTCGACGTGCAGGTCAGCGCCGACCAGATCACGGTCAAGGGTCCGCTGGGCACGCTGCAGCAGTCGCTGTCGAACCGCGTCAAGGTTGCGGTCGCCGATGGCCAGGTGTCCTTCGCTGCGGTCGATGAGTCGCGCGAAGCGAGCGCGATGAGCGGGACCTTGCGCGCGCTGGTCGCTGGCATGGTTCAGGGCGTCTCGAAGGGATTCGAGAAGAAGCTGTCGCTGGTCGGCGTCGGTTATCGCGCGCAGGCGCAGGGCGACAAACTCAATCTTTCGCTCGGGTACTCGCACCCGATCGTTCACAAGATGCCGGTCGGCGTGAAATGCGAAACGCCGAGCCAGACCGAAATCGTCATCAAGGGCGCCGACAAACAGAAGGTCGGCCAGGTGGCAGCCGAAGTGCGCGGCTACAAGCCCCCGGAGCCATACAAGGGCAAGGGCGTGCGGTACGTCGACGAAGTCGTGGTCATCAAAGAGACCAAGAAGAAGTAGCGCGGCGGAGAGGTCATCCATGATCGAGAAGAAAGAATCCCGGCTGCGCCGTGCCCGTGCGACACGCGCGCGCATCGCGCTGCAGAAGACCGAGCGCCTGACGGTGAACCGGACCAACGTGCACATTTATGCAAGCGTGATCTCGGCCGATGGCGCCAAGGTTCTCGCGACGGCCTCAACGGCCGAGCCCGAGGTGCGCACGCAGCTGGCGGGCGCCAAGGGCAAGGGTGGCAACGTCAGCGCCGCGAAGATCGTCGGCGCGCGCATTGCACAGAAGGCGAAGGCGGCCGGCATCGAGAGTGTTGCTTTCGATCGCGCCGGGTATCGATTCCATGGTCGGATCAAGGCGCTGGCAGATGCCGCGCGTGAAGCCGGTCTGAAGTTCTAAGGGGTAGCGCATGGCGAGAGTGCAACCGAAGGGTGTCGTCTCCGAAGATCGCGACGACGGCATCAAGGAAAAGATGATCGCGATCAACCGCGTCACCAAGGTGGTGAAGGGCGGACGCATCCTCGGTTTCGCGGCGCTGACGGTGGTCGGTGATGGCGATGGCCGAATCGGCATGGGCAAAGGCAAGGCGCGCGAGGTGCCGGTCTCCGTTCAGAAGGCGATGGAGAAGGCGCGCCGTGGAATGGCGAAGATGCCGCTGAAGAACGGTACGGTTCACCACGTGGTCGAAGGCAAGCACGGCGCCTCGAGGGTGATCCTTTCACCGGCCGCCGACGGCACCGGCGTCATCGCGGGCGGTCCGATGCGCGCGGTCTTCGACGTCATTGGTATTCGCAACATCGTGGCGAAGTCGCACGGCTCGACCAACCCTTACAACCTGGTCCGAGCCACGCTGAATGCGTTGAGCAAGCTGCGCACTCCGGCGGAAATCGCCGCCAAGCGCGGCAAGTCGGTCGAGGAAGTTCTCGGCTGAGGCGGAGAAGGACGATGAAGAAGACGCTGAAGGTCACCCTGGTCAAGAGCCCGATTTCCGCTAAGGCGGCGCATCAGGCGACGGTTCGCGGACTGGGCCTGAAGAGGATGCGCCAGACGCGCGAGTTGGAAGACACGCCCGCTGTGCGCGGCATGATCAACAAGGTTGCCCACCTGGTCCGGGTCGGCGAGTAAGCGGGGTCAGAATGCGCCTCAATCATCTGAAACCGGCGGCGGGCAGCAAGGCTGCGCGCCACCGTGTCGGCCGCGGGATCGGCTCCGGCTGGGGCAAGACCGCCGGCCGCGGCCACAAGGGCCAGAAGTCTCGCGCGGGCGGCTTCCACAAGGTCGGCTTCGAGGGCGGCCAGATGCCGCTGTATCGCCGCCTGCCGAAGCGCGGCTTCACCTCGCTCGCGAGGAAGTTCGTCGAGATGGTGCGTCTCAGCGACCTGGAGCGCCTAGGCCTCGACGAAATCGACCTGGCAGTGCTGAAGCAAGCTGGCGTTGTGTCGGCGCTCGCACTCGACGCCCGGGTGGTCAAGACCGGTGACCTCAAGCGCAAGGTGACCGTGCGTGGCATCGGCGTCACCAAGGGCGCGAAGGCCGCGATCGAGGCCGCCGGCGGCTCTGTTGCCGAACCGGCGGTAACGCCGGACACGGCGAAGAAGGCAGCGGCAAACAAGGCAGCCGCGGACAAGGCGGCCGCGATCAAGGCGGCGGTGAACAAGCGGCGGGCCGCCGAAAAAGCTCCATCGAAAAAGCAGTGATCGGCCTCACCTGACGTAAACAGGACATTCCCGCGTGGCGACAAGCGCATCACCGACGATCGGCGGCACCGGCAAGTACGGCGACCTCAAGCGGCGCCTGTTCTTCCTGCTGCTTTCGCTCGTCGTCTATCGGATCGGAACGCACATCCCGGTGCCGGGCATTGACCCGGACCAGCTGCGCCAGCTTTTCAATTCGCAGCAGGGTGGAATTCTCGGGCTGTTCAACATGTTCTCGGGCGGAGCGCTGTCGCGCTTCTCGGTGTTCGCCCTCGGGATCATGCCGTACATCTCGGCATCGATCATCATGCAGATGCTGACCTACGTGCTGCCGTCGCTGGAAGCGCTGCGCAAGGAAGGCGAGTCCGGGCGCCGCAAGATCACGCAGTACACGCGCTACGGCACGCTGGGCCTGGCTGTCTTCCAGGCGATCGGTATCTCGGTCGCGCTGGAGTCGCAGCACGGCCTGGTGTTGGATCCGGGACTGATGTTCCGCTTCATCTGCGTGGTCTCGCTGGTGACGGGAACGATATTCCTGATGTGGCTGGGCGAGCAGATCACTGAGCGCGGCCTCGGCAACGGTATCTCGATCGTGATCTTCTCGGGCATCGTCGCCGGCCTGCCGAATGCGATCGGCGGCCTGTTCGAACTGGTGCGCACTGGCGGCATCAACCCGCTGTCAGCGATCTTTATCATTGCGCTGATCGTCCTGGTCACCGCCTTCGTCGTGTTCGTCGAGCGCGGCCAGCGCAAGATCACCGTGAACTATGCCAAGCGCCAGGTCGGCAACAAGATCTACGGCGGCCAGAGTTCGTTCCTGCCGCTGAAGATCAACATGTCGGGCGTGATTCCACCGATCTTCGCTTCGTCGCTGATCCTGTTCCCGGCAACTCTGGCGAGCTGGTTCACTACCGGGGATGCGACCCGCTGGATCCGCGATCTTGCCGCCGCATTGTCCCCCGGCCAGCCGCTGTACATGTTCCTGTATGCGGCGCTGATCGTGTTCTTCTGCTTCTTCTACACGGCACTGGTGTTCAATAGCAAGGAGACCGCGGACAACCTGAAGAAGAGCGGGGCCTTTGTGCCGGGCATCCGTCCGGGCGAGCAGACGGCGCGCTACATCGACAAGATCCTGATGCGCTTGACGCTGGCGGGCGCGATCTACATCACGTTCGTATGTCTCGTGCCGGAGTTCCTGAACCAGCGCTTCTCGGTGCCGTTTTACTTCGGCGGGACGTCGCTGCTGATCGTCGTCGTAGTGACGATGGACTTCATGGCGCAGGTGCAGGCCTATCTGATGACGCACCAGTACGAGTCGCTGCTGAAGAAGACCAGTTTCAAGGGCTTCGGCGGGCAGCTGCCGCGCTGAGGCCGGGAACGCGATGGCCAAGGACGACGCGATCCAGATGCAGGGGGAGATTCTCGAGAATCTCCCCAACGCCACGTTCCGGGTGAAACTCGAGAACGGGCATGTGGTACTCGGGCACATCTCCGGAAAGATGCGCATGCACTACATCCGCATCCTTCCGGGCGACAAGGTCACGGTGGAATTTACACCTTACGACCTGTCGCGCGCCCGCATAGTGTTCCGCGCCAAGTAGCGCGGTTGGAGAACAAGATGAAAGTAATGGCATCCGTAAAGAAGATGTGTCGCAAATGCAAGATCATCCGGCGCAAGCGCGTCGTGCGAGTGATCTGCACCGACCCGCGGCACAAGCAGCGTCAGGGCTAAGCGGAGAACGACGATGGCTCGTATTGCCGGTATCAATATCCCACCGCACCAGCATGCCGAAATCGGCCTGACGGCGATCTATGGCATCGGACGCGCCAAGGCGCGCGCGATTCTCGACTTCGCTGCGGTTCCGTACACCAAGAAGGTCAAGGAACTGAACGACGCGGAGCTCGAACGCATTCGCGAGGGGATCGCGCGTTCGACGGTCGAAGGCGACCTGCGGCGCGAGATCCAGCTGTCGATCAAGCGCCTGATCGACCTCGGCACCTACCGCGGCGTGCGTCATCGCCGCGGGCTGCCGGTGCGCGGCCAGCGCACGCGTACCAACGCCCGCACGCGCAAGGGCCCGCGCAAGGCCGGCGTGTCGCTGAAGAAATCGGCTTGAGGAGGACAAACTAGATGGCTAAGGCTCCAAGCGCTCAGCAGGTGGCTGCCCAGCAGCGGGCCCGCAAGAAGGTCAAGAAGGTGGTGTCGGACGGCATCGCGCACGTTCACGCGTCGTTCAACAACACGATCATCACGATCACTGACCGCCAGGGCAACGCACTGTCGTGGGCGAGTTCCGGCGGCCAGGGTTTCAAGGGTTCGCGCAAGTCGACACCGTTCGCTGCCCAGGTGGCCGCCGAAAACGCCGGGCGCGCGGCGCAGGAGCACGGCATCAAGAACCTCGAAGTGCGCATCACTGGCCCCGGCCCCGGCCGCGAATCGTCGGTGCGTGCACTAAACGCGATCGGCATCCGCGTCACGTCGATCCAGGACATCACGCCGGTTCCGCACAACGGCGTGCGGCCACCGAAGCGGCGCCGCGTTTAAGCGGGCGCGCAAAAGTACACCCCTACTTTTGCGCGGTTTAAGTTTGAAAAATTCGCTGGCGGAGCCGGACGAATTTTTTCATTACAACGGCAGCAAGACCGCCGTGATGTTTCGGCCTGGTGCCGAGACTTAATGCGGCTAGCCCGCAGGATGAAAGGGAAAGCACGTGGCACGTTACACAGGACCGAAGCTCAAGCTCTCGCGTCGCGAGGGCACCGATCTGTTTCTGAAGAGCTCCCGCCGCGCCTTCGATTCGAAGGCGAAGGCGGACAGCAAGCCGGGCCAGCATGGCCGCACGTCGGGTGCGCGCCAGTCGGACTACGGCACGCAGCTGCGCGAGAAGCAAAAGGTCAAGCGCATGTACGGCGTGCTGGAGCGCCAGTTCCGCCGTTACTACCAGGAAGCGTCGCGCCGCAAAGGCAACACCGGCGAGCACCTGATCATGCTGCTGGAGTCGCGGCTCGACAACGTCGTCTACCGGATGGGATTCGGTGCGACGCGCGCCGAAGCACGTCAGCTCGTCTCGCATCGCGCGATCGCTCTGAACGGTGAGACCGCCGGCATCCCGTCAATGCTGGTAAAGCCCGGCGACAGCGTCATCGTGCGCGAAAAGGCCAAGAAGCAGGGGCGCATTCAGGAGGCGCTGACGCTGGCCGAGCAATCGGGCTTCCCGTCATGGGTTGACGTTGACTCGAAGAAGATGGAAGGCAAGTTCAAGCAGCTGCCGGATCGCGGAGAAGTGGCCCAGGACGTCAACGAGTCGCTCGTCGTCGAGCTTTATTCGAGATAAGTGTTCAGGGGCGCCGGCCCGCTCGCGGTCCGGCGATTACGGTTTATTTGGGGCGACCGTACCCGCGCATTCAGCCCCAACCATCAGCCTTATCGGTGTAACGAGCCGAGGGTATTGAAGGGATAGACACAAATGACAAGCACTGCACTGCTTAAGCCACGCGCAATCGAGGTCGAGGCCATCGGCCCGAACGCCGCAGTCGTCACGATGGAACCGTTCGAGCGAGGCTACGGCCACACGCTCGGCAACGCGCTGCGTCGCATCCTGCTGTCGTCGATGGTCGGGTACGCGCCGACTGAGGCGCAGATCACGGGTGTCGTGCACGAGTACTCGACGGTTGACGGCGTCCGCGAGGACGTGGTCGACATCCTGCTCAACATGAAGGGCGTCGTGTTCAAGTTGCACAACCGTGACGAGGTCATGCTGACGCTGCGCAAGGAAGGCGAGGGCCTCGTGACGGCAGCCGATATCGAGCTGCCGCACGATGTTGAGATCGTCAATCCGGATCACGTGATCGCCCACCTGTCGGGCGGCGGCCGGCTCGAACTCCAGATCAAGGTCGAGAAGGGGCGTGGCTACGTCCCGGGCAATGTGCGCGCCTTCCGCGAGGATCACTCGAAGGCGATTGGCAAAATCGTCATGGATGCGTCGTTTTCGCCGGTCAAACGCGTGTCGTATGCGGTCGAGGCGGCGCGCGTCGAACAGCGCACCGACCTCGACAAGTTGGTGATGACGATCGAAACCAACGGTGCAATGACACCGGAGGAAGCGGTGCGCCAGTCGGCGCGGATCCTGATGGACCAGTTGCAGGTCTTCGGCGCGCTGGAAGGCATGGCGGAGTCGACGGCGCAGGCCTCGTCGCGCTCGCCGCAGGTCGATCCGATCCTGCTGCGCCCGGTCGACGATCTCGAGCTGACGGTGCGCTCGGCCAACTGCCTGAAGGCCGAAAACATCTATTACATCGGTGACCTGATCCAGCGCACCGAGAACGAACTGCTCAAGACGCCGAACCTCGGTCGCAAGTCGCTGAACGAGATCAAGGAGGTATTGGCCGCCCGCGGACTGACCCTCGGCATGAAGCTGGAGAACTGGCCGCCAGCTGGTCTCGACAAGTAAGCGGAGCGGGACGCGGTCAGTTCCGTCGTAGGAGAGAGTGGAGCGGGAGCGCACCCTGCAAAGTAAGACCCAACCGACCCGCCCGCGAGGGATCGAAGAGTCGGATCACCCACGGCCTACAACGTGCGGGCCGTGAAGACTAAAAGGAAGAACCATGCGTCACGGACACGGACTGCGGAAGCTCAACCGCACCAGCAGCCATCGCCTGGCGATGCTGCGCAACATGACCAACTCGTTGCTGCGCCACGAGGCGATCAAGACCACGCTGCCCAAGGCGAAGGAACTGCGGCGCGTCGTCGAGCCGTTGATCACGCTCGGCCGCGAGCCGACTGTCGCCAACAAGCGGTTGGCATTTAACCGCCTGCGCGACCGGGAAATGGTCGTCAAGCTCTTCGCCGAGATCGGCCCGCGCTACAAGGCGCGCAATGGCGGCTATACGCGCATCTTAAAGATGGGGTTCCGCGTCGGCGACAACGCGCCGATGGCGTTCATGGAACTAGTCGACCGGCCCCAGCCCGTCGTGCAGGACGAAGCCGAGGACGCCAGCTGACGCGGCCGCGGCCGAGCACTCGGATAGACTGCAAAGGCCTGCTTCGGCAGGCCTTTTGCTTTATCGGGCCCCATGGACACGGTCACCGCTACCGCCACGATCGTCGAGGAAGTGCTCGGCGTGCGCGACCTGCGCAAGATCTATGGCGGAACCGCTGTGGTCGACGGCATCTCGTTCTCGATCCGGCGGGGCGAATGCTATGCGCTCCTCGGACCCAACGGCGCGGGCAAGACCACCACGCTGCGTTGTTGCCTGGGTCTGACGCAACCCGATGGCGGAACGATCCACCTCGTCGGCGAACCGGTGCCGCGCGAGGCGCGGCGCGCCCGCATTCGCGTCGGCGTGGTGCCGCAAATCGACAACCTCGACCCCGACTTCACCGTCAGCGAGAACCTGGTCGTCTATGGGCGCTATTACGGCCTTGCCGATCGCGAAGTCAAGCAGCGCCTGCCGGAGCTGCTGGAATTCGCGAGCCTGGCCCATAAGAGGACAGCGCGGATCGGCGAGCTTTCGGGCGGCATGAAGCGGCGCCTGATACTCGCGCGCGCACTGGTGAACGACCCGGACCTGATTTTCATGGATGAGCCGACCACCGGGCTCGATCCCCAGGCGCGTCACCTGATCTGGGAGCGGCTGAAGACGCTGCTGGCGCGCGGCAAAACGATCCTGCTGACCACGCACTTCATGGACGAGGCCGAACGCCTGGCCGATCGGCTGGCCGTGATCGATCGCGGCAGGATGATCGCCGAAGGCCCGCCGCGCGATCTGATCCGCAAGCACATCGAGCCGCAGGTGATCGAAATCTACGGCGACGGCGCGCGCATCTGGGCCGAGGCGGTTGGCCGACCTCTGGTACCGCGGATGGAGACCAGCGGCGAGACGGTCTTCTGCTACGCCTACGAGGCGGCGGCGCTGCTGAATGCGCTCGAGGCGAGTCCCGGCTTGCGTTACCTGCATCGTCCGGCCAATCTCGAGGATCTTTTCCTTAAGCTGACGGGGCGCGAGATGCGCGACGAATCGTGACTGCCGAAGCTGCCATCTCTTCAAGGCCCGACTCGGCCTGGGCGCCGCCCCGGTTGTCGTGGCGCTTCGTGCCGGTATGGCGCCGCAATTTTCTCGTCTGGCAGAAGCTCTTCGTCGAGCGCCTGCTGACCAACGTAGTCGAGCCGCTGCTGACGATCGCAGCGTTCGGTTACGGCCTCGGCAGCCTCCTGCCGCAGGTCGATGGCGTCAGCTACCTGCAGTTTCTGGCCAGCGGTTCAATCGCGATGAGTGTGATGTACTCGGCAAAATTCGAGTCGCTCTGGGGAGCCTTCTCGCGCATGCACGTGCAGAAGACCTGGGACGCCATTTTGCATACGCCGCTCGCGGTCGACGACCTGTTGCTCGGCGAGATGATCTGGGCGGCGAGCAAGGCGACATTCACGGCGTTCTGCATCCTCGTGATGATCTGGCTGCTCGGGATCGCGCGTGAGCCGCTGTCGCTGCTGGTGCTGCCCTGCGCGTTTTTCATCGCGCTGGTGTTTTCGGCGATGGCCTTGATCGTCAATGCGATCGCGCGGAGCTACGATCTGTTGTCCAACTACTTCACTGTGGTCGTCATGCCGTTGGTGTTTCTCTCCGGCGTGTATTTTCCGTTGACGCAACTGCCCGGCTGGTTGCGGTGGATAGCCGAGTGGCTGCCGGTCACGGCCGCGGTCAATCTGGTGCGGCCGCTTGCGTTGGGCCGCTGGCCGCTCGATCCGATCAGCGATCTGCTGCTGCTGGCCGTATGGGGTGCAGTGTGCTTCGCGCTCGCACTCGGCCTGACGCGCCGCCGGATGCTGAAGTGAAGGACGCCGTGCTGATCGTTCTGACGAACTGTCCCGACGTTGACGTGGCAGACCGGATCGCGCACGCACTGGTCGTGCAGCGACTCGCAGCCTGCGTGAACCGTCTGGCGGCGGTGCAGTCGGTGTACCGCTGGCGCGGCGTGCTCGAACGTGCCGAGGAGGTGCCGCTGCTGATCAAGACCACGGTCACGCGTTATGCCGAAGTCGAGGCAGCCATCCGCGGCTTGCATCCCTACGAGGTGCCGGAGATCGTTGCGTGGCCGATCACTGCCGGCTTTCCGTCGTATCTCGATTGGGTCGGCGAGGAGACCCGGCCCACGCTCGTTGCGTGACAACTTGAGCGGGCCCGCGGATGGGGGCACCACGATGGCGCGCGACGCTGCGTGCGCGAGCGTCCGGATTGACAAATGGCTCTGGGCGGCGCGCTTCTTCAAGACGCGCTCGCTTGCGGTACAGGCGATCGAAGGCGGCCGGGTGCGGGTCGATCAGCAGCGCGTGAAGCCGGCGCGCAACCTGCATGTGCGCGAGCTCGTGAGCATCGAGCGCGACCACGAAAGACTCGACGTCGTCGTCTGCGCGCTCGCCACGACACGCGGACCGGCGGCGCTCGCACAGCGGCTTTATGCCGAAACGCCCGAAAGCAGTGAACGCCGCACTCGCATGGCCGAGACGCGGCGGCTGTCGCGCGAACCGGCACTGTCGCTCAAGGGACGACCCACCAAGCGCGACGCGCGCCGGCTGCAACGCCTGACCGGTTCGGGAACCGTCGACGATGCGACCTGAGTTCGGAGTCGGTGTCCGGCAATGGCCGACCGCGACTCCGCCGACGTGTCGGTGTCAGCGCAGCCAGCGCGGCGGCCGGGGCGTGCGCGGCCGGTCCAGGATGCGGCGAGCCCAGAAGTACAGCAGCATGACGACGACAATCGCCGTCATCCCGGCGATCGTCCACCAGAAGCCGTTGAAGTCGGAGAGCAGCGGCATGTGCTGGAAGTTCATTCCGAACACGCCGCTGATCAGGGTGAGCGGCGCGAAAATCGCGGCGATCGCGGTGAGCTTGCGAACGATCTCGTTGGTCTGGTGCGTGTTGGCCGAGAAGTGCAGCTGCACGGCAGACTCGGCCGACGCCTCGAGCCGACGCGCATGGTGCAGGACGCGCTGGATGTGTTCCAGCACGTCGTTCAGGCGCACGAGATAGGCGTCGTTGTGACTGGCATCGGGCGTTTCCTCGAGATAGGAGTCGCGCAGCTCCGTCAGCGCGTCGTGCTGACCTTCGCAAAGATTCTCGAGCTTGCGCAATTCGATGCGCGCCTCGAGCAGCGCGGACCAGTTGTTAAATGGCCGTCGCGGGTCGAGCAGGTCGCGCTGCCAACGGTCGAGCCGATCGGACAGCGGCTCGCGCAGTTCCAGATAGCGATCCACCATGTTGTTGAGCATGCGCAGCATCAGTTCGCCTGCTGACTTCGGCAGGCGCGACCGGTCGTACGAACCCATGTCCGGCCGTCCGCGCGGGTCGAGCAGTCGCTGCCGGATCTGATCGATCGTCTTGCTCGTGCCGTGGCGCACGGTGACGAGCATCCGCTCGAGCAGGAAGAAGGTGATCGGACGCGTCACGATCTCCTGCAGCATGCGCCGCTGGTCGGCCGGCCCCGACTTTTCCTCGAGCGGGCGCAGTTCCCCCACCGCGAGCTTGCGGAACACCAACATGTCGTAGCTGCTGGTGCGGTCGAAGTAGGACGGGTGGTGCAGGTTCGCTGCGTCCTGCACGTGCAGGTCGTCAAGGCGCACGTCGGTGACGCGCTGCACCGCCTCGCGCAGGCTGTCAGGGTCGGCGATGACGTCGTCGTGAAGCATGTCGAGCCAGAGAAAGCCATCGACCGGCAGGCCGCCCGGCGCCTCGGCGAGCTCGGTCGCGCGCTGCGCGCCGACCACGATCCACTTCACGCAGCGCCCCTCAGCGTTCGGCCTTGAGCCAGCGGGCCACCGGCAGCGCGAAATATGTCAGCACGCCATCGGCACCCGCGCGCCTGAAACTTAACAACGACTCGAGCACGGCCTTCTTCTCGTCCAGCCAGCCGTTGGCCGCTGCGGCCTTCAGCATCGAGTATTCGCCGCTGACCTGGTAGACGAACGTCGGCGCGCGAAACGCGTCCTTCACACGATGCACGATGTCGAGGTAGGGCATGCCGGGCTTGACCATCACCATGTCCGCCCCTTCGGCGAGATCGAGGCCGACTTCCCAGAGCGCTTCATCGGTATTGGCCGGGTCCATCTGGTAGACCAACTTGTTCGACTTGCCCAGATTGGCCGCAGATCCGACGGCATCGCGGAACGGGCCATAGAACGCGCTCGCGTACTTGGCCGCATACGCCATGATGCGGGTATGAATGTGGCCGGCCGCCTCCAGCGCCTGCCGGATCGCGCCGATGCGACCATCCATCATGTCGCTCGGCGCCACGATGTCGACTCCGGCAGCGGCCTGTACCAGCGCCTGCCGGATCAGGATGGCGACCGACTCGTCATTGAGCACGTAGCCGTTGTTATCGATCAGTCCGTCCTGCCCATGGGTCGTGTATGGATCGAGTGCAACGTCGGTCAACACGCCGAGTCCCGGAAAACGCTGCTTCAGCGCTTTGACGGCGCGCGGCACGAGCCCGTCGGCGTTGGTCGCTTCGGCGCCATCTTCGGACTTCAGCGCGCCCTCGATCACCGGAAATAGCGCGATGACCGGAATGCCAAGTTGGACGCATTCCTCGGCAATTGGCAACAGTTCGTCGATCGACACGCGCTCGACGCCGGGCATCGAGGCCACCACTTCACGCCGCCGCTGGCCCTCGAGGATGAACACCGGATAGATCAGATCATCGGTCGTCAGCACGTTCTCGCGCATCAGGCGGCGGGAAAAATCGTCGCGGCGCATGCGCCGCATGCGTACCGCGGGGAACTGGCCAAGGATGTGCATGAGGGGAAGTCCCAACTCGAAGTCCTGAAGCGCGTCCGCTATCTTCCGTCGAAGATGATGGTGTTCCGTCGTCTCCCGCTTGACCTCCCTGAGCGGGCGCCATGACAGGCGTTGCAGCCCCGGAGT
>CAVRVM010000020.1:0-11526 GCA_963724605.1 uncultured beta proteobacterium
CCCACTGCAGCCATCGGGGCGCCGGGAGCGGACACTGAAACCAGTGGAAACTGCCGTTCGGTTCGTCGAGCTATCCGTTTGAGTGCAACTCCGGTGTTGCCTTCGGAAGTCGTCAGTTGCTCCGTTCACGGGCTGCGGTCATCGATTCCATCACGCGGTCGAGGCTGAAGCTGCCGGGCTTCATGCGCGGCGGGAATTCGCGGAAGCTCTGCAGCCACTGCCCGACGTAGGCGCCGGCGGGTGCGAGCACGAACATGCGCTCCGCCGACCCATCGGTGTAGCTGGGATTCATCCTTGGCGCGCTCAAACGGATCCATGCGCAGATTGGTCAGCATCGGCCAGCGCAGTTCCTCGAACGGGCGTTTCCCAGACCTTGAAGCCGACGGAGTTCTGCCGCAGGAAAGTGATCTTCCAGTTGTTGTAGCGCAGGGCCGCGACGCTGCCGCCGTCGGTCCAGTAGATGAACTCGTGACGCGGCGATTCGGCCACTTCGCCTTTAAAGAAAGGCATCAGGTTGTAGCCGTCGAGATGGACCTTGTAGGTCATGTCGCCGATCTTCCTGCCTTTCAGCAGGTCTTCCTTGACGGTGGTGTCGCCCGCCGCCGCGAGCAAGGTCGGGATCATGTCCTCGTGGGCGCCGATGTCGTTGATGATCGTGCCGGGCTTGATGACGCCGGGCCAGCGGATCAGCAGGGGACACGGTAGCCGCCTTCCCATTGCGTGTTCTTCTCGCCGCGGAACATCGTCGTGCCGCCGTCGGGCCAGATGAAGAACTCTGCGCCGTTGTCGCTGGAATACATGACAATGGTGTTGTCCTCGATGCCGAGCTTCTTCAGTTCGGCCAGCAACTGGCCGACATCGCCATCGTGCTCGACCATGCCGTCCGCCTCGACGCCCAGACCGGTCTTGCCTCCCACTTCCGGCTGAGGTGCGTGAAGACGTGCATGCGGGAGGAGTTCTACCAGATGAAGAAAGGCTTGTCGTCCTTCACCGCCTTGTCCATGAACGTTGATCGCTCCGGCGGTGATTTCGTCGTCGATCGTCTCCATGCGCTTGTTCGTCAGCGGGCCGGTGTCCTCGCACTTCTGCTTGCCGACCTTGCCGAAGCGCGGGTCGTCGGTAGGATCGTCTTTGTCCGTTGCGAAGCAGTGCAAGACGCCACGCGGGCCGAACCTCGCCTTGAAGGCCGGATTCTTCGGGTAGTCCACATTCTCCGGTTCCTCTTCCGCGTTCAAGTGGTAGAGGTTGCCGAGCCACTCATCGAACCCGTGAACCGTCGGCAGCATGTCGTTGCGGTCGCCGAGGTGGTTCTTGCCAAACTGGCCGGTCGCGTAACCCAGCGGCTTGAGCAACTCCGCGAGTGTCGGGTCGGCTTTGGTCAGGCCTTCCTTTGCGCCCGGCAGGCCGACCTTGGTGAGGCCGGTGCGGATGGGCGATTGCCCCGTGATGAACGCCGCGCGGCCGGCCGTGCAGCTCTGCTGGCCATACCAGTCGGTGAAGCTGCGCGCCTTCCTTGGCGATGCTGTCAATGTTCGGCGTCTTGTAGCCCATCATGCCCATGTTGTAGGCGCTGATGTTGAAGATGCCGATGTCGTCGCCCCAGATGACGAGGATGTTGGGCTTGTTCTGCTGTGCCGACGTCGGCTCCGCGACCAGGAACAACCCAGCAGCAATCAGCGTCGAAAACAGGAGACTCGTGCGATTCATTTGCGTTACCCCGTATAGTGAAGCGATCAGACCTGAAAACCTACGACTGCAAGATGCGGCCACTTCTGCTACAGCCCAATAATTCTGCGCAGTGTCGAGATGCTTGCAACATCCGCGGAGCGCGCATTGTCCGCCACCAACACACTGGCGGCAACAAATTCTGCTTCGGCATTCCGCCGGCCGTGAAGCGATCTGCATCGATCTCGATCAAGGCGTCGAACGCCGTGAAAATCGCGGATGCGAATGTCCGCTCCCGGGAGATTTGTCGGGGAAAAGTGATCGTCTGCAAGTGTCAGAGCCGCCGGATCAATGACGATGGACGGCGGCCGACCCGATCGTGACGGTCATGCTTCCACGAACCAGTCACACAAATCGATGGGAGCAGTCGTTAAGGCCTCTTCTCTACTCGTCGCCGAACCACTTGGCATAGATTCGTCGATAGGTGCCATCCTCGTGCAGCGCGAGCAACTGAGTGCTCACCCGCTTGCGAAGCGGACTCTCCAGCCGCACGACGAAGCCAACGTCGTTCTTGTCAATTTCGGGACCGACCGTCTTCACTCGTCCCTGTCCTTCGTGCTTTGCAAAGTAGCCAAGGCTCGCCGAGCCCAGAAGCACGGCATCCACTTTTCCATCCAGCAGGGCCTGATACATCTCGTCCGTCGATGGGAACTCCTGGGCGTCGGCCCCGATCTTCTGAAGGTAATCCACGGGAGTACCGGCCACAAGCGTGCCAACCCGCTTGCCAGGCAAGTCGCCGGGACCATTGATGGCCCCGCGAATCTGCTCGACAGTGAGCAGAGCGGTCAGCTGCGCCGTGAATAGCGCAACGAAGACGACGCCGACGAATATCCAGAGCAGCCCGAACGAGCGGGCGAGCCACTGCTTGGGCATGCCCATCCCCTGCGAAGCCAGAACGGTGCCCGCCCAGAACAGCGACTGAAAGATACCCGGAAAGTAGTTCTTGCTTGGGCTTACACCTTCCACGTTCCCGCGGTCGAGCAGCCACACCACATGGGCCGGGATCACGATGATCACCAGCGCGGCGACAAGCCAGAGCACGGCCGACCGCGAGAGCAGCAGGGTGAACAAGTACCGCAGGGGATGAAGCTGCGCCTTCGTGCCTGTGCCGGGCACCATGACTTGCAGCCCGGCTTGCATTATCGGATAGGTGTAATCGACGACCTTGTCGCGTTCCGTCGTGAAGAAGATGCCGGAGACTCCGATGTCGGCATTGTTGGACCGCACCCATTCGATGCATGATTTGGTGTCGGGCGCGATCTTGTAGCTCGTCTTTACGTCCAGCCTCCTTGCGATTTCTTCCCAGAGATCGATGCTGAAGCCAGTCAGGCGGCCCCCTTCCTGCATAACGAAAGGCGGAAGCAAGTAGGTCGCAACGCGGATTTCCGAAGCCGCGTTCTGCGCGCGACTCGAACCCGGCCATCCCAGGACAAAGACCAGCGCCAGCGTCAACGCGGCGCCACGAAGACCTATCCAAGTTTCCATTGTCCGTCCCGGCAGATGCATTCTTGTTGCCACCGCCAGTGCGCGGCGCGCTTCAATCCTGAGCACAATGATTCGCCCAAGTCCCCGTTTGCCCCAGCCATGTTCTCGCGTCGCTTGCCGACGAAACCATGAGCACTGACGCCAGTCCGTTCGCTGGAGCCCCATCAAGTGTAAGTGTTCGAGACCGTTGACGCCAAAATGCTCTTCGTGGTGGCCACGCCAGCGGCGGCCGCGAACGTATCGTGTTGAAGCGCACGATGGCCTCGAGGCCGGAGGGCCTCGGCGCCGGAGTCGACAACGCGCTGTTCTATGAAACAATAGCCGGATCCCATTCAGCGATGCGAAGAAGATCGCTCGACAAGGCACTTTCGCCTTGAGGGCCTGACCGCACGATACCCATGTTTGCGTCCTTCGGCCTCGGTGCGCTCGCACAGCTATCGCTGGTCCTGAGCGGCCTCGCGGTGTTCCTTTTCAAGGTGCCCAGGCGCGCGGTCGGTGATCTCGCGGGCTTCGGTGCGGGCGCGCTAATTGCAGCCGTTGCCGCAGATCTGTTGCCGAGCGCCAAGCTCCTCGAGATGTGGCAGGTCGCGCTTTGGACCATGCTCGGCGCCGGCACCTTCATTCTCGGCGAGCGCTACGTTGACCGCAAGTTCGGTGCCGAAGGCTCCGGCGGTCCGCTCGGCATCGTCGTCGGGGCGATAGTCGACGGCGTACCGGAGTCCATCATATTCGGCGTGCAAATGGCCAGAGGAACCGAAATAAGCCTGGCATTTCTCGCAGCGGTCTTCGTCTCCAATATTCCCCAGGCGCTGGCTCCCTCCGCGGGCCTCGCGGAGAGCGGCTGGAATTGGCGCCGCGTCGCCGGCATGTGGCTCTGGGTGATGCTCGCCTGCGGTGTCGCTGCCGCGTTCGGGCACTTCGCGGCGACGACCTTTGGTGGCGCCAACGGCGCGCGCTCGGCCGCTTTGGCTTCGGGCGGCATTCTGGCGATGCTGGCCAATTCCCTGATCCCGTTTGCCCATGAGCGCTCGGAGAATGCCGGGACATGGACAGTCGTGGGCTTCTGCTCCGCCCTGGCCATGGGCGGATGATTCTTGTCGGCGCTCGACTTTGTGGCTGCGAATTGTGTGTTGGCAGTCCCGCGTTTCTCGTTCGGTTGCTCGCTCAATCCGGATTCCGCGACCGACACGGCGCCGACAAGCGTGGGCGCCATGAACGGGCTGAAGAAAAGCTCTGAGACTCGGTCAAACGGACTGAGTACCGGCTCGCGCACCATTCGAGCTTCCGCGGTCGCTCGCTCATCCGACTGCCGTCGCTTCAGCAATCGTCATCACGCTCAGGCGGCGCGTTCCGCGTCATTGAGCGCGACGCGCGAATCGCCTGCGCAACGCCCGCAGGCGGTCCACGACCGCGTCGAAGAGCAGGACGGCGAAAACTGAATACGAGGTGACGAGCATGTAGTCGACGATGCGCTCGTAGAACTTCATGTTCGGGTCGTCGCCGGTGAATCCCTGCGTCAGGGCGTCCGGGAAGACGATGAAGACCAGCGTCGTCAGGCCGTAGCTCCACCGGTAGTAGTTCGGCGTCAGCGCGCCGGGTCCGTGGCCGAAGATGCGCGTGGCGAAGAAGAGCGAGAACAGCGCCATCACCAGCACGAACCAGAACCACGACGGCCACAGCTTGATGAGCCACCACATGATCAGTCCGCCGGTGGCGCCGATGAGCGTGGCCATGATCAGGTCGACGGTCAGCTTGCGCGCGGTCGCCCGGCGCGCATGCTGCGCGATCATGGCCGGCTGGTAATAGCCGATCAGGTAACGAATGTTGTTGTCGCTGCTCAGCATGTACGCGAACAGCGGCAACAGCACCAGCACCGGCCGCAGCGCCAGGATGGCCCGGTCCACCGGCGTGCCTTCGATCCGGGGTGCGTTGGGCAGGCCCGGAAATACGCCGCCGGGCACCGCAGCGAACGCGATCCAGAGGATCGGGAACATGGCAAGTGCACACTGCGACATGCCTTTCGCGAACTCGACGCCCACATCCAGCGAGTTCTCGCCGAACGCCGGAACGAGCGTGATGCCGACGATCACGATCATGGCATTGAGGCTCGTGATCTTGCCCTCGGCCTGCAGGTAGAAGTTGACGAAGAGGATGAGCGCGACCACGGCGAAGCCGAACAACTGATGGCTGTGCAGCGGCAGCATCAGCACCGTTCCGAGGCCGGCGAAGGCAATGAGTTTTGTCGTGATCCACAGCCCGTAGCGCAGCGACGGCGCCGACGGGATGGGCAAGGCCAGGAACGGGATCACCAGCGCCGGCAGCAGGAACGAGAAGGGCCAGTTGATGTACGTGCTGTAGGCGGTCGCCAGCGTCACGCCGATGGTGAAGCGCAGGATGCGGCGCGCCCTGGGGTTGTCCAGGGCCCGCGCCTTCGGCGCTGCCGCCGCTACGGTTGCATCAGTAGGCATACGACAACAGGGCGCTCAGCCACATCAGGAACCGACCCAACGGGTTGAGGATCGGGTGATCGCCCGTGTACACGAGCACGTTGACCTGGCTGCCGACGCGCGCGCCGAGCTGCGTGGCCTCCGCGGGATCTTCGAAATCGATCAGCACCGGAAAGCGCTGCGCGTTGCGCAGCCAGTCGCGCGCGTTCTGGACCGTGGGCAGCGTGCCCGGCTTCGAAGTGGACTCGGCGGCGGTCACGCCAAAAGTGACGTTGCGCACACGCCCGCGCAGCGTCTTGTCCGGCCAGATGTCGAGCACGAGGTCGACGGCGTCGCCCGGCTTGACGTGGCCCAGGTTGTTCTCGGTCAGGTTCGCCTCGACCCACATCTTCTGGGCCGCAACGAAGGTCATCAGCGGCTGGCCGGTCGCGGCGAAATTGCCGACATCGACCCGCAGATCGGTCACGATGCCGTCGCTGGGCGCGATGAGGCGCGTGTACTGCAGGTCGAGCTTCGCCTTGTCCAATGCCGCGCGCGCGGCAAGCAGCTGCGGGTTCTTCTCGTCGCGCGGGCCGAGCCCTTCGATCGCCTTCTGCAGATTGGCCTTGGCGCTGGCCACCTGGGCCTCGCCTTCGATGCGGGACGTTGTGGCCCACTCCAGCGACCGCTGCGAAATCGCGCCGGGAACATCCGCGTCGATGCGCTTCAGGCGGGCCTCGTTCTGCGTATCCTTGACGAGCGCGGCCTTCGCGGCGTCCAGCGCGGCCGCGGCCGCTTCGACGGTCGAGCTCCCAACCTTGAGGTTTTGCCGGGTGAGCGCGAGCTGGGCTTCAGCCGAGGCGACCGCCAGCTCGTAGCGCACCGGGTCGATGCGGGCGAGCAGGTCGCCCTTCTTCACCGTCTGGTTGGTGCGCACATCGACCGAGAGGACCTCTCCCGCGACCTGCGGTGCAATCGGCACCACGAAGGCGTTGACGCGCGCCTGCGTCGTGTACGGCGTGTAGCGGTCGGCGGCCATGTACCAGGCGAGCAGGAGCACGCAGAACGCACCGAAGATCAGGACCCACTTGCGCACCGGGTCCATCCGCCGCGGGGCGGGTGGCGCTTCCGTTTTGACGGGCGCACTGCCAGCGGTGGGCACCGGCGCGTTCGAAGTCGCCGGGCCCGCCGGTTTGTTCTCCGGGGGATTGCCCGATCCCTGTCCCGCCTGCACGGATTTCTGTTGTTCGCTCATGGCATGCCTGTGTTCGGGTTGACGCTGATTACCAGTCCGGCGACGGCCATCCGCTGCCCTGGCCTTTCAACGGCGGCTGGGTCGCTTCCGGTTGCAGAAGATCGCCCCAGTCCACGCGCTTTTGCATCGTGTCCCTGGTCGCCTCGTCGACGAAACCCTGGCCCGAACGGATCTCCCAGCCGCCGCCGAGCGCCCGATAGATCCCGATCGCGCTGCTCACCGTCGTGCTGCGCGCCGCGACGACTTGCTGCTGTGCCCGCAGCAACGCATTCTGGGCATCCAGCACGCGCTGGAAGTCGGAAAAACCTTCGCGGTACCCGACGTTGGCGATGGCGAGCGAGCGTTGCGCCGACGCTTCGGTCTCGACCAGAATCCGCTCCTGCTCGCGGCTGCGCAGGAACGCCACCATGCCGTCCTCCACCTCCTTCACCGCGTTGAGCACCGTGCTCTGGTAGTTCTCCAGCAGTTGCTGGAGCTGCGGCATCGTTGACCCGGACGTTGTTGCGGATGCGCCCGTAGTTCAGGATGTTCCAGCTGAAGTACGGCCCGCCGACGAACGCGAGGGAGTTCGTGTTGAAAAGTTGACCGAAGCCGCTGTTGCCGGTGCGCGTGGTGTTCGTGCCGTCGGCGGCCACCACGCCGAGAAATCCGCTCAACCCGAAGCTCGGATAGAGATCGGCCTCGGCGACCCCCACCGCTGCGCTTTGCGTTGCGGCAGCGAGTTCCGCCTGACGCACATCCGGGACGCCGCCGGAGCAGATCCGTCGGGGCGCCCGCGGCAATCGCTTGTGGCGCCGCCGGAATCACGCCCTGCTGCGGGCCCAGAATCTCCGCGAGGCCGCCCGGCGGTTGGCCCAGCAGCGTGCTAAGGGCGTTCTTCGCCTGCTCCAGCCCGGTCTCCAACGGCGGGATCGTCGCCTGGGTCCCCAGCAGCTGAGTGCGCGCCTGGAGCACGTCGAGCTCGCCGACGTCGCCGCCGCGGTACCGGGCCTCGGTGATCCGGACGCTGCGCTGCTGGAGCGCGATATTTTCGCGCGCGACCTGCAATTGCGCCTCGGCGCTGCGGATGGCGACGTAGGTGTCCGCGACCTGCGCGACGAGCAGCACCAGCGCGTTGTCGTAGCCGGCGACGGAGGCCATCAGGTTGGCGTCGGCCGCCTCGATCGAGCGCCGGAATTTGCCCCAGAAATCGAGCTCCCAGCCGACGCTGACGCCGACGTTGTATTCCCAGAATCCCAGGTCCCCGGCCTCCGTGTTGGCGGCATTCTTGCTGGCCGACGTATATTTCACGCCGCCGTTCGCCTGCTGGACCTGCGGGTAGAGGTAGCCCACGGCGATCCCAAGCTGAGCCCGCGCCTGCAGCACCCGCAGGCCCGCGATCTTCAGGCTGTAGTTGTTTTGGTAGGCGGTGTCGATCAGCCTGCTCAGCACCGGATCGTGGAACCCTTCCCACCAACGGATCTGCTCGGCAGGCTGTTGCGTGACGACCGTGCTGTCGGGCTCCTGCCACTGCGCTGGTACCGGCGCCTTGGGCGGCACGAAGTCCGGGCCCACCGTCGTGCAGCCGGCCAGTGCCATCATGCCGAGCCATGCCGCGGCGCAATGGCAATGCCGCCTCCTGTCGGGCGACGCTGCGGGCACCGCCCGCGACTCGCAATCGCGGACGTCCTGGACCGAGTCGTTCAGGAGTGCGGCGCGGCGCATGTCGGCAGTCGTCATCATGTCAGGCGACGGCATCGGTAACTGCCGGCGCACCCTTCGCGTTGCAGTCGCTTGCGTTTCATTTCGGCGATTCGAGGTTCCGCAGCTGGCGCGCGTTAGCGGCCAATCTGCGCCAGCGCGTTCCTTATCGGCGCGCTGGAGATTTGCATCAATCCGCTGTACGGCCGATTCATCTCCAGGATCAGGAAGATCGCGCCCGCGACGGTCAACGCGCCGACGAACAGCGCCGCGATGACGGTGGCGTTGCGGCGCGCATAGAGACCGAAGCCAGCGAAGAGCACAACGAGCCAGAACACCAGCACGACGAAGAAGGGCCAGGACAGGGAGCCTCCGGCCTGTTGGTGCAGCAGGCGGATGGTAGTACCCATGGTCGTCATGAGCTGCAGAGCGCGCGCCTGGGCAGATCGCTGGGCGTCGGATTTGGGCGTCAGGCGCGCGACGGTGTCGAACAGGTCTTCCGTCGGGACGTAATTTTGCGGCGCGTGCATGGCTGCTCGTGCGGCGCCAGCATCGGGCCACAGCCGCGCGACTTCCGCCTTCACCATGCGACGCAGCTGCGCGCGGGCGTCGTTCGTCTCCGGGCCGTAGTGGGCGAACACCTCATCGAGCAGAACAAGTTGCGCGCCGAGTTGCTGCACTTCGCTCTCCTGAATGTCGTACGAACTGTGCGCGGACGCTATCAGCAGGCTCAGGACCAGGGCGGCAGATGGTTGCAACCAGCCCCATCACCAGCTTGACCACGTCCTTCGTTTCGGCATCCTGATGATGCGCGGGGACGCGGACGGCGACGCCCGCCAGCGCCCCGCCGAAAACGAAAACGAATACGAGGACGGCGATGAGTGTGGAATTCATGGAGCAACCCTCTGCGGCAGATTGGCAAGTGCGTGCGAAGATCCGTCCGGGGTACGTCCCTAGGGCTTAGGGTATCTCTGACGCGAAGTCACTGAAGACAGGTCGCTGGATGGTCCGGCGACCTCGGCGGCAGTGCCACTTGGTGGGTTCCGGAAATCAGGTCCACAGCTTACGGCGAGGAGAGCCAGGCGACTTGATTTCCGTCAACGAAGGATGTTTAGGGCAGCGTATGCCTGAGCGCGGCGGTGCAATTGTAGGGTATCTATCGGATTCGTTTGTTCGGCGTTCGCGGCAGGATGTCTCAGAAGCAACGGCTAGCACAGTGACTTCGTCGATGGTCGCGATGCAACGTCTTCCCTCGGATGGTAGAAGGGCCGAGTCCGCGTCGAGATGGCTCGCATGGCCGTCTGACTGCGGTATAGTCGCAGCTGTGGCCCGCGACGGCAGGAAGTCGCACAATGACTGAAGTCCGCTTGCTAGCGGCGATTGCGCTGGCCGCGCTGCTCGGCCTGGCCGGGTGCGCGACCACGCATCCGCTGATGCCGACGCCGGCGTTGTACACCGGGGCGCAGGCGAAGCCGCTGTTCACCGAGGCGCCCGCCGAGGTTCGGACACCGCCGCTGGATCTGCTATTCATTACCGACCGCGCGCCCGCGACGAGCCCCGATGAGCCTGAACCGTACACGGCGGACAGGTCGCGCTCGATGGCCTTCGGCTCGACGACGATCCTGTTCGGCGAAGACATGACGTGGGACGCGCTGGTAAAGCAGAGCCTGCTCGTCGAGCGGCCGACTCCGACGGACCTCAAGCTCGGTCCGACGAAGGAGCTCGGGCGCTACCCGCGCATTCCCTACGACGGTTGCGGTGACGCCCGCGGGGCTGACGCGCGCTCCCGCTGTCGTCGATGCGCACGAAGCGGCCAACCGGGCGCTGCAGGCCGAGATCGCGCGTCGCCTCGCCTTGAGCCCGCGCAAGGAGATGGTGCTGTACATCCACGGCGTCAGCAATACCTTCAGCGAAGCGGCCTTCACGATGGGTGAGATGTGCCACTTCCTGGGCCGCGAGTTCGTTTGCGCGATCTTCACCTGGCCCGCGGGCGGAAAGCACGGCATCCTGTTCGGCTACGAAGAAGACTACGAATCGAGCACATTCGCGGTCGAGCACTTGCGGAAGGCGATCCGCACCATCGCGGACACGCCGGGGCTCGAGAGAATTCATATCCTGGCCCACAGTCGCGGGACCGACGTGCTCGCCACCGCGCTGTCCGAGCTCTCCTTCGAGTCGTACATGCAGCAGACCACGCTGCCCCGGCGCGTCAAGCTCGGCAACGTCGTGCTGCTGGCACCGGATCTGGACGTCGAGGTGGCTCCGGAAAAGATCTTGGCGATAATCTCCGATCCCGACGTGCCCTACGGCGCGACGCGACCGCATGCGGTGTTCCGGGCCTTGCGCCCGTTCCACCTCACCATTTACGTTTCGCCCGACGACAAGGCCCTCGCCACGTCGGGCTGGTTGTTCGGTAGCCTTGCCCGGCTGGGACGCGTCGATACTTCGATACTGACCCCGGAGCAGATCGAGCTGGCGGCCAGGTTGGGCTTCCTCGACGTGGTTCAGATTCGCGGCACGACCGACCTGTTCGGACACGGCTACTTCGTCTCGAACCCGAGGGCGAGTGCCGATCTCATCGCCATGTTGAGATACGGCCTCAAGCCCAACGAACCGGGGCGGCCGCTGGAGGAGGTCAAGCGGCCGTTCTGGCGAGTCCTAATGGAAGCCGGGCGAAGGGTGGTGCTGGAGGGGCTGACTGAGCCGGGCGCCGCGCGCGGCTCGCGCGACCGCCCAATGCCTCTGCGACGCTTGCGATTCGATGGTTGGGCATGGAGCCGATCAACGAACGCAAGTGGCAGTCGAAGTGGGCGCTTGTCAAATAGTCGTCGCAAGAATTCATCAAGGCCCGGGCGTTTCGATCCCACAATCGTTTGCTGGTGCGCGCTGACGATGCGACGAATAACCGCTGGGCGACTGACTGCTTTGGAGAGAAGGCGGCAAGGACCGGATCTG
>CAVRVM010000021.1:0-36288 GCA_963724605.1 uncultured beta proteobacterium
CAAGCGCGCCAGCACGGCCAGCCACTGCGAATCGCTCATGTCGGTCTTGCGCCCGGGCACATGCTTGATGAAATGCGCGTTGACGACCCAAGCCGCAATGCCGGCGTTCTCCAGGTGCGCATGCACGCTCTTCCAGTAAATGCCGGTGCTTTCCATGACCACCAGTTCCACGCGCAACTCGGCAAGCCACTCGGCCAGGGCGCGGCAGTCGCGCCTGAAGCCGCCGAACTCGCGGCTCATCTGCTCGATCGATCCGTCGGGCTGCTCGATCAGTACGGTGACCACATGCAGCATGCGATGCACGTCGATACCGGCGACGCGCCGGTGCAGGGGTTGAAGTCCTTCCATCGTCTTGCTCCTGTGAGTAAAGTGCGAATTGGCACACAGGGCAACAATGGGCTGGAAGACTCCTCGGGCCGAATCCGGCCCGGGCCTCTTTACCGTTCGTGCTGCAACGCGATCAATGCGACTTGGTCACGCCGCGCGACAGTCGGGGGTGCGAGCCAGCCCGCAGCGGTCCGGTTAGCAACTGTGTTCAAAGTCAAGCTGTTTTTGTGCTCTGAAGATGCTTTGCGGCGTTCCACATAGATTGGTCCCGCAGCATTGCGTTGAGGATGGTGAGCAACTTGCGCATGCAGGCGACGATGGCCACCTTCTTGGGCTTGCCGGCCGCGACCAGGCGGCTGTGGAAAACTTTGATCGCCGGGTTGTGCTGGATCGCAGCCAGTGCGGCCATGTAGACCACCGCACGCACGTTAGCGCGGCCGCCCCAGATGCGCCGCTTGCCCTTGCGTGGGCCCGAGTCATCGGCCAATGGCGCCACACCGACCAGCTTGGCAATCTGACGGCGACCGAGGCTTCCCAACTCAGGCAGCGCCGCCGTCAAGGTCAGTATCGTCACCGGCCCAACGCCCTTGACGCTGTCCAGCAGCGTGCGCTGGTCCTTGAAGTGCCGAGCCAAGTGGTCGTCGACGTCGTGATCGATGGCCTCGAGCTGCCGGTCCAGCGTCTTGAGCACGCTCTTGATACTTCGCACCGAGTGCTTGCCTGCATGCTCGAGGTGATTGTTCTCGGCCACGCGCATGTCCACGAGCTGGCGCCGCCGCGTCATCAACTCGGCCAGCACCTGTCGTTGCTCGTCGACCAGCGGCGTGATGAACTTGGCCCGATCCTTGTGGCGCGCCAGCACGTCGCCGAAGTCACGCAGCGTGCGGGCATCGACCTGGTCGGTCTTGGCCAGCACACCCATGGACTTGGCGAAGTCGCGCGCCTGCCGCGGATTGACGCGTGCGACCGTGATGCCCGCACCCTGCAGTGCACACACCAGCCCGCGCTCGTAGCCCCCGGTGGCCTCGAGCACCACCAGGTCGACATCTTCTTCCTTGAATTTCGCGATCAACACGTCCCATCCAGTCGCGTCATTGACCGCACGCAGTTCCAGCGTACCCAGGCAGACATCGAGATGCTGCTTGCATACGTCGACTCCGACGTTCGGCCGGTGATCGCGATTCGCTACCCCACCTTGCGGATGCATGTTCATGATGGACAACTGTTCGGGCTACACGGTTTGGATGAGACGGGCCGGTGCGTTGACCAATTGCTAACCGGCGAGCTGAATGCTCATAGGCGTATCAGGTTTGGCGCACCGACCGCGAAAACTAACCGAGGCGCGGGGCTGTGGACAAGTGGACAGTTCGAGCTACCGCTCGAACCGGCCCGCTGGCCGTGGACAACGCTTCGCGTTGCCCACCGCGCGGGCCTCTGCCCACTTGCCCACAGCCTCCCACCACGACTATCAAGATAACCTCCGGATCAAACTCAACTGCCTTCTTCCGGAAGATACAAGGCGCAAAGCTAGCACTGGAGCGGCTCTCAGCCCGATACGCTGGTGGGACTGTTAATCCGTAGGTCCCTGGTTCGAGCCCAGGTCGGGGAGCCAATGAAATCAAGGGGTTACGTGTGAACGTAACCCCTTTTCTGTTTTCCGGAATCAGACAACTGTCTGAAATCCGCGATGAAAGGGCCAATGCGAGGCACCCTCCTGCACGAGGGAAAAGTGCAGTCATCTTGCTGAGGCGAGCGTCGGATTCCTGGGACGCAACGGACGCCTCGTTGAAGCCCATCGCAATGGCGTTGCAGCCGCTTTGCGAGCTCGGCGTCGAGGCAGCGCTGCTTTGCTGCCGCAGGTAGTAGCGCGAATTGTGCACTGCCCTCCCCCGCTTGGCATCAATGAAGAATTGAGGCCGCCCCTGCTCCTCGTAAGGCTGCGAACTGTGGGCCCGTCAGGTATCAGAGCGTCGGACGATATTTGTCCGCCGATCAACGAGGCGACGACTGCTATTAGGTGATCAAACTCGCGATGCGAATACCGGCTGCGCGACCCACTGCTGCTGCTGCCGTTCGAGGTTTAAGGATTGGCGACCTCAAAGCTGCCGTTGAGCAGCGCAAAGACAAGCGCTGAGCCGCCGGCGTCAGATGGCCCAAACGGTCAGGCGCCGCTCGGATCGGCACACGGCGTCCGATCAGCCGGCTCACGGCGAGAGGGTGCGTTCGGCCTGCTCCGCAGTCACGGCGCCCACGGGCACGCCGAACCTCTCGATGCGGTGGGCGAGGTCGAGGTGCAGGCAACGGAGACCCGCTCAGAGCAGCGTCGAGACGATGACCTCGTCCCATTCTTCCCCATCCGTGCAGCCCGCGCGTGAATGGCAGGTCACTTCGCCTCGACGATGTCCATGACCACGCGGCGGTTCTTCGCGCGGCCCTGCGCTGTGTCGTTCGACGCCACCGGTTGCGCCTCGCCCAAGCCGGCGGTGCTGACGATGGCGGCCGGCACGCCCTGGGTAATCAGGAAGTCGGCCACCGATTGCGCGCGTGCCTTCGACAGATCGACGTTGTTCGGAAAGCGACCGCGCAGCTCGGGGCCGATGGGCACGTTGTCGGTGTAGCCGTTGACTTCGATCTTCTGCCCGGTCAGCGACTTCAGCACCGGCGCCAGCTTGGCCAGCGTGTCCTTGCCGGCGGCGTGGAGTTCCCAGCCGCCCTCGGGGAATAGGATGCCGTTGGCCAGCGTCACGCGCACCGCATTCTGCAGTTGCGTGATCTGTGCCTGGTCGGCGGCGAGCTCGCCCTTCAGTTTCGTGTCGAGCTGCTGGTAGGTGGCGGACTTCTGCACCTCCTGGTTGTAGGTGCTCTGCGAGACGCAGGCCGACAGCAGTGCCGTGGCGGCGAGCAGCGCAATCGCGCCTTGGTTCTTGGGTGTCATGGTCATTCCTCCGGTTGTGTTTCAGGGTTGGGTGAAGGGCTGCGCTTGCGCTATGTTTTCGCTGCCTTGTCGCTCAGGTAGACACGAATCAGCAATGCCGTCAGCACGACGTGCAGCACGACGGCCGGCCATAGTAACAAGCCGCTCGAAGCGCCCGACCACAACAGCGCGAGCCACTTGTTTCCGGTGCCGAAATGGACCCAGACAAAGGCCATCAGCGATACGAGCATCACCCCGACGGTGATGCCCAGCGCGCGCAACAGTGTCTCCGCTTCGGCGACAGTGGTCACCCGCGTCAGCGCCAATTCCAGTCCAGCACCAGGTAGGCCAGACCCAGCAGCAACGCCGCCAGCGGCACGAACGGGCCGACTGTCGCCAGCAGGTCACGCACCCAGAGCCCGTCACACGCAGCATGGATGGCATCCATTCGTGCCTCGGGCAGATGGCATCGCAGCCACGATAGCGCGCGAAACGGCCGAGGCCGAACTTGGGTCAGAACTTGAAGGGCCGCTCGAGTGGCGGCAGGTGCGCCGCAGGGACGAGGACTTCGATCGCCCGCGCCTTGCCGGGCACACGGCGAATGAAGCCGCACCGTTCGAGCCGCACGAGCATCGAGTTCACCGACGGCGGCGTGAGGTTGAAGAAGCTCTGCAGGTCGGCATGGCTTGGCGCCACGCCAGCCCGATTGGCTGCAACGTACTCGCTGATATAGGCCAGGAACTGCCCTTGCTGGCGCGTCGGAGCGCCGGCGGGTGCCGTGGCGCCGGGGCGACCAATGCTGTCTGCGGCGTCGAGCTGATGCAGCGCCGCGTGCATGGCATCGGCAGCGAGCTGCATCGCGTCGCTCGCCTCGAGCGGGGTCTCGTCGATGATGAACCTGTCGTCGAGCACGGCCTGAAGCCGGGCCATGCCCTCGCGCAGCAGCTTCTTCGCTTTGGCCGTGGCGTGTCGACGCTGGCGGGCCTCGGCGTTAGGGTCCGGGTTAGGGGCGCGGGCAGGACTCATGGCGCGGAATTCGACGCGAGAATTGACACCTACTTTGTACTCTGACCCGCAATTGTTGCAACTCTGCGCGCGACGACGGCATGGGCAAGCACTTGGCGCACAACTGCCGCTGCTGACGCAGTGAGCTCCAGGTCGAGATAAGAGACGTGCTTGAGAAGCCGGGCCAAGACTAACAATTGACTTGCGCAAGACCGGACCTCCACCAGTGCCCGGTCATGGCCAGGAATGCGGGCAGTTTGCGTCAGCTGACCGGCATCGTGATTCCGGATGACAGGTTCAGGGCGGCGAATCCAGCGCGGCGGCTGTCAAGGCTCGACCCAAAGGCGTCGGTGGCGCTTTTCCGGTCGAGCGACCGGTACGCACCTGTAAACGGTCGCTCGCCAAACAAGGCCTGAAAGCGGTGCCCGGCAATAGCGGTCATTCACGGTGCGCAAATGTTGACCCTGACAGATTCAGAGGTGAACGGCTGCATCTCGCGGTCGCGAACTGACGCTGCCGACCCCTCAGCGACATTCATTGTCCCGACTTCGTCGCCGCGAAGCCGTCGCTGGCGTTCGGCTCTCGCGCACTGTCCAGGGGCAGCCAGGCGCGGCCATGGCACCAGGGCCGCCCGCCGCCAGCCGCCGCGTGAAGTCAGGGGCGGCACTACCAGGTACGTAGTGCTGTCGGCGCTGCTGGGCTGCGGATCGGTTGTCGTCGGCTCATCTCGGCGCGTATTGATAGCCGACCCGATGCATCGGTGTCAGCGCTCCGAACGAAGGCCATGAAAGCAGTACACCCTGGCTCTCAAGAGTGCGCTGGAAGTTGGCCGACAGGCCAGCGGCACTACGAACGGCGCGTGGCGGCTGCCGCTCTACGGCAGCGCAAACGCCGCCAGGGTGCCACTGGCCTCGCCGATGCTCCACTCGGTCGCGTGTTCTCGGTAGACGCCGTTGGTGATGCGCGTAGTACCGAGATTCTTGCAAGCCGACAGCAAGTTCTCCACGCGCACCGGCAATAGCGCCCCCAGGCGATGGCAATCCTGCAGGTGAATACCTAGGGACTTGAGGCCTTGCGGCTTGGGGCAGGTTGCCCGTCAGGTGCTCCCAGGCTGCGCGAGCATTCTCTCTCTATGGCTTGTCGACAGCGCGCGCGTCTTGTTTCTTCTTCAGTGGGCCTTGCGCAATTCGCCGGTCAATGCGGTGCCGGCTGACAGTTCGGGCGCGAAGTCACGAATGAAATCGATTTCTTCATCCGACGGGCGTTCGGTCGCCTTGAGATCCTGGGAAACCTTCAGTTTCCACGGAATGTCCTTCTCGATCGACTCAAGGGTGACGCCGGGATGAATCCGTTCCAGATACATCTCCTTGGTCTTCGGATCGAATCGGAAGATTCCCTTGGTGCTGATCAACGCCGCGGGGCCGCTGCCGAGCGGGAAGAAGCCGGATCGATCGCGACTGTCCCCACCGTCCAGATATCCAGGTGAAGTGAGGTAGTCCAGTTGATTGACGAACGATCCTCCCCGCAGCGTGAGCACCGTCCTCTTCGCGTAGGAAATGAAATCCGGCGCACCGCCCGAGCCGGGCAGGCGCAGCGCGGGCTTGTCGTAATCGCCGATCACAGTCGTATTGAGATTGCCGAATCGATCGACCTGGGCCACGCCGAGGAAGCAGACATCGACGTAGCCGCGATAGGTCATCGTAAATGTGGAATACAGATCCGTCGAATACGAAAAACCGCGGCAGGAGTGGGCGTCGGCTATATTGTTGAGTGACAGGAGCGGCCGGATATCGGTGATGCCGGATTCCATCATCAAGGTCGCGTGCGGCGCGTGAAGGGCTTTCGCGAGCGCGCCCGCCGTCATCGGAACGCCGACACCGAGAACGACGTTTTCATGGTCGCGGATCTCCCTGGCGACGGCGATGGCCAGTAGTTCATCAAGGGTATAGGGCTTACTCATGGAACTTCCCCCTTTCTTGCAGCATTGACTCCAATTCAGTCCGCGTGATCCCCATGCTCGTTCCCGCCCGTCCCGCCCCCATCTGGATGTGAATGCGGCACCGTAGTTTGCCGGAGCCGAATAGAAGGCTCTGGCTCTCAGTTCGTCTAGCGTGGCGCTGCCGAACTTCTGGATGTAGTGATCGACGTAGGCGGCCCGATCCGGACAGCCGTAAACCCATTCGTCCATCCACGCCATGAGGCCACTCTCGGTGGCGGCGGCGGACATGAAGAGGGTGCATACATGAGGTAATCCATGTTGTAGTACCCCAGCACCTCGGTGGGATGCGCCCCCCACGGCGCTTCGACAACCGCACTGACGCGGTACGCGGGAATGATCGTCAGATGCGGACTGGACTGGATGATGTCGGTTCGACGATTTCTTCGCACGAGATGATGCCTCTGCTGGATAACGCAGCCGCGGCAACGTGGCCATGGCACCCCAATACTGGGCATTGCCATCCGCATCGGCTCTTTGAACGTGAACGATGCAAACGTCCGGATTCGCCGCTGGCACGGTGAGCACGTTTCGTCCGGTGTAGGGGCATTTGATCACACGGTACTTGTTTTCGCCCATGAAACCGCGCCTTCGGTACAAGTCCGTGGCCATGATCCCTTCGAAGACCTGGATGAATGACTGCCCATGCATTCCAGCCATCAGGCGGGCGCTGTAATTGAAGTTCGAATAATCCTCGAGCTGAAGCGTTCCCGCATTCAGCGCGCGCTCGACCGCCGAGCCTCCACTCTTGCCGCCCGATCGCAGGACATAGGCCGTCACCAGCCGGTCGACGCGCCTCCCCCCACCAGAACGTCGACATCGAGATGCCCGATTGATCAAGCGTAAATCCCTTCTTGCGCTGGCGCACGATCTCGTAGACCAGATCGGCGCAGGTGCCGACCGTGTAATTGCCGATGATGAGTTCATCGCCGTCGTGAACGAAGTTCTCGACGGCCTGCTTGGCACTCATCACCTTGGAAGTGGTTTCACTCATGATCGACATCCTCGCTCGGATCGGACAGGTGGGAGGCGGGCTGCCGGCTCCAGGCGATCTCGAACAGCGCCGCGGCCCCCATGCCACCGCCGACGCACATCGTCACCACCACCCGCCTGGCCCCGCGCCGCTTGCCCTCGATCAGCGCGTGGCCCACCAGCCGGGCTCCGGACATGCCGTACGGGTGGCCGATCGAGATGCCGCCGCCGTCGACGTTGTATCGCTCGGGATCGATGCCCAGCGTGTCGCGACAGTAGAGGGCCTGGCAGGCGAACGCCTCGTTCGATCCCAGAGGTCGATGTCTTCGATTCGAAGGCCATGGCGCTCGAGCAACCGAGGAATCGCGAGCACGAGTCCGATGCCCATTTCCTGCGGCGCATTCCCGGCGACGGCCATCCCCCGATAGATGCCCAAGGCGGTAAGGCCCAGCGCGCTCCTCCTGCCGCGCATCATTCAGCACGCACGCGCTGGCCCCGTCGGAGAGTTGGCTGGCGATCCGCGGTGATGATCCGCCCTCGATCACAGGCTTCAGGGCCGCCAACGACTCCGAACTGGTCTCGGGCCTGTTTCCCTCGTCGCGCTCGAGCTTCACCTCGCGATAGCGAACGTTCCCGGTTTCCTTGTCGGTGATGGCCATGTGGCGGTGATCGGCACGATCTCGCGCGAACCGGCCTGTCGCCGTGGCACCTTGGCCGTGCGTTGTTGCGACGCCAGGGCATAGGCGTCCTGCGCCGCGCGTGAATGCCATATTTGCGCGCCACGATCTCCGCCGTCTCCAGCATCGGCATGTAGGCATGCACCGCGTGGGCGACCACATTGGGATCCTTCTCCTCCGCCACCCAGCCGAAGTAGCGGCTCTGCACTGCCGAGATGTTCTCTTCGCCGCCCCAGCGACCAGCACTTCCATGCCGTCGACCATGATCTGCTTGGCTGCGGTGGCGATGGCCATCAGTCCGGACGCACACTGCCGGTCGATCGTCTGGGCACTGACACTGACCGGCAGCCCCGCAGCCAGGACGGCTTGACGCGCGATGTTCGAGCCTGCCGTTCCTCAGTTCAGGACACTGCCAATGATCGCGTCCTCGATCCGATCCGGCTCCACCCCTGCGCGCGCAACGGCGTGTTGGATCGCATGGGCCATCAGGGTCGGGAACTTTATTGTTCAGCGAGCCGCGGAAGGCCCGGCCGATGGGGGTTCGCGCGGTCGAAACGATGACGGCTTCTTGCATGATGTCCTCATTCTTGAATGGAACAGACTCGCTGCGGGTAATGATTCAGGGCGCCCGTTGCCGCCGTGTCCAGGTTGCGCAGCCGGCACCCTGGGCCCACGGGTCGGGGTGCCATTGGCCTTGTCCGTCGCCCCTGGCCCTCCAGGTTCCTGAAGCGATCAAAACCACTCGTCCTGCATCTCGAGGCAGGTCGTGTCGCGCTGCGCCACTGCTTGCAGCCAGGCGGCCGCGCGAGGGAGTTCGTATCCGAAGAAGTAGTGGCACGTCTGCCGGAAACCCGCCGGATGCGGCGCAGCGCGGTCCTTGGCCACTCGAGCGCTCGCGCAGGCCAGGTCAAGCCAGAGCCAGGCCACGATGACATGCCCGAAGGCCTGCAGGTACGGCGTCGCGTTGGCGACGCGCAGCGCCGGCGAGTCGGTGTCGAGCGCAGCGGCGGTCGCAGCACCGAGCATTTGCAGCGCCGAGCGCAGGGCGGCTGCGTGCGCTGCCAGGTCGGGAAACCCGGCCGCGGCGTCGGCAGTGGACCCAATGCGCTGGAACAGCAGCTTCATCCCGGCACCGTCGTCAGCGCCTACCTTTCGACCCAGGAGGTCGAGCGCCTGGATGCCGTGCGTTCCCTCGTGAATCATGTTCAGGCGGTTGTCGCGCCAAAGCTGTTCAACCGGGAAGTCGCGCGAGTAGCCATAGCCGCCGAGCACCTGGATTGCCAGGCTGTTGGCCTCGAGGCACCGCTCGCTCGGCCAGCTCTTCGCGATGGGCGTAAGGAGTTGCAGGAAAGGCTTTCAGGCCGCTGCGCTGGCGATCCCACGTTGGCGTCGTCGATCAATCGCGCGCAATACAGGCCATGCCAGGCCGCCTCGCAGTACGCCTTTTGCGCAAGCAACATGCGCTTCACGTCGGGGTGCCGGACGATGGGAACCGAGTGCGCGGGAGCATCCTTCGCGCCTGGGTCACTCGGGCGGCCTTGGATTCGATTGCGTGCGTAGTCGAGCGCTACCTCATAGCCAGCATAGCCGAGCATGGCCGCGCCCAGCCCACGCTGATGCGCGCCTCGTTCATCATGTGGAACATCGCGGCGAGGCCGACCCCAGGAGCGCCCACCAGGTAACCGATCGCTCCGCGGCCCTGCCCGTCGATGCCTCCAGGGGGGCGGACCGGAGTCTTGCCCTCACCGAAGTTCAGCAGGGTGTTCACGGTGCCGCGGTATCCGAGCTTGTGGTTCAACCCGGCCAATGCAATGTCGTTCGGCTCGCCGGTCAGGCGACCCCGGTCGTCGACCAGCAGCCGTGGCACGACGAACAACGAAATGCCCTTGGTCCCCGTCGGAAGCTTGCCGTCGGGGCCGGCAATCTTGGCGAGCACGAGGTGGACGATGTTCTCGCAAAGTTCGTGTTCGCCGCCCGAGATCCACATCTTGTTGCCGACGATTCGGTATCTCGGGCCCGGACTTCGGCGCATGATCGGCGCCGTCGGGCATGGCCCTGCTGGAGATGTCGCCCAGGCTCGAGCCGGCCTGCGGCTCGGTCAGGCACATGGTGCCGAAGAAGCGGCCATCGAGCTGAGGGGCCGCAAAGGCTCGCTTCTGCACCTCCGTGCCATGGGCCATCAACAGGTTGGCATTGGCACGGGTCAGCAGGCCGTACGCCGACAAGGCAATGCTGGCCTTGAAGAAGAAAGCGTTGGCCGCCATGTCGACGACATACGGGAGTTGCATTCCTCCCATCGCCTCGTCGTGGCCGGCGGCAAGCAGACCCGATGCGGCGTAGGCGCGAACCGCGTCGTAGGTGGGTTGCGGCAGTACCACGCGCCCATCCCGAACCACGGGTTCCTGCGTATCGATGAGACGGTTGTGCGGGGCGAACTTCTCGCGCGCCAGACGCTCGCTCATCTCGAGCACCGCGTCGAAGGTCTCCCGCGAGTGCAGCCCGAATCGCTCGTGCGCGGTGAGCGACTCGATCCCCAACCAGTCGTAGAGGAGGAAGTCCAGGGTATTTCGCATCATGATTGAGGCCTGTGGATGCCCTCGGGCGGGATCAAGGGCCGGCTCGGCGCGAAACCACCGCTGCGAGCACGTTCGGATCTTCACAACTTGCTGCTCCGCGCTGGCCCGGGCAACGCGACCATCCGCTCGTGCTTGCACACGTGCAGGCGGCCCGTTGAGACTTTCGGCCCGGAGCAGTCCCTTGCCGAATTCCGACGTGGCAACGACACACCAGACAATCTCTAGAAGCTGAAGTCGATCGCCTTGGGACTGGCGCCGACCGTGACACTTTGCGACTTAGTTGCCCATGGCTTGCACGTCGACGCTGTAGCTGCCATCCGGCAGCTTGATTAGGCAAATTGGTCCGGTATTTGGTATCGACAGAACGCCGGCGCCCTTGGAATCCTTGACCGTCACCGTGACCGATGCCATGTACTCACCGCTTGCAGTTGCGAAGAGCATCGACAGGGGGTAGTCCTTCCGGGCGGCGAGCGTCGCCTTGGAAGACGTTTCGCCGATGCCGCCGCATGTGTAGCTGCCGCTCCTTGGGTTTGAAGCGGAGGTATGGCGGGCTGGCTCTGAGCCAGCAATGGTGTCGCGATGAATGACAGCGCCACGGCAGTGGCGCGAAGGTTCGAAGACGAGAAGCGCATAGGGATCTCCTCAACTGGAAGTGCTGCCAACTGCCAACCACCCCGGGCTGAAAGGCCGGCGGATGGAATCCGCGCGATGGACGGCACCCGCGTCCCCGCACGTCGGATGTCAAACCGAATGCGCTTCTACCAGTCGGAGAGTGCGCCTGCAATCCCCAGCTTGGCAGCAACGAGGTCTGCTTGAAAGGCGTGACCATGAGCCGCCGCATCGTGGCCGGCACCTTTGCGTCAATCTCCTCGCGGTGCGCTCCAGCGCCTTCAATTCGCTCGAGTTGTAAAGCGCAATGGGGCGACATTTACCAACCGACTCGGCACGTCGAGCGGCAGGTCTGGAGTTGACCAAGGGGCCCCTGGTCTATGCGCTGCAGAAGTACGACTTCTTCGTGCTCTTTCCGATCAACCCGGCGACCCTGGCGAAGTACCGCGAAGCATTCAAGCCCAGCCGGGCCAAGGACGATCCGACCGACGCCGAGCACGCGCTTGAACTGCTGATGCACCACCGTGACCGCCTGACTGCGCTCAATCCGCAAAGCGTGCCGATGCGCACACTGCTGCACCTGGTCGAACAGCGTCGGCGTGTGGTCAACGACAAGACCCGCTTCACCAATCGCCTGGGCTACGCCCTCAAGCAATACTTCCCCCAAGCGCTCGACTGGTTCGAGCACACGGACACGATCGTGTTTTGCGACTTCCTGACCCGCTGGCCAACGCTCCTACAGGTCAAGCGTGCACGAGCCACCAGCGGGACGCGAACGATCGATCGCCACCTGAAAAAGGAGAACCTGCAGTTCCGCGACCTGTCGCAAAAGGTGCGCTTCGAGCGCGCCTGCGAGTTGCTACTTGAACCCAGCGCGTCGATTTTCGGCGTCGCACTGAGCCTGGGCTTCTCCGAGCCGGCGAATTTCAGCCGTGCGTTCCGCCGCGTGATGGGCATGACGCCCGGTGAATATCAGCAACGTCAGGGGCGCGGCGCGGTTGACGACGATGCAGCCGGGCCCATAGCGTAGGTCACACCCGGAACGCACACAATCCGCGCGTTCTTGTTGGCCAGCGCCACGGCCGCCACATTGGCGTTGCGCCGCTTGATCAAGCCGCCCAACCTGAATGCAGTTCAGGAGAACAATTTCACCTTACCGAGCTCGACACGCAGCCATGTCGCAGCCTTGCCCGGCTTGGCGGCCGAGTTCCAGATCAGGTCGAGGCCAACATTCCACTCGGTGAACGGGTAGGCCTCCAACGTCAACTCGACCAGATACCCGATGCGAGACGCTCGGCCACCAAGCGTCGTGGCACTGCCGCCCAACCCAAGCCACCGTCCAGAAGCTCCAGCAAGGCAAGCTCGCTGTGCACCAACCATTGGCGCGGGGACTTCAGGTATTCGCTGGTCGTCACCCTGCGCGACTGAGCCGCCGTCGAAAGCTTGGTGTGGTCGGCAAGCTGTGCAAACGAAACCGATGAGAGCTTGGTCAGCGGATGATCTGCCCGCGCCACGTTGACCAGGGTCACCTCTCCCAGGCGACGAAAGCCGATGCCTGCCGGGTAGTCTGGCTGCGTACAGCCCAGGCCCAGCACGGCATCGCCGGCAAGGACCATCTCCACCAGCGACGCGCCCAACGGTTGCAGGATGTCGACCTGCACCGCCGGAAATTCGGTGGCAAAGCGTGACAGGACCGGCG
Organism: uncultured beta proteobacterium; assembly: GCA_963724605.1. GTDB lineage: Bacteria > Pseudomonadota > Gammaproteobacteria > Burkholderiales > Burkholderiaceae_F > JALORV01. The sequence goes on from CAVRVM010000021.1 coordinate 12,776, forward strand.
TGATGGCCTCGTAGGGACAGGCATCCTCCATCACGACGACCACGCGTGTCTCGACGAAGCCGGCGAGCGCATTCGCACGATCCACCAGCGCATCGCAGTGCGACAAGATCCCGTCGACCTGTGCGAGCAGTGCCGTTCCGGCATGCGTGAGCACCGGGTAGCGCGCGCCGCGGTCGAACAGTTCGACGCCGAGGTCGATCTCGAGCTCGGCAATGGCCGTGCTGACTGCCGACTGCGACTTCCCCAGCTTGCGTGCCGTGGCCGAAAACGACTGCTCCCGCGCCGCGGCCGCAAAGGTTTCAAGTTGCTCCATCGAGGGGCGCACGGCGACCTATCTGGTTTTTCTATGGGACCTGATTTTAGGCAAGCGACCCAGCCTCGCAGAATGCGCCAGGCACCAAGGAAACCATATGACACCGCTGATCCTGCATGGCAAGTTCGTTCTGCCGATGACCCCGGGAATCCGTTGATCGAGGACGGCGCCGTCCTCGTGGGGCCCGATGGCCGCATCGAACAGGTCGGCGACGCAACGACCGTCTTGTCGACCCACCCGGGCGTTGCCGTGAAGCGCTACGACAACGCACTGCTGATGCCGGGACTGGTCAACACGCACGCCCACTCGGGCCTGCTGCGCGGCACCGCGGAAGGCCTGCCGGTGTGGGACTGGCTAGAGCAGTTCATCGACCCGATGCACCGCGTGTTGCAGCCGCACGAGGCCGCGCTTGCATCGCAACTGCTGCTACGCCGAAGCGCTGTTGTCGGGCACCACCACCATCGTCGACATGTGGCGCTTCATGGACGGCAGTGCGCGGGCAGCAGATCAGCTGGGGATCCGCGCCGTGCTGGTGCCGTATGTGGGCGAGCACCCCGACCACAACTACTTCGAGACACTGGATACCAACGAGGCGTTGATCGAGTCCTGGCATGGCCGCGGCAAAGGACAGGATCAGCGTCTGGGTCGGCCTGGAGCACATGTTCTATGCGACACCCGACGCCTGGGCGCGCGCGGTGGCCATCAGCCGCAAGCACCGGGTCGGCCTGCACACGCATAGCAATGAAAGCCAGTTCGACGTCGCGGAGACGCAGCGCCGCTACGGTATGCGCCCGATCCAGGCACTGGAGCACTTCGGCCTGCTCGATGTGGAACGTGTCCTGCTCGCGCACTGCGTCTGGGTCGATGACGAGGAGATCGAACTGCTCGCCAAACGAGGCGTGGGCGTGGCGCACAACCCGGTCAGCAACATGAAGCTGGCCAGCGGTGCGGCGCCGGTGGAGAAGATGCTGGCGCGCGGCATCGCGGTGGGCCTGGGCACGGACGGCGAAAAGGAGAACAACAACCTCGACATGTTCGAGGAAATGAAGGTGGCCTCCCTGCTGGCCAAGTTCACCAAGCTGGATGCTGCCGCCATGGACTCCTGGGACGTGTGCCGCATGGCCACGGTCACAGGCGCCCGCGCGCTGGGCCTGGACGGCGCCATCGGCACCCTGGAGGCCGGCAAGCAAGCGGACATCATCGCGGTACGCACCGACACGCCGAGAATGACTCCGCTCGTGACAGGGCGGCTGGCCAACCTTCACCACAATCTGGTGTTTGCGGTTCAGGGTGGCGACGTTCGCATGACCATGGTGGCCGGGCAGATCGTCGTGGACGACGGCCGGCTCTTGACCGGTGACCTGGCGGCAGTCATCGCCGAGACGAACGAGACGGTGCCAGGTCTTTTCCAGCGGCGCGAGGCGTGGTTACAGCAGCATCGGTCCGTGAACGCGTTGCGGGCCGCAGCCCGTTGATCAGAACAAATTGCAGGCTGATCGTTGCTGGCCGCTCTGTTGGCGCCCGTTCACTCCATTTCGCTGCTTGGCCGGCAGGTTCAGGGCGATGTGGTCAGACCATCGACAACCTGCCGTCGACCCGAAGCGGTCCGACGAGATCCAACTCTGCTCGCCTAACAGCAGACATTCGGGCGGCAGTACGTCGGCGCAGCCGTCGCAAGCGGAAACCGCTCGCCCGACTTCGATGTCCTGCCCGCAACCCACCTCGTCCAACCGAATGCCATTTCCGCCGACAGCGCCAGCGGCGACATTCCGTCTGTATGCTGTTGGTGGTGCGTGTTGGCCCACATTCGAGTAGACCGCTTCGGGAGCCGGAAGTATGCGTTGTCAAGTCGCTGCGTTGCTGTGCCACCTGGTGTTCACATCAGCGTTGGCCGCGCGACCAACATTCGCTGGTGGCCAGGACGATTCACGACGCGGGCCGGCGGATGGTGCGCCGTCTCGGAACGAGGAAGCGTCGCTCAAGCGCGACGATCCGGTCTATGTGGTCGCACATACGGCCGTCGACTGCCCGATCTGCAAGGTGTGGCGCGACTCCGATTCCGGCCTGCCGCTGGGAGGAGCTGTCGGAAGACCGGCAGCATGTGCATCTCGTCATGATCGACAGGCGCAGCCTGAGTGGCAGTGAAGACGAGTCGCTCTATCCGCCCGAGTTGCGTTTTCTCTACCAGGACCGAAGGGACCAGTATCAACTCAGTCCGCCAACCCCGCTCTTCGAGATCGTCGTCCGCGACAAGGTCGTCCTCAGGTTGGCGGGCCTGCAAGCCTGGACCGAGCGGGTTGTTCCTGCCCTTCAACAGCTCGAACAGTCTCGGGACAAGGTGCCTTCACGCTGAGGGGCGGGGCCGCTTCGCAGTGCGGCGCGATGCGCCGAGAGCACCAACGGCTCGCCTTCGCGGTCGGTCCGCTCCTACCTCAGCTGCAGGTTCGACGCCAGCACTTCGCTGAGGTCCTCGCGGGTCTCCTTCAGCTGCACCAGCGTGGCCTGGTGCGCCGCCAGCGGGTCGCGGTGCAGCAGCGCGGTCAGGATCGCCTTGTGCCGCGGCAGCGACAGCGCATGCGTGTTCGGGTGCTTGCTGCTCAGCTTGATCGATTCGCGCAGCGCCAGCGACAGCATGTTGCCGATGTAGGCCAGCAGGTCGTTGTTGGTGGCCTCGGCGATGCGGCGATGAAAGGCCAGGTCGGGCTCGAGCAGCTCCTCGGGCGTGGCGGCGGCCTCCATGCCGGCGTAGGCCTCGGCGATGCCCTGCGAGGCGTCGTCGCTGGCCACCCTGGCCGCCAGCGCGGCGGCGGCGGGCTCGAACACCCGCCGCGCGGTGAGCAGCGTCTCGACGAACTCGGCCTGCGGCTGCGTCTGGATCAGCCAGTACAGCACGTCGGGGTCGAGCAGGTGCCACTCGTTGCGCGGCCGCACGATGGCCCCGGCGCGCTGCCTGGACAGCACCAGGCCCTTGGCGACCAGCACGCGCGTGGCCTCGCGCAGCACCGGCCGGCTGACGTCGTAGTCGGCCAGCAGCGCGGCCTCGCCGGGCAGGCGGTCGCCTGGCTTGAACTCGCCGGCGACGATGCGCATGCCGAGGTCGTGCACGATGCGCGCGTGCATGCTCTTGCGCTCCGGCGGCTGCCGGTAGTCGCGATGGCCGGTGGTCGGGCTCACCTCAGGCCCCGCCCGGCCGCCCGAAGGGCCTGATCCCCCTCGGGGGAAGCGAGCGCAGCGAGCAAGGAGGTCGTCATGTCTTGTTCTTGTTGTAGACGTCGACGAACACGGCGGCCAGCAGCACCAGGCCCTTGATCACCTGCTGGTAGTCGATGCCGATGCCGAGGATCGACATGCCGTTGTTCATCACGCCCATGATGAAGGCGCCGATCACCGCGCCGAGCACCTTGCCGACGCCGCCCGAGGCCGAGGCGCCGCCGATGAAGCAGGCGGCGATCACGTCGAGCTCGAAGCCGAGGCCGGCCTTCGGCGTGGCGGTGTTCAGGCGCGCGGCGAACACCAGGCCGGCGAGCGCCGCCAGCACGCCCATGTTGACGAAGGTGCAGAACGTCAGCCGCTCGGTCTTGACGCCCGACAGCCGCGCCGCCTTCTCGTTGCCGCCGAGCGCGTAGATGCGCCGGCCGATCGATGGTGCGCGTGGTGACGAAGTCGTACAGCAGCATCAGCAGCGCCATGATGATCAGCACGTTGGGCAGGCCCTTGTAGGAGGCCAGCAGGTAGCGAGAAGCAGACGATCAGCGCCGACGAACACCACGTTCTTGGCGACGAAGAACGGCGCAGGGCTCGTCCTCGATGCCGTGGCGTCGCGCTGGTTGCGCGCGCTGCGCGCAGCTTGGCGACGACCAGCGCCGGCCGCGACCGGCGACGCCGAGCACGCAGCGAGGCTCGATGCGCAGCGTCTCGCCGTCGAAGCACAGTCGGGGATGAAGCCCGAGCTGAGCAGCTGGAACGTCGGCGGGAACGGCCCGACCGACTGGCCCTGCAGCAGCGCCAGGCCAGGCCCTTGAACACCAGCATGCCGGCCAGCGTGACGATGAACGACGGGATCCGGGGAAGGCGACGAACCAGCCCTGCGATCGCGCCGATCGCGCCGCCCGCGACCAGGCAGAGCGAGCGTCGGCCGGCACGAAGTGCCATCTCGTACTGCACCATCAGCACCGCCGCCAGCGCGCCGATGAAGCCGACCACCGAGCCGACCGACAGGTCGATGTGCCCGGCGACGATGACCAGCAGCATGCCCAGCGCCATGATGACGATGTAGCTGTTCTGCAGCACCAGGTTGGTCAGGTTCAGCGGCTCGAGCAGCGTGCCGTCGGTCATGACCTGGAAGAACGCCATGATCGCGACCAGCGACAGCAGCATGCCGTAGTCGCGCAGGTTGCTCTTGCAGGAAGCCCGGCGTAGGCCGATGCGTGGCCGGCTGGCGCCGGACGGTCTCGGCTCATCATGCTGGCTGCCCGTCTGCTGACGATGGCGCGCATGATCTTCTCCTGCGTCGCCTCGGCGGCCGGCATCTCGCCGACGAAGCGGCCTTCGTTCATCACATAGATGCGGTCGCACATGCCGAGCAGCTCGGGCATCTCCGACGAGATCACACGATCGCACTTGCCCTCCGCGGCGAGCTCGGCGATGATGCGTGTAGATCTCGAACTTGGCGCCGACGTCGATGCCGCGCGTCGGCTCGTCGAGGATCAGCACCTCGGGGTCGGCGAACAGCCATTGCCGAGCACGACCTTCTGCTGGTTGCCGCCGGAGAGGTTGACCGACCTGCTGGAGACGCTCGGCGCAGCGGATGCTGCAGGCGCTGCGCGGTAGTCGCTGGCGACCGCGAATTCGCGCCCGCGTCGTCGATCACCGCCGCGCTGCGACACCGCGGCAGATTGGCCAGCGTGATGTTGTGCTGATGTCGTCGTCGAGCACGAGGCCGTAGCCCTTGCGGTCCTCGGTGACGTAGGCGATGCCGTGCGGCGATCGCCTTGCCGACCGTGCCGACGTCGACCTCGCTGGCCGTGCAGCAGCACCTCGCCGCTGATGCCGCCGCCCGTAGGAGCGGCCGAACACGCTCATCGCGAGCTCGGTGCGGCCCGCGCCCATCAGGCCCGGCGATGCCGACGATCTCGCCGCGCCGGACGTGCAGGCTCGACGCCCTTGATCGACCAGCCGGTCGGCGTGCAGCGGGTGGTGGACGCGCCAGTCCTGCACCTCGAACACCGTCGTCGCCGATCTGCGGCGTGCGCGCGCGGGTAGCGGTCGGCCATCGTCGCGGCCGACCATGCCGCGGATGATCGCGGTCCTCGCTGACCGCGCCGCGCGCGGCAGTCGAGGTCTCGACCGTGCTGCCGTCGCGGATGACGGTGATCGTGTCGGCGACCTTGGCGACCTCGTTGAGCTTGTGCGAGATCAGGATGAGGCGATGCCCTGCGCCTTGAGCTCGAGCAGCAGGTCGAGCAGCGCGTCGCTGTCGGTCTCGTTCAGGCTCGCGGTCGGCTCGTCGAGGATCAGCAGCTTGACCTCCTTGCGACAGCGCCTTGGCGATCTCGACCAGCTGCTGCTTGCCGACGCCGAGGTCGGTGATCAGCGTGCGTCGGCGATCTCGTTCGAGCCCGACCTTGCGCAGCAGCTCGCTGCGTCGCTGGCGATAGGCCGCGAACCAGTCGATCACGCCGCAGGCGCGCGCGGCTCGTTGCCGAGGAAGATGTTCTCGGCGATCGACAGCAGCGGCACCAGCGCGAGCTCCTGGTGGATGATGATGATGCCGAGCGTGCTCGCTGTCGGCGATGCCGCGGAAGCTGCCGCTCCTGCCCTCGAAGAGGATCTCGCCCGTCGTAGCTGCCGTGCGGGTAGACGCCGCTGACAGCACCTTCATCAGCGTCGACTTGCCGGCGCCGTTCTCGCCGACGACGGCGTGGATCTCGCCGGCGCGCACCGCGAGGTTGACGTTCGTCGAGCGCCTTGACGCCGGGAAACGTCTTGGTGATGCCCCGCATCTCGAGGATCGGCTCATGCAGCCTCGCTCGCCCGAGACTCGGCCGATCCGCCGAGCCGCGGATGCGGGCCGGTTGCGAGCGGCCCGGCGTCGGCCCGCGGCGCTCGCGCGCCATTACTTGATCTGCGATCTCCTTGTAGTAGCCGCTGTCGACCAGCACCTGCTTCCAGTTCGACGCGTCGACGCTGACCGGCTTGAGCAGGTACGAGGGCACGACCTTGACGCCGTTGTTGTAGGTCTTGGTGTCGTTGATCTCGGGCGTGCTTGCCGCGACAGCACCGCGTCGACCATGTTGACCGTGACCTTGGCGAGCTCGCGGGTGTCCTTGAACACGGTCGAGGACTGCTCGCCGCGCAGGATCGACTTGACCGACGGCGACCTCGGCGTCCTGGCCCGTCACCACCGGCATCGGCTGCTTCGGCGTGCCGTAGCCGACGCCCTTCAGCGACGACAGGATGCCGATCGACAGGCCGTCGTAGGGCGACAGCACGGCATCGACCGTGCCTTGCCGTAGTAGGCGCGACAGCAGGTTGTCCATGCGCGCCTGCGCGACCGCGCCGTCCCAGCGCAGCGTGCCGACCTTGTCCATGCCCATCTGCTTGCTGCGCACGACGAGCTTGCCGCTGTCGATGTAGGGCTTGCAGCACCCACATCGCGCCGTCGTAGAAGAAGAAGGCGTTGTTGTCGTCGGGCGAGCCGCCGAACAGCTCGATGTTGAACGGGCCCTTGCCCTGCTTCAGGCCGAGCTTGTCGACGATCGAGTTGGCCTGCAGCACGCCGACCTGGAAGTTGTCGAAGGTGGCGTAGTAGTCGACGTTCTTCGAGCCCTTGATCAGGCGGTCGTAGGCGATGACCTTGATGCCGCTGTCGGCCGCCTTCTGCAGCGCGTTCGGACAGCGTCGTGCCGTCGATCGCGGCGATCACCAGCACCTTGACCCCTTGGTGATCATGTTCTCGACCTGCGCGAGCTGGTTCGGGATGTCGTCCTCGGCGTATTGCAGGTCGGCCTTGTAGCCCTTGGCCTTCAAGCACCTTGACCATGCTGTCGCCGTCGGAGATCCAGCGCGCCGACGACTTGGTCGGCATCGAGATGCCGATCGTGCCCTTGTCCTGCGCGCTCGCCGGCCCGCGCGAGGCGGCGAGGCGCGACGGCAGCGGCGACGAGCAGTCGTCTTGATCGTACTTCATGAGGGTCTCCGGTGTCTGCTTCGGGGCTAGTCAAGGGTCGAGATCAATCCTGCGGGTCGGGCGGCCGTCAGCTTCAGGCCGCTCGTGTAGGCGGTCTTCACGGCGGTGTAGAACTCGCGGGCGTAGCGGCCCTGTTCGCGCGGCCCGTAGCTCGAGCCCTTGCGCCCGCCGAAGGGCACGTGGTAGTCGACGCCGGCGGTCGGCAGGTTGACCATCACCATGCCCGCCTGGGCGTGCTGCTTGAAGTGCGCTGGCGTACTTGAGCGAGGTGCGTGCAGATGCCCGCCCGACAGGCCGAACTCGCGTGTCGTTGGCGAGCGCCAGCGCCTCGTCGTAGTCGCTCGACGCGGATGACGCTGGCCACCGGCCCGAAGATCTCCTCCCGGCTGATCCGCATCGCGTTCGCTGGTCTCGGCTGAACAGCGCCGGCCGCATGGTAGATAGCCCGCGTGTCGAGCCGTCGACCAGCTCGCCGCCCGCAGACCAGCGCGCGCGCCCTCGCCCTGTGCCGATGCCGACGTACTCCAGGTCCTGGTCGAGCTGCGCTGCGGTCGACCACCGGGCCGATGTCGGTGCCCGGCGTCGAGCGCATGGCCGACCTTCGAGCGCTGGCGCAGCTCGGTCGCGCTACGGCGCGCTCGACGAACTCGATCGTGGATGCCTTCGGTCACGATCAGCCGGCTCGATGCCGTGCAGCGCTGGCCGGTCGAGTAGAAGGCGCCCTGCACGCGCAGTCCACGGCGACGCCAGGTCGGCGTCGTCGAGCACCACGAGCGGGTTCTTGCCGCCCATCTCGAGCTGCACCTTCGCCGCGGCGCGCCACTGCATCGCGATGATGCGCCGGCCGACGCCGACCGAGCCGGTGAAGCTGATCGGCGTCGATGCCGGGCGGTCGACCAGCGCATCGCCGATCTCGCTGCCGCGGCCCATCACGAGGTTGAACACGCCCGGCGGGCACGCCCGCGCGGCTGATGATCTCGGCGAGCGCCCAGCGCGCATCGCCGGCACCAGCTCGGCCGGCTTGAAGACCACGCAGTTGCCGTAGGCGAGCGCCGGCGCGATCTTCCAGGCGGGAATGGCGATCGGGAAGTTCCAGGGCGTGATCAGCGCCGACCACGCCGAGCGGCTCGCGCGAAGATCTCGACGCCGACGCCCGGGCGCACCGAAGGCACGCACCTCGCCGCCGCAGGCGCAGCGCCTCGCCGGCGAAGAACTTGAAGATCTGCGCCGCGCGCGCCGCCTCGCCGATGCCTTCGGCCAGCGTCTTGCCCTCCTCGCGCGCGAGCAGCGTGCCGAGCTCGTCCTTGCGCGCAAGGATCTCGCTGCCGATCGCGTCGAGCACGTCGAAGCGCGACTGCGATGCCGCCCGTGCACCAGGCCGGGGAACGCCGCCCTGGCGGCCGCCACGGCGGCAGTCGACCTGCGGCCGCGTCGGCCTGCGCGTACGGCGCCGATCACGTCGCCAGGTGTCGCGACGGGTTGACGTTCGGGCTGTGCGGCGCGAGCCGCGCGACCCATTCGCCGTTGATGAAGTTGTCGAAGCTTGTCGCATGGTTCGCGTTCCGTAAGTGGCGGTCAGCGCGCCCAGCGCAGCACCAGCGGGTCGAGCCGGCGCGCGGTCTCGATCAGTCCGGCGCGCGTGGCCGGGTGCATGCGCGGGCAACGGATGGCGCGGCGCTTCGCAGGCGATCACGCCGCCCTCCTTCATCAGCGCCTTGGCCGCCAGCAGGCCGCACTGGCGGTTCTCGTAGTTGATCAGCGGCAGCCAGCGCTGGTACTCGGCGATCGCCTCGTCGCGCCGGCCGGCGCGCGTAGGCGTCGAGGATGCGGCGGATGCCGTCGGGATAGCCGCCGCCGGTCATCGCGCCGGTCGCGCCGGCGTCGAGGTCGGGCATCAGCGTGATCGCCTCCTCGCCGTCCCACGGGCCTTCGATCGCGTCGCCGCCGAGGCGGATCAGCTCGCGCAGCTTGGCCGCGGCGCCGGCCGTCTCGATCTTGAAGTAGGCGACGTGCTCGATCTCGCTGCGCCATGCGCGCCAGCAACGCGGCGCTCAGCACGCGTGCCGCTGACCGGCGCGTCCTGGATCATGATCGGGATGGCGAGCGCATCCGACAGCGCGGCGTAGAACTCGTAGATCTGCGGCTCGCGGCACGCGGATCGTCGCGCCGTGGTACGGCGGCATCACCATCACCATCGCCGCGCCCATGCGCCTGCGCGCGCCGGCTGCGCTCGGCGCACACGCGGGTGCTGAAGTGCGTGGTGGTGACGATCACCGGCACGCGGCCGGCCACGTGCTCGAGGATCGTGCGCGTCAGCAGCTCGCGCTCGTCGTCGGCGAGCACGAACTGCTCGGAGAAGTTGGCGAGGATGCACAGGCCGTTGCGAGCCGGCGTCGATCATGAAGTCGACGCAGCGCTTCTGGCTCGGCCAGGTCGAGCTCGCCGGTCTCGGTGAAGGTGGTCGGCACGACGGGAAAGACGCCGCGGTAGCGGGCGGCGCTGGTCATGCGCGGCTCCCCGTGGCTTCAGTGCGAGTGCGCCGGCACGGCCGCGCCGCGGCAGCCGACGAGGAAGTCGAAGTCGCAGCCTTCGTCGGCCTGCAGCACATGCTCGACGTAGAGCTTGCGGTAGCCGGCGGCGTCCGCCGGATCGGGCTGGCGGGCGGCGGCCCAGGCGGCGAGCCGCGACTGCAGCTCGGCGTCGCCGATGTCCAGGTGCAGGCGGCCGGCGGCGCAGTCGAGCTCGATCCAGTCGCCGTCGCTGCACGACCGCCAGCGGCCCGCCGGCGCGCGCCTCGGGCGCGACGTGCAGCACCACGGTGCCGTAGGCGGTGCCGCTCATGCGCGCATCGGAGATGCGCACCATGTCGGTCACGCCCTGCGCCAGCAGCTTGGGCGGCAGGCCCATGTTGCCGACCTCGGCCATGCCGGGGTAGCCCTGCGGGCCGCAGTTCTTCAGCACCAGCACCGAGTCGCGCGTCGACGGCGAGCGCCGGCATCGGCGATGCGCGCCTTGTAGTCCGTCGAGGTTCTCGAACACCACCGCGCGGCCGCGGTGCTGCAGCAGCTCGGCGGTCGCCGCCGAGGGCTTGAGCACCGCGCCGCGCGGCGCCAGGTTGCCGCGCAGCACGCAGATGCCGCCGTCGGCGACGAGCGGCTTGTCGAGCGGGCGGATGACCTCGTCGTTCAGCATCGGCGCGTCCTTGACGTTGTCCCAGAGGCTGTGGCCGTTGGCGGTCAGCGCGTCCGGGTGCGGCAGCAGGCCGGCTTCGCCCAGCCGGCGCAGCACCGCGGGCAGGCCGCCGGCGTAGTAGAACTCCTCCATCAGGAAGCGGCCCGAGGGCATCAGGTCGACCAGGGTCGGCGTGCCCCGGCCCATGCGCGTCCAGTCGTCGAGTTCGAGCGCCACGCCGATGCGCCCGGCGATCGCCTTCAGGTGGATCACCGCGTTGGTCGAGCCGCCGATCGCGGCATTGACGCGGATCGCGTTCTCGAACGCCGCGCGGGTGAGGATCTTCGACAGCGTCAGGTCTTCGAGCGCCATCTGCACGATGCGCATGCCCGACATGTGCGCCAGCACGTAGCGCCGCGCGTCGACCGCCGGGATGGCCGCGTTGTGCGGCAGCGTGACGCCGAGCGCCTCGGCCATGCAGGCCATCGTCGAGGCCGTGCCCATGGTGTTGCAGGTGCCGGCCGAACGCGACATGCCGGCCTCGGCCGACATGAACTCGTGCAGCGTGATCGTGCCCGGCCTTGACCTGCTCGGAGAGCTGCCACACCGCCGTGCCCGAGCCGATGTCGCGCCCGTCGTGCTTGCCGTTGAGCATCGGCCCGCCGGTGACGCCGATCGTCGGCACGTCGCAGCTCGCCGCGCCCATCAGCAGCGCCGGCGTGGTCTTGTCGCAGCCCACCATCAGCACGACCCCATCGATCGGGTTGCCGCGGATCGCTTCCTCGACGTCCATGCTGGCGAGGTTGCGCGTGAACATCGCGGTCGGCCGCAGGTTCGACTCGCCGTTGCTGAACACCGGGAACTCGACCGGGAAGCCGCCAGCCTCGAACACGCCGCGCCGCACGTGCTCGGCGAGCTTGCGGAAGTGCGCGTTGCACGGCGTCAGCTCGGACCAGGTGTTGCAGATGCCGATGATCGGCTTGCCCTGGAACTCATGGTCCGGGATGCCCTGGTTCTTCATCCAGCTGCGGTACATGAAGCCGTTCTTGTCGGCCGTGCCGAACCATGCGGCGGATCGGAGCGGTGTGCGGAGGTGGACATGGGGGCGACTGCATCGGTGTAAGACTCGAATTAAAGTAATGTCTTTATTTAGGCAATGTCAGAGTTTTCCCTGAATTAGCGCGTTTCAAATCCAGTCTTTTAGTATGACTACTTAGATCGCCGGAGGCCATGCCGCTGGATGTCGCCGCCATGAGCGCTTCGCCCGCTATCCCAGCCTGCAGGACCGCGGCGTGCTGATCACCGGCGGTGCCACCGGCATCGGCGCCACGCTGGTCGAGGAGTTCGTCGCGCAGGGCGCGCGGGTCGGCTTCATCGACATCGACACGGCGTCCGGCGAGGCGCTGGTCGCGCGGCTGCCGGAGGCGCGCCACGCGCCCGCATTCGTCGCCGCCGACCTGACCGACATCGACGCGCTCGACGCGCGCGATCGACGCGCTGCGCGCAGCGCACCGGCCCGTATCACCGTGCTGCTCAACAACGCCGCCAACGACCAGCGCCACTCGATCGACGACGACGACCTCCGCAGAGCTGGGATGCCGGCATCGCGGTCAACCTCAAGCACCAGTTCTTCGCGGCGAAGAACGTCGCCGCCGACATGAAGGCCGCGGGCGGCGGCTCGATCGTCAACTTCGGCTCGATGAGCTGGAAGCTCAAGCAGGGCGGCATGCCGGTCTACACCACGTCGAAGGCCGCGGTGCAGGGCCTGACGCGCAGCCTGGCGCGCGACTCGGGCCGCTTCAACATCCGCGTCAACACGCTCGTGCCGGGCTGGGTGATGACCGAGAAGCAGATCCGGCTGTGGCTCGACGAGAAGGGCAAGCAGGAGATCGCGCGCGGCCAGTGCATCAACCAGCCCGTTGCAGCCCGAGCACATCGCGCGCATGGCGTTGTTCCTCGCGGCCGACGACAGCGCGATGTGCACCGCGCAGGACTTCATCGTCGACGGTGGCTGGGTCTGACGCGATGAGCCACAAAGCGCCCCTACGGCCAGTTGCCCGACGGCAGCGCCGGTGGACGAGCACACGCTGGACAACGGCCGCGGCCTGGCGCCTGCGCGCGATCAACCTGGGCGGCATCGTGACCGCGCTGCAGTGCCCGGACCGCGACGGCCGCAGCGCCAACGTCGTGCTCGGCTTCGGCATGCTCGACGACTACGTCGAGCGCAACCCGAATTTCGGCACGCTGGTCGGGCGCTACGCCAACCGCATCGCGCGGCGGGCGCTTCGTGCTCGACGGCGAGACGTACCGGTTGCGCGCTGAACGACGGCGGCGAACAGCGCTGCACGGCGGCCCGCAAGGCTTCGGCAAGCGCTGGTGGGCCATCGAGCCGGTGCCGGCGGCAGGCCGACGGCAGCGTGGCGTTCGAGCTGTCGCTGACGAGCGACGACGGCGACGGGCACTATCCCGGGGCGCCTGGACGTACACGTGCGCTACACGCTGACGCCTGGCAACGAATGGCGCATCGACTACCGCGCCGACGACGAGCCGACCGACGATCGTCAACCTGACGCACCACGGCTACTACAACCTGGCCGGCGGCGGCAGCTGCGCTCGACCAGGAACTGACGCTGAACGCGAGCCGCTTCATCGAGGTCGACGCCGACGCTGATCCCGACTGGGCATCGTCTCGGCCGGGGGCACGCCCTTCGACTTCCGCGCAGCCGACGCCGCATCGCCGACGCGCATCCGCGACGGCTCGCCGCAACTGCTCCTGCGCGCGCGGCTACGACCACTGCTTCGTGCTCGACCGCACCGATCGCGCCGGGCCTGGTGCATGCGGCGCGGCTGGCCGATCCGGCCTCTGGCCGTGTGATGGACATCAGCACCACCGAGCCCGGCGTGCAGTTCTATTCCGGCAACTTCCTCGACGGCCGGCTGCGCGGCGCGGGCGGCCAGGCGTACCGGCAAGGCGACGGCGTGTGCCTGGAGACGCAGCACTATCCCGACTCGCCGAATCGCCCCGAATTCCCGTCCACCGTGCTGCGGCCCGGCGAGACGTTCCAGAGCACGACCGTGCACCGCTTCAGCGTCGCCACAAGACGCTCCCACTCCGAAGGAGACTCGCATGAATATCCAACGTCGAACCCTCGTCGCGGCCGATGATCGCTGCCGGCCTGCCGTTGTCGCGTCTTTGCGCAAGGCAAGATCGTTCTCGGCTTCTCCCAGATCGGCGCCGAGAGCGAATGGCGCACCGCCAACACCGAATCGATCAAGTCCTCCGGCCAAGGACGCCGGCATCGACCTGAAGTTCTCCGACGCGCAGCAGAAGCAGGAGAACCAGATCAAGGCGATCCGCTCCTTCATCGCGCAGAAGGTCGACGTGATCGCCTTCTCGCCGGTCGTCGAATCCGGCTGGGGCACCGTGCTGCGCGAAGCCAAGGCGGCGAAGATCCCGGTGATCCTGTCGGACCGCGCCGTCGACGAGAAGGACGACAGCCTGTGGGTCAGCTTCATGGGCTCGGACTTCGTCGAGGAAGGCCGGCAAGCGCCGGGCGCTGGCTGGTCGAGAACACGAAGGGCTCGAAGGGCGACGGTCAACATCGTCGAGCTGCAGGGCACGGTCGGCTCCGCGCCGGCGATCGACCGCAAGAAGGGCTTCGAGGAGATCATCAAGGCCGACCCGAAGCTTCAAGATCATCCGCTCGCAGACCGGCGACTTCACGCGCGCCAAGGGCAAGGAAGTGATGGAGGCCTTCCTCAAGGCCGAGGGCAAGAAGATCAACGTGCTCTACGCGCACAACGACGACATGGCGATCGGCGCGATCCAGGCGATCGAGGAAGCCGGCATGAAGCCGGCGCAAGGACATCACCATCATCTCGATCGACGCGGTGAAGGGCGCGTTCGAGGCGATGATGGCCGGCAAGCTCAACGTCAGCGTCGAGTGCAGCCCGCTGCTCGGGCCGCAGCTGATGGCAGGCGGTGAAGGACCTGAAGGCCGGCAAGACGCTGCCCAAGCGCATCGTCACCGAGGAAGGCGTCTTCCCGATGGAAGTGGCGGCCAAGGAGTTCCCGAACCGGAAGTACTGACCGGCGTCTTGAGCCGCGACGACGTCGTGCTCGAGGCGCGCGGGCTGACGCGCGCCTTCACCGGCGTCCTCGCCCTCGTCGGGCGTGGACTTGCGGCTGCCGCGCCGGCGAAGTGCATGCGCTGATGGGGCAGAACGGCGCCGGCAAGTCGACGCTGATCAAGGTCCTCACCGGCGTCTACCCGGCCGATGCCGGCGAGCTGCGCCTGCACGGCCAGCCGATGCGGCCGGCCTCGCCGGCGGCGGCGCAGCGGCTGGGCATCAGCACGGTCTACCAGGAGGTCAACCTCTGCCCGAACCTCTCGGTGGCGGAGAACATCTTCGCCGGCCGCTATCCGCGCAAGGGCGCGGCCGGGCTGTGGCGCATCGACTGGACGCGCATGGCGCGCGCGATCGCGCGCGCTTGCTCGCCCGGCTCAACCTCGACATCGACGTGACGCGGCTGCTCGTCGAGCTACCCGGTGGCCGTGCAGCAGATGGTGGCGATCGCCCGCGCGCTCGAGCGTCGAGGCCAAGGTGCTGATCCTCGACGAGCCGACCTCCAGCCTGGACGAGCAGGAGGTCGAGCGCCTGTTCGCGCGTGCTGCGCCAGCTGCGCGGCGAGGGCATGGCGATCCTGTTCGTGACCCACTTCCTCGACCAGATGTACGCGATCTCCGACCGCATCACCGTGCTGCGCAACGGCGAGCGCGTCGGCGAGTACCTCGCGGCCGAACTGCCGCCGGCGGCGCTGATCACCGCGATGGTCGGGCGCGAGCTGAGCGCGGCCGCGGGGCGCGACGACACGCGGCCGCGGCGGCGACCGGCGCAGCGCGTGCTCGAGGCGCGCGGCTTCGGCCGGCGCGGCCAGCTGAATCCGGTCGACCTCGAGCGCTGCGCCGCGGCGAGGTCGTCGGCGTCGGCGGCCTGCTCGGCTCGGGGCGCACCGAGCTGGCGCGCCTGCTGTTCGGCCTGGACCGCAGCGACAGCGGCGAGCTGCGCGTCGACGGCAAGCCGGTGCGATTCGACACGCCCGGCGCACGCGATCCGCCATGGCCTCGGCATGTGCCCGGAGGAGCGCAAGCACGACGGCATCGTCGCGCGAGCTGTCGGTGCGCGAGAACATCGTGCTGGCGCTGCAGGCGCGGCTGGGCCTGTGGCCGCTACCTGTCGCGCGCGCGCCAGCAGGCGATCGCGGAGCGCTACGTGCGCAGGCGCTCGGCATCAAGGCCGCCGACATCGACACGCCGATCGCGCTGCTCTCCGGCGGCAACCAGCAGAAGGCGGTGCTGGCGCGCTGGCTGGCGACCGACCCGCGCCTGCTGATCCTCGACGAGCCGACGCGCGGCATCGACGTCGCGGCGAAGCAGGAGATCATGAACGAGATCCTCGCGCTGGCGCGCGACGGCCTGGCGGTGCTGTTCATCTCCTCGGAGATGGACGAGGTGGTGCGCGTCTCGGATCGCATCGTCGTGCTGCGCGACCGCCGCAAGGTCGGCGAGCTGCCGGGCAGCAGCTCGGAGCAGGCCGTGTACCACCTGATCGCGGCGGGCACCTGACGATGAAGGCAGGCGCTGAACTCGATCTCGCGCCACCGCCTGTTCTGGCCCGTTCGCGACGCTGGCGCTGCTGCTCGTCGGCGAACGCGGTCTTCAACCCCGGCTTCTGGCAGCTGCAGTGGCGCGACGGGCACCTCTACGGCAGCGTGGTCGACATCCTGAACCGCGCGGCGCCGCTGGCGCTGGTGGCGCTCGGCATGACGCTGGTGATCGCCACGCGCGGCATCGACATCTCGGTCGGCGCCGTGGTGGCGATCGCGGCGGCGGTGGCGGCACTGATGATCGGCGGCGAGCTGGTCGTGAAGAACGGCGTGCAGACGCAGGTCAGCCGCTTCCCGATGGGCCTGGCGATCGTCGCCGCGCTCGCGCGTGGCCGCGCTGTGCGGCGCTGTGGAACGGGCTGCTCGTGGCCAAGGTCGGCATGCAGCCCATCATCGCCACGCTCATCCTGATGGTCGCCGGCCGCGGCATCGCGCAGCTGCTCACCGGCGGCCAGATCATCACCGTCTACTACGCGCCGTTCTTCTTCCTCGGCAACGGCTTCCTGTTCGGCCTGCCGTTCGCGGTCTTCATCGCGGCGGCGGTCTGGGTCGCGCTGCACCTGCTGATGACGCGCACCGCGCTCGGCCTCTTCATCCAGGCGATCGGCATCAACCCGGCCGCGGCGCGGCTGGCCGGCATGCGCGAGCGGCTGATCACGGTCTGCGTCTACGTCTTCTGCGGCTTCGCGGCCGGCGTCGGCCGGGCTTGATGATCAGCTCCAACGTCAAGAGCGCCGACGGCAACAACGCCGGCATGCTGATGGAGCTCGACGCGATCCTCGCCGTCACGCTCGGCGGCACCGCGCTCACCGGGCGGGCGCTTCAGCCTGGCGGGCAGCGTGCTCGGCGCGCTGATCATCCAGACGCTGACCTCGACGATCTACTCGATCGGCGTGCCGCCCGAGGTCAACATGGTCGTCAAGGCGGCGGTGGTGTTCGTCGTGATGCTGCTGCAGTCGGCCGAATTCCGCGCCGCGCTGCGCGGCTCGCGGTGCGGCCGGCCCGCCGGAGCGCGCTGTGAGCGGGCCGCTGCGCATCGACTCGCGCTTCGTGCCGCTGCTCGGCACGATCGCGCGTGTTCGTGCTGGCCGGCGGCTACGGCGCGTTCGCGTACACCGAGCTTCTTCTCGGCGCAGGTGTTCCTCAACCTGCTGATCGACAACGCCTTCCTGTGCATCGTCGGCGTCGGCATGACCTTCGTGATCCTGTCCGGCGGCATCGACCTGTCGGTCGGCTCGGTGATCGCGCTCGACGACCATGGTCTCGGCTGCGCTCGTCGAGCGCCAGCACTGGAGCGCGACGCAGGCGATCCCGCTGGTGCTGCTGATGGGCACCGCGTTCGGCGCGCTGATGGGCTGGCTGATCCAGCGCTTCCGGCTGCAGCCCTTCATCGTGACGCTGGCCGGCATGTTCCTCGCGCGCGGCCTGTGCTACCTGATCAGCATCGACTCGATCAGCATCACCGACGCGACCTACACCGCGATCGCGCAGGCGCGCATCGCCGCTGGGCGACGGACGCGTCGATCACCGTCGGCGCGCTGCATCGCGCTCGGCGATGGTGGCGCTGGGCATCGTGGCTCGCCCACGCCACCGAGTTCGGGCGCACCGTCTACGCGATCGGCGGCAACGAGGCCTCGGCGCGTGCTGATGGGCCTGCCGGTGGCGCGCACCGAGGTGCGGCGTCTACACCTTCAGCGGCTTCTGCTCGGCGCTGGCCGGCGTGGTGTTCACCTTCTACATGCTGTCGGGCTACGGCCTGCACGCGGTGGGCCTGGAGCTCGACGCCATCGCCGCGGTGGTCATCGGCGGCACGCTGCTCAGCGGCGGGGTCGGCTACGTCGTCGGCACGCTGTTCGGCGTGCTGATCCTGGGCATCATCCAGACCCTGATCGCGTTCGACGGCTCGCTCAGCTCATGGTGGACGCGCATCGTCATCGGCGCGCTGCTGTTCGTCTTCTGCCTGCTGCAGCGCGGCGTTCGAGTCAAGTCGGTAGCGTGGCGCATCGGCAGTGCTTTGACCGGCTCGCTGGGCCTGTCGATTGCATCGGCGTGAGTGGCCGTGGAGTTGGACTTCCCGGTAGCAGTCCGTCGTCACTGACTGGTGATGGCCGCGGGCGGGTGCTCCGGTAGACGAAATCAACGCCACTTTGCTGACGTTCAAGATCTCGTCTCTGGCCGACCGGTTTAGGGCGGGCAGTTTCGAGAGCTGGCCTTCATCTGTCGGCCACAAGCTGTCCTTCCCGATGCGCTCCTACATCACTCCGTAGAGCACCCGCGAATGGCAGGTATCCGGCGAGCCATCTGAACCTCGAAGTGGCTCGACCCGGCCAGGACGTTGAGTTCGAGGGGCCCGTCTGCGAGCTGACCTTCGCCAGTCCTGTCGAGCGGCTGGAAGTTACCTATCCACGGGGCGAATCGATGGATGGCGGTATTGGTCACGCTCGCGGCAGGCGCCCCTCCAGAAGGCGGTGTGTTGCAGACACGGCGCTCTTGTCGTCGCCGCTGGGGAGCCCGAGTCGCAGCACAGCGGTCTCGCTCTCTCGGTTCGTTGGTTGCTGAGCGATGAACTGTCTTCGCAGCGTGGATCACCTGCAGATCGGTCTATCAAACGCCATGGGCACGATTTCGAGAACGGATCGCCACCCGCCGGTGCTGGATGACGCTGAACTGCCAGCGATGCTTGCCGCCTGACATACCGGGCCAAGCACGCAGACGTCGACTTCCGGCAGAAGACGAACTGCGCGGACGGGCGACCTTGTGGCAGATAGTCAATTCGACGTGCCCCAAATCCGCCTGGCCGCCCCGACGAGGTCCTCGTTCCGCAGCAGTTGCCGAAGCAGGTCCAGCGCCTCGGCCCCGTAGCGTGCATGCCCGCGGCCGAGTTGTCGTTCTGGCATGGCCTTGCAACCATCCGAGCGGAACTGCGAAGGCGGCTGCTGCACAACGCTTTCGACCGTCACGCCGCAACAGGGAAACCTGAAGAAGTCCGGATATCCATGCAGCCCGCCCAGCGTCGCCTCGCGATACGCCGGAGGGTCGGATTCGGCGGCCGGCTTCGGATGCCACCTGCCGCCCTCGCCCAGGAGGAAGCCAATCTCAAGTCGCTCGCGCCCCAGTTGGTGCGACCTGCCGAAGTCGTATCGCGGGTCGTCAGGGTTCAGGTACTTTCGAGTTGCCTGTACGGCATCAATGACATTTGACTCGAGCATCAGCAAGGGACGGGCGTAATAGTCCAGTGTCGCGTAGCGCACGGCATCGAAGTCGCGGACTTCTTGTGCCTGTTCTTCCGCCTGATGGCATGCCGCCAAGTAGGCATGAACCGCGTCGTTCAGCAGGTGCTGGAAATCCGGTCGCTGCGAGACCGCGCTTGCCTCCTTCAAGCGATCCCCCCGATGTATTAGCCAGGCATCGTCTGTGGCGACGCCGCCCGCCTTGCCATGCAGGCGCCACTCCGCTGCCACCGCGCGTATGCCGTCGAGCACGACCAGGGCATCCCGCTCCTCAGCGACCCAGGCCGCAAGCGCAGGCCATTGACGAAGTATCGCTTCATGAGCCACTTCGATCCAGCCGCGGTCCGTGACCAGCAGGCGTTGGGCGACGAAACGGTCTGCCAGGGGACGGACTTCAGCAGGCAGGCTGTCGCGCCAAGCCACACGGCGCTTGGCTCCTTCCTGCCCCACCTGTACGAGGGCCGGAATGAAGAGGCGACGGGCCAGGAACTGGTTGCCCAAGTCGGTGCCGAGCACGGTGGCGACCGCCTTCATGATGGCGCCTGCCAACCCGCCTAGATTGTCCAGGTAGTCGGCGACCGTGATCCGATCTGCCTGCGCCCGACTGTGCAGCAGGCGCTCCAGCGAGAAGGCGAGCAGCGGCAGCGCGTCGGCAGTGTCGAGGTCTGCCAGCAGGTGCTGCGTCAGAGCGGGATCGACCGCGAACGATGGAACGGCCACGCGGCTCGGACCCTCGATGATCTCCTGGAACGCCCCCGGAGCGACTGCAGGCAGGGTGAAGGGCAACTGCTGGTCCGGCATGAAGCCGTTCTGGAAGGCCTCGTACGAGTCGCTTCGTATCGTGGCGACGACGATGGCGTTGGCATCGCGCACGACGGCCTGCGCCACCATCCTACAGAAGTCGTCGCACTCGGCGTTGTCCGCATCGAAGAGTTCTTCCGCCTGATCGATCGCCAGGACAATGGTCGGAGGTGCGGCCGCGTACGTTTCGCCCGCGACCTGCGCCGCGTAGCGCAGCCGCTCGACGACCGGCGCGCGGACCGCAGCGAAGGCCTCGCACAAGCCCGCGGCACCCGTGGACAGGTCGAGTCTGTGACCTGTCACCGACGACAGGCACTGGACCAGGCCCTGCACGCCGGTCAATGCCGCCAGGCCAGGGCGTATCACTGGCATGACGAGGAAGCCCTCGTCGTCCCGACGGAGCCTGGCGATGAGTCCCGCCCGCAGGAAGGAGGACTTTCCGGAGCCGGAGCCGGCAAGGATCGTCAATACGCGCTGGGCCGCACCCGCGCGCATGCGCCGCATCTGGTCGAGACCGCGCGTGATGTCGGCGTCGCGACCAAAGAAGATGGCCGCATCCCGCACGTCCAGCGCCTGCAGTCCGCGATAGACATTGCGGTCCGGCTCGCCACTGGGAGGCCAGGGGAAGGCCAGCGGCATGACCCGAATGGCCTTCAATTGCTCTCCCAGCCTGAGGAGGCCTGCTTCGGAGGTATCACCGATCTGCAGATCGCTGACAAAGCGGTGGATCGGCATCGTGAGCGGCTTCACGAGCACAGGAAGCACCGCCTTCCCGCGCTCCTGGGCGATGTTGAATTCGCGGACGCACTCAGCCGAAAGCTGCCATTCGTCGGAGAGGCAGACGATGACCGCCTCCTTGTCGGCCATCGCGTCATCCAGGACCTTGCGCCAATCGTCGCCGGACCGCAGGTCCAGGACGTCGAGAAAGACCTGCCGTCGACCCCAGCCCTGCTGTTCCAGCCAGTGGCGGACGGCCTCGCCCTCCACGTTGTTCTTGCTGGAGTGGCTGATGAAGATGCCGCTCATCGACCGTTCACCCTATTTTCCTCAGTTGATCGGTGACGATCTGGCGCAAACGTAGACTTGGCGCGGGTTTGAAGTTGATGACAGGGGGCACCCGATGGGTGATGGCGAATTGGCGCCGGGCGTTGCGCTGAAGTCGGTTGCTGTGGCTTGCCGCGAGGGCCTGGATGTGGCGCTCGAGGTTGCCGACGAAGCGATGCGGGTGCAAACGCCTGGGGGCGTGTTCTCGGTGCGCTGGGACGCGCGAGGCAGCGCCACGGCGCTGGGTCAACTGGCCTTCTTCGCCGAGTACCTGGAAGCCACGGGGCTGTTCGAGGGTTGGCTCAAGAGCTGCCCTCTGAGCTACACGAGCCCGAACGCGCCTGAGCTTGTGGATGTGCTGGGCACGTGGATGCTGTCGATCCTGGACGGGCATTGGCGCTACGCCCATGTGGGCGCACTGCGCGGGGATGGCGTGGCCCCGAGCATCCTGGGGATGAACAAGATCATCGGCGACGACAGCCTGCGTCGCGCGCTGAGCGCCATCGCACCGGCACCCGAGGCCAAGCACAACGATGTGCAGCGCCTGGCGCAGCAAGCGCAAGTGGCACGCTCGACGCGGTGGATGCAGGACCAGCTCAAGCACAGCATTGCGCAAGCCACGCTCGAGCCCTGGATCCTGGATTGCGACACCACGATCAAGCCGCTTTACGGCAAGCAAGACGGCGCGGTGGTCAGCTACAACCCGCACAAGCCCGGGCGGCCCAGTCACGCCATCCACACCTACTGGATCGGCAACTTGCGCCTGGTGCTGGATGCGCAGCTCGAGCCCGGCAACCGGCACAGCCCCGTGCACTCCAGGCCCGGCCTGATGGCCCTGCTGCAGGGCATGCCCCAGGCGCAACGCCCGAAGCTGGTGCGAGGCGACTGTGCCTATGGCAGCGAGGGCGAGATGAGCGCGCTGGAGGATATCGACCAGCCCTACCTGTTCAAGCTGCGCCAAAGTGCGGGCGTCAAGAAGCTCGTGCAACGCCAGTGGCGTCGTCGCGATTGGTGCAACTTGGGTCAGGGCTGGGACGCTTGCGAAGACGACCTGCTTCTCACGGGCTGGACTCGGCGCAGGCGCGTCATCGTGATGCGCCGCGTGCGCAAGGCCGACCTGATCGTGGAGCTCAAGCGCCCCGGGCGGCCCAAGACCAAAGACACCGCGCAGACCGAGCTGCACTTCATCGACGAGAACGAACCGGTGAAGAGCTGGGAGTACGCGGTGCTGGTGTGCAACACGCACTACGAGTTGCACAACATCGGGCAGCTGTACCGTGACCGTGCCGATTGCGAGAACGGCTTCGATGAGATCAAGAACCAGTGGGGCTGGGGCGGCTACACGACGCACGACATCGAGCGCTGTGCACTCAGCGCCAGGGCCGTGGCGCTGATCTACAACTGGTGGAGCTGGTACGTACGGCTGGCTCATCCGAAGACGCGCCTGGAGGCCATCACGAGCCGCCCCAAGCTGCTCAGCGCGGTGGGGCGCATGACCAGTCATGCCGGCCAAAAGAAGATCCTGCTGACCCTCACGCACGAGGCGGCGCACCAGATCAAGGGGCTCGTGACCAATGTTCGTCACGGTCTACGCCTCATTCACGACACTGCGCCGCAGTTGACCAAATCCCAGCGGTGGATCGCCCTCGTGCGCTACATCGTCGAGCGAATACTGGCCTGCGCACCCCGACCGAACCTCGGGTTGGTCGCCTTGGGAGCTGGGTGACTGAGGAAAATAGGTTCACCCCCTGTTCGTGACAACTCAGGCGCAGACACCGGCGTGGGATGGAGTATGTGACATTGCGTAGTGCAGCGGCGCGATCGCCGCTGGACGGACGCTGGAACCCCCATAGGTGGCCTGCGTCGCCGGGGAAGGCGGAAACAGCGCGTGCAGCGATCCGGCTTGCCGGCCCGGTCCGCCCGGGTCATCACTTTAGCCCGGAAACGACGCCGTCGGCTCGACGCCCGGCCGGCACCAGCGCGACCGCCCGATGCCAGTGCCTGCGCCCCGCCGACTTGGCCAGGTACATCGCCTCCTCGGCCTACTTTTTTTTGTTGGGCCGGCATCATCTATGGCCACACCGGCCCGCGCCGATC
>CAVRVM010000022.1:0-80511 GCA_963724605.1 uncultured beta proteobacterium
CACCGGCTCATGGCACTCGAAGAGTTCTATGAGAAGCTCGTCCGGCCCGGAAATCATGACGTACTTGAAGGCCCTGTCTTCCTGGATGGGCTTCCGAAATGCAAACCCTCGTGAACTCATCTGTCGGACGAGTCCGTCGAGATCGTCAGTCTCGATTCCAAGGTGCGCATCGCATCGCCCCGCCTGGAAGCTAGACCTTCTTCTCGCGTCCGGCCCAGTACGGCTCGCGCATCTCGCGCTTTAGCGTCTTGCCGGCGGCGCTGCGAGGGAAATCCTGCAAGATCACGACTGCCGAGACCCGCTGATAGCGGGCGGCCACGCGCTCATTGATCCATTCGCGCAGTGCTGTTGCCGTGGCGATAGCGCCGTCGCGCAGAATTACCGCGGCAAGCGGCGTCTCCCCCACTTGTCATGGGGCACGCCGAACACCGCGACTTCGCGAATCGCCGGGTGGTGCGCGGCGATTTCCTCCACGTCCCGCGGGTAGACCTTCATCCCGCCTGAGTCGATCATGTCCTTCTTGCGGTCGACGAGGTAGAGGAAGCCGTCCTCGTCGGCGTAGCCCATGTCGCCGGTGTAGACCCAGCCGTCGCGGATCGCCTGCGCAGTCAGATCGGGCCGCTTGTAGTAACCCTGCATCCTGATGGGACCGCGGCCGACGATTTCGCCGACCTCTCGGGGCGGAAGGTCGCGTCCCTCGGCATCGACGATCCGCATCTCGAAGAACTGGGTCGGGCGACCCACGGATCCGGACTTGCGCACTGCCTCGTCGCGGTCAAGGATGGTGACGAACCCCTCAGTGCAGCCGTACAACTCGTAGAACCGATGCGGCAAGTCCGCGTTCAGGCGGTCCTTGTGCTCCTGCAGGAGCGGTGCGCCGAGGGACACAATGCACTCGAGCGACGCGAGTCGCTCTGGCCGGTACTGCTTTGACGCCAGTATTGCGATGATCTGCGTCGGCACCAGCATAATGTGGGTAATGCACTCGCGTTCGATCGCGGCGATCGTTGCGTCGGCGTCGAACTGCGGCAGCAGCACATACGTGCTCCAAGATAGAACGTTGGCATCAACGTCACGTACGCCCCGTTAAATACGATCGCGCCCGCGTGCAGCGTGCGCGACTCGGCGTCATTCGATATGCCGCGGCCATCAGCAGGCAGTACATCGAGCGCACATAGTGGCTGTGCATGATCCCTTTAGGCAGCCCGGTCGTACCGCTCGTGTACATGATGTTGAAGAGATCGTCGGGAGTGCAGCGCTCTGGCACAAGCGTATCTGGCTGGGCGGCAGTCAGAGCGCCGTAGTCGCCGAAATCGCCCAACGCGCCATCGATCAAGAGGACCCGACCGGGAAGCAGCGGGGCGACGTCGGTTGGATTGCCTGGAGCGTCGGTAGCATCGAGCGCTGGCTAACGAGGCACTTTGCGTCCGAGTCGCGCAGCAGGCTTGCGAGGCCCGCCCGCATCAGAAGCGGTGAAAGCGGCACGAGCGCGGCGCCCACCGCGGGGGCGGCCCAAACGAGTTCGAGCGCCTCGCGCGAGTTGCCAAGAACGGTGGCGATTTTGTCACCCTTGCCGATGCCGAGCGACCGCAGCAGATTGGCGGTTCGTGCGACGCGCGCACCAAACTGTGCGTAGCTAGGCGCTCACTGCCGAACACGACCGCCGTTGCGTCACCGCGAAAGTGCGCATGGCGCGGAATGAGGCTCGCGAGTTCGAGCATTGACACGTTTCTCCAGAAGATGCACTAACTGCTGCATGTCAGAGCCGTGAAATCGCGGGTGGCGGCGAACGCGATTTACTGTGCTGCTTGCAGCCTAATCGGAGCTCGCCTCGCTGGAAACGGGCACGTGGCCAGCGTCTGCTTTCGAAGGATCTAGCCTAGTACCCGGTAGGTCCGGTAGTGGCCGTCAAGAGTTGTTGTCATCGCGGCGGCTCCGCCCGCGTTTGCGGCCATCCCGATTGGTCCCGACTCTCGTAGCGAACACTTCAATCTTCTTTAAGGCGCTGCCCTTGGGTAAGCGACATCCCTGCAGTGACTGCAGCGACGCGGCCGCAACCCTGGACAGCGACCGCGCAGCTCGATCGGCATCCGGCCCCCGCGGTACAACAAACTCTCGGAGATCCAGGCCACAAGTTCCAGCAGGGCAATTCCAGGGTCGCCCCTTTTGGCGTCCGTCCAATTGGGAGACAGCCGCTCGATCCGCGCTCGGAGATGCGCAAGACAGTCGGGTCCAAGCAGAGCCGCCGTCGAGGTCAAGCCCCCACAATGGGCCGCACCTGTACTTCAATTCGGCGACGTATACCGCGGGGTATTGGTAGGTTGGCATGGCAGCCTCGTGGCTGAGAGTCTCACCACCTCGATTCTGCGCGGCTAACGAGGTGGCTCTGACCAATCTCTTGCTACTCAGCAATGTCGGCACTTGGCCGAACTCCTGCAGCTTGGGTGCTGGGTAGTGAATTCGCCAGGGCGTCCGCAAAGCAAGCGCAATCATGGCGCTGACCGCCGCGTAGCGATCCACTCGCCATACTGCTATCCGCGGGGCCCGATCAGTGCCGGCGGCTGGCCTCGACAATCTCTTTGAGCTCGCGTCGGGCGATGTCCTCGGGACTCTTACCGCTCAGCGCAACCGATCGCGTCTCTCTATGGGTCTTCACATGGACCATATCGCCTTCCACGGTGTACGTGGCCGCATAGGTCCGGCCGTCGCGCTCGATGGTCACTTTTCCGCTCGTTGACATCGCCTTCTCCACGGCACGCAAGTTCAATATTATCGATCCGTTTGATGTCCGCTTCAAAGCGGATCGTCGGACACGCACACGCGGCGGCTCCTGGCCGCTTTTGCCAGCGTCCGGCAGGCGCCAGGGGCTGGCGGCGGGGCGACAAGAGTGCAGCGCCTCGACCGTTCTGACGAAGAGTTCAAGGCAGAATCGCATAGCCGCGCCAGCCACCCAAGGGGGCGAGGTCACGGAAGCGCGCCAACAATGACAGCCACAGTCATCGCGATCTTCGCGATCGTCTACCTCGGGATGATCCTCGGCGGCCTGCCGTTCGTGCAGCTCGATCGCACCGGCGTGGCGCTGCTGGGGGCAATCGCGCTGGTAGCCATCGGGGATCTGACGCCAGAGCAGGCCGCAATGTCCATTCATCTGCCGACGCTGCTGCTGTTGTTCTCGTTCATGGTGATTTCGGCTCAGATGCGGCTGGGCGGGTTCTACGCGTGGGTCGTATTGCGTGTCGCGGCTCTGCCCCTGGGCCCGCAAGCACTGCTCGCCGCCGTCATTGCCGTCGTTGCCGTCTTGTCCGCCGTGTTCAGCAATGACGTCGTCTGCCTGGCGGTGGCGCCGGTCCTGGCCGATGCGTGCCTGCGCCGCGGACTCGATCCCGTGCCGTTCCTGCTCGCGCTCGCCTGCGCGGCGAACATCGGGTCGGCGGCCACGTTGATCGGCAACCCGCAGAACATGTTGATCGGCCAGGTACTGAAGCTCTCGTTCGGCGGTTATTTCGTCGAGGTGATCGTGCCGGTAGCCCTCGGCCTGGTTGCACTCTGGGTCTTGCTGGCTTGGCAGACGCGCGGGCGTGCAAACGCGGCCACACACACCGATCCCGCCATGCCCGCGCAGCGTCAGGCGAGTGACGTCGCCTTCGACCGCTGGCAAACCGCCAAGGGCCTGGCGGTCGCCGCCGCGCTCGTCCTTGTGTTTCTTTTCACCGATTTACCTCGGGACGTCGCTGCACTGACCGGGGCCGGCCTGTTGCTGATGAGCCGCAAGTTACATTCAACGCACATGCTTGGGCAGGTCGACTGGGAACTGCTGGTGCTGTTCATCGGTCTGTTCGTGGTCAACCAAGCGCTCGTGCACACGGGAGTGACAGCTCAGGCCATGCGCCTGCTGGCCGATGCCGGACTCCCTCTCGCGGACCCCGCGCCATTGTTTGCCGCAGCGGTCGTGCTGTCGAACGTAGTGTCCAATGTGCCGGCGGTCATGCTGCTGCTGCCTGCCGCCACCCAGCCGCATTCCGGCCCTTTGCTTGCACTGGTCAGCACGTTGGCGGGAAATCTCTTGATCGTCGGCTCGATCGCCAACATCATCGTTGTCGATGCCGCACGCAAGCAGGGCATCGCGATCGGCTGGCGACGCCATGCGCTTACCGGCGTGCCAGTCACCATCGTCACGCTCGGAATCACGGCAGCCTGGATCGGCTGGCGAGCGGGGGCGACGGTGCCCTTTCATTAGTGTCCCTTCCAGTGCGGTTTCGAACCGGAACCCGAAAGACCGCGAGTGGCCGTTAGAACTCGATTCTCAAGACCTCAGCTCCCCGCTGGAGACAACGTGTGAGCGTCGCGGGCCAGGAGCCAGCGGCCGTCGGGCTGTTTGCGGTATATGGTGATCCGATGACCGGCTAACTCCGTTGCGTCTCCGCCGGCGCGCGGTGTCACGGATAACGAGTCCCGGCACAGGGTGTAGGCGACTTCGCCGACGACCACGATCTCTTCCAACTCGCTGATGCAACGGATCCGAGATTGCTCGTGGGCGGTCGAGAAGCCGGCGGGAAATCCATCCCGGCCGAACGGCGCTCGGCCTGGATTCAGGAACACGACATCGTCCGCCATCAAGGTGAGCAAGCGGACAAGATCGCCGGCGTTGACTGCATCAATCCAAGTTGTATGCACCTCACGGATGGCTTGTTCATCAGGTCCCATCTGCAACCTCCATCGCCAAAGAGTTTGATGACGCGACAATCATGACGCGGCAGCATCGCCAGCGAAAACGACGGGGTTCAGGAGGCTGAAGTCTCGTCCGCTTTGTAACGGATCAAGCTGGCGATCCGACGTTGCAAACACAGTGTCGATTCGCTTCAGCGTCCCGACGCGGCCTGACTTCAGTGCCGCTGCCGTTCGTCCGCTTCCGTGGTCGCGCCGCTCGCGAAGAGCTGGGCGGCGTCGACGGCGTCGAAAGAGTACTGGCGCCCGCAGAAGTCACACGTCACCGTGACGGTTTCAAGCTCCGCGACGATCGAATCGACTTCTTCGCGGCCGAGCGAGACGAGCATGCGACCGATGCGTTCACGCGAACAGCGGCAGGCAAAACGAGGCGAGAGTGTCGCCTGATGGGCGAGCGCTTCCTGGCTGTACAGCCGGCGCGCGAGGTTCTCGGGCGACAGGCGCAGCAGTTCCTCGGTGCTCAACGTGGCTCCGAGCGTCGTGACCCGGTCCCACGCGTCTTCGTCGACGACGGCGCCGGTCCCGCCGCTGTCGGGCAGTCGCTGCAACAACAGTCCGGCGCTGACGTCCTCGTCGGCTGCCAGCACGAGCCGAGTCTCGAGCTGCTCCGACTGACGCATGTAGGTCTCGAGCACATCGGCCATGGAATCGCCGTCGAGCGGGACGATGCCCTGGTACGGCTGCTGCCCCGGGAGCGAATCACGCGGATCCAGCGTGATCGCAAAGCGCCCGCGACCGCTGCGGTTGATGAGTTCGCGCATCGTGGCATCGCTCGCGATCGACTGCTCGCCGAGCTTTGCGGTAGCGCGCAGCGCGAGATCGGGCTGGCACTCGACGACCAGCAGCTTGACGGGACCGTCGCCATGCACCTGCATGACGAGTGCGCCGTTGAACTTGATATTGCTGGCAAGCAGGGCGGCGGCGGCGACCATCTCGCCCAGCAGTCGCTTCACCGGCGGCGGATACTGGTGGTGGGCTGTCATCTCGCGCCAGGCATCGGCAACGCGTACGAGTTCGCCGCGTACCGGCGCGCCGTGGAACATGAACTTCAACAGGCGATCGGACATCAGCGGCGCCCGGCTCCTTCAGCCGATGCGCTTGAGCGCAGCGCGGTACAACTGGCCGCGCTCCGAGTAGACGGCACTGTTGCGCAGGCAGCGGGCGATCGCCGCCGCGTCCAGCGTGCGGATCACCTTGCCGGGCGAGCCGACGACCAACGAGTTGTCCGGGATTTCGTCTCCCTCCCGCACGAGGGCGCTCGCGCCGATCAGGCAGTTGCGCCCGACCTTCGCGCCGTTGAGGACGATCGCCTGAATGCCGATCAGGGTTCCGTCGCCGATCGTGCAACCGTGCACCGAGGCCTGATGTCCGATCGTGACGTTCTCGCCGACCGTCAGCGGGAAGCCCGGGTCGGTGTGCAACGCACAGGCCTCCTGCACGTTGCTGTCGGCGCCGATGAGGATGGGTTCAACGTCGCCGCGTATCGTCGCGTATGGCCACACGCTGACGCGGGCGCGCAGCTCGACGCGGCCGATGACGGTCGCGCTTTCAAACACGAAGGCCGTCGGGTCGATGACGGGGACGCGGTCCCCGATCTGGTAGATGCTCATGCGCGAAGGAGAGTAGGTTGATAGGACCGAACCGGCGATTACAGCCGTCAGCGTATGCCATGAAGTTTACGGCGGATCGATGTCCTGCCCGTGGAGCCCGGCGCCGATGAACGAGCTGCGTGCAGCCGCCCTCGAGGCCATCATTACCGCCGCGCCCGAGGCGCGTTGCCGTGCCGTCGGCAACCTGGCGGCGATCGGGGAGGTTGACGCGGAGCGGGTCCTCTCCCCCGACCGTCCCGTGCCAGGACGACCGGCACGCCCGCGTCTCGTGGCCGCCGATCGGGTTCCGCACCGCGATGTGCGTTCGCTCGAGGGCAGGGCGGCCTTGCTGCATTCTCTTGCGCATATCGAGTTCAACGCTATCGGACTGGCCCTCGATGCGATCTGGCGTTTTGCCGGCATGCCGACGGAGTACTACTTCGAGTGGCGGCAGGTCGCGTTGGAGGAGGCGCGTCACTACTCGCTGCTTGCGGCGCACCTCGCCACGCTCGGCTACAACTACGGCGACTTCGACGCACACGACGGCCTGTGGGATATGGCGACGCGCACGCAGGAAGATGTGCTCGACCGCATGGCGCTGGTGCCGCGAATGCTGGAGGCCCGGGGACTGGACGCCTCGCCGAAGATACGCGCCAAGCTCGCGGCAGCGGGCGATTCCGCCGCGGCAGCGATACTCGATCTCATCCTGGAAGATGAGATAGGCCACGTGGCGATTGGCAACCGCTGGTTCCACTGGCTGTGTGCCCGGCGCAGCCTGGAGCCAGTGGCGGCGCACGCGGACATCGCAACGCGTCATCGTGCACCGCGGCTGCGTGGACCCTTCAACCTTGCCGCCCGTCGGGCCGCCGGTTTCACCGCCGCCGAGCTCGAAGCACTGCAGCACTTGATAGCGGACTCGCGGTAGATGATCCCGGACTAGCCTGACGCCGCTATCGCCGGCAAGTGGTATCGAATCCAGCATGGCGTGCCGATACAGTCCTTAGCGATAGAGGAGCACGCATGAATCTGGCAATGATCCTGAACACCCCGCTGACCGAACTGCTGGGCCGCAAGAAGGTCCGGCCGCCGCTGCCGGCGGTGGGTCCCAAGCCCAAGATGGGTGCCACACTGTGCTGTGCGGGCCTGCGCATGCCGGCGCAGGCGGGCATGACGGACGAAATGTGGCAATGGCTTGCCGGGCTGGGCTGGCGCGAACTGCGCAGCGGCGAAAACCGGCTCCATTACACGTCGCTTTCCACGTCGCTGGTGAACCGCCTCTACGACGTCGCGCCGGACGATCGCCAGAAAGTCCTGCTGCTGGCCATCCGCGAGGCGACGCGCCCGCGACGGGAAGCCGCACCTGTGCGCAGCCCAATGAACTAGCCGGTTCGGGGGATTCGGCTGGAAGTCTCACACTCGCTAAAGTTTCATCCGGAGGGGTAGCCTGAAAGTGGATCTGGTCGGACCGGTCAAGGATCGCGTACGTACGCTGCTGAACATCCGTGTTGAGCGTTGCCTGAGATCGGCGGGCTCCAAACCGGGTATCGGCTGCAGGATCTGCTGCGACGACCTCAGGATGACGGTCCAAGCCGGCATGAGCGACTCTCTCTGGAACTGGCTGGTCAGACTGGGGTGGCGCGAAATCACATTCAGGCCGGATCGGCGCCGGTACCGAGACCTTCCGACCGCTTATGTCACGCGCCTGACCGATTCAACCCCGGACGAACGCCAGCGGGTATTGGCAGCCGCCATTGCAAATGCCGCCTATCGCGGGCGAGCAATACGGCCTGGCACCTGGCCCAACACCCACGAACGGCGCTAGGCGAACGATGGCAATGTCGCGCGCGGCTCCCGCCGCGGGCTGGCGATACTCCGAATTTCGAATCGGGGACACTTTCGGGGCGACCGTCACGGTGACAACCGAACACCTCGACCGCGGCGCTGAACTTATCGGGGACTTCAATCCGCTGCATGTCGACGAGGCCTATGCGCGCTCCACGCGCTTTGGCGGCCGCATCCTGCACGGCGTGCTCACCTCGGCAATGATGAGTGCCCCCTTCGGCAATCTGGTCGCTGGCACGGCCCTCGGTTACCTCGAACACAACGCGCGCTTCCTGGCACCGGTGCGCCCGGGCGACGTGCTAAACATCGAGTGGACCGTGACCGAACTCATGCCGAAGCCGCACCGCGGCGGAGGCATCGTCGTGGCGGAGTGCGAAGCGCGCAATCAGAACGGCGAACTGGTGGCGGCTGCGAACGGCAAGATGCTCGTCGCCGACACCCTGAGCTCCCGCTAGCCTTCCTCGCCGCGCGCGCGCGCTGCTTCGCGCTCGCGCAGGACCCGCCGCTGCACCTTGCCGGTGGTCGTCATCGGCAGGGCCTCGATGAACTCGATGTCCTTCGGGTACTCGTACGGGCGCGAGCTTGCCCCGCACGTGCTTCTGCAGTGCTTCGACCAGCGAGTCGGAGGCGACGTGTCCCGCTGCGAGCACGACGTAGGCCTTCACGATCGCGCCGCGCTCCGATCGGGCTTCGGTACGACGGCGACATTGGCGACCGCCGGGTGCTTGACCAGGCAGTTCTCGATCTCGCTCGGTCCGATCCGATAGCCCGCCGCCTTGAACATGTCGTCGCCGCGGCCCTGGTACCAGAGGTAGCCGTCGGCGTCGATCACTGGCCAAGTCACCGGTGCGGCACCAGTCGCCGCGTGAACTTTCGCCGTGTCGCTTCCGGATTTCTTCCAGTACTCGATGAAGAACACCGGATCGACATGGCCGTGGATGTCGCGTCGATGCACCGCGACTTCGCCTGTCGTGCCGGCGGGCACAGGATCGCCGTTGTCATCGATGACCGCGACGCGGTGCCCGGGGTAGGGCCGCCCCATGCTGCCCGGTCGTGCGGGCCATTTTTCGTGTGAATTGCCGACGATGTAATTCATCTCCGTCTGGCCGAACATCTCGTTGACCGTCACACCGAGCGCGGATCGGCACCAGTCGAAAACGGTTTCACCGACGGCTTCGCCGGCACTCATGATCGAGCGCAGGCTCAGTGCGTAGCGACGGCGCGGCGCCGCGACCGATTTCATCATCATCTTCAGCGCGGTCGGGAACAGGAACGTGTTGGTTACGCCGTATGCGCTGCATCAGTTCGAATGCGCGGTCGGGCGCGAATCGGCCGCTGGCAGCCGACAATCGGAAGCCGAAGTACAGCGTCGGCAGCAGTGCGTCCATCAGGCCGCCGGTCCAGGCCCAATCGGCAGGCGACCAGAACACATCACCGGCCTGGGGGAACCAGTCCTGGCAAGCGACGAATCCGGGCAGGTTGCCGATCAGCGCACAGTGCGGGCATCAGCGCGCCCTTCGGTGGCCCTGTGGTGCCACTGGTGTAGATCAGAACCGCCGGGTCACTGGCGAGCGTGATGACCGGCTCGAACCGGTCCGACGCCACTGACAGCAGGCTGCTCCAGTCGCGCGCGGCGGATGTCACCTCGTCGACGACGATCAGGTTCTGCAGGTCCGGACAGCTGTCTTGGATCGACTCGAGCGCCGCAAGCGCGGTGGCGTCGACGATCGCCGCCACGGCGCCGCTGTTCTGCAGCCGATACTCCAGAGCATCGGGACCGAACAGCAGCGACAGCGGCATTGCGACCGCGCCGAGCTGGTAGATCGCGATGTGGGCGACCGCCGTTTCGGGGCGCTGCGGCAGCACGATCGCGACGCGATCGCCACGCTGCACACCCAATGCGCGCAGCGCGTTCGACAGCCGGTTGGCGTCGGCCTGAAGTGTGGCGTAGGTGTAGGAGGCCCGGTTGCCGCGCTCGTCCTCGCAATGCAATGCGATGCGCGATGACTCGCTGGCCCAGCGGCGGCTGCAGACCGTTGCGATGTTGAAATCCGCCGGCACGCTCCAGCGGAACGACTCATAGAGCGCGCGATATTGGTCGCGCATGGCAATCCCTTTGTTTGGCGGGCTTCCTATAATCGCCGAACCCGCTGGACGACGCAACGAACGAAGTCGCGCGCGCACTGGATATCTCTTTGACCGTTAACCTGCGGCCTTCGCACTCCGAGTTCGTCGACATTCGCGGCCTGCGCTACCACCTGCGCTGCTGGGGACCGGCGCCGGAACGTGCACGCTACACGCTGGTCATGCTGCACGGCTGGATGGATGTGTCGGCATCGTTCCAGTTCGTCGTCGACGCGCTGCCGCCGGACTGGCGCGTGATCGCTCCGGACTGGCGGGGCTACGGGCTCACCGATCGGGCGCGGGCCGATTGCTACTGGTTTCCAGACTACCTGGCCGACCTGGAGCGCGTGCTGGACGCCCAAGTGCCGGGCCCTGCCATTCT
The DNA here is from genome assembly GCA_963724605.1 of uncultured beta proteobacterium. GTDB lineage: Bacteria > Pseudomonadota > Gammaproteobacteria > Burkholderiales > Burkholderiaceae_F > JALORV01. The sequence goes on from CAVRVM010000022.1 coordinate 10,663, forward strand.
CGTCGGCCACAGCATGGGCGGCAACGTCGCACTGCTTTACGCAGGGATTCGGCCGGACCGTGCGCGCGCCGTGGTCAACCTCGAAGGCTTCGGACTGCGCGAGACTCACACGGCGCAGGCCCCTGGCCGCTACGCGCAGTGGCTCGACGAATTGCGCAATGGCGTTGCAATGCGGGACTACGAGAGCGCGGACGACGTGGCGCGCCGGCTGCAGCGGAACAATCCGCGGCTGACGCCCGAGCGCGCAGCGTTCCTGGCGCAGCACTGGGCGATCGAGCAGGCCGATGGCCGCTGGGCCGTGGCGGGCGATCCGGCACACAAGGTCGTGAATCCGATGCTGTACCGCCTCGACGAGGTCCTTGCCTGCTGGGCGCGCATCGAATGCCCCGTCCTCTGGGTCCGCGCCGAGAACACCAATGTGCTGCAGTATGTTGCCGAGGCTCCGACTGCGGCGATCGATGAAGTCGAACGCCGCCGTGCCGTGATACGCGATGCCGAAGCCTTGGTGGTGGCAGACGCCGGTCACATGGTTCACCACGATCGGCCGGAGCGGATAGCGGAGGCGATCCGCGACTTCGTCGCGCGGCGAATCGACGTCGCCCGTTAGAATTCGCACATGTTGCTCGAAGATCACCCGGCGAGTTCGATCGCTGCAGACCTGCATTCCCACTCCACCGTCTCCGATGGCGTGCTGTCGCCGCGTGAGGTGGTCCTGCGTGCGGCCGAACGCGCGGTCGAGCTGTACGCGCTGACCGACCACGACGAAGTGGCGGGCCTCGACGAGGCTGCCGCGGCGGCGCGCGAGGTGAATCTGCGCTTTGTGACCGGTGTCGAGGTCTCGGTGACATGGGCAACCACCACCGTGCACATCGTCGGTTTGGGAATCGATCCGGACGACAGACGACTGCGCCAATCCTTGGCGCGCGTACGCAGCGGCCGCACCGAGCGTGCGCAGCAGATGAGCGCGGGATTGGAGGCGGCGGGCATCGAAGACGCCTACGAAGGCGCGCTGCGCTACGTGCGCAATCCCGAGCTGATCTCGCGCACGCATTTCGCGCGTTTCCTGGTCGACACCGGCATCTGCCGCGACGTGCGTGACGTCTTCAAGCGCTATCTGGTGGCAGGCAAACCCGGGTATGTGCCGCACGAATGGGCGCATCTGGACGAGGCCGTGCAGTGGATCACGACGGCGGGTGGAGTGGCAGTACTGGCCCATCCCGGGCGTTATCGCGTCGGGGAGCTCAAGCTGCACGAACTGGTCAGCGAGTTCAAGGAGGCCGGCGGCGTGGCCCTCGAAGTCGTGACGAGCAATCACTCGCCCGAGCAGGTTCGGCACTTTGCAGCAATGGCACGGTCAATGGAGCTGGAAGCTTCGCGCGGCAGTGACTTTCACGGACCCGGCGAAGCGGAGAACGTCGAACTCGGTGTCGTGGCGCCGCTGCCGCCGGGTCTCATGCCTGTCTGGCATCGGTTCGCATGAGACGCTCCCCGGGTCGACCGACGCGCGGCGCCGGCGTGCGGTGGTGAGCTGATTCATGGCGCAGCTCTTCGTCGTTCATCCGGTCAACCCCCAGGTGCGCCTGCTGCGCCAGGCGGCACAGATCCTGGACCATGGCGGAGTCGGGGCGATCCCGACCGACTCGTGCTATGCGCTCGCCTGCCACCTTGACGACAAGGCGGCCGTGGACCGCATTCGAGCCATACGACGCATCGACGAGCGGCACCTGCTGACGATGATGTGCCGCGACCTGTCGGACCTCGGCTCGTATGCCAAGGTCGACAACGCTACCTACCGCCTGCTGCGGGAAGTCACGCCGGGGCCCTACACCCTGATCCTCGAGGCTACGCGCGAGGTCCCCAGGCGCTTATCGCACCCCGCGCGACGGACGATCGGCCTGCGCATTCCCGACCATCCGGTAGCCCTTGGCCTACTCGACGTGCTGGGGCAGCCGCTGATCAGCACGACGCTGCAGCTTCCTGGCGATGAACTGCCGCTGAACGATGTCGACGACATCCGTTCGCAGCTCGATCACGTGGTCGACTTCGTCCTCGACGCCGGACCGTGTGGAATCGAGCCGACCACGGTCGTTGATCTGTCGGGGAAGCACGCGGTCGTGATCCGCGAAGGCAAAGGCGATCTGGGCGCGCTGGGATTGTAAGAGTTCGCATTCGGTGTACGCGACCGCTGCGCGGTCGCACGTGCACCGAATGCGGTGAAGTCAGCGGGCCTTCCTTCGGAGCGGCCGGGCGTACGGCCCGATTTCAACTGCGTAAGGCGGGCGGGGTTTGCGCGACGGGCACTGACGTCAGCCGCGCCTCGTTGCACCGAGGCGCGAAGCGCGCCGTGCTCCGCGGGACCGTAACGCTCGACTGCTAGACTGCTCTCCATGGACAGCGTGATCCAGGCGATCGCCGTCTACGCAATCCCGGTGCTGCTGGCCATCACGTTGCACGAAGCGGCGCATGGCTATGTGGCGCGCATGTTCGGCGATTCGACAGCCTTCATGCTGGGGCGCGTGACGCTCAATCCCCTCAAGCATATCGACCCGGTCGGCACGGTGATCGTGCCGCTGGTGATCGTGCTGCTGTCGAAGCTCGCCGGCGGAGCCGGCTTCATGTTTGGATGGGCCAAGCCCGTGCCGGTGAACTTCGCCAACCTGCGGCATCCCAAGCGCGACATGATCTGGGTCGCCGCGGCCGGGCCGGGCATCAACCTGCTGATGGCCATCGGCTGGGCGCTGCTGCTGAAGGGAATGCTCGTCGCCGGCATGCAGGAGCGGTACTTCGTCGAGATGGCGAAGGCGGGCGTCTTCGTCAACATCGGACTGATGGCGCTCAATCTTCTGCCGCTGCCGCCCCTCGATGGCGGGCGCATACTCGTCGGCCTGCTGCCCCACCGCCTGGCGTATGCGCTGTCGCGCGTCGAGCCGTATGGCTTCTTCATCCTCATCGCATTGCTGGCCACGAATACGCTCGGCTTCTTCCTGCAGCCGTTCTACGAGTTCGGTGTCGCCATCGTGCGCATTTTTGTCTGAGACATGTTTCCTGATCGCGTGCTTTCCGGCATGCGCCCGACCGGCGCACTGCATATCGGCCATTATCACGGGGCACTGAAGAACTGGGTGAAGCTGCAGGACGAGCACCCGTGCTACTTCTTCGTCGCCGACTGGCATGCGTTGACCACGCATTACGAGACGCCGGAAGTGCTCGCGGCGAGCGTCTGGGACATGGTCATCGACTGGTTCGCGGCCGGCCTCGATCCCGACAAGGCCACGGTTTTCATCCAGTCGCGCGTGCCGGAGCATGCGGAACTCTTCCTCTTGCTTTCCATGTCGACGCCGCTCGGATGGCTCGAGCGCGTGCCGACCTACAAGGACCAGATCGAGAAGATCAGCGACCGCGACCTCGCGACCTACGGCTTCCTCGGGTATCCACTGCTGCAGGCCGCGGACATCCTGATCTACCGCGCAACGATGGTGCCGGTCGGTGAGGACCAGGTGCCGCACATCGAGATGACGCGCGAGATCGCGCGTCGATTCAACAATCTGTTCGGGCGCGAGCCCGGATTCGAGGAAAAGGCCAAGACTGCGGTCAAGAAGCTCGGGGCCAAGCGCGCGAAGCTCTACCACGACCTGCGCACGCGCTACCAGGAGCAGGGCGACAATGACGCGCTCGAGCAGGCGCGGGCGCTGCTGTCACAGGCGCAGAGCATGTCGATGGGAGACCGCGAACGCGCGTTCGGCTACCTCGAAGGCTCGCGGCGTGTGATCCTGGTCGAACCCGAGGTAAAGCTCACCGAAACACCGAAACTGCCGGGGCTCGACGGCCAGAAGATGTCGAAGAGCTACGGAAACATGATCCTGATGCGCGAGGAACCGAAGGCACTGACCGAGAAAGTCCGCCGCATGGTGACGGATCCGGCCCGGGTTCGCCGCACCGATCCCGGCGAGCCCGAGCGTTGTCCGGTGTGGCAACTGCACAAGGTCTATTCGAGCGCGGAAACTCAGGCCTGGGCGGCGCACGGCTGCCGTACGGCAGGCATCGGTTGCCTGGACTGCAAGCAGCCAGTAATCGACGCGATGCTGAAGGAGCAGCAGCCCTGGCGCGAGCGGGCCCAGCCGTACCTGGACGATCCATCGTTGCTCCGGTCGATCGTGGCCGACGGTTGCGATCGTGCGCGTGCCACCGCGCAGGAAACGATGCGCGAAGTGCGCGACGCGATGGGCCTGGCCTACGATTGACGTGGCCACGGAGAACGGCCCGCCGCGATCGAACCCGCAGGCCACCGAGCCGTCTGACTGGGTGGTCCGCTTTGCCACGCGGCTGCCGGCGAGTACGCGTGTCCTCGATGTCGCGTGTGGTCATGGCCGGCATGCCCGCTGGCTGGCGCGTCGTGGGTGCCGCGTGACGGCAGTGGACGCCGATCTGGCGTGCGCAGCTTCGCTTGACGCGGAGCCAGGGGTCCACCTCCTGCAGGCCGATCTCGAGGCAGGGGCCTGGCCGTTTGCCGGGCTTCAGTTCGATGCAGTCATCGTGGTCCACTACCTGCACCGGCCGTTGCTGCCATTGCTGGTGGACGCGCTCGCTCCAGGCGGACTCCTGCTTTACGAGACCTTCGCGCACGGCAACGAACGGTTCGGGCGGCCGCGCAATCCGGATTTTCTGCTCCGTCCACGCGAATTGATGGACGCCTTCAGTGCCCTTCGTATCCTCGCCTTCGAGGATGGGTACGTGGCGACGCCGCAGCCCGCGATGATCCAGCGCATCGCGGCCGTCCGGATCGAACCACAGGCGTCGAGGCCGGTCGAAGCCTTGGCACTTTGAGCAAGCGCATCACGGGAATCCCCTTCGGTGCCCTGTAGAATCCGCGGCTTGGGCTGAGGAGGCCGAACACACATGATCAAGGGCAGCATCGTCGCCATCGTTTCGCCGATGCACGAGGACGGTTCGCTGGATTTTGACGCCTACCGGCGTTTGATTGACTGGCACGTGGCCGAGGGCACAAACGCGATCGTCGCGGTGGGAACGACGGGAGAGTCACCGACGGTCGATCAGCGGGAGCACGGTGAACTGATCCGCGTCGCGGTCGATGTTGCGCGAGGTCGCGTTCCCGTCATCGCCGGCACCGGCGGCAACTCGACGTCCGAGGCGATCGAGCTGACGCGCCACGCGAAGTCCGTCGGCGCGGCTGCCACGCTCCAGGTCGTTCCGTACTACAACAAGCCCACGCAGGAGGGGCTCTATCGGCACTTCCGCAAGATCGCCGAGACCGTCGGGCTGCCGATGATCCTGTACAACGTGCCGGGCCGCACGGTGGCAGATCTGGCGAACGACACCACGATGCGCCTCGCGGAGGTGCCGGGCATCGTCGGGCTGAAGGACGCCACCGGCGATCTGGCGCGCGCAGCCGATCTGTTGCGGCGCCTGCCGGCGAACTTCGCGCTCTACAGCGGCAATGACGACAGCGCCCTGGCGCTGATCCTCCTCGGTGGGCATGGCGTCATCTCGGTCACGGCAAACGTCGCGCCGCGCCTGATGAGCGAGATGTGCCGCGCGGCGCTTGCCGGTGATCTTGCACGCGCACGCCAGATCAATGCTCAGCTCTGGCCGCTGCACCAGAAACTGTTCGTCGAGCCCAATCCGATTGCGGCCAAGTGGGCGTTGTCCAGGATGGGCCGCATCGCAGGCGGTATCCGTTTACCGCTCACTCCGTTGTCGACTTCCGCCGAGCCCGTGGTGCTGGGGGCGCTGAAGGAAGTGGGCGTTGTCTAGATGCGCGCAGGAGCTTCACAGATGTATCGCATGATCATGTCCCGCGTCGCCTTCGTCGCGTCGGTCGCGGCGCTGGCGGGCTGCACATGGACCGGCAGCGGGGTTTCGCAGACCGTCGACTATCAGAACGCCAAGACACGTTCGACACCGCTCGAGGTCTCCTCCCGACCTGTCGCAATTGCCGCGCGACGAGCGTTTCACGGTACCGGAACGCCCGCAGACCGTCACCGCGTCCTCCACAGCGGCGGGACGGCCGAACGCTCCGGCCGGTGCGTCCGGCGCGGCCGTTGCGGCCACAGTGGCGCCTTCGGCTGCGATCGCACACATCGAGCGCGCCGGCAACCAGCGCTGGCTCGCCATCAACATGCCGCCCGAGAAGGCGTGGCCGATCCTCCTCGAGTTCTGGCCCAGCGTAGGCTTGGCGGTCGAGAAGTCCGACCCTGCGACCGGCGTGATGGAAACCGTGTGGGCCGAGAACAAGGCCAAGCTGCCGCAGGACCTGATTCGCCGCTCGCTTGGCCGCGTCCTCGGATCGGTCTATGAGACCGGAGAGCAGGACAAGTACCGTGCGCGCATCGAGCGCACGCCGGACGACACTTCGGAGATCTTTGTTTCGCATCGGGGCATGATCGAGGTGTACACGAGCACCCAGCAGGACCGCACGGCGTGGCAGCCGCGACCGCCGGATCCCGCGATGGAAGCGGAAATGCTGCAGCGGCTGTTGGCGCGCTTCGAAAGTGCGTCACATCCAGCTGCGACCGCGAAGGCGCCGGCTGCAGCGGCGGGCGTCTCTGCCGAGGGTGCGACAGCCACGGTTGCAGCCACGCCGGAACACGCGTGGATCGTCAAAGGCGGCGACGGCCGCAGCGATCGACTGGTCATCGACGACAACTTCGACCGTGCCTGGCGGCGCGTCGGGCTCGCACTCGATCGCGGCGGATTCACGGTCGAGGACCGCGACCGGGCGAAAGGCACCTACTTCGTCCGCTATTTGGACCCCGACTACGAAGCGAAGGCCAAGGATGAGCAGGGCTTTCTGACCAAGATCCTCGGCAAGGAAAAGCCGGTCCCGGCGCCGCAGTATCGCGTGCAGGTCAGCGCATCCGGGCAGGCGGGCACGCAGGTGCAGGTGTTAGACAAGGACGGCAAGCCGGAGCGCTCGGCGGCCGGTGATCGCATCCTTGCGCTGCTGAGCGACCAGCTGCGCTGACGCTCGGCGTGTTGCGCGTCTGCAGTCTCGGCTCCGGCAGCAGTGGCAACGGGCTGATCGTCGAAGCGCGCGACGGCGTTTCGACGACACGTGTGCTGATCGACAACGGCTTCAACCTGCGGCAGCTCGAACGGCGCCTACGGCGTGCCGGGCTCGAGCTCGACGCGCTGGATGCCGTCTTCGTCACCCATGAACATTCCGACCACGTGGGCGGCGTCGCTGCGCTTGCCCGCCGCTCGCGGGTCGACATCTACTGCACCGACGGTACCGCCGAGGCGGCGCGCTTCGCCGAGCAGGATGTCGTATGGCGCCGAGTCACTGCCGGGACTTCCGTAGAGTTCGGCCCGCTGGGCATTACTTCGTTCGTTGTGCCCCACGATGCGAGCGAACCGGTGCAGTACGTCTTCACGGACGGTGCGCGTCGAGCCGGGCTGCTGACCGACGCCGGAGAATGTTCCGACGACGATCGTCGACGCCCTGACGGGCTCTGCATGCACTGATCCTCGAATGCAACCACGATGCCGAACTCCTCCGTGGCAGCAGCTATCCAGCGTTCCTCAAGCAGCGTATCGCCGGCCCGAATGGACATCTTTCAAACGAGCAGGCCGCTGACATCCTGCGTCGGGCGCAGGGCCGGGCGCTGACCTGGGTGGCCGCTGCACACCTGTCGAGAAGGAACAATCGGCCGGATCTGGCCCGGCAGGCTCTGGCGGAAGTCCTGGGTTGCGCTGTCTCGGACATCGACGTCGCGGACCAGGAAGACGGGCTGTCATGGCGCGAAGTGTAACGAGCCGTCACTGCGCGAAGAAATGAAAAGGGCCGGCGACGCCGGCCCGTTACTCGCGCGCTGATGCAACTTACTTCGAGGCAGCCGCCTTCTTCTTGTCGGCCTCGGCGGCAGCCCTGACAGGCTCCTGTCCCTGCATTGTCGAAGGAGCAGTCCCTTCAGCCGGAGCGGTCGTGCTGGCCGCGGCCGGAGCGGTCGTACCCGCCGCGGCTGGAGCCGCAGCGTCGGCCTTCGGAGCCTCCGCTGGAGCAGGTGCGGGTGCTGGCGCGGGGGCCGGAGCCGGGGCAGCGGCCGGAGCAGGCGCCGGCGTCGGCGCGGGGGCTTCCTTCTTACCGCACGCCGCCAGTGCGACGACCATCATTGAGGCAAGCAACAGTGACTTATTCATGTGCACCTTCCTGAGCATTGATATGGAGTTATGGATATCGCGTGACCGGCTCATCCACAGGTGACGAAGGGTACGAGGCCGACCTCTTGCGTCCGGGCCAGCATTATAAGTACGCTGCAGCAATAAGACCAATGCAAGCCTTGGCTCAGCCCAGGCCCAGCGGCACGACGGCAAGATTGTGACCTGCCGCGTCCCAGCGACGCACGAAGCTCCCGATCAGCGGCTGCGCACGCGGTTTGTTGTGGACCCAGAGATCCCCTCGCGCCGTCGCCGTCGGTTTGAGTTCGAGTGCGCAATGGTCGTCGATCAACACGAAGGCGTCGTCGCCGACCGGATCGTCTTCCGAGGCGACCCGCAGCTCCAGCGCGTGCGAAAACTTCCGTTGCAAGGCGCGCAGACGCGGCGCGCGCATGTCGAGCCAGGTGGCGTCATCGACCAGCAGCTGAACACGTGCGGAGCGGTGCGAGAGCAGCAGTCGATTGAGTTGCTCCTCGACGCCGACACTGGCGAGGTCAAACACTTCAAGGTCGTGGTGAAGGCAGCGCACCCAGCGCGTGGCCAGACCCAGTGCGATCAGCACCGCCTCGTGCGTCTCGCCGCGTGAGGTGATCAATGCGCGCTCCGGTGCGCCGCTCGACGGTGTCAGTTCCGATGGCTTCATGGGCGTGGATGTCCCTCCGATAGATGCAGCCAGCCCGCGAGATACCAGCGGTGCAAGGGCTGAAGCGTCGCAGTCGCTTGCGACTGCACGGTTGCGGGCGCGAGTCCGCGCGTGTCGGCTAGGTTACGCACCAGGCTGCGCTCCACGCGATCAAGCTCTTCATGCTCGCCGTTGATCCCGATCGCGCCGCGGTGGTAAAGCAGCCGGGTGCGGCGGTCGAGCGCAACGCCGCGGCGACGCGCGGCGGCGCGAAAAGTGGTTTCCGACATCGGCCGCAGCGGACGGTCGAACACGACCTGGGCCTTGGGCTCCGACAGGTACGAGAGCAGGAAGCGTGCGGTGTCGCTCGGGCGCGGTCGTCGCGCAGAGAGTTCGGCATGCAGCGAGCGCAGCATGCGGGTCGGCAGCGCGGCGGGACTGCGCGCCGGCGTGAGACCGCGATCCGCGTAGCGCCCCTTTAGCTTCGTGTGGCTCGCAAAGTCCATCAGCATCGGTTCCAGCAATTCCTCGTACGTCGGGGCACGGAATCCGATGGAATACGTCAGGCACTCGCCGATGGCGGTTCCCTCGTGCGCCACGCCCGGCGGCAGGTAGAGCAGGTCGCCCGGCTCGAGAATGAATTCCGCGCTCGGCCGGAAATTGGCGCAGGACGCGCAGCGGTGCGCCGCTCGCGAGCTGCAGGTCGCGTCTGCCGACTGATACGCCAGCGGCGCCGTCCGTAGGCCTGCAGCAGGAAGACGTCGTAGGAGTCGATGTGCGGACCGACGCCGCCGCCGTCGGTCGCATAGCTGATCATCAGATCGTCGAGCCGCGCATCGGGCACGAAGCGGAACTGCTGCAGCAGCGTGTGAGCGCGATCGTCGAGCAGATCGACGCCTTGGACCAGAATCGTCCAGCCGGGCCGCCGCCGCGAGGGCAGGCGCCTGAACGGACCCTGGCTGACCGTCCACTTGGAACCCGAGCGTTCGATCAGTCGGACTTCAGCCGTCCGGTGTGCGGGCGAGTGCAGCAGCCGTTCGCGATCGACGGGCGGCGTGAAGTCGGGCAGTGCCGCGCGCACCAGCAACGGCTTGCGTTGCCAGCGCCGCGCGCATGAAGCGCGCGACTGGAATTTCACCCAGCCTCCGCAATGGGGACGTGCTCATGCGGCCGATTATAGGAATGCACCCGGGCGCATAATTGTGTCGTGCAGGAACGACGATGAAGATCGCCGACGATGCGCTGGTCAGCCTCGACGTGTCGATGTACGACGCGCAGGGCAAGTTGCTCGACAGGACAGAGGAGCCGCTGCAGTACCTGCATGGCCACGAAGACATTTTTCCGCGCATCGAGGAGGCGCTCGCCGGCAAGGAAGTCGGGGCGCAACGTGAGCTCCAACTCGAGCCCGAAGACGCCTTCGGCGACTACGACCCGGAACTGGTGATGCTGACGCCGGTCGAGGATCTTGGAGCCGAGATCTCGGTGGGCCTGCGCGTCGAAGCGGCTGGGCCGGATGGCGAGGATCGTTGCGTGTTCACGGTCACCGACGTCGCTGACGGCATGGCGGTGCTCGACGGCAATCATCCGCTGGCCGGCATGGCGCTGCGTTTCGACATACGCGTGGTTGCCGTGCGCCGGGCGACGGAGCAGGAGCTCGAAGATGCCGAAGCGCCGCGTGGCGCCGGACTTCCTGCAGCGTGCGCCGGACCCGAAGACGCTGGCACTGCATTATCACTGCGCAGGTCGCCTCGCCAGTCGCCGCAGTTCGTCGAGCAGCGCGTGCGCTTCGCGCGGCGACAGGGCATCGAGGTCGATTGAGCGCAGCCGCTCCCGCAACGCATCTGCGGAGCCGTCGACGAGTGGCGCCGGCGACGCGCTGACGAACATGTCCAGCTGCGGCTGTGCGCCGAGCGCGCGCTCCTCTAGCTGTACGAGCAAGGTCCGCGCGCGCCGCACGACGCCCGGCGGCACGCCGGCGAGCTGCGCCACTGCGAGGCCGTAGCTCTGGCTTGCCGGCCCGTCGCGCACCTCGTGCAGGAACACGACCTTGCCGCTGGCCTCGGCCGCGGCGACGTGCACATTGGCGACCTCGGCGTGCTGCTCGGCCAGCTGCGTCAGTTCGAAGTAGTGCGTGGCGAACAGCGTCAGGCAGCGGTTCTTCTCGACCAGCTCGCGCGCGATTGCGCCGGCGAGCGCCAGGCCGTCGAAGGTCGACGTGCCACGTCCGATCTCGTCCATCAGCACCAGGCTCGGTGTCGGTGGCGCTGTTGAGGATCGCGGCCGCTTCGGTCATCTCGACCATGAAGGTCGAGCGGCCGCGTGCCAGATCATCGGCCGCGCCGATGCGGGTCAGGATCCGATCGATCGGACCGAGGCGCGCACTGGCAGCCGGGACGAAGCTGCCGGCGTAGGCCAGCAGCGACGATCAGCGCCACCGATCGCATGTAGGTCGACTTGCCGCCCATATTGGGGCCGGTGATGACAAGCAGACGGCGACCCTGGTGCAGAGCGCAGTCGTTCGGCACATAGGTTTCGAGCTCGCGCTCGACGACAGCATGGCGACCGCCGCGGATCTCGATGCCGGCTCGATCGGAAAGCTCCGGCGCGACCCAGCGCGCGAGCCGCGCGTGATGGGCCAGCGCGGCCAGCGCATCGAGCGCGCCGATGGCGCCTGCCGCCGCTGCAGCGCCGGCCATGTGCGCAGCCAGCGCCTCGACCAGTTCGTCGTACAGCGTCTTCTCGCGCGCGAGCGCGCGCTCCCGCGCCGAGAGCGCGCGGTCTTCGAAGGCCTTCAGCTCCGGCGTGATGTAGCGCTCGGCATTCTTCAGCGTCTGGCGTCGGCGGTAGTCGTCGGGCACTTTGGCGGCCTGGCCGTGCGTGACCTCGATGTAGAAGCCGTGCACGCGGTTGTATTCGACCCGCAGGTTAGCGATGCCGGTGCGCGAACGCTCGCGCTGCTCCAGCTCGACCAGGAACTGACCCGTGTGGTCGCGCAACGCGCGAAGTTCGTCGAGTTCGGCATCGTGACCCGCGGCGATGACATCGCCGTCGCGGACGGAGTAGCGCGGGCTCGGCATGGAGTGCGCTGTGCAGCGTCGCCGCGAGCTCGGCCGGCAGATTGCAATGCCGGCGCAGTTCGATCAGCCGGGCGGCCTCGGAGCGCGCAAGCGAGGTGACCGGCCTGCGCGACCGCCGGCAGCGCGTCGCGCAGGGCGGCGAGTTCGCGCGGCCGCGCCGGGCGCAGCGTGATGCGGGTGCGCGATGCGTTCGAGGTCGGGCAGGCTCGCGCAGCGCCTCGCGCAAGGCATCATGGCGCGGTGAGCCTCGACGAACGTCGGCAATCGCGCGCGTGACGCGCGACGGGCTTCGGCTGCGTCGCGACAAGGGTGGTGTAGCCAGTGGCGCAGCCGCCGGCTGCCCATCGATGTCTCGCAGTGATCGAGCAGGCCGAACAGCGTCGGCCCGTCCTCGCCGCGCAGCGGCGCCGTGATCTCGAGGTTGCGCCGGGTGACCGGATCGAGCACGAGGTAGTCGGACGCGTCTCGCGCCTCAGTGTGGCGACGTGCGGCAACCGCCGCCTCTGGGTTGCGCGGGCGTAATCGAGCAAAGCGCCGGCGCGCCGCGAGGATCTCCGGGCGCGTCGGCGACGCCGAAGCGCGTCGAGCGTGGCGACTTGCAGCAGCTGCTCGCGCAGCGTCGCTGCGCCGCGCTCGGCGTCGAAGTGCCAGTCGGGACGCGCGCGCACGGTGAGTCGCGGCAGCGCAACCGCGGCGCGAGCGCATCCGTCCAGGCGTCGGCCACCAGCATCTCCGACGGTGCGATCCGCGCCAGCTCCGACGCGCAGCTGCAGCCGGTGACTGCAGCGCACGCGCAGATCGCCGGACGACGAGCACCAGCCACGCCAGGCCGAACGGTCCGCCACGCTGACGCGGTGGAGCCAGCGCCAGCAGGGGCGCGTCGGCTTTGTCGTGCAGCAGCGCCGGTGTCGGTCAGCGTGCCGGGCGTGACGACGCGCACGACCTTGCGCTCGACCGGCCCCTTGCTGGTGGCCGGGTCTCCGACCTGCTCGCAGATCGCCACACTCTCGCCGAGTTTGACCAGACGCGCCAGATACTGCTCGACCGACACGACCGGCACGCCGGCCATCTTCACCGGCATGCCGGCCGAAGCGCCGCGCGACGTGAGCGTGATGTCGAGCAGGCGCGCTGCGCGCTCGGCGTCGTCGTAGAAGAGCTTCGTAGAAGTCTCCCATCCGGTAGAACAGCAGCACTTTCGGATGGTCGCGCCTTGATGCGCAAGTATTGCGGCATCATGGGCGTGTGCCCGCGGAACTCGTCGCGCGTCGTCACGGGCGTCCGCATCGTAGTCGGAGGCAGGTGGTTCGTTTTGCGCTAAGCGCGGCTGCGAGCGGCGGCGTGCGCCGCCCGGATGGACCTGCTGCACCAGGCGCAGCAACTGCGGAAAGATCCTGCGGTGAACCGCAGACGATGCGTCCGCCATCGAGGTAGCCCGGTTCGCCGTCGAAGTCGGACACGAGTCCGCCCGCCTCGAGGATCAGCAGGCTACCGGCGGCCATGTCCCAGGCCGACAGGCCAATCTCCCAGAATCCGTCGAGCCGTCCGGCCGCGACATACGCAAGGTCGAGGGCTGCTGCCCCCGGGCGGCGGATTCCGGCGGTGTGTTCGGTGATGCTCTTGAACATCCGCACATACTCGTCGAGGTGATCGAGGCTGCGGAATGGAAAGCCGGTGCCGATCAGGCTCTTCGCCCAGCCGTCACGGCGCGACACGCGGATGCGCCGCTCGTTGAGGAAGGCTCCGCGTCCGCGCGTGGCGGTGAAGAGCTCGTTGCGCGTCGGGTCGTAGACGACCGCCTGAGTGATCAGGTCGCGATGGCGCAGCCCGATCGATACCGCGTACTGCGGGAAGCCGTGGATGAAGTTCGTCGTTCCGTCGAGCGGATCGATGATCCACGTGTATTCGGAGTTGCCGTTCGCGCCGGACTCTTCGGCCAGCACCGCGTGGTCGGGATACGCCTTGAGCAGCGATGTCGACGATCGCGCGCTCTGCCGCATGGTCGACCTCGGTGACGAAATCGCTGCGCCCCTTGGTGTTGACGCGGACGGCGTCGAGGTCGACGCTGGCGCGGTTGATGATGGAGCCGGCCTTGCGCGCGGCCTTGACGGCCGTGTTGAGCATCGGGTGCATGGTGGGCGCGGGCGGCAGAACCGCCGCCGCATCGGATAGGTTCTAGACTGACCCACGCATCTTAGTCGATCACCGCTCGGTGCACCGTGAGTGCCTTGTTGTCATCGGCATCGTTCTGATCGCGTTCGATTCGTGCTGGTGGAGCCGACGCTCGCCGCCAACATCGGCGCGGCCGCGCGCGCGATCAAGACGATGGGCTTCAGCGCGGCTGGTGGTGGTGGCGCCGCGCGACGCGGACTATCGGCAGGATGCCGACGCGATCGCGCGCGCGACGGGCGCGGCCGATGTGCTCGCGGCGAGCGAAACCGCAAGCGAGTGTTGCTGAGGCGCTGCGACGGCGTCACGTTCGCCATGGCGATGACGGGCTACGACCGCGAGTTCGGTCCCGCAGCTGCTCGACCTGCGCAGCGTCGCTGGCAGGGCGGCTGACGAGTTGCGTGCGACCCTGCCCGGTGACGTTGCGTTCTTGTTCGGAACCGAGCGCAGCGGTCTGCCGAATGCCGACGTGCTGCGCTGCCAGTTGAGCTGCGCGATCCCGGCCAACCCGGAATTCGCGTCGCTGAATCTCGCACAGTCGGTGCAGGTGGTGGCGTACGAGTGCCAGCTGGCGCTGCGCTCGACGGTTGCCATACAGCCGGGCCAGAGGCGCTTTCACGACGAGGATCCGCCGGCCAGCATCGATGCGCTGGAGAAGCTCTACGTCGAATTCGAGCGTGCCGCGACGGTTGTGGGCTTCCACGATCCGGCCGAGCCGAAGACGCTGATGCCGCGCCTGCGCCGCTCTGCTGACGCGCGCGCGTCCGACGCAGACAGAGGTCGACCTGCTGCGGGGCGTACTGGCCGCCGTGATCGAAGCGCGGGCGGACCGGGCCGGCCGCAAGCGCCGCGCCTGAGCGAGGCGAACAGCGCACCGTCCGTACAATCGGCGTCGTCTTACCTGGAAGCCTCACCCATGTTCACGCGCCTGCGCGAAGACATCGATTGCATCCTGGAGCGCGATCCTGCAGCTCGTACGCGCTGGGAGGCGCTTACCTGCTATCCGGGTCTGCACGCACTGACGTTGCATCGGTTGGCGCACGCCTGCTGGAACGGCGGCTTCCGCTGGCTTGCGCGCTTCATCTCGCATCTATCGCGCTGGCTGACGGGTATCGAGATCCATCCGGGCGCACGCGTCGGGCGCCAGGTCTTCATCGACCACGGCATGGGCATCGTCATCGGCGAGACCGCGGAAATTGGAGACGGCACGACGATCTACCAGGGCGTCACGCTCGGCGGTACGTCCCTCACCAAGGGTTCGAAGCGACACCCGACGCTCGGACGCAACGTGATCGTCGGCGCCGGCGCGAAGGTGCTCGGCGGGTTCACTATCGGCGACGGTGCCCGCATCGGGTCCAATGCGGTCGTGGTGAAGGAGGTTCCGGCCGGCGCGACCGCCGTCGGCAACCCCGCCCGCATCCTGCACAAGGAGCTCGATGCGCAGCGGGAGGCCACCGCCAATCAGCTTGGGTTCTCGGCCTACGGCATCACGCAGGACGGCGACGACCCGCTTGCCAAGGCGCTGCACGGCCTGATCGATAACGCCACCGCGCAGCAGCGCGAGATCGAGCGCCTGGTTGCCGCACTCGAACGCAACGGCATCGCGCTCGATGAGGCAAGGCGCGAGGCGCCGAAGGTCGACCCGCAGCAGCTCAATCGTCTGGTCGACGAGTAGACGGTCCGTCGGCTGGAGCCGTGCATTGGGGAGTGTGCACCCGTCCATATGGACGGGGTGGCAATCCGGCCCGCACTGTGCAAAATCGCGACGCGGCCGAACGGCCTGCGACAGAGGTGCTGGAGGATGTCGATGAAGCGGTTCGTGGGTCGAACGGTGTTCCTGGCGGGTCTTGCGGCGGCCTCGACGAGCACGCAGGCGCAGCTCAGCTACCCGGCGGAGCGGTGGTGGGACAGTCGCTGGTACGTGGCGCCCTATGGGCAGTTCACGTTCCCCGACAGCGCGCGCCTGGCGAAGAACGGGACCGGGTTTGGGCTGGCGGTCGGCAAGGCGTTCGCACCCAGTTGGGATCTGGAACTGCGCGGCGCCTACGAGGAACTTCCGAAGCAAGGAGCGCCGGACAACTGGCACAACTGGACCGTCGAAGTCGACGGCAAGTGGTACTACCCCGGCCGCGAGGGGATCGCGCGCTGGGACAGCCTGCAGCCCTACGGCATCGCGGGCATCGGGCTCATTAACGATGGCGTCGGCTCGAGCAAGACGAGCTTCATGGCCAGCGCGGGCCTCGGGGTTGCGCTGCCGCTCGGACGCTGGGGGCGCTTCTTCATCGACGGCCGCTACCGCTGGGACGCCAACAGCGGCGCGCTGGTCAGTCAGAATTCCTTCGGCGACTGGGTCCTGAACGTAGGAGTCGTGATCCCGATCGGTGCCGCACCGCTGGTGACGGAGCCGGCGGCCGTGAAGGCGCCGCCTCCGCCTCCACCGCCACCCGCGGCAGTGTCGAGCGCGGTCCCGCCGCCACCGCCACCCCCTCCGCCGGTACTGCCGCCGCCGCCGATGACGCGGACCTTCGATCTCTCGGCGGATGGCATGTTTGCGTTCGACAAGGCCGTGCTCACACCGGTTGGGGAGACGCGCATCGAAAACATGATCGAAGGCATGCGGCAGGCGGGCGTGACCGGGCTGACCAGCATGACGGTCGTCGGTCACACCGATCCGCTCGGTTCACCGGATTTCAACATGCAACTGTCGTTGGAGCGCGCCGCCGCCGTACGCAACTACCTGGTAGGCCGCGGCATACCGGCGAACATCATCAAGGTCGAGGGGCGCGGTGAATCCCAGCTGAAGATCACCGAGGCCGAATGCCGTGCAAAGGGCGAGGCCGCGACGCGCAATGCGTTGATCGCCTGCCTGGCGCCGGATCGCCGGGTCGAGGTCATCGCAATCGCGGTTCAGGGCACCGCCAAGCCGTAGTGCGGGCGGCGTTAGTCGCAGTCCATCCGAGGCCGAGCCCAGAACTCAGTCGTCAAAGAAAACGAGTCGCGGACGGCCGTCGGCAAAGTCGAGGAAGCCTCCGCGCGGCTCCGCGTCGTCGAGGTCCCAGTCGGGCAGGACCCAGCGCTCGGCGCGCAGACTGTCCAGGTCGATTACGTGCGCCCCGGGCCGATGCGTGTGGCCGTGGATCACGCGCCGTACGTTCGCTTGCTTCAGCGCCGCGACCACTGCCTCAGGCGTGACGTCCATGATGTCCATCGCCTTGGTCGACTTCTCCTGTTCACTCTGCATGCGCGCGCCGCGCGCGAATGCGACGCGCTCGGCGATCGGCTTCGCGAGGAATTGCCGCTGAAAGTCCGGCTGCCGGGCGAGTGCGCGGAAGCGCTGATACTCGACGTCAAGCGTGCACCAGGCATCGCCATGCGACAGCAGCGTGGGCGTACCGGCCACGTCGACGACGATCGGATCGGCCAGCAACGTGCCGCCGGTGGCATGCGCAAAGTCGCGACCGAGCAGCGGATCGCGATTGCCGTGCATCAGCAGCAGTCGTTGTCCCGTGCGGCTCGCGGCGGCGAGTGCCCCCACGATCGGTGCGGCGAGCGGCCCCGGCGTCATCACCGATCCAGAATTCGAACAGGTCACCCAGGATGACAAGCTCGGGATGAGCCGGCGCGTCCTCCTGCAGGAAACGCAGGAAGCGTCCGATCGTACGCGGACGCTCGGGCGTGAGATGCAGGTCGGAGATGAAGATCGGGTCGAGCAGCGGGGCGGCTGACTGCTCGACCGCGAGTACAGGAGGAACGTCTGCCGCTGTGCCGCTCACTGGATGATTTCGGCGCGCTCGATCAGCACGTCGACTTCCGGCACGTCGGCGTGCGCGCCGCGTCGGCCCGTGCGGACCGCCTTGATCTTGTCGACGACGGCGAACCCGTCCGTGACCTGGCCGAACACGCAGTAGCCCCAGCCCTGCGGCGTCGGCGACGTGTGGTTGAGGAACTCGTTGTCGGCGGCGTTGATGAAGAACTGCGCGGTCGCCGAATGCGGGCCGCAGGTGCGCGCCATCGCGAGCGTGTACTTGGCGTTCTTCAGGCCGTTGCGGGCTTCGTTCTCGATCGGCGTCCGGTCGGCTTCTGGCTCATGCCCGGCTCGAAGCCGCCGCCCTGGATCATGAAGCCCTTGATCACGCGGTGGAACACCGTGCCGTCGTAGTGGCCGCTGCGGACGTAGGACTCGAAGTTCTTCAGCGGTTTTCGGGCGCCCGCTGCGTCGTCGAGCTCGATGCGGATCGTGCCGGCGCTGGTGTCCAGGCGAATCATGCTGGCTCCTGGTCTATTTCTCCACGCGTTGCTACTTGATCACGACCGGCGTCGTCGGCGCATTCTGGTGCGGGCCGTTCGTCCGGTCGGAACGGCGCGGATCTTGTCGACGACGTCCATGCCCTCGACCACCTTGCCGAACACGGCGTAGCCGTTGCCGTCGGGCCGCGGGTGGTCCAGGATCGGATTGTCCTTGACGTTGATGAAGAACTGCGAGGTCGCCGAGTTGGGGTCGCTGCGTGCGCGCCATCGCGACCGTGCCGCGCTCGTTGTTCAGGCCGTTGCTGGCTTTCGAGCGGGATCGGCGCGCGCGTCGGCTTTTCCTTCATGTCGGCCGTGTCAGCCGCCGCCCTGGATCATGAAGCTCGTCGATGACGCGGTGGAAGACCGTGCCGTTGTAGTGGCCGGCCTTGACGTACTGGAGGAAGTTGGCGACCGTCTTCGGCGCCTTGGGCGTCGAGTTCGATGACGATGTCGCCCATCGTGGTGGCAAGCGTGACCTTCTGCGCCCAAGCGACGCCGCGGCGAAGCGCGAGGCACCAGCGCCAGACAGCATGCGGTCGAGCCGTTTCATCGGATGTGCCTTTCGTGAGTGTGGATTCAGCGCACGGCTGCGCGACTTCGTGATCAGTTCACGCGCCAGCACCAGCTTGGCGCCGCGCCTGGCGGTTGGCGCGGATCGAGCTTTGCGTCGGCACGCTGGTACGCGTCGGCCGGCCATGCTGCAGATAGAACGTCGCCGAGGTTCTCGTGCGCCGTCGCGTAGTTCGGGTCGCGCGCAGAGCCATCTTCGAGCGCGGCGCGCGCGCTGTCGAGCTGGCCGTCGTCGGCATAGAGCGACGGCGAGGTTGTTGTAGCGGCTCGGGCAGTTCCGGGAAGTCCTCGGTCAAGCTGCTGCAAAGACTTCACGCGCTTCGCTCCGGCTTCTTCAGTTCGGTGAGGATGACCCACGCAGGAAGCGCATCTGCGCATCGCGCGGCTTCTTGACCAGCACGGCGTCGACACGTGCGAGGGCTCCTGGCGGCGCCCTGCGGCGGCAGCTGCTGCAGCCTGCTGCAACTCGGTCGGAGCTCGCTCGTCCGTCGGCAGGCGCCCGATGGTCTGCGGCGGCAGCCCGCTCGATGGCTGCGCGACACGCCGGCTGAGCGGTCACGGCAGACACAGCAATTGCGCTGAAGACGATCGTGCAGAACGCATCGATGGGCGAACGAACGTGGGGTCGCTGCGTAAGCGATTGATATACTGAGGCGATTCTACATTCGCCACGCCGCCGAACTGACACTGCGGCGCTGTTGACGAGCTCACCCCGGCCCGATTCGACGCCACATTTCTGTCCGGCGCCCGCCGGATGTTCTCAGGGGTTCCCGCATGACCTTCGAGTCCACAACACGCTGACGCGCCGCGACGAGCTGCTTCGCGCCGATCGAGCCGGGCCATGTCCGCATGTACGTCTGCGGCATCACGATCTACGACTTCTGCCACATGGGCCACGCGCGCGATCATGATGGCCTTCGACGTGGTCTAGCGCTGGCTGCGGGCACATCGGCTACCGCGTCACCTACGTGCGCAACATCACCGACATCGACGACAAGATCATCCGGCGTGCGCTCGAGCGCGGCATCACGATCCG
This sequence comes from uncultured beta proteobacterium, assembly GCA_963724605.1. Taxonomy (GTDB): domain Bacteria; phylum Pseudomonadota; class Gammaproteobacteria; order Burkholderiales; family Burkholderiaceae_F; genus JALORV01. The sequence goes on from CAVRVM010000022.1 coordinate 30,599, forward strand.
GCCGAGCTCACCGACGAGATGATCGCGGCGCATGCAGCGAGGACTTCGACGCGCTCGGCCTGCGCGACGCCGACGCACGAGCCGCGCGCCACCGACTACGTGCCGCAGATGCTCGAGCATGATCGCGACGCTCGAGGAGAAGGGCCTCGGCTACCGCGCCGGCGACGGCGACGTCAACTTCGCGGTGCGCAAGTTTCCCGGCTACGGCAAGCTGTCGGGCAAGTCGATCGACGAGCTGCGCGCCGGCGAGCGCGTCGCGGTGCTCGAGGCAAGGAGGATCCGCTCGACTTCGTGCTGTGGAAGGCGCGCCAAGCCGAGCGAGCCCGACGACGCGAAGTTGGCCGAGCGCGTACGGCCCGGGCCGGCCCGGCTGGCACATCGAGTGCTCGGCGATGGCATGCGCGCTGCTGGGCGAGCACTTCGACATCCACGGCGGCGGCCAGGACCTGCAGTTCCCGCATCACGAGAACGAGATCGCGCAGAGCGAGGGCGCGAGCGGCGAGCCGTTCGCCAACTTCTGGATGCACAACGGCCTGCTCAACGTCGACAACGAGAAGATGTCGAAGTCGCTCGGCAACTTCTTCACCATCCGCGACGTGCTTGCAAGCGCTACGACGGCGAGACGCTGCGCTTTCTTCATGCTGCGCACGCACTACCGCAGCCGGTTCAACTTCAGCGACGGCAGGCTCGACGACGCGCGCGCGCGCGCTGCGCCGGCTCTACACCGCGCTCGACGCGGTCACGCCGGCCGCACGGGCGACTCGACTGGAGCGAGCCGCATGCCGCGGCGCTTCCGCGCGGCGATGAACGACGACTTCAACACGCCGAGCGCGTTCGGCGGTGCTGTTCGAGCTCGCCGGCGAGGTCAACCGCACGTCGGCAGACCGCACGCCAGCTGAAGCGCTGGCGGTCTGCTGAGGAATCTTCGGTGCCGACGCTCGAGCTTCCTGCAGCAGGCGCCGCGTCGCCGTTCCTGCAGTCCGGCAGCGAGCGCTTCGGACGAGCGCGGCGCGATCGCCGAGCGCATCGAAGCGCGATCGCGCCGCGCGCCAAGAAGGCGCAGCGACTTCGCCGGGCCGACGCGATCCGCGCGACTGCTCGCGGCCAGGGCATCGTGCTCAAGGACAGCGCCGCCAGGCACGACCTGGGTCAGGGCTGACCTAGGCAGACCGTGCGCAGCCGCCAGGCCAGTGCCGGCTTACTGGGACGACGCCTGCAAGCGCACCTGTCGCGCCGCGACCGGGTGATGAAGAAGCTCATCCCGCGCTTCGGCGACGGCGTGCTGAGAGCCGCGGCGACGCCTTCACGACGCTGGCGCGCTCGATCGTCGGCCAGCAGATCTCGGTGAAGGCCGCGCAGGCGGTATGGGGCCGCTTCGTCGAGCTGACTGCCGGCGCGCTCGACGCCGCAGCGCCGGTGCGGTGCTCGTCGCTCGACGCGCCTGCGTCGCGCGCCGGCCTGTCGGCGCGCAAGGTCGAATACCTGTCGCGACCTGGCGCAGCACTTCGCAGACGGGCGCGTGCGATCCGGTCGCGCTGGCGCGAGATGGACGACGAGGCGATCATCGAGGAACTGGTCGCCATCCGCGGCATCGGCCGCTGGACCGCGGAGATGTTCCTGATCTTCCACCTGATGCGGCCGAACGTGCTGCCGCTGGACGACCTCGGGCTGATCAAGGGGATCAGCCTCAACTACTTCAGCGGGCGAGCCGGCAAGTGTCGCGCGCCGAAGATCGCGCGAGGTGGGCGACGGCCTGGGCGCCGTATCGCGCGGTCGCCACTTGGTACATTTGGCGCAGCCTCGATCCCGTGCCGGTCGAATATTGAGTGCAACGAATGAGCCAAGACCACTTCCTCGAATTCGAGCAGCCGATCGCCGAGCTCGAAGGCCAAGATCGACGAGCTGCGCTACGTGCAGAACGAGTCGGCGGTCGACATCTCCGAAGAGATCGACCGGCTGCAGAAGAAGAGCCAGCACCTGACCAAGGACATCTACGCCAGCTCTGACGCCCTGGCAGGTGACGCAGATCGCGCGCCATCCGCAGCGGCCGTACACGCTCGACTACGTCGACGAGATCTTCACCGATTTCCAGGAGCTGCACGGCGACCGCGCCTTCGCCGACGACCAGTCGATCGTCGGCGGGCTGGCGCGCTTCAACGGCCAGCCGTGCATGGTGCTCGGCCACCAGAAGGGCCGCGACACCAAGGAGCGCGCGCTGCGCAACTTCGGCATGACGCAGCCCGAGGGCTATCGCAAGGCGCTGCGCCTGATGAAGCTGGCCGAGAAGTTCGGCCTGCCGGTGTTCACCTTCGTCGACACGCCCGGCGCCTATCCCGGCATCGGCGCCGAGGAGCGCGGCCAGTCCGAGGCGATCGGCCGCAACATCTTCGAGATGGCGCAGCTCGAGGTGCCGATCATCTCACCATCATCGGCGAGGGCGGCTCGGGCGGCGCGCTGGCGATCGGCGTGGCCGACCAGGTGCTGATGCTGCAGTACTCGATCTATTCGGTGATCTCGCCGGAAGGCTGCGCGTCGATCCTGTGGAAGACCGCCGAGCGCGCGCCCGATGCCGCCGAGGCGCTGGGGATCACGGCGCACCGGCTGAAGGCGCTGGGCCTGATCGACAAGATCGTCAACGAGCCGGTCGGCGGCGCGCATCGCGACCCCAAGCAGATGGCGGCGCATCCTCAAGCGCGCGCTGAACGACGCCTGCGCCAGGTGAGCGACATGAAGCCGAAGGAGCTGCTGCAGCGCCGCTACGAGCGGCTGCAGGCCTATGGCCGCTTCAAGAGCACGACCGAGGAAACCTGACCCGCTCGAGGCGCTGCTGCTGGAGGCCGTTGGCTCGGCGCTGCAGCGCGCGCAGCAGCGGATCGACGCGCTCGACCCGCGCAGCGAAGAGCCGCTGCGCCGTCGCCCGGCGCGCGCCCTCACTGACGCGTCGTCGCCTACAGCGGCGGCCGCGACTCGACGGCGCTGCTGCACGTGATGGCGCGGCTCGCCGCGCAGCGCGGTTCCGGCCTGCGAGGTGGTCGCGCTGCACGTCCACCATGGCCTGAGCCGAACGCCGACGCCTGGCTGTGCCATTGCGAGCGTGAGGCCGCAGCGCTCGGCGTGCGCTTCGTCGGCCGCCGCGTCTCGGTAACGCGAGCAGGCGCGGCATCGAAGCCGGGCGCGCGAAGCGCCGCTATCGCGCGCTGCGCCGACATGGCGCGCCGAGGAGCGGTGCGCGCATCGTCTGCTGTGCCCACCATCGCGACGACCAGGCCGAGACCTTCCTGCTGCAGGCGCTGCGCGGCGCGGGGCTCGGGGTCTCGCCGCGTTCGCGCCGGCGCGAGCGTTCGCCAGCGGCGAAGTCGTGCTGGGCGCGGCCGTGGCTCGACGTGCACGCGCGAGGCGATCGAGGCCTACGTCGACGGCGGCACGCTGCGCATTCGTCGAGGACGACAGCAACGACGACCGAGCGCTTCGCGCGCAACCGCCTGCGGCTGCGACGTGCTGGCCGCGCGCTGGATGCGATTGCGCGCCGGATTTCGGCGCTGCGCGCGCGTTCGGTTGACTCGTCGCGGAAGCCGCCGAAGCGCTGCGCAGCGTCGCCGAGGGCGATCTCGCCGCTGTGCCAAGACGGCGCGCCGGCCGGGATGCTGCGGCTCGACGCGTTGGCGCTCGCTGCCGCAGGCGCGCCAGACCTGGGCGCTGCGGGCCTGGCTCGCGCTCGCACGGCATCGAGGCGCGCGTCACGCGCGCGCCTGCAGCGAGCTGCTCGACCAGGCCCGATCTGCGCGCAGCGATGCGCGCCTGCTCCTGCGCGTCGGCGAGCTGCGCAGTTCGGCGCTATCGGCGGCTTGCTGCTGCTCAGGCCAGCGATTCGGGAACGCCGCGACACGGAGTCGTTCCGCTGGAGCGGGGCAGACGAGGTCTCCCTGCCTGCCTGGGGCGGAGCACTGCGTTTCGCGCGCGTCGCCGACGAGAGGGATTCGACCCGGTCTGGCTGGCGCAGCAGCCGCTCGAGGTGCAGCGCGCGCCGGGCGGCGAGCGCTTCAAGCCGGCTGCGGCGGCGTCCGCGCAGCCTGAAGCTGCATTCCAGGCGCCGGCATCGCCGCGTTCGATCGAGGCCGCCTGCCGCTCGTCTGGCGGGGCGACGAACTGATCTTCGTGCCGGCCTGGGCATCGACGTCGACTGCGCGATCGTGACGGCGAGCGCAGTCCGCATCAGCTGGCACTCCGATGCCACGCTGATCGACCGCCACTGAAGCACGAGCACGATTCGCCTGATGTGCATCAGGCCGGCGCGACATTGCGGCCACCTTAATCGCGGGCTGATCAATTTTCGCAGCGCCCTTTCATCCGCTCCATGGCACTGATCGTTCACAAGTACGGCGGCACCTCGATGGGCTCGGCCGAGCGGATCCAGAGCGTCGCGCGTCGCCTCGCAAAATGGGCCAGGGCCGGCCACCAGCTGGTGGTCGTCGTTTCGGCGATGAGCGGCGAGACCAACCGCCTGCTCGCGCTGGCCAAGGAAGTCGCCCGAGCGACGCCGCGATCCTGCGCGAACTCGACATGATCGCATCGACCGGCGAGCAGGTGTCGGTCGGCCTGCTGGCGATGGCGCTGCAGGCCGAGGCATCGCGGCGGTGAGCTATACGCCGGCTGGCAGGTGCCGATCGCGACCGACAGCGCCTACACCAAGGCGCGCATCCTCGAGATCGACGAGCGCGAGATGCGCGCCGACCTCGCCGCGGGCAAGGTCGTGGTCGTCACCGGCTTCCAGGGCGTCGACGAGCGACGGCCACATCACGACGCTCGGCCGCGGCGGCTCCGACACCTCGGCCGTGGCGGTGGCGGCGGCGCTGAAGGCCGACGAGTGCCTGATCTACACCGACGTCGACGGCGTCTACACCACCGATCCGCGCATCGTTGCCGAAGCGCGCCGGCTCGAAGACCGTCAGCTTCGAGGAGATGCTCGAGATGGCGAGCCTCGGCTCCAAGGTGCTGCAGATCCGCTCGGTCGAGTTCGCCGGCAAGTACCGCGTGCCGCTGCGCGTGCTGTCGAGCTTCACGCCGCCGGGACATCGCGATCGCCGAGGAAGCCGCGTCGGGCACGCTGATCACATTCGAGGAAGACGGCAAGATGGAACAAGCCGTCGTCTCCGGCATCGCCTTCAACCGCGACGAGGCCAAGATCACCTTGACGGGCGTGCCCGACAAGCCCGGCATCGCCTACCAGATCCTCGGGCCGGTGGCCGACGCCAACATCGACGTCGACGTGATCATGCAGAACGTCTCGCACGACGGCACGACCGACTTCTCGTTCACCGTCCACCGCAACGACTACCAGAAGGCGCTTGACTGCTCAACAGCAAGGTCAAGGACCGACGTCGGCGCGAGCAGATCGTCGGCGACCCGAAGATCTGCAAGGTCTCGATCGTCGGCATCGGCATGCGCTCGCACGTCGGCGTCGCCAGCAAGATGTTCCGCACGCTGAGCGAGGAGGGCATCAACATCCAGATGATCACGACCAGCGAGATCAAGACCAGCGTCGTGGTCGACGAGAAGTACATGGAGCTCGCGGTGCGCGCGCTGCACAAGGCGTTCGACCTCGAGCAGGCAGCCGCCTGACGTTGCTGTGACGTCTGGCTCCGACTAGACTTGCATTGCGCGGGCTGAGTCCCGCGCGGTTTTTTCGTTGATCAGTTTGGAGACGTGGCCGAGAGGTCGAAGGCGCTCCCCTGCTAAGGGAGCATGCGCGCAAAAACGTGCATCGACGGTTCGAATCCGTCCGTCTCCGCCAACCATCTAGGACTGGTGCGGGTTTCCGGCCATTTCAGGCTGCCTACCAAACTCCCGCCCCGCTTCCGAAAAACGCACCCTTTCGGCGGCGTAGCTTCGGTGGCGTACGCGCAACGTCGAATTTTCCGCACTTTTCTCAAGGAGTATTCCAACACCTTTGCTCGTCTCGTCTGACACAGTGTTGGATATAGGTACTGCGCTAGAGGCGCTTCGCTCTGCGACAATTCCGCAGCCGATACTCCGCGGGACAAGGCAAGATGCCACACCGAACCCTGGTTGTCATGCTTGGGGCGCTCGCGGACCTGCGATGAAAGACAACCCTCTTCGAAGGTGGCTTGTGGTGTGCGGTGCCGCGCTCTTCCTGGCGGTGCGCGCGGACCCGATTCTCGCGGAGCCCTGGGAGCGCGCGGTCGACGCGGAGGTGAAGGCAGGCGCCGACATCGTCAACGTAGGGCTCTATGTCATTCGCATTCACGAGGTAAACCTCAAGGAGCAATACTTCAGGCCTGAGTTTTACGTGTGGTTCCGATGGCGCAACAAGGAGCTGCATCCGTACAAGTCCTTCTCGGTCATTAACGCGCGCGAGGTCGAGCGGGACGAGCCAGCCGTTAAGGATCTGGCTAGCGGCGAGAGGTACGCCTACGTGCGGCTGGTCGCGCGAGTGTCGACCTTCCTGGACGTCAGAGAGTTCCCGCTCGACGGCCACGAACTCACGGTGGACATCGAGGAGGACGAGTACGAGCAACACCTGGTCCGATACGTCGCCGACAGCGAGCAGTCCGGAGCCGAGCGGAGCATCTCGGTGCCGGGGTGGACGTTGACCAGGGTCTCGACGGCGGACAGCGTACGCGCGTACCGATCGAACTTCGGCGACACTTCAATCGGTGACGAGGCGCGCTATTCGCGGGTAAGTCTGACGATGCAGTTCGCCCGCGCAGGTCCGCTGTACTTCATGAAGCTCTTCTTCGGTTTGTGGGTCGCGGCGGGCATCTCGTTTCTGGCGTTTTTTATCCGACCGCTGGACGTCGACCCGCGCTTCGGAATGGGGGTGGCTGCGATCTTCGCAGCGATTGCCAGTGAGTACATTGTCACGGCGTCGTTTCCCGAGACCAACGTCATTACTCTCGCGGACAAGCTCCATTTGGTGACGTTCGGTTTTGTCTTCTGCACGCTGGCGCAGTCCACTTGGTCGCTGAAATTGGCGGAGCAGGGCCGCGAGGCAGCGTCAAGGAAGTTGGATGAACTGTCCCGCTGGGCCTTTCCGCTTGCATATGTCGTGGTGAACGCGCTGCTCATCGTCTTCCGCCGCTAGCGCTGCTGCGCGGACTTGACCAGAGTCCGGCTCCGCCAAATACAAACGCCCCCGCCTGGGGGCGTTTGCATTCTGGATACCGCATCACGGCTAGGACGTCTGCAGGCTCGCGAGTGCCCCGAGTGATGTTGAATAATCTCCTTACTCACTATCCGTCCGGAGATACACTTGCTTTGCATCCGCTTCGTCTTTGTCATCGCAGGACTACTGGGCGCGGGTTCGGCCACGGCCGCCGGAGTCGGCATCCGTGTCGGCACGACCGGCGTCGGAGGTGATGTGGCCTTCGATCTGGTACCGACACTTTCTGCTCGCTTCGGGTACTCATGGCTGAACTTCAACACCTCGGTGGAGTCGAGCGACACGGATTACGACGCCACGACGAAGCTTTCAAACGGCAACCTGTTCCTCGACTGGGCGCCGCTCGGCCCGTTCTTCCGCTTCACAGGTGGACTGATCCTTAACGCAAATAAGGTCGACGTCACCGCTCAGGCCACCGGCGGCACTTACACGCTCGGTGGCACCACCTATCCGGCGGCGGACGTCGGCAGTCTCACCGGGACGGTGAAGTCAGGAAATTCTGCGGCTCCATACCTCGGAATTGGTTACGGCCGCGTGGCGGGTGCTGGCGTGAACTTCTATGCCGATCTCGGCATCATGTTCCAAGGCACACCCAAGGCGACATTGACTGCCACCTGCGGTCCGGCAACGCCGGCGGCGCTCTGCAGTCAGATCCAGGCCAGCACCGCATTGGAGGCGATCGATCTGCAGGACAGCATCAAGAACTTCAAGTACTACCCGGTGGCGAGCATCGGCGTAACGATTGGTTTCTAGGTGCCGCGGCCGAGTTACTGAATGGCTGCATGCTAAACTCCCCGCCTCGCGCCCGTAGCTCAGTTGGATAGAGTACTTGGCTACGAACCAAGGGGTCGTGGGTTCGAATCCTGCCGGGCGCGCCAAACATCCAAGGGGTTGCAGAAGTGCAATCCCTTTTTCTTTTGTGCCCTGCTTTTGCCTTGCAGTACGGCGCTGGTGTTCAGAAGTCACTTGAAGCATTTGCGCATCCGGGCGTTCAGCCCATCCCCGATTCGGAAGAAGAAGTCGAGCCTGCAATAGGTACCTTGATCGTCGTTGCTGAGCCCGTCCTTCGCCAGTGCAATGCGGCTACGCAGGGTTTCGCTGTCCTCCTTTCCCCTGCGTAACAGGGCCTGCAGCGACGGATCGCCGGCATTGCCCTTGACGGCGCCGCCCTTGACGGGACCCGGAGCGGGAGCTACCACCACGATTGCATCGGCCAGCGCCGTCGCTTCCTTCAGCTTGGTATCGAACTCGTCGAGCCGGACCTTGAGTTCCTGATTGCTGAAGTCCTTGCTGAGGCGGCGCTGGTAGGCCGGGCGCAGTATCTCGAGGAGGTGGACCTGTTCCCTGAGGGTTGCCGAGTAGTCCGTGCGCATCATCTCGGGTGCGCACGCGAAGTATTCGGCCTTGGCCAGCCGCTGCGTGACCTGCGAATCCGGATACGTGTCGGTGCACGCTGCCCTCGCCGCCGTCGTTGCGCAAACTAATGCCAGCAACGCCAGGCACGGCGTGATCCGTCCAAGACCTAGTTGCGCTGGCATGGCCGGATCTTTAGCCCGGGCGGCAGCAGTGTCTCGGCATTGCCGCAGGCTCCTTCGAGTGCCCGCGCGGAAACCCCACTCGCAGCGGACAGGTCGGCATTGCTGAGGTCGGTATCGGCGAAATCGACGGCCGAGAGGTCGACGTCGGCAAACCTCGCGAATGACAGGTCGCTCCTGTCAGTGAACGCCACGTTGCGCAGTTCGACCTCGCGGAACACGGCGAACCGCAGGTCGGCTCCCTTGAACTGCGTGTTGCGGATCTTCGTTCCCAGCAGGAACTGAGCGTTGCTGCCGTGAAAGCGCAGGATCACCATGCGCGGCACCCTTGGCAGCGTCGCGGCGCCCGGCTCATACAAGTAAGCCTTCGTGTTCTCGAAATCGCTGCCGATGAACTTTGTGTCGATGAAAAAGGCATCCTCGATCCGCGGCGAGATGAAGCGGCACCGCGTGAAGGTCGAGAGGTCCAGTCGCGCGCCGCGTATCGTGGCATTGCTGAAGTCGGAATCGGTGAAGAGGCTGTTCGTGATGGTGGCGTCCTCGAACTTCGCTCCGCTCAGGTCGATCCGTTCGAACTCGGCCCATGCGAATTTCGTCTCGCGAAAGCTCGAGTCGCGCAGACTTGTATCCGCGTCTCCCACGGAGCGAAACAGCAGGTAGCCACCTTCGGCCTCGTCGAAGAAGGCACCGCTGAAGTCCCCGCTCAGCCGGGTCCGGTTGTCAGCCGTGGCACCCTCGAATCGCGCATGGTCGAAGTGAGCCGCAGGCGCAAATACGTCGTCGAACTGCACGTTGATGATCCGGGAATACTGCAGGTCGGCATCTTCCAGGTTCGCGCCGCGCAGACTGATGTCCTCGAGTCGCGAGCCGGTCAGAACTGCGTGCTGCAGGCCTGCGTATTCCAGCGTCGATCGCTGCAGGCGACTGCCGGGCAGGAACGCACTCTCGGCGTTCATGTTCCGCAAGTCGCGGCGATCAAGGAACAGCGTCCGCTGGGCTTCGAGATAGCTGGCCAGCGCTGGCGGATCCGCCATCAGTTTGTGCCAGTGCTCCGGCTTGGTCACGAACCGCTGCTCCTTGACTTCCGAGCGCGGTGCCAGGCCGAGCACTTGCCATGCGCGCTGGCCCGGCAGGTAGAAACTGCACTGGCTGTCGACTGCTGACTTGCGGCACGTCTGCTCCAAGAGTCCCTCGATCGCGGCCGCCGAAAAGTAGGCCAGTGCGGCCGTCAGCAGGGCAAGCCCGAGTGCCGCGATGATCCGTTGCCGACGCGTGAGACGCAACTGCGCAGGTGGGGTCGGTTCCGGCGAATTGGCGCGCGGCGGAACCGACATCGCGAGCAGCGCATTCTTGGCCGTGAAATAGAAGCGCAGTGAAAAAGCGGCTGTGACGAGAATCAGCCCGACGTGCAGCAGCGTGCCCACCCAGTCATGGGCTGCGAGATAGCGCGCCCAGTAAAACAACAGCACGATGGGCACCAGCCACCAGGCGAGCAGCAGGCTCAACCAGGCCTCCATTCGCGCCGATGTGCGCTGCGACGACAACTGCGGAATGCCGCCCCGGATGAATGTGCTCGAGATCAGCCACGGATAGATGTAGTCGTCCAGCCCGCGCCCATCGGGATGCCACAACGGGAGCCGGGACAGGCAGCGCCAAAAGCGCTCGAGGTACAGGTGGAAGTAGGCGTACAGGACGGCGAGAATGATCGGCGCGAAGTAGTAGAACCAGACGATCGGGACATTGACCTGGATGATGGGCAGAGGTGTCGCGCTCGAGTTCGACATCAAAGCCGCATCGGTCGTCGTTGCGATGGCCAGGTACGAATAGACGCAGGCCAGGATGAGCGCGATGAAAGTGGTTTGGGAATTGCGCGAAATTTCGGAGAGTTGATCGACGTTGTCCTTCTGCGCGCTCAGGCTCCGATCCTGCGCTGCCAATGGTTGCGCGACGTCTGTGTTCATCGGCGTGTGCCCCGTAACGTCGGCGCGACCCGCCCCGGCGTCGCCTTCACTTCCCACAACTGGAGAAAGAAATGCGGCGTTGCGGTCCCGGGAGGACTTCGCGCCATCGATCCGGTTCCCGGGCCAGACGATCCATGTCGCTTTCGATCGAATACAGCACCCGGCTCGACCCGGCACTGGTCGTCAGCATCTTGGCGGCCCAGCAATCTGCTGCCTCTTCGTCCCGGATATTCAGGCTCTGCTCACCCTGTAACAGCACCTGGTGACGCTCCACGATGTGCGCACACTGTCGCAGATAGAGCCACTGCTGGGTCTGGCGTCCGAGATACGTCCGTTCCGGATTGATGTAGATGACGAGTCCCGCACCGCTCGACGGTGTCGAGCCGCGGGTCGGTGCTTTGGCGGCCAGAGCGAAATAGCGCTGACGCAGATCGATCTGCGTCGGAATGGAGGCCCCGTTCTTGTCGCGGCAGGTCTCCTCGATCGCCGGAGCCCCGGCAATCGCGGCGGTAGGGATCATGACCAGTGCGATGAGAGAAACCAGCGAGCGACCGTGCGCCATGGGCATCCTCAAGATCGAACACCGACCGACCCAGCGCGCCCGGAACCGATGCTCCGGCGGCGGAAGGCAGCCTCGTTCAGTATTCGCGTTTCGATTGTTTCGGTCAATGGCGCGCGACATGGGCAGCACTGCGATGAGCGAACACGTTCGCACCGGAACTGCTAATGGGCGCCGCGGCGCGTACCGGAAAGAAGCTAGCGCTGCCGAAACAGGCTGGACAGCATCCGGCAGCGGGAGGCAAGATTTTTTCTCGAACTCGCAGCGCAGGCGGTCCCGCTGCTAGGGAGCAAGTGATGTCTGCACTCTTTCCAAGGTTCCGCCGGCTCGCGGTGGCGTTGATCGCAGCCTTCGCCGTTGCCGCATGCACGACGGTTCCCACGCGGGAGTTCGCCACCTACAAGGACACCTTCGCCAAGGCCCGCGCCGCCGGTGAAACCGTCGTCCTCGATTACGGTGTGGCGGTCGCGGAATTCGACGACATCAAGGCCAAGCGCGCCGCGGCGAAGCCGGTCCAGAAGAAGCGCGGTGAGTCATTCGATCCCCCAGCGGCGAGCCGCAACCTCGCGACCGTCGATCACGTTCTCGTCCGGATGAAGGCGTGGGACGTCGTCGCGCGCTACAACGACCTCCTGACTGCGCTCGCCGAAGGCAAGTCGGCCGATGAACTTGTCGGCGCGGTGGATGGGCTGTCCGCGAGCCTCAACGCCTTTCCTCTCAAGGCAATCGCGGCCTCGGCCGCGGAGGTGTCGGCCTATCTGGCTCCGCTGCGTGCGCTCGCGCTGGAAGCGGCAAGGGAGTCTTCGCGGCGCCAGTTCATCGAGGCGGTCGGCAAGGGTGCGCCGCTGATGAACGACAAGTTCCTGCAGTTGCTGCGCGAGGACGCCGCAGACTTCTACCGGGTCAGGGCGGGCTTGAACGACCTGGAAATCGCGGCGCTCGCCGAGACCGCCAATGCGAGCGGCCAGCGCCTGGCGGAACTGGCGTCGGCATTCCAGGCGAACCGTGACGCCGACGCCGCGCTCGCGGCGTTCAATGCCGACATCGAGCGCCTGCCGGTGCTGTCGGGTGGCACGCGACTCGTATCCCCTGCAAAAGTCGCGTCGCCGCGCGGCGCTGCCCCGATGAGCCCGGAAGCGAAGGCGCACCTGGCGAGCGTGGCCCAGGACGCCAGGGTGCAGCTGGGACAGGTCGTGGCCAAGGACGACCAGCTGAACGCCTACCGGCAGGTACTGATCGCCTATCTGGTGCTGCTCAATCAACTCGAGCTGAGCCTGCGTGGATTGCAGTTGGCCGCCGAACAGACGCAGCCCGCCATTCCGCAGGGGGCCGACCTCGAACGCGCGGTGATACTGCTACGCGAGGCTTACATGGCGTACAAGGACATGGGAAAGGACTGACCGATGCTGACCAATGCCCAGGCCGACGCGACTTACCAGCAGGCGTTCGCCGCCCTGCACAGCATCGTCGTAGATCCCATGGCGACGCCAGAGCAGAAGTCGCTGGCGCGCGACAAGCGAGACCTGTTGACCCTGGATTTCATCGGCCAGGCGATTGCGAGCGTCGAGGAGCGCACGAAGAAGTTCCAGGCGTTCATCGACGAGATGAACGCCTTGATCGTCGAATTCGGAACCAACAGCCTGCTCGACGGGCTGCGCAGTCTCAAGGCCGTGGTGGACACCGCTTCCGGCTTGATCAGTGCGGCCCAGCCGGCCGTGGCACCGAAGAAGGCGGCAAAGAAAACAGCAAAGAAGGCAGCAAGGAAGGCGGCAAAGAAGCCGGCGGTCAAAATTCCGCGTCGTGGAGCCGGCGCAAGGAAGCCGACAAAGAGCGCGAAGAAACCTGCAAAGGCAGCCAAGAAACCAGGCAGGGCGGCGAAGTCGGCCGCCCGCAGACCGGCTCGCAAAGCGAAGCGCAGCGCGCACTAGTCCGCCACGACGCGGCGACGCGCCGCTGCAACTTCAAGGCGGCCATGATCGAATCGAGTTCCGCATTCAGCCGGCACACTTCGTCGCCGATGAACTATCTACGAGGCGCGGCGTCGGTGGACCGCGCTCGGCCCGCCAGTAGTGTCACATCACGGCTTTCAGTGAATATTCCGCTTGCTCTTGTGTCGATGACCGGTCGATGATTTCGGCGTAGCGAGCGGGGGCGATCATGACAAAGAAGAAGGGGGCGGCGCGATCCGCCACCAAGGCGCCGATCAGGAAGCGCACAGTGGGAGCGAAGGCAGGCTCGGCGCCGCGGAAGGCGGCCAAGTCGACGAGGCTCGCACCAAAGGGTGTAACGCCCGCGTCGGCCGCGGCCGGCAAGCTGGAATCTGCCTACTTTCCGACGCTGTTGGGCCCGTTCGCTCCCGCGACGATGCGTCCGGGAGCTGGCACATCGAAGAGTGACACCGAGGCGATCAAGGAACTGCGGCGCTCGGCCATGCAGTGGTCGCATATCGCACGCAATCGGCGCCGGTGGGCCGGATCGACGGCGCTCGCCGCCGAACAGGGCGAACGCGCGCGGCAGTTCTTGCTTGACTGCGGGCTCGATGACCGCAAGCTGACTGACATCGCGCGCGCACGTGTCGTTCAGATGGCCGTGCCATACGCGGCGGAAGAGTCGTCCTGGCAGGGTCGCATCCTGCCGTGGGAGTTCATCCTCAGCAGCGCGACGCGTGATCTTCGCGGCGGCACTCCCTCTGACGGTGCTGCGGCAGCTCAGGCGCAAGGATTCGCCGAACCTGCCCGCGGTGCATGCTCCTGCGAAGGTGCTGTATGTCGAGTGCACCCCGGGAAAGCTGAAAAGCATGTACGACTTCGACAGCGAGCGAACGCTCGTCAGCTCCAATCTTCGTGCCGGACCACAGAAAGGGGAGTCGACCAAGGAGCGCGAGTGGAAATCCCTGGAAAACCCGTCCAAGGACTCACTGCGGAAAGCGATCGAGGAATTCAAGCCCGACATCGTGCATCTGGCTGGCTTCGACACGCATCAGGGCCGCCAGCTGCTCGGGCGGGAAACCGGCGACGAGCACGATGGCGTGATGCTGCGCGACGACGAGGCGTCGTCGGGCATGGTCGAAGTCCCGGAGATGGAATTTGCCAGCATCGTCACACTAGACGGCAAGCACAAGCCGCAGCTGGTCAGCTGCTCTCTCTGCAATTCCGCCTCGCGCATCGCCCCGCTGATCGTCGCGCAGGGCGCGAGGGCTGCAGTCGCGTTCCAGGACACGTTCGATGACGCGCTGGTTGAGTCATTCTTCGCGGCGTTTTACCGGCGCTATCGGGCGTCGAAGTGGGATCTGCGCGATGCCTTCGTGTCGGCATGGGAGCTCCTGCGGCAACAACCCAAGGGGCTGGAGGGCACCGGTGTCGTCCTCTGGAGCGAGGCGCCGCTGACAGGCGTGACGCAGGGCGCCGCTGACTTCGAGGCGCGCGGCGAGCAACTGACCCTGGCGCTGGCCAGAGAGGCGACGCTGGTCGATCCCGCGAAGGTGGCCGCGACCGACGTCAGTCGGTATGTCACCGTCAGCGTCGAGGCATTCAGCGAGATGAATTACTCGCTGCTGCACAACCGGCAGCCGCTCTTCAAGACCTTCAAGATCCTGTCGGTCAGCTCGCAGCGTCCGATCGGCATCGACGTGACGGTCGAGCTGTCGGCGGGCGAGTTCAGCGCGCTGTACCGGCGCACACTGGATCTGAAGGAAGGCAAGGCGGATCTGACCGACCTACCGGTGCCTCTCACCGCACCGCTGTTACGCGGCGTGCGTGAAAGTGTCTACAGCATCCTGTTCGTCGAGGTAAGGTGGGGCCCTCATGTGCTGTACCGCGAGACCAAGCGCGTCCAGCTGCTGCCGGCGGACCAGTGGCGCTTCGACGACACTTCCAAGAGTTTCGTCTGGTTACCGTCCTTCGTGTTCCCGCGCGACCGGGCCATCTGCAGTCTGATGGAGAAGGCGCAGCGCTACGTCAGGGTACTGCGTGATGACCCCACGGCGGGCTTCGAGGGCTATCAGGCGATCGATCCCGAACGGGAAGATAAGACTGAGGACATCGACCTGCAGGTACAGGCGATCTGGTCGGCCATCGTGCATGAATGGCAACTCGTCTACACCAACCCGCCGCCGACCTACAGCCGCGGCCTGGACTCGCAGCGGTTGCGCACGCCGAGCACGATCCTGCGCGACCGCTTCGGCACCTGCATCGATACCTCACTGTTGTTCGCCTCCTGCCTGGAGCTGATCGATGTCTACCCGGTCGTCTTTCTGCTCGACGACCACGCGTTCCCGGGCTATTGGCGCAGCGATGAGGCGCACGACAGTTTCAACAAGATGAAGACGGATTGGGTGGCGGACATGACACCGGCAGACCTGCGCGCGGCAGCGGCAGGTGCGTCGGCGCAGGGGTGGGTCCTGACGCGCGGAAGCTACGACGAGATCCTGCGTCAGGTCGACGAGGGCAACCTGGTACCGATCGAATCGACGATGCTGACGGAAAGTGCCGGTTTCTGGGCGGCGGTGGATGCGGCGCGCGAGAACTTCATGCCCAAGAGCAATTTTCATTCGATGCTCGATATCGCCAACGCACGCATGCTCGGGGTGACGCCGCTTCCGATCCGGGAGGACTAGCCATGCAGAAAAAGGTGATGGATCACCTAGAAGAAAGCGACGCCGCGCTCGCCCAGGCCGTCGCCAAGGCGGCGGCGAAGCTGCCACTTGAGGCGACCGAGCCGCCGCGGCTACAGGAATCCATTGCAGCAAAGCGGCGGCGCCGTGGTCAGCCGCGTCCGGGACAGCTGGCCACGGTCGGACTCGTGCGCAGTGACGGCGTGCTGCGCTGGACCTACCAGCGGCCGCCGAGCCGCGTGGGACCGCGCCGGTCGCGCTTCCGCGCGGCTCGCATGGTCGGTGCGCGGCCCATCGTCGAGTTCAGCTTTCAGGAAGTCGAGCCCAATGCAGTCATCAAGAAGTTGCAGGAACTCGATGACAGCTTTACGCCTGATCAGGGGCTGCGGCGCTGGCAGGGCGGCGCGCTGATTAAGGCCGGCGATCTCGCCGCAACGCCACGCGCGCTGCTGTTCATCCACGGCACCTTTTCCAAGAGCGAGGCGCTGTTCGACGAATTGCAGGCCAGTAGCCAGGGCAAGGCATTCCTGGCGGCGGCAGCGACGCAATACAAGCAGATCCTCGCATTCGATCACCCAACGCTATCGGTGAGCCCGGTACTCAACGCACTCGACCTCGAGCGGGCGCTCGGCGGATTCAAGGGAGAGATCGACATCATCTGCCACAGTCGCGGTGGTCTGGTGGCGGCCTGGTGGTTGCGGACCGGTCTGCGCAACGTGAAGCGTGTGATCTGCGTCGGCGCGCCGCTCGAAGGTACGAGCCTCGCCGCTCCGGCGCGCATCAAGGTGACCCTCGACTACTACGCGAACGTCGCGCATGCGATCGAGACGGCGGCGAAGATCGCCGGTGGCTTCGCGCCGCCGATTGCGCCGCTGCTCGGCATGACGGCGGGACTGATGGGAGTGATCGGCGGCGCGTTGTCGCTTGGGGCGCGTACGCCCCTGATCGATGCAGGCGTGGCGATCGTGCCGGGATTGTCGGCACAGTCTCGGGTCGAAAACAACCAGGAGCTGTTGCGCCTGCAGCGCGACCGCTGGCCGTCGCAGCCGGAGATCTATGCGGTCCGCTCGGATTTCGAGCCCGGTGACCCCGATGCCAAGTGGTGGGAGTTCTGGCGGCGCTGGAACCGCCCGTTGTTGCGTATCGCCGATTCGACGGCGGACCGGATCTTCGACGAACCGAACGACCTCGTCGTCGACCTGAAAACGATGGTGCGTGCGAACAGCACTTTGCCGTCCGGCAACGTCTACTCATTCCCGACGAACAATCGGGTGCACCACTGCAACTACTTTGCGCAGCCCGAGACGATTGATCGGTTCCGGAAGTGGCTCAAGTTCTAGCGTTGCGGTTGTTCGGAGGTCCCGCCGGACGGCCGGGTGCCGCAGCAGAGTTTCGTAGGTCGCAGTAACGCCAAAGGGAGGCAACGATGCGCGTCAGAGGCGTGAAGAGAAGTCAGCCGACAAGTCCAACTCGTACCGGTGCGCGCCGTGGACTGCGACGCCGCGCGGGCAGCGCGGCGCCGTCCACGGGCGATGCCGGCCTCAGCGGTTTCGCTGTCAGCGCCGCGGAGCCCCTGGGGCGCGAACTCAAGGACGTCGTGCCGGCGGCCGCCCGGCCGGCTGCTCGCGCAGGAATGAAACGGCGCGCTGCGGCCCGCGCGGCGCTGGGGCCGGAGGCCGCGGCGCTCGAGCACCTCGACCAGGCGTTCGCAAACCAACGCCTGCCGAAACTGGTGAAGCCCGTCGCCGGCAGGACGAAGTCCGAATTCAAGAGCGTCGGTGTCGAGGCCGTGCCGCTCACCGGAACCACTGTCGTCAAGTTCCGTCAGTACTTCAACAAGGTTCCGGTGTATGGATCGCTCGTCACCGTCGAACTCGACAAGCGCAACGACTGCTTGGGAATCAATTCCTCGCTGGGTACCCCGGCCGGCGTCTCCAGCATCGCCGAGATCGCGCCGGCGCAGGCAGTGGCAACCGCCGCCAAGGCGGCCAAGATTGCTGCGTCCGACGTGACGCAGACGCCGCGGCTGTACTACTACTTCGACCAGCATGGCCGTCGCTGGTGCCTTGCGTACATCCTGGAGAACGTTTCCTCGCGCGCCACACGTTCGGGGGCCGCTTCGAAGGGAGACTCGCCACTGAAGGACTACGTCGTCGACGCGAAGAGTGGCAAGTTGATTGCCGAGCTGCCGCGCACGGCGACGATGGCGGCCGAAGTCCAGACCGTGCGCGATGCCAACCGCAGGAGCCGCAAGATCACGGTCGAAGTCGTGGCCGGTGGCAAGCGCCAGCTGCGTGACACCGTGCTCAACGTGACCACATTCGACTTCGGCTTCAAGGACCCGACGGCGCAGGACAATCTGTTGCCCGGCAAGCTCTGCGAAAACCCGCCTGCACCGTGGACGCTCGAAGCAATCGGCGCCCATGCGAACGGGGCCGAGGTGGCGCGCTTCCTGCGCAACGTCGTCCTGCGCAACAACATTGACAACCGCGGCGGGGAGATGATCTCCACGGTGAACTGCTGGGATCGAGCCGAGGGCACCGTGCCGGCGCGCCAGTGGAAGAACGCCTACTGGAACGGCTCGCAGATGGTGTACGGCCAGATACTCTTCCCTGACAACTCGTTCTACTCGGTTGCCTCGATGCTGGACGTCGTCGGGCACGAGATGTTCCATGGCGTGACGGACAACACATCACGTCTGGAATACCGCACCCAGGCCGGGGCGCTGAACGAGTCGTACTCCGACATCTTTGGCACGATCATCGCGAACTCAAAAAGGGCGCTTGGCAAGTGGGTCTGGACGATCGGAGTCGGTTTCGATGGCCCGGGGACAGCCTTGCGCAACCTGGCCGATCCGACGCTATGCGGCCAGCCCAAGCATATGAGTGACTACCGCACCGCCACGCCACCGTATACCTACGATCGGAACGATTACGGCTGGGTGCACGACAACAGCGGCATCCATAACTACGCAGCCTACCGCGTCATGACGGCGAAGAGCGGAAGCAAGTACCTGTTCAAGCGCAAGGACATCGCTGCGATGTTCTTCATCGCGCTGACGGTCCAACTCTCCCGCACATCCCAGTTCGGCGACAGCCGGCGCGCGGTGCTGCAGGCGGCGCGGTCGCTCTTTCGCAACGACAGCACCACCGTGCTGAACCGGAAAGTCAAGGCGATAGAAGACGGCTTCGCAGCCGCGGGTATCGTCTGATCCGTCGGTGAGCCGGCCTACGCCAGCCGTGCCAGCGCGCGCGCCATGCGCTGGATCCGCCGGTCCTTCGCTTCCTTGCGGTTGGGCGAGAATTCCGGGTGCTCGATGGCGCAGGCCAGCAGTTCGAAAAAGGCCTTGTCGAGCGCCTTGCGGCTGGCGGCGAGCTGCTGGGCGATCGGCTCGCAGTCCTCGCCGGACTCGATCATCCTCTGCACACCGCGCAACTGACCTTCGACTCGCTTGAGCCGGAGGATCAGTTCGTTGCGGGCGCTTGCGGCGGCCTCACTGAGCGGCGTTTCCATGGCGGCCTTACGTGTGGGCAAGTTGGGTCTCCGGGACGCCCAGCTTCTTCAGAATCCATCCGAGCGGGCAAGAGTTCGTGAATCCGTATTGAAACAGATTGGCGCCGACGAAGGCAGTGAACGCCAGCCACCACTGCGAAACGAACAGCGGACTGGCTGGTGCGCCGAGCAGCACCGAGAGCAGGATGAAGGTTCCGGCAAAGACACGAATCAGCGGTCGACGGTCATGAAGGCCTCCTCAGGCAGTGGCGGTTGAGATTGATGGTGCCGGCGCGACTCCGACGTGTCGGCGGTAGTTGACGGCGTAATACAGCACCGGGATCACCACCAGCGTCAGCACGGTGGACACCAGGATGCCGAAGATCAGCGAGATCGCCAGGCCGTTGAATATCGGGTCGTCGAGGATGAACAGCGCGCCCAGCATCGCCGCGACAGCCGGTGAGCACGATCGGCTTGGCGCGGGTCGCGCCGGCGTTGATCACCGCGTGTTCGAAGTCCGCGCCTTCCTCCATCTGCAGGTTGATGAAGTCCACCAGCAGGATGGAATTGCGCACGATGATGCCGGCGAGCGCGATCATGCCGATCATCGAGGTCGCGGTGAATTGCGCGCCGAGCAGCGCATGCCCCGGCATCACGCCGATGATGGTGAGCGGAATCGGCGCCATGATGATGAGCGGCACCAGGTAGGACTTGAACTGCGCCACCACCAGCAGGTAGATCAGGATCAGGCCGACCGCATAGGCGAGGCCCATGTCGCGGAACGTCTCGTAGGTCACCTGCCACTCGCCGTCCCACTTGAGCGCATAGCCGGCATAGGCGTCCTCCGGCTGGGAGATGAAATATTCGCCCAGCGATTCCGCCCTGCGGCAGCGATCTTGCCCATGATCCGGCCGCGGATGTCGAACATGCCGTAGAGCGGGCTGTCGAGCTTGCCCGCCATGTCGCCGACCACATAGACGACCGGCAGCAGGTCCTTGTGATAGACGGTCGCGTTCGCGCGCCGACGCTCTCGGCGCGCACGAGTTCGGTCAGCGGAATCGAGCGCGCCGTCGGCGCGCGCGCACCTTCAGCCGCAGCAGCGATTCGATGCGGCTCGCCTGTCCCGGCGGCAGCGACGACGCGCACCGGCACTTCGTACTTCGCCCCGCTGTCGTGCAAGCGGCGTGACGTCCTCGCCCGCAAGGCCGATGCCGGCATGGCGGCGACGATATCGCGCTGCGCCACGCCGCATCAGCGCCGCCTTGGCCTGATCGACGCGCAGGCGCAGCTTCGGCGCGGCTTCGTCGATGCTGTCGTCGACGTCGACGATGTCCGGCGTGGCGGCGAAATCTGCGCGCAGCTTTTTGCGCGACTGCCATCTGGCCCGGATAGTCCGGACCATAGATTTCGGCCACGATCGGCGCCTGCACCGGCGGGCCCGGGCGGCACTTCGACCACTTTGAGCGATCGCGCCGTGGCGTCTGGCGATCGCTTCGAGCGGCGGCCGAACGGCGAGCGCGATTTCGTGGCTCTTGCGGCTTGCGCTGGTGCTTGTCCACCAGGTTCACCTGGATGTCGCCGAGTTCGCCGGCGACTGGCGCAGGTAGTACTGCCGCACCAGGCCGTTGAAGTTGATCGGCGCGCTGGTGCCGGCGTAGGCCTGGTAGTCGGTGACTTCCGGCACCGTCGCCAGATAGGTAGCCCATTTCCTGCAGCGCGGCGGAGGTCTCTCCAGCGGCGTGCCGGTGGGCATGTCCACCACCACCTGCAATTCCGACTTGTTGTCGAACGGCAGCATCTTCAGCACCACCAGCTTCAGCGCCGCAAGCGACACCGCCAGCGAGGATCGGCACCGAGGATGCCGGCGTAGAGCCCGGCTGCGCGCTGCTCCGCCCTGCGCGCCGCCCAGGAACGGTCCGATGACGCGGCGAAGAACAGTCGACAGGCGCTTTCCGGCTTGTCGCCGCTGGTGGTGCGCCGTGGGTCGCCGGCAGCAGCTGCAGCGCGAGCCAGGGGGTGACGATGAAGGCGATGGCGAGCGAAATGATCATGCCCATGCTGGCGTTGATCGGGATCGGGCTCATGTAGGGGCCCATCAGGCCGCTGACGAAAGCCATCGGCAGCAGCGCCGCGATCACGGTGAAGGTCGCGAGTATGGTCGGGCCGCCGACTTCGTCCACCGCCTGCGGGATCAGCTGCGCCAGCGCTTGTGCCGATCACGCCGCGGCGGTGGATGTTCTCCACCACCACGATGGCGTCGTCGACCAGGATGCCGATGGAAAATATCAGCGCGAACAGCGACACGCGGTTGAGGGTGAAGCCCCAGGCCCAGGAGGCGAACAAGGTCGCGGCGAGCGTGAGGATCACGGCCGCGCCGACGATCAGCGCCTCGCGCCGCCCCAGCGCCATCCACACCAGCGCCACCACCGACAGCGTCGCGAAAATCAGTTTCTGGATCAGCTTCTGCGCCTTGTCGTTGGCGGTCTCGCCGTAATTGCGCGTGAGCGAGACGTCCACGCCGTCGGGAATGATGCTGCCCTTCAGCTGCTCGACCCGGCGCGTCAGGCGCGAGGCGACGTCCACCGCGTTCTCGCCCGGTTTCTTCGCGACGGCGATGGTCACCGCCGGGAACTCGCCGGCGCGCCTTGCCGCTGCCGGCCGGACGCCGTTGCCGTACCAGACGTAATGCGGCTGGGAGTTCCGGACCGTCCTGCACCGCGTGCCACGTCTTCGAGAAGGATCGGCCGGCCCGGGTCGACCGGCCGCCGACGACCAGGCGCTTCACGTCGTTCGCCGAAGCGAGGAACTGGCCGGTTTCGATCTGGGTTTCGCGATTGCCGTCCACCAGGCTGCCCGAGGGCATGGCAGCGTTGGCGGCGATCAGCGCGCACGCGCACGTCCTGGGGCGTGAGCGCCAGGCGTGCAGGCGCTCCACATCGAGCAGCACCCGCAGCGCGCGCCGCGCGCCGCCGATGGTCGCCACGGTGCGCACGCCGGGCACGCGCTGCAGCTCGATCTCGGCCGCGTGCGCGATCTGCTCCAGCTGGTAGGCGCCGCGCGCCGGATCGGCCGTCCACAGCGTCAGGCTGACGATGGGCACGTCGTCGATGCCCATCGGCTTGATGATGGGCTCGCCCACGCCGAGCGGGGCGACAGCCAGTCCCGGTTCGAATTGATGGTGTCGTACAGCCGCACCAGCGCCTGCGGTGCGGTCCTCGCCGACCTTGAACTGCACCGTGAGCACCGCCATGCCGGGCTTGCGTCACCGAGTAGATGTGCTCCAGGCCGGTGATGCGCGAGAGCACCTGTTCGGCGGGCGCGGTCACCAGCGATTCGACGTCCTCGCCGACGCGCCCGGGAACGGGATCAGCACGTTCGCCATGGTGACGTTGATCTGCGGCTCTTCCTCGCGCGGCGTCACCAGCACCGCGAACAGCCCCGAGCAGCAGCGCGATGAGCGCGATGAGCGGGGTCATCTGCGAGTGCAGGAAGATCTGGCTGATGCGTCCGGATACACCGAGTCTGGTTGCCGACTCACTCATGACCGGCCGTCCTTCAGCGCGGTGCCAGGAGCGCGGGGAGGACACGGTCGCCCTCGCTCAGTCCGGCCAGGACTTCGATCGCGCCGTCGCCGACGGCGGTGCCCACGCGGACTTGCCGCAACTGCGACTTGCCGTCGGCGCCGATGACGTTCACTGCAGTCAGTTCGCCACGCCGGATCAGGGCCGTGGCCGGGACCGTCAGCTTGCGGGTGCGGCCGATCGGAACCAGGATCTTCGCGGCCGTGCCCGGTGCCACGTTTGCCACTTCGCTGGCCGGGAGTTCGGCGCGGATCTGCGTCGACAGCAAGCGAGCATCGGCCGCGGGCAGGACGGTCACCTTGGTCGCGTCGACGGTGCGATTCAGCTGGGGAATGTCTACGCGCGCACGAGTCACGTTCGTCGTCTTCGGCAGCACATACTGGGGCAGGTTGCCCACTGCGCGCAGGGCGGAGGGGTCGTGCACTGCCACCACGCCGCGACCGGGGGCAGCGACTTCGCCCGGCTCCATCAGGCGTCGCGTCACCACGCCGTCGATCGGCGAACGCAACTCGGCAAAGCTGCGAGCGGTGTCGGCCTGCGTCTGCCCGGCGCGTGCCGCGTCGGCGGCGGCCTTGGCCGCGTCATAGTCGGACTCGGCCTTGTCGAGCGCGGCCTGACTGACGAAGTTCTTTTCGAGCAGGCTTTTGGTCCGGTCGCGGTTCAGTCGTGCCTGCGCCAGCAGCGCATTGGCCTGCGCCACGCCAGCCCTCCCGGCGGCCACCTGGGCGTCGGTCTCGCGGGTGTCGATACGAGCAAGCACCTGGCCCTTCTTAACGCGATCTCCGGCGTCGACAAGTATCTGCTGCACCGTGCCCGAAAGCTGCGCAGCCACCGTCGCCTGCCGCACCGCCTCGATGACGGCATCGGCCGCATAGACCTCGTCGACATCGCGCAGCCGGACTTCGAAGTACGACGGCGCAGCCGCGGGCGAGGCCGCGGACGGATCCGGCGCGCTTGCGCCGGCGGCGGTGAGGCTCAGCAGCGCCCCTGCGAAGGCGCTGCCGAGCAAGACAGGATTGACTCTCATTTCGTGCCAGTTCAATGGGCGACGTTGTGTTGCCGAGGCCGGCGAGATCCGGGATGAGCAGAGTCGAAGTGTATCGATTTTCCTGATACCCTGGGGGGTATATGGGCGCCGGTTGATATTGAACAAGGGCCTGCGCCAGGCGCGGCGTATGTTTTGCAAGGAGAGCTGGGTACAGATTCGGAACCGGCGGAGTGTTCGCCTGCGGGCTGGAGCCCCTTGCGCGCGGCGCGATTTGACAATTCCGCAGCCGCCGTGGAATATATGCGTCATTGCGCATATGGGCATATATCATTGGAACCAGAACTGGATCGGCTGTTTGAAACCGTGTCCGGCTATTTCGGCCTGCTGGCCGAGCCGACACGCCTCAAGATCCTGAACACGATCTGCGACGGTGAGCGCAGCGTGTCGGACATCGTCGAGCGGGTCGGGTCGAGCCAGACAAATGTGTCGCGGCACCTGAACTTGATGTATGGGCGCGGGGTGCTCGGGCGCAGGCGGGATGGGGCGACTGTGTACTACTCGATCAGCGATCAGAACGTAGTCACCCTGTGTCGGACCGCGTGTGTACACATTGCCGGGCAACAGGAAGAACATCCGGTCAAGAGCAGGACGTTGAAACGCTTCATGGCGGCGTCGAAGTAGACCGCCGGCGAACAGGAGACACGATGAGTCGGGGAGGCAGTTCCAGGGCGACTTCGCCCGGGCGCGTCGTTGCGGCGCCCGAGAACCATCTTTCAGTGGACGTCATCCGCCAGGCGCGTGCGCGGCGCGGATTCCTCAAGGGCGGCGCTGCCCTGGCCGGTGCCGTCGCCGCAGTGGCGGGCAGCCGTGCGCTGGCCCAGAGCCCGGGTGCGAAGCCCTACGAACCGCCGGGTGTGGCCCCCTGGACACGATCGCTCGGAGCGCCCGTGACGTCACGTCCGTACGGTGTGCCTTCGGAGTTCGAGGCCAATGTCATCCGGCGCCAGAGTCCGGGCCTGACGCCGCAACCGCAGTCGTCCGTGAGCTTCACGCCGCTGCAGAACTTGTTCGGCATCATCACGCCAAGCGGATTGCACTTCGAGCGGCACCATTCCGGCATGCCCGTGATCGATCCGGCGCAGCACCGACTGATGATCCACGGACTCGTCCAGCGACCGGTCGTCCTGACGATGGACGACATCCTGCGCTTCCCGTCCGTGTCCCGCATCCATTTCATCGAGTGCGGCGCCAATTCCGGCATGGAGTGGGGCAACGTGGCAGTGCCGACCGTGCAGTACACGCACGGCATGCTGGCCTGTAGCGAATTCACCGGAGTGCTGCTCTCGACGCTGCTCGACGAGGTCGGCTACGACAAGAAGAATGCGAAGTTCGTGCTGGCCGAAGGGTCTGACGGCTCGGCCCTGACGCGCACGATCCCGCTGGAGTTCGCGCTCAACGACGTCATGGTCGTCTACGGGCAGAACGGCGAGATGCTGCGGCCAGAGAACGGTTACCCGTTGCGACTTCTGGTGCCGGGAGTGCAGGGTGTATCGAGTGTCAAATGGCTGCGGCGTCTGGAAGTCGGGGACAAGCCCTGGAACACACGCGAAGAAGCGATCCACTACATCGACCTGATGCCCGACGGGACGCATCGCCAGTACTCGATGGTGCAGGAAGTGAAGTCCGTCATCACGACACCGTCCGGTGGGCAGATGCTGCAGGGCAAGGGTTACTACGAAGTCGGCGGACTGGCCTGGAGCGGCCGCGGCAAGGTTCGTCGCGTCGACGTTTCCACCGACGGCGGCAAGAACTGGGCGACCGCCCGCCTGCAGGAGCCGGTGCTGACGAAGGCCCTGACGCGCTTCCGCTTCGACTGGAACTGGGACGGCGCGCCGGCCCTGCTGCAGAGCCGGGCCGTCGACGAGACGGGCCACGTTCAGCCCTCCATTCCGCAGTTGCGCGCGGTGCGCGGCACGCGCTCGATCTATCACAACAACGGAATCCAGACCTGGCAGGTCAATCCGAACGGGGAGGTGTGGAATGTTCAGGTTGGCTAGGCCCATGCGGATGTTGACACTGCTGGCGGGGTTCGTGGCATCGGTCGCCGGTGCGCAGACTCCTGCAGTCGCGGACGCCCCGCGCTATGGCTTCGGACACCCGGCGACCGCGCAGGAGATCGCCGGATGGGATATCGACGTTCGCCCCGACGGTCACGGCGTCAAGAAGGGCAAGGGAACCGTCGCCCAGGGCCAGGAAATCTACGACGCCCAGTGCGCCAGCTGCCACGGCACGTTCGGTGAAAGCAATCGCTACATGTCGATTGCCGGCGGCGTCAAGAAGGAAGACCTGCAAAGCGGGCGCGCGAGCGCACTGACGAACCCCAGTGGTGTGCGCACCGTAGGCACCAAGCTCAACTACGCGACCACGTTGTGGGACTACATCAACCGTGCAATGCCGTGGACCAACCCGCAGTCGCTGTCGGCGGACCAGGTGTATGCGGTGACGGCCTACGTGCTGCACCTGAATGAGATTGTGCCGGCGGAGTTCGAACTCAACGACGGCAACCTGACCAAGGTGCAGATGCCAAACCGCAACGGCATGACGACCCAGCATGGCCTGTCCAGCGTCAAGGGCAAGCCCGACGCACAGGGGTCGAGCTGCATGAAGGACTGCGTCAAGGAAGTCAAGGTCACCTCGTCGTTGCCCGAGTTCGCCCGCAACCAGCACGGGAACCTGGCCGAGCAGAAGCGGCCGATCGGACCCTATCGCGGGATCGATACGACCAAGTACGAAGTTGGCAAGACGAAAGTGGCATCTGCGGCCGCGGCACCGGCCGCCGCCACGGCAGCGGTGTCTGCCGCCCCCGATGCGAAGCAGCTGATCGCCGCCAACGCCTGCACCGCCTGCCACGCCGTGGACACCAAGGTGGTCGGTCCATCATTCCGTGAAGTCGGCAGCAAGTATCAGAGTGTCAACGATGCGGAGGCCTACCTCGTCAGGAAGATCAAGGAGGGCGGGCAGGGTACCTGGGGCACTGTGCCGATGCCGCCGCAGGCTACTCTCAAGGACGCCGACCTCAAGGCGATCGCGAGCTGGATTCTTGGCGGGGCCAAGTAAAACCCCCAATCGCGCGCGAGTCCCTTCGGATCCGCGCTCAGTTACATTAACCACTTGGACACATTGGATCGCAGGAGGACATGATGGATCGCAGTCGCAGGGAATTCGTTCGTGCCGGTGGCGTGCTTGGCCTAATGGTTGCGGCAGGCCTCATGTCGGCAGAACAGGCACAAGCGCAGCAGCAGGCGTGGAATAAGGCCGCATTCGAGGCCAAGTCGCTCGACGACACGGTCAAGGCGCTCGGCGGCGCGTCTGCCGCGCAGAGCGGAGACATCACGATCACCGCGCCGGACATCGCCGAAAACGGCGCCGTAGTGCCGGTCGGTGTGGTGAGCAAGATCCCGAACACGCAGGCCGTCTATATCCTGGTCGAGAAGAACCCCAACTCTCTGGCGGCCGGATTCGGGATTCCCGCCGGGACCGACGCCAACGTGGCGACCCGCATCAAGATGGGGCAGACCTCGAACGTGCATGCGGTCGTGAAGGCCGACAACAAGTTCTACGTCGCCACCAAGGAAGTCAAGGTCACGCTCGGCGGCTGCGGCGGCTAGCGATCACGAGATCAACAGAACCCCAAGTTAGAGGAGAAATTCATGCCTGATCCGATGCGTATCCGTGCCACCGAATCCGCCGACGGCGTCGACGTGCGCGTGCTGATGAGCCACGAGATGGAATCCGGCCAGCGCCGCGATTCTGCCGGCAATGTGGTGCCCGCGTGGTTCATCCAGACCGTTGTCGTGAACTATGCCGGCAAGCCGGTCCTGAACGCGGAGTGGGGACCGGCGGTCTCGAAGAACCCTTACCTCCAGTTCAAGTTCAAGGGGGGCAAGAAGGGCGAGAAGATCACGGTGACCTGGGTCGACAACAAGGGCGAGACCCGCACCGACGAAGCAACGATCAACTAGCTGCTGCCGGCCCCGGGCGACCGCGGTGCCGAGAACTTAAGAGTAGACGGAGGAGCACGGATGCAGGTACGTTTGCGCGGCGCAGCTTTGGCGCTTGTGGGTGGGCTGATCTTCACGGCAATGCCGATCTCGACTATGGCCCAGACTTCGACGGCGGCCGGTGCGACAGCGACCTCCGGTCAGATCAAGACCGTGTACCACTTTACGAACGGTCTGGACGAGGCCTCACGTGGCCTCGGCAACATCCGCAATCACCTGGCAGCCGATCCGACAGCGAAGATCACCGTCGTCACCAATGGCAACGGAATCGAGTTCCTGCTCGAAGGCGCCAAGGACAAGAACGGAAATCCGTACGAGGTGATCGTCCAGGACCTCAAGAGCAAGGGTGTTGATTTCCGTGTCTGCAACAACACGCTGGTGACACGGAAGATCGATCCCTCCAAGGTGATTCCCGAAGCAGTTATTGTTCCGTCGGGCGTCGCCGAGGCGGCAAAGTTGCAGGCGCGCGAAGGTTACGTGTATCTCCGGCCCTGAGCCGGAGTCAGCACTGCAATAATCAGAAGCCCACGCAGAGGGGCAAAGTCGGCAGCAAACTCAGCCAGGAGGCAGAAACACATGAGTAAGCAAACGTTGGCCACGATTGTGGCCGCGGTGGTCTTGGGCGGCGCAAGCGCCAGTGTGCTCGCCCAGGGGAGCGCGGCGGAGGGCATCGCGAAGTATCGCGAGATGTTGCAGGACGGCAACCCTGCGGAACTCGTCGTCGCGCGTGGCGAGGAACTGTTCAAGGCGAAGCGTGGGCCGAAGAACGTTTCCCTCGAGCAGTGCGATTTTGGCCTGGGTGCCGGCGTCATTAAGGGTGCCTATGCCCAGATGCCGCGCTACTTCGCGGATTCCGATCAGGTGATGGACTTTGAATCGCGGGTGGTGTGGTGCATGGTCAACCTGCAGGGCTTGGATCGCGCCGCGGTCACCAAGAACCCGTACTCGGGTGCCGGCCAGAAACAGACTGACATCGAAGCACTGGCTGCATACGGAGTCGAGATGTCACGCGGCATGCCGGTCAGTATTCCGCAGGGCCATGCGAAGGAAAAGGCGTCCTTTGATCGTGGGCGCCAAGCCTTCTTCATGCGCGGCGGGCCGTACGACTTTTCGTGCGCCACCTGCCATGGGATCACGGGTCAGCGCATCCGGCTGCAGGATCTTCCCAACATCGCCGGCAACAAGGCCGATGCCGACCGCGCGTTCACGACGTGGCCAGCGTACCGGGTTTCGCAGGGGGCGTTGCGAACGATGCAGTGGCGCCTGAACGACTGCTTCCGCCAGCAGCGCTTCCCGGATCTGATCTTCCTGTCACCGACCTCGGTTGACCTGATCACATTCCTTGGCGTTAACGCCAACGGCGCGAAGATGGACGCGCCGGCCATCAAGCGCTGAGGAGAGACATCGATGAAGAAGCAATTAGTGCTGATGCTCGGCGGCCTCGCGGTGGTCGCCGGCTGCGCCACCTACGTCGCGCCGACGAAGGAAGAGTCGATGCAGACGGTCAAGGCGTCATTCCAGGAGCGCGGGCCGGCCAAGCTCGATCGCCTCAACCAGACCGAAATCCAGTCGGTCTGCTCGGAAGCCCAGATGTCGGGCAAGGAAGTGCCGAAGTCCGAACGGGAAGCGATGGAGAAGAGGATCCTGGCCACGATCAAGTACCCGGCGGATGGCAAGTTCCTCGGCGACTTCAAGCAGGGCGAGCGCATCGCGCAGTCCGGCGTTGGTCTGCAGTGGAGCGACGGCCCGAAGACCGTCAACGGCGGCAACTGCTACGCCTGCCACCAGATGACCGAAGTCGAGGTCTCGTACGGAAACATCGGTCCGTCATTGAAGGCCTACGGCAAGCTGCGCGGCTACAACGAGACGGTCGTCAGGTACACGTGGGGCAAGATCTGGAACACGCACGCATACAACCTGTGCTCGCAGATGCCCCGCTATGGTGACGCCGGCATCCTCAGCGAAGCGCAGATCAAGGACGTCATGGCGCTGCTGCTCGATCCCAACTCGCCGGTCAACAAGTAAGTCCTGGGCCTCGATGCGCGGTCGCCGCCGGCGGCCGCGCTTCTCTGGCTAACTCCCCCATGCAACGACGTGCCGCCTTGACCACGCTGGCCGCTGCCCTGCTCGGCGGTGTGCTTGGAGCGCGCGCGAGCGAGCGCGCACCGATCCGCTGGCGTGACGTGCCTCTGGTCGACGGCCGCACATTGAAGGCATCGGAATTGAACGGCCGGCCTGTCGTCGTCGAGTTCTGGGCGAGCTGGTGTCCGTTCTGCGCGAAGCAGAATCCGTACGTCGATACGCTTCATCGCGAGCAAGGTGACGGGCTGCGCGTACTGACCTTCTCGATCGACAAGACCGAGCAGGCGGCACGCGACTACTTGGTGCACCACGGCTACACATTCCCGGCCGCCATGGCGGGGGCCCAGTCCGACGCCTGGTTCGGTCAGCGACGCGGGCTCCCCGTAGTCCACGTGGTGGATGCACGCGGCCGCATCGTGTTTACCGAGAGCGGTGAGATGTTCGAGGAAGACGTGGCAGCCCTGAAGCGGTTCGCGACGAAGAACCACTAGAAAACAGAAGAAATCGATTCCCGGGAGGAAGTGCAAGGCTATGTCGATGGACCGTCGTGAGTTTCTGCAGGTGCTGGCGGTGGCAGCTGCCGCCGGCATGCCCGTCGCCTCGCGCGACGCCCTGGCGGCGACACCCGCCAGCGCCAAGATGTACGAGTTGCCGCGCTTCGGCAACGTGCACCTGCTGCACTTCACCGACTGCCATGCACAGCTGCTGCCAATCTACTTCCGTGAACCGAGCGTCAACCTCGGCATTGGCGAGGCGAAGGGACAGCCGCCGCACCTCGTCGGTGAGCACCTGCTGAAGTACTTCAAGATCCCTGCGGGCACCGCCGAAGCGCATGCCTTCACCTACCTTGACTTCGTCGAGGCGGCCAAGACCTACGGCAAGGTCGGCGGTTTTGCGCACCTCTCGACGCTGGTCAAGCGCCTGAGGGCGGGGCGCCCGGGGGCGTTGCTGCTCGACGGCGGCGATACCTGGCAGGGTTCGGCGACGTCGCTCTGGACCAACGCGCAGGACATGGTCGACGCCTGCAAGCTGCTGGGCGTCGACGTCATGACCGCGCACTGGGAGATGACCTACGGCGCCAAGCGCGTGCAGGAGATCGTCGACAAGGACCTCAAGGGCAAGATCGATTTCGTTGCGCAGAACATCAAGACGACCGACTTCGGCGACCAGGTGTTCGCGCCCTACACGCTGCGCGAAATGAACGGCGTGAAGGTGGCGATCATCGGCCAGGCGTTCCCATACACGCCGATTGCCAACCCGCGCTACTTCGTCCCCGAGTGGAGCTTCGGCATCCAGGACGAGAACATGCAGAAGATGGTCGACGAGGTGCGTGGCAAAGGTGCGCAGGTCGTCGTCGTCCTCTCGCACAACGGCATGGACGTGGATCTCAAGATGGCCGCACGCGTACGCGGCGTTGACGCGATTCTGGGCGGCCATACGCACGACGGCGTGCCGCAACCCTCGCTGGTCAAGAACTCTGGTGGTACGACGCTGGTGACCAACGCCGGCAGCAATGGCAAGTTCCTCGCGGTGCTGGACTTCGACGTCAAGGGCGGCAAGCCGGTCGACTTCCGCTACAAGCTGCTGCCGGTGTTCTCGAACCTGCTGCCCGCCGACGCCGACATGAGCGCCTACATCAAGCAGACGCGCGCCCCCTACGAGGCCAAGCTCGGCGAGAAGCTCGCGACGACTGAGGGCCTGCTCTACCGGCGCGGAAACTTCAACGGTACTTTCGACCAGCTGATCCTCGACGCGATGCTGGCCGTGAAAGGTGCCGAGATCGGCTTCTCGCCCGGCTTCCGCTGGGGCACGAGCCTGTTGCCGGGCCAGGCGATCCTGATGGAGCACCTGATGGATCAGACAGCCGTCACGTACCCGTACTCGACAGTCACGGACATGAGCGGCGAAATGATCAAGACGGTGCTCGAGGACGTCGCCGACAAC
Source organism: uncultured beta proteobacterium (assembly GCA_963724605.1). Classification (GTDB taxonomy): domain Bacteria; phylum Pseudomonadota; class Gammaproteobacteria; order Burkholderiales; family Burkholderiaceae_F; genus JALORV01. Next base: position 62,594 of record CAVRVM010000022.1, read on the forward strand.
CTGTTCAATCCTGATCCGTACCTGCAGCAGGGTGGCGACATGGTGCGTGTCGGCGGCCTGCAGTACGCGATCGACCCGGCGGGCAACATGGGCGGCCGCATCAGCGACATGCGCCTGAACGGCAAGCCGATCGAGCCCGCCAAAACCTACAAGGTCGCCGGCTGGGCGCCGGTGGCCGAAGGTGCCAGGGGCGAGCCGATCTGGGATGTCGTCGCGAAGTACCTGCGCGACCAGAAAGTGGTGAAACCGGTACGTCTGAACCAGCCGACGATAAAGGGCGTGGCGGGCAACCCCGGCATCGCCTGACAGGGACGACGTGCGTCGCCGCGCCGCCCTCGCGGCCGCCTTGGCGCTGCTTCTCGTTCCGCTTGTGCGCGCCACCGATGACACGACCCTTCCGGTCGTGGACGATCTGCAGGCACTCGGCGCGGCCAGTGCACGCGCGGGCATCCCCGTCGTCGTGCTGTTCAGCACGCCTGGCTGCCCCTACTGTCAGGAAGTACGCCAGAACTACCTTGCTCCCCGCCTGGCCGAACAGGGCCGCCGCGCGGCGCCGGAGTACCTGCTGCGCGAGATCGACATCACCAGCCGACGGCCGATCGGCACGATCGACGGCCATCCTGTCACCGAGGCGCAGTTTGCAGCGCGCTACGGCATCGGGCTCGCGCCCGTCCTGATTGCCTTCGATGGCCGCTGGCGGCCGCTCGGCAATCCCCTCGTCGGACTCGATCGGGCCGGCTTCTACGAAAGTTACGTCGAACGACTCATCGGCGAGGCGCGCACACGGAAGGCAACTCGCTGACCGCTGCTCCATCAGACCCGCTCGTCCGTCTGTCTGCATGGCGGATCGATATCGCCAGTCCGCCCCGTTCCTGCGCTACCGTAGCACTCTACGCGCGAGGAGGACTCTATGCGGCTATCGATCGCTTTGGCTCTGGGCCTTGTGTGGCTGCCGACGGCCTCGTACGCACAGCTTGCCGTGAAGGAGGCAACGACGGTGCCCGCCGTGTCGCAGTTCGTGATGGGAACGCGCCTCGGCTACATCACCTGCAGCGACAAGTACAAAACGTACCTCGAAAAGTTGGAGCTTTACACCCTGGTTAACGAGGGCCAGCGCGATCCGGCGGGCACGCGGCCATCGGACTCCGAGGTGGCCGACTGTGTGCATCAGACCGCGCTGCGCGGCAGCGGCCTCTACAAGGACGCGCTCAAGAGCGCGAGCACGCCCAAGGCGAAGGCCGCGTTTGGCGATTACATGGTCGCGTGGGACGCCGCCCTGAAAGGTATCCGCAGGACCGAGCGCGAGTCGGTGCAGCAGTACCGGGTGCGGCAAAAGACGGTGGAGGACAAGCTCAATGCGTTGCAGACCCGTCTCGAGGCCGCGGTGCCCGGGGAGTGATCCTTTGCGCGGTGTTTTGGCGCGTCGACATCGTTACGGGTTGCTTTCACGTCTTCGTCCAAAGCGGCGTTCGGCGGTGATGGCGAGGCCGCTGACCACACTGGAATAGCGGTCCCCGCGCACGGCCTCCGCGGCAGGAAACGCTGCGCCAAGCTGTGCCACCAGGAGATCGAGCCCGGTGGATCCACCCGTGAAGTAGATGGCGCCGATCTGATCGGCCTTTAGCTGCGCCATGCGCACTGTGTCGCTGGCCGTTGCAACAATCCGCTCGACGTCTCTTTCAAGGGCGAGGCCCAGTTCCTGTTCCGAAATTGAAATCTGCAGACCGCGCTCGACGAACCCGAGCTCAATGGTTGCGGAGCCCGACTCCGACACTGCGATCTTGGCGCGCTCCGCGCAGGACGCCAGATCGTGACCCCGGTGATGGGACAGAACCTGCATCAGGCGATGGTGGGCGTCGTGGTCGCTGTACATGCGGCGCATCATCTTCAGTTCGCTGATCCGATTCGGCGTGTACGTCGTGTTGATCAAGTGCCACGTTGCAAGGTCGAAGTAGATCTTCGAAGGCACGGGAAGGCCGTCCGGTCCGCTGCCGTTGTACCCCAGCACCGGCATGATCTTTGACAGATTCACCGCGCGGTCGAAGTCCGTTCCCGCCCGGTGGATTCCGTGGTTCGCGAGGACATCTCCGCGACGATCCGCCCGCGCATGGGACGAGGCGGAGGCGCGAACGACCGAGAAGTCCGAGGTGCCACCGCCGATGTCCGCCACGAGTACCAGGCGCTCACTGTCGTTGGCGTGCAGCCGGGATTCGTAGTCCAACGCCGCAGCGATCGGCTCGTATTGGAACTGCACTTCCGTCAGACCTGCCGCATGCGCGGCTTCCAGCAGAGTTCGTTCGGCCCTGGCGTCGCGTCGCGGGTCGTCGTCCACAAAGAAGACGGGGCGGCCGATCACCACGCGATGGACCGGAGTCTTCCAATGTGCCTGGGCGAGCTCTCGCAGGTGCCGCAGATAGGAAACGACGACATCGATGTAACGTACTTGCAAGCCTCCGGAAAGCTCGGTCGCTTCGTCCATGAGATCGGAGCCGAGAATGCTCTTGATTGACCGCATGAGCCGCCCTTCATGGCCGTCGACGTAGGCGTCGATGGCCGCGCGACCGAACTCCCGAGTGCCGTCTTCCGCGTTGTAGAACACCGCCGTCGGCATACTGGTCGCACCGCCCTCCAGCGCCGCAAGTTCAACCCGCGCTGGCTTAGCGTTGCCCGGATCGGTCACGGCCCTCGCCACCGCGGAGTTCGAGGTTCCGAAGTCGATGGCGTAATACGCAGCGGCCGAAGGGCTGGTCGAAGTCAAAGCCGGGGTCCGAGAGGTCTGGCCAAACGAATGCAATGAAGGGCGTATAGCGCGAGATTGTCCAGCGAAATTACCGAACGAGGCCGTTCGGTGCAGCGGAAGCCAGGAAGTCGTTCGTTCAACCCAACCTCAGGCCGATCCGGGAGCGCACTGAGACCGTGACGCCAGACCATCGGACGTGGCCAACGCAGGTCTCGTCGCCGGACAGAGGGGTGTGGGGTCGGGCCCATTACCGGACTCCCAAGTCCAGCGAGGCAATGACTCAATAGCGGTCATCGGCAGTCCCGGATACGCTGGCGCAATGGATCGTCGCCTCTTCCTACGTTCCAGTGCCGCCTGCCTCGTCCTGTCGGGCTGCGCAAGTAGATCGGTGCGCATTGCACGACAAACCGCGTGTCTGCCGCCAGTTCAAGCTTCTGCCGACCGGCTAATCCGCACCGCTGCCGGCCTGCGGCCGTATCGCGCCGCGGGTTTCGTCGTCCGCACCGAGCCTATCGGCGACAAGAGGCTGGTTCATAACTACGGCCACGGTGGCGCCGGCATCACGCTGTCGTGGGGCAGCTCGAAGCTGGCCACGACGCTCGGACTGCAAAACCACAGCGGCCCGGTGGCGGTGATCGGCGCTGGAGTCATGGGCCTAACAACAGCGCGGCTTGTTCAGGAGGCCGGCTTTCCCGTAACGATTTACGCGAGCGCACTGCCGCCCCACACGACGTCTGACATCGCGGGCGGTCAGTTTCATCCCTTCGAGATCCCATGGTCCTCCGAGGATCTGGCGTATGTACGGCATGGCCAAACTGCCTTCTGCTGCAGGCCGTCAATCAGCCGGCGTTCATCCGGAACTTCCAGATGCACCTTCTCGTTGAGAACGTCGACGATTGGCACGAACATCTGAAGGTGATTGGTATTGAGGAGCGGTTCGGAGTGCAAATGGGTTCGCCGGAAGACCAGCCGTGGGCCATGCGCGACTTCACGCTGTTCGATCCGAGTGGTGTAATTTGGCGCATTGCCCAGAACTTGCCACGGTCCGGCGGATAGCCTGCTACGGTGACGGCCACTTCCAGACATCGTGCCCTCTTGGCAACTTCACCTAGTAGCCGACATCATTTCGGGCCAACCGGTTGAGTCGGCTGACTGAACAGCTGACGCAGCCATTCATTCCCCTGGACAGAGAGCCTCCTACAGCATGGACGAGCCAGCGCTGGATCTTTCCCAAGTCACCTTGTCGAGGCAGAAGGAAGTCGTCCGGGTCTTCTACAAGGAGATGTGGGACCACGCCAACACGGCCTTGGTACCTCACATCTTTCACCCAGACTTCACCTTCCGCGGATCGTTGGGTCCGCAGTTGGTCGGGCATCAGCAATTCATTGGCTACGTTGAGTTCGTCGCGGGCGCGTTCGGCCAATACACCTCTGACATCCTCGCCTTAGCAGAGGAAGAGAACCGAGTCTTTGGAAAGCTACGTTTTCATGGATACCACCGACGCGAACTCTTTGGAGTTCAACCGACCGGGCGGCACGTTTGGTGGTACGGCACGCCGATCTTCACTTTCGATGGAGACAGGGTTCGCGATCTTTGGGTCCTCGGTGATATTTATGGCCTGATCGATCGCCTGAAAGCTGAGTCCACCGCAGGATGACGGCCAGAACCGGCCGTCGCCGGCTTGTTCCCATTCTTCCCGAGAGCAGACAGAATCGCCGCTATGTAGCAGAAACTGGCCGCTACCATGGGGAACCGCCGTCGGCGCGTCCGATCAAACCGACTTCATTGCCACACGGAGAGCTCATGTCACCCTATCTCGATGTCATCGTCGTCCCCGTACTCCGCGCCCAACTCGACAACTACAAGAAGTTGTCGGCCGTATGGGGCAAAGCCCATCTGCGTCACGGAGCGATGTATTTCTCGGATGCCATAGGCGACGACGTCCAGCCGGGCAAGCTGACCTCGTTCCCGCAGGCGGTGCAGCTCAAGGACAATGAGGTGGTTGCGGTGTCGTGGGTTGTCTACAAGAGCAAGGAAGACCGCGATCGCATCGGTAAGGCCGTCATGGACGATCCGCAGTTGAAGGAGCAGATGGATCCGGCGAAGATGCCCTTCGACGGCAAGCGCATGTTCTGGGGCGGCTTCCAGACGATCGTGGGGCTCTCCAATCAATGACCCACTGCCGTTCCCGCTCGGAGGCGCAAACGAGGCGAACTACTAATCTCGAGCGGGAACAGCCTTGGCCGCGGCTCAGTCGGCAGAGCAATGGGGCAATCGGCGAATTACGGACCCCGTGTAAGTTGCCGGTCCGCGCTGGAAGCGGACATGGTCCTCAGACTGCGAACAGTTGACTGACTGTCGGTCACTGGACTTTCAAGAGGAGAGCAATCGATGCGCATTCTCGTTGTGGGCGCGAGCGGCACCATTGGACGCGCCGTCGTGGCTGCGCTCTCCGCGGGTAATGAAATAGTCGCCGCCAGTCGCCAAAGCACCGGTATCAAGGTAGACATCGCAGATCCGGCCCGTATCCAGTCGATGTATCGGTCCGCCGGCAAACTGGACGCGGTAGTTTGCGCCGCCGGGCAAGCTAAGTTCGCTCTGCTCGACAAACTGACCGATGCCGATTTCCGCTTCTGCCTTGACAACAAGCTCATGGGTCAGATCAACCTGGTGCGGTTCGGAATGGAGCACCTTGCCGACGGTGGCTCGTTCACCCTCACTACGGGCGTCCTCGCTCATACGCCGATGCCTGGAAGCGCGGCAATCAGCTTGGTGAATGCTGGAATTGAGGGGTTCGTCCGGGCTGCTGCACTCGAGGCGCCGCGACGGATCCGGGTGAACGCCGTCAGCCCGCCTTGGGTGACGGAGACCTTGTTGGCACTGAAGATGGACCCTTCTCAAGGTCTCCCGGCTGCAGTTGTTGCGCAGTCGTACGCTCAGAGCGTGATTAGCGGTGGAACCGGTGTGACGCTGGAACCGTCGGCCTAGACGCCGATTCCGGCCAAGAACCGCCACTTGGTTGGGCTGCACGATCTGCTCAAAAGCAGACGTCGTTCGGCTCCGAGCTCGAGGCCAAATCCCCTCGCCGTCGGCACAAGAGCCTGCGTTTGCTGCCATTATCGAGAGCGATTCAATGCTCCGAGCGCGCGTTGACGAGAGACGCTGGGATCTCTGACCGTCGTCAAGTCACGCCGACGGCTCCTGACAGACCCCCGAACTCAGCTCAGTTCCTCTTGGGAGCCGTTGTAGGAGCATTGGTGGTCGGTCATCCGCTCGGCCATCATGTCAGGGAGCAGTCCATGCATCCGAAGAACGGCAATGTCCACTCAGGGCCGTCACTGCGAATTCGAGCGGCGTACGGTCTAGTTGCATGGCTCGTCGTCACGCTCGCGGGGTGCAGCCCCGCGCCCCCCCAGGTTTTACCGGCGACTGACGTCGGATCCGGGTGGCGCGAATTCGAGGGGACCTGGACCGCCACGGGAAATCGCGAGGTGATTGCGCTTGGAAGCGCGAGAAAGGCCTCGGTCTCGATCCTCCGCGGATCGCTGCTGCTTTCCGGGCCGGAGCGGCCAGCATTCGGCGTGCGCGCCGAAGCGGTGGTCTTCAACGACAGCGCAACCGGGATGATCGGGCGCGCGGTGTGGACTGACGATCGCGGCGATCAGGCGTGGAGCGAACTGCGTGGGGAAGGCACGGCGACCGGCAACCGAATCGCCGGCACATTCATCGGCGGCACGGGGCGCTTCACGGGCATTACGGGTGACTACGCGTTCACGTGGCGATTCGTGCTCGAGACGGAGGACGGTACCGTGCAGGGCCAGTCACTCGGCCTGAAGGGCCGGGTGCGGGGCGGGCAGGCCGCGGGAGGCCGACAATGATTTTTGAAGCGCGAATGCTTCCTCGACGCATCCTGCCGTTCGCGATCGCGATCGGCATCTGGCTGGTCCCGGTGCCTGCTGGCCTGACGGCTCCCGCATGGCATCTCTTCGCGATCTTCGTCGCGGCCATTGCGGCGGTGCTCGTGGGCGCGTTTCCGCTGCTGACTTCGACGATGATCGCAGTCGCCGCAGTTGTGCTGACCGGCACCATTTCGGCGACCAAGGCTTTTGGCGGCTTTGCGAACCCCAGCGTGCTGCTCGTCGTCATCGCATTCCTCGTTGCGCAGGCGGTCGTGAAGTCGGGGCTTGGACGTCGCATCAGCCTGTTTATGGTGAGTCGCTTTGGCGGCTCGTCGCTCGGGCTTGCATACAGCATCGTTCTGACCGACGCGGCGATTGCGCCGGCCTTCCCGAGCAACACCGCGCGCGGCGGCGTGCTGTTCCCGATCGTGTTGTCGGTCGCGCAGGGGTCCGGCTCGAAGCCGGACGATCCGGAGGGGCGCAGGCTCGGCGGCTATCTAATGTTCTGCGCCATGGCGAGCCTCGCGGTGTCGTCGGCCTTGTGGATGACAGCGACGTCCGCCAATCCGATCGGCATCCAGGTGGTCAAGGAATTCGGGCTGCAGATCGGGTTCGGGCAGTGGCTGCTGGTAGCCTGCGTGCCGTCGTTGGTGGCGATCGCGGCGCTGCCGCTGGTGGTGGCAAAGCTATATCCGCCGCGTGTCGGCCGCACGCCAGAAGCTCCGGTGGCGGCGCGCAAGGCGCTCGGCGAATTGGGCCGCCTCACACGTGACGAGTGGATCACCGCCGTTGTGTTTGTCGTGATGGTGGCCGGCTGGGTCTTCGCGGACGCGCTGCAACTCAACGTGACGAGCGTCGCCTTCGCCGGACTCGGCGTGCTGCTCGCGGCGCGCGTGCTCACGCTGGCGGACATCGCGACACAGGGCGACACCCTGTCGACGTTTCTCTGGCTCGCCGTGCTCTTCGCCCTGAGCGGACAACTGAATGAACTCGGCTTCATGGGCTATGCGGGGCAGCTGCTCGCCGCGCAGCTCGGAGGGATGTCGTGGCCGATGACGTACGTCCTGCTGGTCGTCATCTACGTCGCCATCCACTACATGTTTGTCAGCCAGTCGTCACAGGTGCTTGCACTCCTCGGCGTGTTCCTCGATGTCGGAATCCGCGGCGGCGTGCCCGCGCCTCTGATGGCGTTCGCACTTCTCTTTGCAAGCAGCTATTTCTCGGTGATCACGCCCCAGGGCGGCAGCCAGAACGTAATTTTCGTCGGCGCGGGGTATCTGACGCAGCGGGAGCTGTACCTGCTCGGTCTGGCGGCGACGTTGTTCTTCATGTTCGTCTTCCTGACTCTCGGATCGGCGTGGATCATGCTTGTCGCCTAACGTCATGGGGAAGTTGACTGCCGAGCCCGGCCATAACCGGCCGTCGCGTCGATTACCCTGGGCCGCTCAATTTCGGACATAGTTGATGCGTTTCGCGCAGTCGAGAACATAGACGCTGGTGTTCAGCGCGGCAAAGTTCGACAACACAATCACCAGGGTGGCGAGATGAAAAGCTTCTGGCGAAACCTTCGTTGTCTGACCAGCGCGCTCCTCGTCGCTGTCTTCGCTGCGAGCGCCTATGGCAAAGAGCCGGTCAAGACGCTGCGCATTGCATTTCCCATTCAAGAGGACGGGTTTGATCCAGCGCGGATCCAGGACACCTATTCGCATAGCGTCACACTGTCCATCTACGAGAGTCTCTACGCCTACGACTACCTCGCGGTCCCGGTTGAGATTCGTCCTCTGACTGCCGAGGCGATGCCGGAGCACTCCGCTGACTATCGAATTTGGACTATCCGGGTTCGACCAGGGATCTACTTCACCCCAGATCCGGCTTTCAATGGTAAGCGGCGCGAGCTGGTCGCCGCCGATTACGTCTACTCGTTCAAGCGGATGGCGGATCCGGCCGTGAACTGCCCTTTCTGGACCGACTTTGAGGAGCTGCGGATCAAAGGCCTGACCGAACTGCGTAAGGAGGCACTCAAGAACAATCGGCCGTTCAATTACGATCGACCAATTGAAGGGCTTCGGACGCTCGATCGCTACACGCTTCAGTTCCAACTCGAGGCCAGCCGCCCGCGGCTCGCGCAACGACTGGTCGGCGGTTTCCGCGGGGCGGTCGCGCGTGAGGTCGCTGAGGCTCATGGTGGCAACGTTATGGAGCATCCGGTCGGAACAGGACCGTTCGTGCTTCGGGAGTGGCGGCGCTCCTCGCTGATCGTTCTGGAGCGCAACCCGGACTACCGCGACGTGCGCTTCGACGCACAGCCAGCGGCTAACGACCTCGCCGGCCAAGCGATCGCCGCTCGCCTGCACGGTCGCCGACTGCCGATGGTTGACCGCGTCGAGATTTCGATCATCCCGGAAAACCAGGCGCGTTGGCTGACCTTCCTGCAAGGCGGAATCGATCAGATCGAAGTTCCGCCCGACTTCATCAAAGTCGCCGTGCCGGGCGGGACCATCGCGCCGTACCTGCAGCGACGTGGGATTCAGGCCAATGTGGTGGTCTCTCATGCAGTGAGCTATTACTACTTCAACATGCAAGACCCTGTCGTCGGTGGCTACACGCCAGAAAAGATTGCGCTAAGACGCGCGATCGGCCTGGGCATGAACATCCAGCGTCAAATCCAGCTGGCGCGCGGAGGCCAGGGCATCATCGCTCAGTCGCCGGTTGCAGCGCATGTGCCGGGGTTTGATCCGGCGTTTCGCAGCGAGAACGGCGAATACGACCCCGCGCGCGCCAAGGCACTTCTGGATACGTACGGCTACGTCGATCGCGATGGCGATGGATGGCGCGACATGCCAGATGGCAGCCCGCTGGTGCTGCAAATGTCTGGCGATCCGAGTCAGATGACACGTCAGGTCAATGAGCTTTTCGCCGGCGACATGGCAGCCCTTGGAACGCGCGTCCAATTCAGCACGGCCCAATGGCAGCAGATCGCCAAAGCCGCGCGTGCCGGCAAGACCATGATGTGGCAACTCGGTACCTATGTTGTCATTCCCGACGGCCTCGACTCAATTTCTCGCTTTTACAGCGCTGCGGCAGGCGGCAACAACCTCTCACGGTTCAAACTGAAGGAGATGGATGATCTCTATGAGCGGCTTGCGACGATGCCAGATGGCGAGGACCGCGACGCGCTATTCGACAAGGCGAAGCGATTGGCGATCGTGTACATGCCCGAGAAGACGACTGTCCACCGAGTGTTCTCGTACCTCAATCACCCTTGGCTGATTGGCTACCGCATCAAGCCGTTCATACCGGGTTGGTACCAGATGGTCGACATCGATCGCGGCTCTGAATTCGCGCAACAGGCAGCTAGACACTGATCGGCCAACTGCTGCCGTCGGATGCGAGGCGAGACTCGCCCGGGAGCGGACGCGATCGGGACTTAACGCAGTGGCCGTCCCCTGATTTGAGAGAGGTTGACCTTTAGGTCGATCTGAGGAGCGAAACGAGTGATCAGCGGAAGCTGTCTTTGTGGTGCAGTGCGAGTTGAGATCGATGAACCGCTTGAGCAGGCCCCGGAGGCCTGCCACTGCTCACAGTGCCGCAAGCAAACGGGCAGCTTTCTAATCGCCGTAAATGTCCGCCGAACAGCTCTCCGCATCCGTGGGGACGAGACGGTAAGCTGGTACCAGTCGTCCGAACAGGTTCAGCGCGGGTTCTGCTCCGTTTGTGGATCCACGTTATTCTGGAAGCCAGTGATACCGGGGTACGAGTGGACGGGCGTTGCCATGGGCTGCATCGACACCCCGTTGCACTTGCGAATCGTTAAGCACACTTTTGTTGCCGACAAGGGCGGCTATTACGAGATCAATGACGGCGCCCCCCAGCGCGACGGCTATTAGCAGCGTGCGCTTCCCGCTGAGATTTTGGTTGTGGCGTGCACAGCCGCTGGACAGTCGGACGTCAGATCGGGGTTGTCAGGATTTCTTTCGCTTGGTTACTCTTGAAGCCCTTGATACTTGCAATGGGGCGGCGCGGACCAGGACCATAGCCGTGTGAGTTCTCGACCCGGTCAGGAGTTGTCATTGCCCGAGCCCAACTAATAAGCCTACTAGCGGACGCATTCAATCGGTAGCAGACTGCTTGAAAGCAGCCAAGCATCTAAGGCAAAGGGAGCGGAGAGCCGCGTGATCTGGAGGAGTTACCCCATGGAGAAGGTACTGTTGCCCACGGAACAGGCCGAACTTGCGGAAGCGACTGCGAAGGTCGTCGAGGTCAAACGTACTCTGCGCGAATCGCGACAGAGCAGCCTCCGCTGGGGGCTGCCGGCGATTGCGATCGCCGTCGCGGTCTTCACAATTCTCGGCGACATGGGGGCCTCTTGGGGACTGCGGGTCTTGATGGCTGTTGTCAGCGGGTTCGCCGTTTCATCCGGCATCGAGCTTTACTTCCTCCAGAAGCGGGTCGCTGCACTTGAAGTATTACAAGAGCTGCAGGGACCTCGTTCTGAAGTGTCTGCCTGAACTGGTTCCGAGCTCTGCCCGCCGGGCCGTGCAAGCTGTCCGCGGTTTGAGCCCAGGCTGAAGTTCGTTGCGCATGGCGATCCACCTGCTCAGCGCCTCGCGCGTCGCCGAGGAATTGGCTGACGACGAGATTGATGCACGGCAACAGGCCTTTTACCTGATCGCATCGCTCGTCTGGAGCGTCCTGCCCTACTACGCGTTTCTGATCCCGCAATTGTCGTCGCCGGATCCAACATGGTTCTGGGCCTTGCATACCTACGAGTGCATCGTAGTGCTCCTAATCTATTTCGCCGGCACGCTGTACTGCCTGCGCTGCTGCACGTTCGAGCCCGGGCGTCACTTCCTTAAGGACCTCACCTGCCTGTTCGTACCGGTCTCGATCGTTTCCATGGTCGTCGGCTGGACGCTCTTCTACGGTGTGACGTGGGGGAGCCGCTGGCTGATCAGTCAAGTGACGTTCGAAAGCGACCCGGGCGCATGGCTGCGACTTTTGTTTTCGGCGAAGGCGACGGATACGCTGAGGTTCGTCACCGTCGCAACGGTGCTGGGAGTCATGTTCTTGTGGACGGGCAAGCTGCTTGGACAAGTTGCTAAGGCGCGTGCAGGGCGGGCATCTGCGTAAGTTCTGAGTGCGGCCAATTGCCGTCATAGCGGGAGTCCGCAGAGTTGCCTGAAAGCCGACCGGGCTACTCTGCGTGTCCGCACGCCGGGATACGGAAACGAAGATGAAGGGGTGGGCGGCTCGGTTTCGCCTCAAAGGAGAAGTGCCATGAAGACTAGAACCTGGACTGTTGTCACGATCTTCTGCGCCCTTCCACTTGGCGCCCTTGCTGCCTGCCCCTCCGACGTCGATACCGCGATGATGGCCGCGCGCTACGCCAATCTGCAGCCAGCGCCAAACCCACCTGCCGACCTGACCATGGCCGATGCTCTCTGCGGGCGTGACAAGTTCGTCCAGTTTCTGGGACAGAACTATGGCAAGGTCGTTGGATACAAGGCAGGGTTGACCAACCCAGCGGTGCAGAAGCGGTTCAACTATCCGAACCCCGTGCGTGGAACGCTATTCGAGAAGATGCTGCTGCAAGATGGCGCCGAAGTGCCCGCCAAGTTCGGTGCGCGACCACTGTTCGAGGCCGACATGGTCGTGGAAGTAAAGGACGCCGGAATCAACCAAGCCACGACACCGCTCGAAGTGCTACGCCATATCTCGGGCATCTACCCGTTCATCGAGCTGCCGGACCTCGTGGTGGAGGATCCCGCAAAGATCACGGGGCCGAGCCTCGTCTACTCGAACGTGGGCGCGAGGCTTGGCGTGCTCGGCCGGCCGATCAAGGCGAACGCCAGCCCGGAGCTCGTCGAAGCATTGAAGAACATGACCGTACGGCTCCTGGATCAAGATGGCAAGGAACTCGATACAGGCAAGGGCAGTGCGATCCTCGAACAACCCTTGAATGCCGTGCTCTGGCTCATCAAGGACCTCAAGGCAAGCGGCATCGAATTGAAGAAGGGTGACTTGTTAAGTCTCGGGTCTTTCTCTCGGCTACTACCGCCGAAGCCTGGAACAGGAGCGAAGGTGGTCTACGACGGCCTGCCGGGCAATCCGACCGTGAGCGTGCGGTTCAAGTAGCACCCGCCTTCCGCAGCCGGCCAGGAGCTGACCATTTCGATAGTCGACTCAACTTGCCTGAAAGCAGTCATCGCTTGGGCTCAAGAATATGTTCAACCTCGGACTCGTTGAGGCCTATGCTGTCCCAACCGAGTACACCGACGCTGCGGCAGTAGCGCCGGATGACCTGATCGTAAGTCGGGCCAGCACATCACAGGCTCGCCGCTCTGGCGACGGCTCGCTTCAAATGAAGCCACACAGTTCGCCATCGCACCGACCGAGGGGAATTTTTCGCCACCCAATCGCACGTGCGGCCGGTCGGCGCAGCAATTCACAAGGGGCCAAGGTGATGACATCCATCGTGAACAGCGTGGTCTATCGCGATGGGAAGCGCATGGGCGACATTGCCATCGACGACATCAGCGATGTCATCCAGCAAGCCGGCACCTTCGTGTGGCTTGGATTACACGAACCGGACGAAGCACAGCTGCGGCAAGATCCAGGAAGAGTTCGGCCTGCATGAACTGGCCATAGAGGACGCCCACCACGCCCACCAGCGCCCCAAGATCGAGGCCTACAGCAACTCGCTGTTCATCGTGCTGAAGACGGCACAGCTGGAAGCGGGCCAGGTGGTCTACGGCGAGACCCACCTCTTCGTCGGGAAGAATTTCCTGGTGTCGGTGCGCCACGGCGCGTCATCGAGCTACGCGCAGGTTCTGGCAGCGCTGCGAGGAGCGGCACTAAGGACCTCTCCCCAAGGGACCGGGCTTCGCGCTGTACGCGGTCCTGGACTTCGTGGCCGACAACTACCTACCCCGTCGTGGCCCAGTTCGAGGAAGACTCGACGAAATCGAGACCGACATCTTCAAGGATCGGTTCGACAGGCTCGTGATCGAACGGCTGTACGCCCTGAAGCGCCATCTCCTCGAGTTGCGCAATGCCGCGCTGCCCCTGGCGGAGATCAGCTCCGAACTGATGCGCCTGCACGAGGACCTGATTCCCAAGGAGCTGAGAGCCTACTTCCGAGACATCCAGGACCATGTCTCGCGACTGGTGGGCCTCATCGACGGCATGCGCGGCATGCTGACCACGGCGATGCAGGTGAACCTGGCGCTGGTGGCCAACAACCAAAATGAGGTGGTCAAGCGCCTGGCGGGCTGGGGCGCGATCCTGGCCATACCGACTGTGGATCTTCAGCCTATACGGCATGAACTTCCAATGGATGCCCGAGTTGAAGTGGAAGGTCGGGTATCCCCTGGCCGTGGCCGTGACCGCGGCTGGGTTGCGTCCTTGTCTATCGTCGATTGCGTCGGGCCAGATGGGTCTAGCCATCGTTGGGGCGCCACGCGTGAAAGTCGCGACCGCTATTGCCCCATGACGAATTTGTTCCTGGAAACCAACTTCCGCCCAATGGCAGAGTTACGGTTCCAGTTCAGGGACGGCGGAGTTATGTTTCCAACGCCGCGCAGGCGGTTGGCGAAGAATCGCGACGTGAATGTTCAGCCTTCACGGCCGAGTGCGGCCATAACCAGTAGTTCAGTCGCTTGCTTCAATTCGCCCGAAAGCATCGGTAATCGGGCTGACCGTGGCATAGGGTTGAGCTCTCCATAGACTTGCAGGACACCCACCCTGCGAAGGAAGAGATCGCGATGAGTACTTCACCGGTATCGATGTGTCACTCGCGTTTCCGTGTCGATCTGCGTGGTCGCGACGAAAGACGGGGAGTGGTGCAAAAGACTCAAAAGAACAGGGTCGCCGCCGAGATCGATGCCATCGTCGACCGCCTGCGCCGCTTCAGCAGCGAAGTGAAGTCGGTCGGCTTCGAGGCCGGCACACTGACCCAATACCTGACCTACGGGCTGCAGGCGGCCGGGTTCGAAGTCATCTGCCTGGAGGCCAGGCAAGTCAGCGTCACCCTGGCCGCGATGCGCAACAAGACCGACCGCAACGACGCCCGCGGCCTGGCGCAGATCCTCAGGACCGGCTGGTACAGCCGGGTCCACGTCAAGAGCTTGCAGAGCCATCAGGTGCGGGCTCTGCTGGCCAGCCGCAAGGCCATTCTCAAGAAGTGCGTCGATCTCGAGAACGAGCTGCGTGGCCTGCTCAAGGTGTTCGGGATCCGCCTGCCCAGTCGGGTCGGACACGGATCGTTCGATGCCGAGCTGCGCGAGACGGTGTCGACGGATGAGATGCTTGCCTGCGCTCTGGTGCCGCTCGCTGGACGCCAGGACGGTGCTCTACAAGACCTACCTGAAGCTCGACAACGCGGTCAAGGGGCTGGTGCGCGTCGATCCGATCTGTCGCCGCTTGATGTCCATCCCTGGCGTCGGCCCGGTCACCGCATTGACGTTCAAGGCCGCGGTCGACGACCCGAACCGCTTCAAGTCCTCGCGACCGTGGCGGCGCACTTCGGGCTGACACCGCGGCGCTTCCAGTCCGGCGAGGTCGACAACCCGGGACACATCTCCAGAGCAGGCGATGCCGATGTTCGCTCGGCGCTCTACATCGCCGCCCACTCGCTGCTGACCCGCAACGCCCAATGGTCGACCTTGAAGGCCTGGGGCGTGCGTCTCGCCAAGACCGTGGCCACCGCCGCGCGGTCATTGCCGTGGCCCGCAAGCTGGCAGTGATCCTGCATCGCATGTGGATCGACGGGTCGGAGTTCCGCTGGGGGACCGGCAGCGGCCTCCGCATGAACCGATCAATCTTGAAGGTCGAGTCCTGAGGTAAGAGCGTCTGGGTGTGAACGATGGTCCGGGTGAAGCCGCAAATGACTGCTGCGCCTCGAGCGCGTCCAAAAGCATGGCTCCCCGCTCCGTCCGACCAATGCGTGCAGCGTCGATCAAATCGAGCCGACTGCGTAGAGAAGCGTGACTCACACCGAGGACGGTCCACTGCAGACTCAACCGGAGGAGTTCGACGCTTGACAAACACGCCCGATCAGAGAAGCGGACCAAGCGAGCTGCGGTCAACTGCCTCGAAGCGGACCCTTCGGCGCGAATCCGTTCGGCGCCATACCGTGAACGGGGCTCGCTAACCGTCAGGTGCCGCCCGGCACAGTGCCCTTAGCGCTGCGCCAATCGGCTGAGCTGGGCGCTCGCGAGCGGCGCGTCGGTGCCGTAGTGCGCGATCAGGCCCTCGATCCCGCCGGCGGTCGCGAGCATGGTCAGGACGGCGGCAGCGGCGAATATCCAACGCTGCAGCGGCGAGGTCGGCTGGAAGGAGCGGTTCATCGGAATCTCCGTGGTGGCGTTGACGACGGACGCACTGTGCCGGCCGACCCCCGTTTCAGTCCTTGAGCGGCCTGAAGGCGGGGCTGAAACGTCCTGAAATCAAGATTCCGCGCGTAAAGTGGTGCAGCGCGTCCGCTGCACATATGGACCAACTTCTGACCCCCTACCGATTCGATCACTGTGAGATCCGGCCAACCGAGCGACGGTTGCTGGTCGGTGGGCAACCAGCAGCGCTGGGCGCGCGCGCCTTTGACCTGCTGTTGGCGCTGGTCGAACGGCGCGACCGGACGGTCACGAAGAACGAACTGCTTGACCTGGTCTGGCCCGGGCTGG
This sequence comes from uncultured beta proteobacterium, assembly GCA_963724605.1. Taxonomy (GTDB): domain Bacteria; phylum Pseudomonadota; class Gammaproteobacteria; order Burkholderiales; family Burkholderiaceae_F; genus JALORV01. The sequence continues at coordinate 78,913 of CAVRVM010000022.1, forward strand.
TGGTGGAAGAGAACAACCTCCAGGTGCAGATCAGCACCTTGCGCAAGGTGCTCGGCCAGGACGCAATTGCAACCATCCCTGGGCAGGGATACCGCTTCACGCTGCGGCCCGAGGAGGCCGAGGCGTCCTCGGTGCCCCCGATTGCGGCGGCCAACAACACGCAGTCGCATCCGGTCGTCGAAGCACCGGTGCCCGCCGCTCCGGCGGACGCAAAGTCCAACCGGCGACAGCGCAGCCCGCCCGGCGGGCGCCCCCAGTGTGTCCCCAAGGAAATTGCGATGGGCAGCGTTCTCTTCAGCAGCGGTTCTTCTCGTCGCGCTGGCTACGCTGTCATGGAATTACTGGAAACCCACATCGCAAACGACCAACACGACCGTTGCCTCCGCTGTCGGCGGAACCGCACCGTGGTTCTCGATTGCGATCCTGCCAATCGCGGCGCCCGGCGGCGGCGCGGCGGAAGCGCAACTTGCCGACAGCCTGACGCGCGATCTCACGGTTGCCTTCGGGCGTATCCGTGTGGTCCGAGTATTTCCCATGCGCTGGCCTCGACCTACAAAGGCAAGGCAATTGACGCTCGCCTGGTCGGGCGGGAGCTCAACGTCCGTTACCTGGTCGAGGGCGGGGTCCGCTCGGCGGGGGAGGGGTTCATCACCGACATCCAGCTCATCGATACCGGCACCGCGACCCAGGCGTGGAGCAATCGTTTGAAGCTGGAACGAGGAAGTGCTGAGCAAGATCCGGGCGCGCTCGTTACACCACTGACTCAACAATTGCGTGCGGCGCTGTTTGCAGCCGAGCGCCGTCGCATACGGTACACAGTCTGCAATCCACGCCGATGCGATGGAGCTCGTACTGCGAGCAGACAATGTCTGGGACCAGGAGACCGATCCGCTCAAGGGCGCGCTCGAGGCCCGCAAACTGTACGACGAGGCGCTGCGGCTCGATCCTAATCTGGTGTGGGCTTTGCTCGGGCGTGGCTGGACCCTGGAAACCGAACTTGATTTGATGGTCACGCTGCCCGCGACCGCCTCGTGCAGGAACTCGACGATCTGTCCATGCGTGCCGTGGTGCTCGACCCTGACGATCCCATGGTGTGGTCGCTGCGCAGTAGGGCCCTCGCTTCGCAGTGGCGCTGGGAGGCGGCGCTCGAAGCGAACTCGAAGGAGCAGAGTCTCGATCCGACGCGCGCCGGGCCAATCGTCAAGCGCGCATGGCTGATGGGCATGATGGGGAAGCCGGCCGAGGCGTTGCCACTGGTGGACCAGGCCCTGGCGTTAAATCCGCTCGATGTTGGTTTTGCACTACGTCTTAGATGTCGGTCGTATCTTGTGCTCGGCCGCTACAAGGATGCGATTGACGCGTGTGAAAAGGCGGGACCCTTTTACGATAGCTGGCCCCTGTATGTGTACCTCGCTGCAGCCTATGCGCACGAGGGTGAAGTCGCCAAGGCCGAAGCAGCAAAGGCCGCACTGTTGCGGCGCCGCCCGGGCTTCTCGATCGCTGATCTCAAGCAAGCGGACCTTCGAATGAACCGGCCTGGTTACAACAGGCGAGACCCACCTCTTTGCCGGTTTACGCAAGGCTGGAATTCCCGAGCAG
>CAVRVM010000023.1:0-91619 GCA_963724605.1 uncultured beta proteobacterium
ATCGACGCGAGGCGACCCACGCGGTAGCAATGTTCGCCCGTTGTGTCGTCATGCAATTCCGCCGCAACCGACTGCTGTTCTAGCAGCAGGATGCGGTTGCGCATCAGTTCGCGCTCACCGAGCTGAATCCGAAGCTTGCCGCGCTGGTTGGCCATCGCGACATCGATCGATCCGGGGCCGAAAGCGGGCTGCTCGACCTGTTTGATGTACTCGCTATGGTGGATCAGCACCTGACTCGACTTCGCCTCGCGGTTCATCGCGAGGAGTTCGTGGAGGTAGATGAGGGCTACGTCCGGCTGCCCTGCGGCTTCGTAACCGGCAACGCACGCAGATAGCGCTTCCCGAACTTCCGATCGAACTGCTGTCCGCGCGTGCTCAAGCGACCGCTTTAGCCGGGTCAGGCCGACGTCCGTACGCTTCGCGTGGATATCAACGAGTCCGGTGATCATCGCGGCGAAGTAATCGGCGCGTGCGCTCGGAGCCTTCGCCGCATATTGCCGGGCGAGTTCACAGTGCTCCTCAGCATGACCAATCTCGCCGACTTCCAGCAACAGGCGAGCATATTGGTTCTCCGCGAATACTCGGATGAAGCAATCGTCCGCCGTGATTGGGTCCGGATTCAGCTCAATCGCGGTCCGCGCGGCTCTGATACCGCGCCGAACATCATGCAGATGTACCGCGCAATTCGCGATGTTTGCATGCGCAAACTTTTCGACCGGCCGAAATTCATCCGAATCCTTGGCCAGTGCCGCAGCCCGCTCTAGGCATTCAAGTGCGTCGACGTACTGGGCCGAATTCTGAAAGGCGTGGCCGAGGTTGTTCCACACCGGCGCTTCAGCGCCTGAGTTTCCAATTGATCGCGCGACTTTCAAGGCTTCGAGCAGCGACTCGGTCCCATTCGGAAGGTTTCCGGTCTCGACATACATAAGACCGCGAAGCGATAGGCCGCGGCGTAAGTGGGTCTGGGTTCCAGTAACACTCGCGAAATTGCAGGCCTTAGAGGCTGCTGAGAGACCCTGGAACGGCTGTGCCGCCAAATAGAAATAGTGCGCGATAAGCAACAGACACTCGACGATCTCGTCGGAAGCGTGCTCAATCGTCAGTGCTGAAAGTTCGTCAAATGCGGAGCGAAAGGCCGCGGTTGCGTTCGCCGAAGGGACGGCAAGAAGTGGTCTTAGCTGCGACAGGAGGTCCGCACATCGAGCGCGTGTCTGGTCGGGGAGCGAAGGGACGAACACTGCGGACATGGGGGAAGTATTGTTTGCGACGCCGCAGCAATCCAAAGAGTCAAAAAGAAGGGGCTTGCCTTTTCCCTACTCTTACCATTACATTTCCTCTAACTCGCTTATCGGCCGAAGAGCGGGTTACTTGAGGGTCAAATCACGAACTGCAGTTCAGCGGAAGGGGGGACGCCCTATGGATCAGGATCTTGAGCAAGTCATTGAGACAAAAGAAGAAGTCGTCGAGCTCAGCTTGGCTGAACTCGCGTTAGTAGGTGGTGGATGTGCCGGCTGCTGCTATTAGCCATACTTTTTGGCACGGAGAAAAGGGCGCTTCGGCGCCCTTTTCTTTTGCCGATCAATGAGTTATCGCGTCGAACCTCGCTCCCGTACTTGCCCCAGAGATCTGCGGCCGAAGAAGCGACAGTCAGGTGATCCAGAGTTGCGGTGCTTGGCGCGCCAGCGCATCTCGCCCTTGGTGCGCGCGCTGCTTCCACCCCCGGCCGCGCCCGATCGCATCTTCCCAGGCGACACTCAACTCACCCAGCCGGTCGTTCTCCAGGCACCACTCGATAATTGCCGCCGCTTGCAGTAGATCCTTGGTGGACTTGGTTCGCTCTCGAACGGGCCGCTCTCCGTAAACGATCAGCTTGTGGATAGCAAATCGCTCCGGTGACGGCAGGTTGACGGTGCAGGCGCCGGCATTGGCGAAGGCACAGCCTTGTGTCGTGCTTTCGAGCGAGAACTCCATGAACTTGAGCGGTTCGAGGGCAATGTTGAGTTCCGGCATGCGAACGGGTTCGCTCCTGCGTGTCATGCTGGTAACGAAGTCCACGCGCAACTCGGCATCGTCCCTGCTGCGATACTGAGCGCCCAGGTTTCCGTCGAGTTCGCTGATCGGCAGCAGCCCCAATTTCAGCGACTCCAAGGCTCCATGGACGTCGATCTTCAGCTCCGCTGGCAGGGCAACGGAGACATTGCGGCCGGCGTGGGCGAAGTCGACGTCCAGTGTGGCCGTGCCGTGCAGCCAGCGCACGCCGAGCAGGTTGCCGAGCGCGATGAATGCGTGCGTGCCGATCAGGATGCCGCCGGCCCGGAACAGGCCATACTCGGAAAGTCGCTTGACGATCCTGAAATGCTTCGCGGCCAGGGGCGTGCAGCCGAGCGCGATCGCTGCGCGCGCCTGTGGCGCCACCGGACTGGTGCCCTTGGCACTCTTGAAGTTCTCGACGAAGCTGCGGACCTCCGTCGAGTTCGGGCCCACGTAGATGACGCGTGGTCGCTCGACGCCTGGCTCGCGGTAGGTGAAGTACCAATACTCGGAGGCGTGCAAGGCTCGCTTATGGAACGAGCCCGTGAGTCCCGCGAGCGCTCCTGAGAATTCGGAGGCTCGCGTGCGCTCCGCCAACTCGGCGTAGGCAGTCTGGGCGGACAGGGACAGTTCGGCGTACCTCTTGGGCATCGCCGTACTATACGTTTTGTTTTTTTGTATTACAACGGCCGGTGATAGCCCACCGTTCGGTGACGCTGCCTAAGCCGCCTCTCTCGAAGTAATTTTGTACTTGAACGTCTCCGGATCCAGCGAGTCCAGCCGTCCCTGAGCGTTCTCCGCTTGCGGGTACATCAGGAACGGGACCGGTGCGCGGTTGGAGCCTGGCAGGCGGATATCGTGGCCGGTGTTGTAGCCGAGCCAGTTACCCTCCCAACCGCCCCACAGCATCGTGCGTGCCTGCTTGACGCGGTCGTCCGCCAACGTGAGGCCGGGCGCCTCTTCGAGGATGACCTTGCGCACATCGGCCGGGTCCACGGGCACCCAGCCGATGCCCTGGGCGTAAAACTCGGCTCGGCAGTGCTGTGCCTTGCTGATGTCGCCCGGACGCGGGCCCATGCTCTTGTAGCCACGCGGTGAGGTACTGACTCGGATTCCGTACATATCGCGTGCCGGCACGCCGGACGCCCGCGCCAGGGCGACGAACATGGCGTTGAGGTCGGCGCACTTGCCGTTCAGGGTGCCGGTTTCCAGCATGGCCTTGACGTCCCCGATGCCGCAGCCCCGCGTCTTGGGATTGCGCTCGGTGTTCTCGACCACCCAGTCGTAAATGGCGCGCGCCTTATCGATGTCAGTCTTGGTGCCCTTCGTCACTTTAATGGCAGTTTCGCTGACGATGCCGTCTATTGGCATGAGATCGGTCCCTTTGAGGTAGCGCGCCTGCTCTTGTGCCGACGCGATTTCGCCGCTGCCCGGCGTGAGCGGGATGAAGCGGTCGCGGGTGCGGAAGCGGCTGGTGACCTCCACTACGGGTTGCGCCTCACCCGCCCGGAAGCGCGCGACGACCATGCCGGCGCCGTAGACCGGGTCGACATAGATATCCGTCTTCTCAGCATTGCCGGAAGTCGTGTTCGACAGGGTTTCGAACCAGGCGGTCTTCTGGGTCAGCGGCAGTGGTACCCAGGCGATGACCTGTCCGGTCGCTGATATGACTTCCAGGCGGGTCACTACTTCGAAGGTGCGCCAGCCCTGTGGGTCGGCGGCGGTCTGAGTGCGGGCGGTCCATGGTGCGGCGGCCAGTAGGCCGGCGGCCGGGACTGCCTTGAGCAGCGAACGGCGATTCATGGTCTTGTCTCCGGGAGGTTGTGGCGACACGCGCCAACGTTACTTCGTGGGCCCTGCTAGCGCGGCGGCAGCGGTCCGAGCAACGAGCGGATTGTGCTGACGAGCATTGGGCTTGTCCAATCGGCCTCACCCACGAGCACATAGCGAATCTGCCCTGCGCGATCGAGGACATACGTGGACGGAAACACGCGTGCGCCCCAAGCCCGCGCGACCGCGCCGTCGGTGTCTCGCACGATCGGGAAGGTAACTCTGGTCTCCTGCACGAATGCGTTGATGCGGGCCGGTCCCTCCTGGTAGTTCACGCCGAGCACTTCGAAACTCTCTACGCCAAGCTGGTCGCGCAGCCTCTGCAGCGACGGCATCTCGGCGACGCACGGCTCGCACCAGGTCGCCCAGAAGTTGACGAGCACGACTTTGCCGCGCAACTCGCGCAGCGACATCGGCGCGCCGTCGGGGCGCGGCAGGTCGACTGGGGGCGGTTCTGGTGGTCCGCTCCAGGGCTTGAGTTCAGCGCCCGCGGTAGCACGCACGCTGAGTAGGCATGGGCCCGCCAGCGCCGCCAGGAGCAAGGCGCGACGGGCGATGACCAATCAGCCCTCGACGGTAATGCCGTGCCCGGCTGCGAGTTCGCCGACGACGGCCGCCTCGCCGAAACCTTGCGCGCGGAAGACCTTGAGCATTTCGTCGACCGCACTGGGCGCACAGGCGACGAGCAGGCCGCCGCTCGTCTGCGGATCGGTCAGCAGTGACTTCATCGTGTCGTCGACGTTGATGAGCCGCACATGTTGGCCGTAACCCGCCCAGTTGCGGCCAGAGGCTCCGGTGACGAAGCCGTTGGCCGCGAGCTGTGCAGCGCCCGGCAACAAGGGGATATCGCGAGCGCGCACGCGCGCAGCAAGGCCACTGCCAAGCGCGATCTCGTTCAGGTGACCGAGCAGTCCGAAGCCGGTGACATCGGTCAGCGCGTGCACGGTATCCATGTCGGACAGGTGCCGGCCCGGCGTGTTGAGCTTCGTCGTGTTGGCGATCATCTGCGTATAACCCGCGGCATCAAGCGCGTCCTTCTTCAGTGCCGCTGAGTAGATGCCGACGCCGAGCGGCTTGCCGAGGACGAGTACGTCACCTGCCTTGGCATCCGAGTTCTTCTTGACCTTCTTCGGGTGCACGAGGCCGAGCGCCACCAGCCCGTAGATCGGCTCGACCGAGTCGATCGTGTGGCCGCCGGCGATTGGAATCCCGGCAGCGGTGCAGACATCCTGCCCCCCCTCGACGATGCGGCGAATCACCTCGAGCGGCAACTGGTTGACCGGCATCGCGAGCAGGGCGAGCGCCATGATCGGCGTGCCGCCCATCGCGTAGACGTCCGAGATCGCGTTGGTTGCCGCGATGCGCCCGAAGTCGTACGGATCGTCGACGATCGGCATGAAGAAGTCGGTGGTCGCGATCAGCGCTTGCTCGTCGTTGATCTGGTAGACGGCGGCGTCGTCTGCGGTCTCGATGCCGACGAGCAGTTGCGGCGGGACGATGCCCTTTGCACCCTTGAGAATTTCGCCCAACACGCCGGGTGCGATCTTGCAGCCGCAGCCGCCGCCGTGCGAGAAGGACGTGAGCTTGATCTTCAGATCGGACGGAGCGTTCATCGGTAGACCCTGCGGCGTAGCGGTACAGCGCGATTATGGAGGAGCTGACCCACGAGGTCGCGCACAGCGGCCCGCTCGACCTTGGGACTGAAGAGCCACGCGCGCGCGCGGCACGCCGAGCCGAGCCGGCGCAGGAACGTGCGGTCAGTCTCCGCACGCTGCAGCAGATCAGCCGCTTCGCGTACGTTGCCGACCCGAAAGACGCCTGGATAGCGGCCTCCGACCATGCCGACGTTGCCGTCGGCGTTGGACACGAGCACGGGCGTGCCGCTGCGTATCGCTTCAAGTATCGCCTGCGCTCCACCTTCCATTTTCGACGGGTGCAGCAGCAGCGCCGCATGACGCATCAACTGGCGGGCCCGCGCGCGGGTCAGCTCGCCGAGCCAGCGATAACGAGTCGTGCGCGCTTCGGTGCGACGCGCGGCGGCTGCATAGCGCTGGTCGAGCGCGGCGCCGACGTGCAGCAGGCGCACGTGCGAAGTCGCGGGCAGTGCGAGCGCGGCGCGCATGGCGGTCAGCGGGTCCTTCTCGTCACGCAGGTGGCCGACCACGGCGACATCGAAGGTCCGACGGCGGCGGGCCCCACGCTTCAGCGCCGGCGCTGACTGGAAGATGACGGCGGTTTTGGTGCGGTAGTGTGCAGGGAGCGCCTGCACGCCGAGTTCCTGCAGCACGACCAGGCGATCAGCGAGCGCAAGTGAATGCTGCGCTTCGCGGTTCGCCGGAAGATCACGATAAAGGTCGGTGCCGGTGAGCACGACGCCGAGGCCGCACTCGGGATGCGCGGCACGGAATTCGGCGATCGAATCGGCTGAGCGGCGGGCATGCAGCGCGATCATGACGTCGGACGGTTTGCCGTCCCATTCGTCGAGTACGCGCACGCGATGGTCCGGCCGAAGAAATCGCGCCCAGCGTGCCGCCGTATGCCAGTTGCCAGAATTGGAGGCGCGCAGACCCGGCGTGATAATGCAGACGGTCGGGCGGGAAGATCGGGTACGCGCAGGGCACATGAGAACGTTGGACAAGACCGGGCTGCGAAGCGCGATCATGGAGGCGCGCCAGTATACGAGGGCGCTTGTCGATGAACTCGACGATGCGCAGTGGCGCGTACCGCAGCTCGATACGGTCAACCCGATGTTGTGGGAGGTCGGGCACGTAGGCTGGTTCATGGAACGCTGGTGCCTGCGCTGGCACGGGCCGGACCGGGCCCTTGCATCCTCCCTGCTCGAACATGCCGACCGCTGGTACGACTCGAGCACCGTTCCGCATGCGACACGCTGGGACCTTGACCTGCCTTCGCGCGCGGCAACGTTGCGCTACCTCGACGCCGTGCTGGACGCTACGATCGACCGGCTCGAGCGGGTCGAGGACGACACGGCGGCTCTGTATTTCTTTCAGCTTGCGCTTTACCACGAGGACATGCACGGAGAAGCATTTGCGTATACGCGACAGACCTGCGGTTATCCGGCTCCATCGCTCGCGCGCGCGACCGCGCCGGCAGCGGCAGGCGATGCCACGCTGCGCGGCGGACCGTTCGAGCGCGGTGCGCCGCGATCAGCCGACGGATTCGTGTTCGACAACGAGAAGTGGGGCCATGTGGAGGAGGTTGCGCCGTTCGCGATCGCACGTCGTCCCGTCAGTCAGCGCGAGTTTGCTGAGTTTGTCGACGACGACGGATATCGCCGCTCCGAGTGGTGGAGTGCGGACGGGCGTGCCTGGCTCGTGGCCAGCGGCACGGTGCAGCCTCGCTATTGGCGCCGTGGAGCGAACGGCTGGGAAGCCCGCCGCTTCGACCGCTGGGCACCGATCGATGCGGAGGCTTCGATGCTGCATGTGACGCGTCATGAGGCGGAAGCATGGTGTCGCTGGGCCGAACGCCGGCTGCCGACCGAAAGCGAGTGGGAGTACGCGGCGCTGGTTGGCGCGATCGCCGCGGCCGACGTCTGGGAGTGGACGGCGAGTTCGTTTTTGCCCTACCCGGGATTCCAGTCTGATCCGTATGCCGAGTACTCCGCTCCGTGGTTTGGCACACACGCGAGCGTCCGTGGGGGATCACGTGCCACGCCCGAGCGCATCGTCCATCCCAGGTTCCGTAACTTTTACGTGGCAGAGCGTGGCGACATCTTCGTGGGGTTCAGGACATGCGCGCTAACGTGACGCGCTTCGTGTGCGTTGTCCTTGTGGCCACGCCGCTCGCCGCCAGCACCGGCTCGTTCGCGCAGGGACCGGCAGCCGACGGGCTTGCCGGGAGCTACGTCGAGGCGCAGGAGTAGGGCCGCCGCGACGAGTCGGACGAGGCGACGCGCGACTATCACCGCGATGTCCTGCTGCCCCAGTTCAGCGAGCGTTATCGCATGCACTTCCGGGACTGCACGTCCAGCGTGCCGCAGCCGGAGTCGACGCCGTTTTCATTCGTGGCAGCGATCGGCGCCGATGGTCGTGTACTCCGCCTGTGGAGTGATCGCAGCACCAATGTCTACCAGTGCATGCGCGGGCGCTTGCTGTTCGACCGCTTCGCGCCGCCGCCACGTGCGCCGTTCTACCTCTACATTCACATGCGTTTCGTGAGCTGAACTTCGGCGGCGATCTTCCTGTTGGCCCGCTGACACGATGCGTTTGATTGCTTGCTTCATCCTCGGACTGTGCCTGACCGATTGCGGTCGTGCGGTGGCAGCCGACGCCGCGCAGCCGATCACCGTCGTTGCCGCGGGCGACATTGCGGACTGCGGTTCGAATGGCCTGCAGTTTCCGCAGGCATCACGCACGGCCGAACTGATCAAGCCCGCGGATACGCTGGTACTGACATTGGGCGACCACACCTATCCCATCGGGGCGCCGACGGAATTCGCCGACTGCTACGGGCCGACCTGGGGCCAGTTCAAGGAGCGGACCCGGCCCAGCCCCGGCAATCACGACTACATGACGACCAGCGCCGATGGCTACTACGACTACTTCGGCCCCGCGGCCGGGCCCGACCGGCGTGGCTACTACAGTTTCGATCTCGGCGGCTGGCATTTCGTCTCTCTGAACAGCAACGCGGACGCGACTGTCGGTTCCGCGCAGTACACGTGGTTACAGGCCGACCTTGCCGCAGCGACGGACTCACTCTGCACGATCGCCTACTGGCATCACCCAGTGTTCACCTCGGGGCCCCATGGCAACGATCGGCGCATGGCAGACGTGTTCCAGTTGCTGCATTCCGCCGGCACTGAGATTGTTCTGGTCGCGCACGATCACATCTACGAGCGGTTCGCGCCGCAGGATGCGGCAGGCAATGCCGATCCAGTGCGCGGAATCCGAAGCTTCACGGTGGGAACCGGCGGCGCTCGCCTCTACTCGGTGCGCGCAGCTCAGTCGAACAGTGAAGCGCGAGATACATCCTCGCACGGCGTGCTGCGACTAACCTGGATGCCAACGGCTATCGGTGGGCGTTTGTTCCGGTCGATGGCGGCGCGCCACGCGACGAAGGCGCGGCGCACTGCCACCGGTAGCAGCCCGCCACGCGCGGCGCCGCTACAGCACCTGGTTCTGCCGGATGTCGAACTTCAGCACGACAGCCGGTCCGAAGCTGCCGTTGGCGAGTTGCGGGCGGTACGTGTATTCGAACACTGCGCAGCCGAAGGTCACCGTCTCCAGCGGCGGCTGCGTATCCGCGGAAGCGTCGGCGACGTTGACGGAAGTGATGAGTATGTCCGTCATGCGCAAGGTGATGTAGTCGCCGACGGTGGCCATCGGTCGCGCGACACTGAGCACGCCTTCGGCGATGTGCTGCCCGGTGACACAGGCGCGCCACAGCGGCGGCGATGCCGTATCCGCCCGGTGCGCGAAAGTGAAAGGCGCGAACGAAGGTCGGCTCGCACTCGAAGCGCCGCCCAGGCTGGACACGGTCGGCACCGCCACCCCCCAGTTCCAACTCTCGACGACGATCTCGTCACGATGGCGCTTTGACGTCGACTCGCCCTTGATGCCCGTGAGACTGAGGTGGATCACATCGGCCATGTCAGATCCTGCTTGGAGTTGATGCGGGACGGTAGAGGAGCTCCGCGGTGCCGGCTATGCCGCGAATCGACTGCGACGGATTGACCGGCGTTACGGAATCTGGATCTTGCCGCCGCCGCCCAGCCCGCCCGGCGGAAAACCCGCTCCGCCCTGGCCCGGCAACACGATCGAGGATGCCGCCTGGCGCCGCAGATCCTGCAGCTCACGCACTGTGCGCTCGACTGCGACCTTGGCCGCTGCCGCGTAGCCCTCGACCGCTTCCGCGAGCGACTTTGCCTCGATTTCGAAGTTGATGGGCAACGGACCCATCTGCGTCATGATCTGCGCTTCGCCGGTGTAGACGATCGGACGCGCGCCGTCGGTCGCGCCCTGCGGGGTGACCGGTACCAGCGTGCGGATCGTTCCGATCTTGCGGTCGGTGTAGATCTCCTCGCGGTAGAGCGAAGTGGCGTCCATCGAGATGTCGAGGTCGGGGGCAGTGGCCATGGCATTCTCCAACAGGTGTCTCAGGCACGGGTGGCCGGACGGGTCAGGCGCGCCGCGAGCAGAATCGACGGGCACCGCGCGGGCGCCGAGTATAGGATAGGGCTGCCGTCGCTGACCGGGATCAAGTTGGCCATCGGGCACCGGGCTAGCCTGCCCCCTTTTGTCCGGGAGGAACCGGAGTGCAACGTGTACTCAGCGAGGGCCTGCGCCCGCTGCGCCTGCGGCGGCGCGAACTGATTCCCATCGTCCAGGGCGGCATGGGCGTCGGCGTGTCTGCGCATCGGCTGGCCTCGGCCGTGGCGCGTGAAGACGCCCTTGGCACCATCGCCTCGGTCGACCTGCGGCATCACCACGCCGACCTGATGGCACAGTGCAAGGACGTGCGCGACCGCACCGTGCTGGACCGCCTGAACCTGATCGCACTCGATCGCGAAATCCGCTTGGCGCGGGAACAGTCCGAAGGTCGCGGCGCGATCGCCGTCAACGTGATGAAGGCCGTCGATCAGCACGCAGCGCTGGTGCGCCAGTCGTGCGAATCGGGGGTGAATGCGATCGTCATGGGTGCCGGCCTGCCGCTCGACCTGCCGGACATGTGCGCGGCCTTTCCCGACGTGGCGCTGATCCCGATCCTGTCCGACGCACGTGGCGTTTCGATCGTGCTGCGCCGCTGGATTCGCAAGAACCGCCTACCCGACGCAATCGTCATCGAACATCCGCGCTACGCCGGAGGACACCTCGGAGCTACGCGCATCGAGGATCTGAACGACCCGCGCTTCGACTTCGATCGGGTGATCGAGGAAGTGTCGCTTGCGTTTCGCGAGCAGCAGATCGAGAGCGAGAAGATTCCGTTGATCGCCGCGGGTGGAATCAATACGCATCAGAAGATGCGTGACGTCCTTGCGCTGGGCTACGCGGCAGTCCAGATCGGCACCGCGTTTGCAGTGACGACCGAAGGGGATGCTCATCCGAACTTCAAGAAAGTGCTGGCGGAAGCGAAACCGCGCGACATCGTCGAATTCATCAGCGTCGCGGGACTGCCGGCACGCGCGGTGCGAACGGTCTGGCTGGATCGCTACCTGCGGCGCGAATCCATCTTGAAGCAGGAAGCCGCGGACTGGACGGCAAAGAAGCTGCCGCCAGACCCCATCGGCCGCTGTAGCGGTGCGTTGCAGTGCCTGACGACCTGCGGGCTGCGCGACAGCATCGCAACGATCGGCCAGTTCTGCATCGACACCCAGCTCGCAGCCGCATTGCGCGGCGAACTTGCGCGGGGACTCTTCTTCCGCGGCGCGTTGTCGGTGCCCTTCGGCCCGGTGATCCGGCCGGTGCACGAACTGGTCGACTACTACCTGACCGGACGCATGCCCGAGGGCCTCGCGTCCTGACCGCTCACTGGGAGCCTCCGCGCTGCGGCGCGAGCTTGCTGGGGCGGCCCGGCGCTGCGCTCACTCGAGGCCGGTCGGGATGCCCATGACGGCGTTGAAGCCGCAATCGACGTGCGTGATCTCCGCGGTGACGCCAGCGGCGAGGTCCGACAGCAGAAACGCCGCGACGTTGCCGACGTCCTCGATCGTGACATTGCGCCGCATCGGTGCCGTGCTTTCGACGACCGAGAAGATCTTCGAGAAGCCCTTGATGCCGGCTGCAGCAAGTGTCTTAATTGGGCCCGCTGAAATTCCGTTCACACGGATGCCGCGGGGTCCCAGGCTGGCAGCCAGGTAGCGCACGCTGGCCTCGAGGCTTGCCTTTGCGAGCCCCATCGTGTTGTAGCTCGGCACTGCGCGCTCTGCGCCGAGGTAGGTCAGCGTCAGCAGTGACGCTTTGCGGCCTTCCATCAGCGGCAGCGCCGCCTTGGCGAGCGCGGGAAAGCTATAGGCAGAGATGTCGTGCGCGATGCGAAACCCGTCGCGCGACAGTCCGTCAACGAAATCGCCCGCTATGGCTTCACGCGGCGCAAAGCCGATCGAGTGCACCAGACCGTCGAGTCCGGGCCAGCGCTGTTTCAGCGCATCGATGGCCGCATTGATCTGCGCGTCATCGCTGACGTCCATGTCGAACACCAGATCGGAGTCGAACTCGGCAGCAATCTCGGTGATGCGGTCCTTGAAGCGATCGCCGACGTAGGTGAATGCAAGTTCGGCGCCTTCACGCTTGCAGGCCTGAGCAATGCCATAGGCGATCGAGCGGTTGGATAGCACGCCGGTGATCAGCAATCGCTTGCCGGACAGGAAGCCCATGATTTCTGGATGCTCGCAGTGCTTTGGAGTCGGGCGCGCAGTATAGGCGGTCGCCTGCGCCCGCCGGTGTGTTACCGCTAGCGCGTAGTCGCGACCTTGCCGGTGGCCCGCGCCGGAGACGTGGTGGCCGCTTTCACCGGGGCCTGGCTCGATTTGCCGGCCGTGGCACGTGACGACGGCTTGGCCTTGGATCCGCCCTTGGCTGTGGCAGGTGCCTTGGCCGCCGGCACTGTCATTTCGAGGCGCTGCCCCGCAAACAGCGTCGGCGCGGTCAACTGGTTCCAGACGATGATGTCCTTCTCGTTGACGCGATAGCGGCGTGCGACGGAATGCAGCGTGTCGCCCCGGCGCACGCGGTAAGTGACCTTCCGCAGGTTCGAGTGCTCGGGCACGAGGGCGAACCGGGCGTCCAGGCTGTCCGCTGGAATGTCGGTCTCCATCGTCTCGTCACGCGGGATCAGGATGGTCGAGCCGGCGCTGATCAGATAACGCGGCGGGATCCGGTTCGCCTCGCGCAGCTTTTCCTCGCTGATTCCCGCGCGTCGTGCCACGGCGGCCAGCGTGTCCGCCGGCTTCATCTGATAGACCGTCCAGCTCGCCAGCGGCTGACCCGTCGCATCCCAGGCGGCGAGGTTGGCATGGAACCGATCGACGTTCTGCGCGGGTAGCAGCAGCTTGGCACCTCCGGCCCCGACGATGACCGGTCGGTTGAAGGAAGGATTCAGCGCGCGGAATTCGTCGACCTCCATTTCCGCGAGGCGGGCCGCCGTATGCACGTCGATGTCACGGGTCCCGTGGACGGCGACGAAGTACGGGGTGTCATCAATCTTTGGCAGCACGACGCCGTACTTGGCAGGATCGGAGACGATGTTCTTGATTGCCTGGAGCTTGGGCACGTAGTACTGAGTTTCGCTCGGCATCCTGAGGTTGGTGTAGCCCGCTGGTTTGCGCGCCTGCAGGTTCTTCGCGATAGCCCGCGACACTGCGCCTTCGCCCCAGTTGTAGGCCGCGAGCGCAAGGTGCCAGTCACCGAACTGGTCGTAGAGCTTCTGCAGGTAGTCGAGCGCGGCGCGGGTCGACTCGACGACGTCACGTCGCTCGTCGAGCCACATGTTCTGTTCCAGTTCGTAGGTCTTCCCTGTCGATGGAATGAACTGCCAGAGGCCGGCCGCCTTCGCCGACGAGATCGCCTCGGGAACGTACGCCGACTCTACAAAGGGAAGCAACGCGAGTTCGGTCGGCATGTCGCGCCGCTCGATCTCCTCGACGATGTGATACAGGTAGCGGCTCGAGCGCTGCGCCATGCGATCGAGGTAGTCGGGCTGGCTCGCGTACCAGAGCGTGCGGTTTTCAGCCAGTTTGGTTTCCAGGTCGGGAATACGAAAGCCGCGCCGTATACGCACCCACAGGTCGCCCGGGGGCGGCGTTGGCGGCACAACAACCCGTTGCGAGGCCGGCCTCCCAATGATGCGCGGCCGCGCGCCCGACTCCATGTCGTCGTACGGCCATTCTGAATAGGCGTCGGGCAGCGTATCGAGCAGTTCGCCGAGCGGATCGCGCGACGGCGCTGCCGAAGGGGCGGCCGCTGCGGCGGTCGTGGCCGCAGGAGCCGTATCCGTCGGCCGCTCGCTCGCGGCCAGTGCGCCGCCGAATGCGAAGACGCAGAATGCCGCGCAGGCGGACGCGAGGATGGCGGAGCGCATCGGCAGAATTTACAGAAGTATCACGGCCCTGTGGAGTCGACGATCGGCTGGCGTATGGACGTCACGCGAACCCATTCTTCCACTTCCTGAGAGCGGCAAACGTTGTAACGGCCTCTGTTTCAGCGCCCTTTTCGCGGCGCGCGGCCGCATCCCGTATCGCCGGCACATCGCAACGCATGAAGGGGTTCGTTGCGAGTTCGAGACCGATGGTGGAGGGCACCGTCGGCTCGCCACGGCGTCGGGTCGCCGCGGCCGCTGCGGCGCGTGCCTGAAGGTCGATATTGCCGGGCTCGACGGCCAGCGCGAACCGTATGTTGGCCAGTGTGTACTCGTGCGCGCAGTACACGCGCGTGCTGGCGGGCAGCGCGGCCAGGCGCTCGAGCGAGTGCAGCATCTGCGCCGGGGTTCCCTCGAAGAGCCGGCCGCAGCCGCACGCAAACAGTGTGTCGCCACAGAAGACCACCGGTGGATCCAGCTTGTCGGTGAAATAGGCGATGTGGCCCGCAGTATGGCCGGGCACATCGAGTACCGTGAACGGCGTTCCCAGCACCTCGATGCAATCGCCTTTACCGAGGTGGACATCGACGCCATCGATGTTCTCGCTGCGTGGCCCGTAAACTCTGGCGCCGGTTGTGCGCAGCGCGGCAACGCCGCCGACATGGTCGCCGTGGTGATGGGTGACTAGAATCGCGTCCAGTGCCAGGTGTCGCTCGTCTAGCGCACGCAGCACCGGCGCCGGGTCGCCGGGGTCGACGATCGCGGCGCGGCCGTCGCGGCTCAACAGCCACAGGTAGTTGTCGCTGAAAGCAGGCAGCGGAGTGATGGAGATTTCGGCGGCGGCACTGGACATGGCGGAGAACGCGTGAATCCGAACGGTTCGATTGTGAAGCTATCCGAGTTCCTGTGCTCGCCGCCCGGGCGGTATGTGCTCGACTGGGAGCAGATGCACCTCGATGCCGCGGTGGCGGACATCTTCGGTTATCACGCGCTGCAACTCGGCCTGCCGGAGATTGACGCGCTGCGCGAGAACCGGATGCCGCTGCGGTTCTGCGCCGCCGATCGCCAGCTCAAGATTGGAACCGAAAATGGCGAACGGCGTGTCGCCATCATCAACCGTTACGAGGAACTTCCGTTTGCCACGCATTCGATCGACCTGGTCGTGATGCCGCACATCCTGGAGTTTGCGGCCGATCCGCACCAGGTGCTGCGCGAAGTCGAGCGGGTGCTGGTGCCCGAGGGTCACGTGGTCATCACAGGCTTCAATCCCGCGAGTCTTTGGGGGATGCGGCAGTTCTGCACGCGGCTCGGCGCATCGCCGTACCTTCCGCGCGAGGGGCATTTCATTTCGCTGCCACGGGTGAAGGACTGGCTCAAGCTGCTTTCCTTCGATTTCGCGCGCGGCCGCTTCGGCTGCTATGCGCCGTCGGCACGCTCGGCAAGATGGCTCAATCGCTGGCGCTTCATGGAGAAGGCCGGTGATCGCTGGTGGCCAGTGCTGGGTGCCATTTACATGTTGACTGCGGTGAAGCGAGTGCGCGGCATGCGACTCGTGGGCAAAGTGTGGAAGGACAACGAGGAGCGGGCCCGGCAACTGACGCCAGTGGCGACCACTCGCATCGCGCTCGCCACCGGCGAGGCGCACAGCGCCGTGATGCTCGCTGACCACGACGCGGCCAACGATGCGCGTCCGCGTGTGCAACGCGGATGAAGCACGCCAAGAGTGTTGCGCTCGCATCCGATCGCCCTGAGGCGGCCGCGACGTCGAACGTCGAAATCTGGACCGACGGCGCCTGCAAGGGCAATCCGGGCCCTGGCGGTTGGGGGGCGTTGCTCAAGTACGGAGACCACGAACGGGAGCTCTTCGGCGGCGAGACGGCGACCACCAACAACCGCATGGAGCTGACCGCGGTGATCGAGGCGCTCGGCTCCCTCAAGCGCCGCTGCCGCGTCGTGCTGCATACGGACTCACAGTACGTGCAGCTGGGAATCACCGAATGGCTGCCGAACTGGGTACGGCGCGGGTGGAAAACGGCCGACCGCAAGCCGGTGAAGAACGCCGACCTCTGGCAGCAGTTGCAGGCCGCGGCAGCCCGCCATGATATCGAGTGGCGCTGGGTCAAGGGACATGCAGGGCACGACGGCAACGAGCGGGCCGATGAACTGGCGAACCGCGGAGTGGATTCGCTGTCTCAGTGAACTCAGCGGCGCCGAGCGGCGGTGACACGAGTGCTAAAGTCGCTCCTCTGCGCAGCGCCCTCGTCTTAGCCAATTTCCAATGAAGCATCGGGTCACGATCATTGCGATCGGAGTCTTGCTCGCCGTTGCGGTGGGGGCCTATTCAGCGCGCGACTGGTTCACGCCTGGGCCGACGGCCGTGGCGGGCGTCAAGGGCGACGCCAAGGCTGACAGCAGCACCAAGGCCGAAGCCAAGAACGACAGCAAGGCGGCCGCCAAGGGCGCGGCCGCTGTGACAACTCCGGTCGAAGTGGTGCAGCTCAAGCCGACCACCGTCAAGGAAGACCTGCAGGCGGTCGGTTCGCTGCGCTCGAACGAAAGCGTGATCCTGCGTCCAGAGGTGTCCGGGCGCATCGCGCAGATCGGCTTCAAGGATGGCCAGATCGTACGCAAAGGCCAACTGCTGGTCGCGCTCGATGCGTCGCTCAACGAGGCCGAGGTCGCGCAGGCGCGGGCCGAGTACGACCTGGCGCTGTCGAGTCTGAAGCGCAGTGAAGACCTTGCGAGTCGCAAGTTCATCAGCTCGAGTGCGCAGGAAACCGCGGCGTCAAATGCCCAGGTCGCCGAAGCCAAACTGAAGCTCGCCCAGGCACGGCTTTCGAAGATGCGCATCATTGCCCCCTTCGACGGTGCGGTAGGCATCCGCAGCGTGAGTCTCGGCGACTATGTCAAGGACGGGACGGACCTCGTCAATGTCGAGGACGTGCATGTCCTGAAGGTGGACTTCAGACTGCCCGAGCGGAATTTTTCCCAGGTCCGCGTGGGCCAGACGATCGAGGTCGTGGCCGACGCCCTGCCGGGCGAACGCTGGCAAGGGCAGATCGAAGCAATCAATCCACGCGTGGATGCAGGTGGCCGCTCGCTCGAGATCCGCGGACTGCTCGAGAACACGAGCGGGCGCCTGCGGCCGGGCATGTTCGTCCGGGTGCGGGTGATCGTCGGCGAACGCGTCAACGCGCTGATGGTGCCGGAGGAAGCCATCGTGCCGCAGGGTGAGTCGTTCCACGTCTACAAGGTGGTGGACGGCGCGGCGCGGCGCGTGCCGGTGAAAATTGGCGTGCGACGCGACGCGCAGGTCGAGATCCTGGACGGACTCGCGTCAGGCGACCAAGTGGTGACCGCGGGTATGCGCCTGACGCGCGACGGTCAGCCGGTGCGCGTCCTCGCGCCGGGTCAGGGCATGCCGTCGAAGGGCGATGCGGCGAAGCCCGACGCCGAGGCCTCGCAAGTAACGAAGCCCGACGCGCCCAAGGGCGGCGGCGCAGGCAAGTCCTGACGCGCCGACCGGCGGAGATCGAGATGAGTCTCTTCGAACTGTGCATACGCCGGCCGGTGCTTTCCACCGTGCTGTCGCTGCTGGTGCTCGTCATCGGGCTGATCTCCTATTCGCGCCTCGCGGTGCGCGAGTACCCGAAGATCGACGAACCGGTGGTCAGCGTCAGCACGAAGTATGCCGGCGCATCGGCCGAAGTCATCGAGTCGCAGATCACCAAGGTGCTGGAGGACTCGCTGGCCGGCATCGAAGGGGTCGAGCTGCTGACGTCGTCCAGCCGGTCGGAGCAGAGCAACATCAACGTCCGCTTTCGCCTCGCGCGCGACCCGGACTCGGCGGCAGCCGACGTGCGCGACAAGGTCGCGCGTGTGCGTGCGCGGCTGCCGGACAACGTCGATGAGCCGGTGATCGCGAAGGTCGAGGCCGATTCGTTCCCGGTCATCTGGATGGCCGTGACCGCGGGCGAGCGCACGCCGCTTGAAGTGTCCGATTACCTCCTTCGCTATGTGAAGCCACGCCTGTCGGTGCTGCCGGGCGCTGCCGACGTGTGGATCTTCGGCGAGCGCAAGACCTCGATGCGCATCAACGTCGACCGTGACCGGCTCGCGGCGTACAAGCTGACGACGGGCGACGTGGAGGATGCGCTGCGGCGCCAGAACATCGAGCTGCCGTCAGGCCGTATCGAATCGTCCAAGCGCGAGTTCTCGATCGTGGCGGCGACCGACGTCAGCACGCCAGAGCAGTTCGAAAACCTGATCGTGGCCCAGTCGAGCGGTTATCCGGTGCGGCTGCGCGACGTTGCCGACATCGTCGTCGGCCCGGCCGAGGAACGAGTCATCGCGCGCTACCGCGGACGGCCCTCGATCAACATGGGGCTGGTCAAGCAGGCGACCGGCAATCCGCTCGAGCTCTCGCGTGCGTTGCGTGCGGAAATCGAAAAGATCAACGAGACGCTGCCGGCGGGCATGAGGATCAGCATCGCGTACGACTCGTCGGTGTTCATCGACCGCTCGATCGGATCAGTGTTCAGGACCATCGGCGAGGCGGTGCTCCTCGTCGTGCTGGTGATCTTCTTCTTCCTGCGCAATCTGCGCGCGACGCTGATCCCGTTGGTGACGATCCCGCTGTCGCTGGTCGGCGCGTTTGCGCTGATGTACGTTTTTGGATTCACGATCAACACGCTGACGCTGCTCGCGATGGTGCTCGCCATCGGGCTGGTGGTGGACGACGCGATCGTCGTGCTGGAAAACATCTATCGAAATATCGAGGCGGGGATGGACCGCGTCGAAGCGGCTGTCAAGGGCATCAAGGAGATCGGTTTCGCGGTCGTTGCGATGACGCTGACGCTGACGGCGGTGTATGCGCCGCTGGCGTTTGCGACAGGGCGCACGGGGCGGCTCTTCATCGAGTTCGCGCTCGCCCTCGCGGGTGCGGTACTGGTCTCTGGCTTCGTAGCACTGACGCTGTCGCCAATGATGTGCAGCAAGCTGCTGAAGCACGAAAGCAAGCACGGCAAGCTCTTCACGATGGTCGAGGGCTGGCTCGAAGCGCTGACGCACGGCTACGCGCGCTCGCTCGGCTGGGTGCTGGAGCGCCGCTGGATCATCGTCATCACGTGGGTTGTCGTCGCGGGCCTCGGGGCGCTCTTCTTCTCGCTGCTGCGTTCCGAGCTTGCGCCGCTGGAGGATCGCGGCGTCATCTTCGGCCGCCTGCAAGCCCCGCCCGGCTCGACTGTGGAGTACACGTCCGAGCAGCTGCGCGCCGTCGAGCGCTATTACGACACCATCCCGGAGGCGTCGGCCTACAACGCAGTGGCGGGTTTTCCCACCGTGGACTACGGCAATGCGATCCTGCGACTCAAGCCGTGGGAAGAGCGCAAACGCAAGCAGCAGGACATCGCGCGTGACCTGAACGCAAAGTTCTCGCAACTTCCTGGTGTCATCGGCTTCGCGGTCAATCCGCCATCGCTCGGGCAGTCGGGGCGGTCGCTGCCGGTGGAGTACGTCATCATGGCTCAGGTGCCGTATGCCGAGCTTGATCGCATCGTCCAGAACTTCGTAGCCGAAATCAGCAAGACCGGCATCGTGCAGAACCCGCAGACCGATCTGCGGCTCAATACTCCCGAACTGCGTGTGAACGTCAACCGTGACAAGCTCGGCGATCTCGGCATCTCGGTCCAGACGGTGGGCCTCACGCTGCAGACGATGCTCGGTGGACGCCAGGTCACGCGCTTCAAGAAGGACGGCGAGCAGTACGACGTGATCGTGCAGGTCGCGCCGCGCGACCGCAGCCGCCCCAACGACATCAGCGACATCTACGTGCGCGGGCGCGACGGCTCGATGGTTCAGCTCGCGAACGTGGTCGATGTGCTGGAGGGTGTGTCGCCGCAATCGCTCAACCACTTCCAGCGCCTGCGTGCGGTGACGATCACGGCGCAGGTCGCTCCGGGCTATGCTCTCGGCGACGCGTTGAAGATGATGGACGACACGGCGAGGCGCGTGCTGCCGCCGGGCGCGCTTACGGATCTCAACGGCCAGTCGCGCGAGTTCCGCGACTCGCAGGGTTCGATCTACCTGACCTTCGCACTGGCGCTGATCTTCATCTACCTGGTGCTCGCGGCGCAGTTCGAAAGCTTCGCCGACCCGTTCGTCATCATGCTGTCAGTGCCGCTGTCGATGACGGGAGCTATGTTCGCGCTGTGGGCGACCGGCGGGACCTGGAACATCTACAGCCAGATCGGAGTCATTACCCTCGTAGGGCTGATCACGAAGCACGGCATCCTGATCGTCGAGTTCGCCAACCAGCTGCAGGAGCAAGGCGAGTCGCTGGTCGAATCCGTCAGGCACGCAGCCGTCCTGCGGCTGCGGCCGATCCTGATGACCACCGGCGCGATGGTCCTCGGTGCGGTACCGCTCGCCATGTCCGTCGGTGCCGGCGCGGAGAGCCGGATCCAGATTGGCTGGGTGATCGTCGGTGGACTGACCTTTGGCACGCTGCTCACGCTCTATGTCGTGCCGACGATGTACACGCTGATGGAACAATGGCTCGGCAAGTGGATGGGGTCGCATCATCACCGTGACGCTGCGGAACCGGCGGCAAAGCCGGCGCACCACGGCGCGGGCGCCGAGTAGGGACTCGATGCGGCTCGTCGTACTGGATACCGAGACCACCGGCCTGGAGGCGAAGGAGGGCCACCGCATCATCGAGGTCGGCGCGATCGAAGTCGTGGGCCGTCGCATCACCGAGACTCGCTTTCACCACTACGTCAACCCTGAGCGCGACAGCGACGAGGGCGCGCTGGCGGTGCATGGACTGTCGCGACACTTCCTCGAGGACAAGCCCAGGTTCGCCGAGGTCGTCGACGACCTGCTCACCTTCGTGAAGGACGCCGAGGTCATCATCCACAACGCGGCCTTCGACCTCGAGTTCCTCGACGCCGAGCTGGCGCGGCTCGGACGCGCGCCGTTCCTGCAGCACTGCACCAGAGTGACGGACTCGCTGCAGCTGGCACGCGAGCAGCATCCGGGCAAGCGCAACTCGCTCGATGCACTGTGCGAGCGCTACCAGGTCTCCAACGCCCACCGCACGCTGCACGGTGCGCTGCTGGACGCGGGGCTTTTGGCCGAGGTCTACCTCGCCATGACGCGTGGACAGGACAGCCTGACGATCGACGTGCTCGCCGATGACGGTCTGCTAGCCGGCTTCGGGCCTGTCGACCCGAGCGAACTGATCGTGGTCGCGGCCACGGCAGAAGAGGTCGCGGCACACGAGGTGGTACTCGCCGGCATCGAGAAGGACGCCAAGGCGCCGCCGGTGTGGCGCCTGTCGGCCGCAGTTACTCCGGCCTGATCTTCTCGCGCAGTTCGCGCTTCAGCACCTTGCCGGTGGCGTTCTTCGGCAGCTCGTCAACAAACACGTAGCGCTTCGGCCGCTTGAAGCGGGCGATGCGTTCGAGACAGAAAAGATCGAGCTCGCCTTCGTCCGGCTCGTGTCCGGCTTCCCGCACCAGCACCGCGACGACTGCTTCGCCCCAGTCAGGGTGCGGCTCGCCGATGACAGCGACTTCCTTCACCGCCGGGTGCATCAGCAGCACTTCCTCGACTTCGCGCGGGTAGATGTTGGAGCCGCCCGAAATGATCAGGTCCTTGCTGCGATCGACCAATGTCAGGTAACCCGCGGCATCAAAGCGGCCGAGATCGCCGGTGTGCAGCCAGCCGCGACGCAGCGCCTCCGCGGTGGCCTGAGGGTTGTGCAGGTATCCGGCCATCACGGTGTCGCCGCGCACGCAAACTTCTCCGAT
Organism: uncultured beta proteobacterium; assembly: GCA_963724605.1. Classification (GTDB taxonomy): domain Bacteria; phylum Pseudomonadota; class Gammaproteobacteria; order Burkholderiales; family Burkholderiaceae_F; genus JALORV01. The sequence goes on from CAVRVM010000023.1 coordinate 21,708, forward strand.
TGCATCGGTCGCCACGGGCCGGTCGTCTTCGTCCAGCACCGCGACTTCGACGCCGACCTGCGCGCGCCCGACCGAGCCCAGCCGCTCGAGCCGCCGGCCGTCGTGGTCGTCCATGTGCTCGGCCGCCGTGAGAACGGTGATCGTCATCGGCGATTCTCCCTGGCCATAGATCTGGACCAGCCGCGAGCCCAGGACCTCGAGGGCACGCAGGCTGTCCGCGACGTACATCGGTCCGCCGCCGTAGATGATCGACTTGAGGTGCACAGGCGCGGTGCTGCGCGCCGCGTACGCATCAACCAGACGCATCACCATCGTCGGTGCAGCGAAGAACTTGGTCGCCTGCGTGTAGGCGAGGATGTGCTGCATCTCGTCGACATCGAAGCCGCGCGCCGCCGGAATCACCTGGGTCGCGCCGACTGCTACGTTGGGAATCGTGTAGAGCCCCGAGCCATGCGACATCGGGGCGGCGTGCAGCAGATGGTCGCCGACCACGGCCCGGTCGACGTCGGCCAGGTAGTTCAGCGTCATCGCAAGCAGGCTGCGATGCGTCAGCACGACGCCCTTCGGCCGGCCGGTCGTGCCGCTCGTATAAAAGAGCCACGCCGACTCCGTCACGCTGGACTCCTGGCGCGGCGCGGCCGCGCCGGACCGCAGCAGCCGACCGTATTCGGCGCTGTCCACGTCGATGAAGTCGGTGCGTCTGCCGATGCGTGCATCGTCAATCGCGGCTGCCTCGACCTCGCTCGTGATGAAGCACAGGCGCGCCCGCGCGTCGTCTAGGATGAAGGCAACCTCACGCGCGTGCAGCCGGGCGTTGATCGGGATCGCACAGGCACCGATGGTCCAGCATGCATACAGCAACTCTACGTACTGTGCGCAGTTCTTCATCAGCATGCCGACGTGATCGCCGGAGCGCACTCCCATCGACTGCAGCCCGCCCGCCAGTTCGAGCACGCGGGTGGCCAGTCGCTCGTAGGACAACTCGACGCGATCGCGCTCGATAACGGCAATGGCGCGCGGCAGGCGGCGCGCCGTACGGAACAGGGTGTAAGCGAGGTTCACGGGGAGTCTCCGCAGTCCATAGGTATCCTAGTTCCAGGACGGCCGACAAGTATTGTTATGCAATAATCCGCGCCCTCGGCGACCCTGCGCAGGGGCGTCCCGACCAAGCGGGTGGTTAGCTCAGCGGTAGAGCACTGCCTTCACACGGCAGGGGTCACAGGTTCGAACCCTGTACCACCCACCAAAACAGAACGGACTTCTCGGTCGGCGTCCCTAGTGGGGAAGGCGGACCGCAGGATCGCCGATGATCACGTATCCCCGTGCGTCGTTGTTGGCAGTCCAGAGATTCGCGAGTGAGGCGGGGTTCGCCGTTGCCCCGAACTTGATGTCTTCCAGTTCGCCGTTGAGGCTGACCGCCAGGTCGGCGTGTTTCGCTGCGAAAGCTTCCATCGCCGGTCCGAGACGCGAGCCGTCCATCAGTGCGACCAGGCAATTCTCGAACGTTTCGGTCTGATTACCCGCGCCCGGCCACATGAACGAGTAACCCCACGCGCGCTCGACATGCCCAACCGCGGCCAGAGCGCCACCTCCCGGCAGGCTCAACATGCGTCTGGGAAGTTGTGCAACAAACGCGTGCGGCGCAATCTGGTCGCGCACATTGTTCCTGTGCGCGTAGTCGTCCAGCTTGGGCGTGCCTGCGCTATAGCAGGCAAAATGAAACGCAATCATTCCGCCGAGCTGCGCAGCATCGGTCAAGTCATCGGCGGAAAAATAGAACTCCGGCGGAACCGGTCCTTGGTGCGCGCGAGGCCCGGGCCATTCCTGACAGAGCAGGGCGCCCTGGTGACGGCCCTGCAGCGCATGGTCGTTGGGAAAGCCCATGCCATGACTTGCAGTGAACAAGAGCGACGGCGCCTCGGCTCCGTTCAGTAGCTTCCTGAGGTTTGCACTGGTTGCATCGGTCGCGAGCATCCGACCGACCTTCCACCCTGCTGACGCACGTTTCGACTCAAGTGCTGTAGCAAGTGGCTCGACCAGCCGATCGGCGCTCATGGTTGTCGCCTGGTCGTCCGGGTTCCGTACGCCGAAGAAGCACGCCCTTCTTTCGGAACTGCGTGCCGGCAACGTTTCATGCGCGACGACACTCGACGCATAACGTGCGCATTCGTCGACGCTGTCGAACTGGATCCGCCCGACCGAGTAATTCAGGCCGAGCTCGAATTGGAAGCGGAACGGGATGGATTCGGGATCACCCACGATGAGCAGGTAATAGGGCACCTTGCTCACTTGAGGTTGGCCGGGTCCGACTCCCTGCCGGGCCAGCCAGGCCCGCGCTACGTCGCCCGATCGATACCCGGCGGGACCTGCGAACTCCTTGTAGCCTCCGCCGGCCAGGTCGGATCGCAGTTTCAATAGCGGCGCCAGAGCAGTACGGAAGGTCGGATCCGCGTCTTGTGCAAAGACGATGCCCCAGCCGGTTTGGCCCAGGTTCTGAGCGTCCACTCCCCAGGGGACGCCCATTGTTTGAGCCGTCAGCGCATCGTGCCGTGCTTTGAGCTCGTCCATGCGATCGGCATCCAGCGTTTCGCCTTGAGCGAGCTGGGCCACCTGCTCGACGCTCAGCGTCGGCGTCAGATACGAGCCGGTCGCTGCGTCTATGCCATTGAAGACAAATTCGTTCGCGGGCATTGACCCTTCCACCTTTCACGGCCCGACGAGCATTACCAATTATTCGTCGGTCAATGGGTGCGCAGGAAACGCTCTGCGCTCTGCTTCATCACTGCCCGGTTGAAGTCCCATGCAAGAAGCTGATCGCCTGCCGTGATCAGGAATGTTCCGTCCGCGCGCAGCGCCATGGCTTCGACCGGCCGATCGTCAGCGAACGCGATCGGTGTTGTCGGGCCGTTGAGGGTGCCCTGGCTCCACTCCAGGATGGCGCCTCCCTGGTCAGCCGAGACGAAGATGCTTCGACCGTCGGACCCGCCTTTGGAGCGGTCCGCTATAGCGAGGCCCGACACTCCGCGTTGGTGCCGCTCGCTAGAAGTCCCCTTCTTGAGCGCGGGCAGCGACCATTCGGTAATGACACCGTCCTGACCGCCTGAGAGTAGGCTGGATCCGTCGGGCAGGAAGGCGAGCGACACGACGGCAGCGCCACCGTCGACGACGGCCGCACGCAGGCCCGCCGCTGGCTTGCCGTCCTTTATGTCAAGAAAGCGGATGCGGCCGGAATCCCCTCCGGCGGCGAGCAGATCCGTTGCTGCATTGATAGTCAGGCAGGTGATCCTGTCCCGCTTGGTATATGTGCCGCCTGGCTCGTCTCCGAGGTCGTCATCGAATGCACCACTAAAGCGCTGCTCCCATTCACCGCCATCCGTCCGCGACCATAGCCTCAGTCGGGGACCCTTGGCCGCTGCCAGCAGCACGCCATCGCGGCTGAATACAGGAGCCGTCGCGGGGCACGGCACAGCCTGGCCGTCTCCCTTCGCTATCAGCGTTGAGACAGGTGCTTTGCCTTCCTCGAGTTGCCAGCTATTGATATCGCCGTTGCAGGCAGCCGTCACGAGGACCAACCCGTTGGGATGGAGCGCAAATCTCGTGCCTTTGCCGGCACTGATGTTCCACTCTGGCACCGAGACCATGCCATCGGGTCTGCGACGCCAGAGCACTATAAAGTTGTCGCCTTTCGACGCGGCAACGGTGGAACCTGTTGGATCCATCGCAACGGCGAGCCATGGACCGGTCGTTCCATCGCTGTACGCGAGGGGACTCGCGAGCAGGGTGCCGTGCTGCTCCATATTCACCAGTTCGATATTGCGTTTGCCGCCGATCGCTACGACGCCTTTGCGCGAAGGGTGATAGACAACGCTATAAAGCCGTTCGCCCAATCCCGGAACGCGCGCGACGCGGATCTGGCTCGCCAAGTCCACGAAGTCCTTGGCGGCGCCGGGCAGGGTCCATCGCAGCAGCACTCCATCGACGCCCACGCTCGCGAACTCGCGCCCGTCAGGCGAAAATGCAATGTCGAAGATCTGCGTGAGCGCGTTATCGCGCCCGTGGTGACCTTGTGTCAATCGGATGCCGCGGCCGGCTTGCGGGCCTGACTCCAGGTTCCAGAGGTAGACAAATCCTTCCGAGTCGCCGGCCACCAGGAATCGCCCGTCGGGACTCGCAGCCACGCTATAAAGTCCGACCTTTCGCTGCAGGACGTCGCTTACGGCAAACGTTCGTTCCGGTTTGAGTTCGCCCGCCGCCTGTGAGGAAGTCGCTGGAATTCGCCAAATCGCGACCTTGCCGTCGAGATCGGTCGATGCCAGCCGCTCTCCCAGTTGGTCGCCGGGCAGGAACACAATGCGCTGGATTGGAGCCTGGTGATACTTTGAGCCGAACGCGGCCACGGGCGCCGGTTCGCTCGGGTTCGTGACGTCCCAAAGGAGGACTTGCTTATCCCACCCCGCCGTTGCGAGCAGCGTTCCTGCACGGTTGAAGTCAGCGGTCGTGACCTGCTTCCTGTAACCGAGGTTATCCGAGTTGAGGACCGTGAGTCTTTCAAGTCCGGCTTCCGTTACGCGCCATAGGATGATCTTCCCATCCAGGTAGGTCGTGGCCAGAATCTTGGTCCCTTCATGCAATGCTGCGGCATAGGTTTCAGCGCCCTGGTCCGCGCTTGCAAACACGGCAGGGCCGGGCCGATCAACCCGCCAGATCGAAGTCCTTCCGTCCCACGACCCCGATATCAGACGACTGCCCCCGGACGTGAAGGCGAGTGAACGTACGATGTCTTCGCTGCTGCCAACCTTGCTTTCCAATGAACGGGGAATCTTTTGCAGGGTCTCACGCAGCGTGCGATCGAAGAAGCGCCAGATGCTGTTTGTTGGGGGAAGCGTAATCTCATCATGAACTCGCAGCAGCTCCCGAATCGAGTCGCTGGCTGGCTTTCCGGCGTCACGTGCGCTCGATATCTCCTGCCGAAGTTTCGATCGAATGGCATCTTCCGCGAGCTTCCGATTCTGGGTTTCGACCAGAGCGGCGTTCTCCTGCGCCACCTGTGAATTCCGGACGATGAGCCCTCCGATAACGACGAAAGCCCCGACGACTGCGGCCAGCATCTTCTGCCGGTTCCGCCTCACTTTGGTGAGGCGGTCCCGCTCGTCGCGAGAGTCCTTCAGGAATTTCCGCTCAGCGTCATTGAGTTCCTCAGGGTGGTCGGCTGCAAACTGCTCTGCCCCGATGAGTTCGTCCCCCCAGAACAACATCTCCTTGTGGGTTTGTCCCGTCAATGCATACAGCTCAGCTTGCCGCTGGAAAGGCTTGAGATTGCTGCTGCGCCACGCCTTGTTCGCTGCGCGAAGCGGTCCGACAAGGCGATCATGGGCAAGTTCGATCCACTCGCGGTCGTTGCGTTTGTCGGAACCGATCAGGCGCGCCTCAATCAGCGCGGCGATAGCGTCGTCCAGTTTTCCGAGCACTGCCGGCTCCCGGAGCGCCTGGGCCCGGATGCCGGTGGAAGTGATCAAGTTGTCCTCGATCCAGTCGCGCAGCGCTTTTTCCGGCATGCCGGCGGCGTTCGCGGCCGCCTTGAGGGTCGTATCGACGTAGTCGATCAGCGCCTGCTCAATATCCGCCTGATCGACATCGTCGGGGTTGATCGTTCGCTTCTCGCCAGCGACGATCTTGTCCCAGAGACGGAGACAGACAACCTGCAGTTGCACGGGTTCGACAAAGCGCCCCTTGCGCGTGACCTCCTTACCTTCCGGTGTGCGCAGCTGGATGGTGAGGAGGCTTTCGACCAATCGGGGCGCCGCCGCAGGGTCCATCGCGGAACCTGCGGGCCTCGCCACGGGTTCGAGCGCCTGGTCGCCTTCGAGCAGGTCGATGCGGTAGCGAAACGCCAGCCCGGTCGGAATCAGGCCCAGGAATGGCTGCAACTCGGCAACATAGTCCTCTCGCATCGAGAACAGCGCCCAGAGCGTGGGCGGCATTGCACTTTCGGGCTCGTCGACGCCTGGCTTGACTCCAGCCAGGACGTTGCCGAGGTCCTCCAGAAAAGCACGCTTCTTGGCAACATCAACGGGGTCGAGCGTGAACAGCTCCTCGAACTGGTCGAGGATGAGCACCCAATGCTGGCGGATGGGGCCGTCGCAGCTGACGGGAAAGCGCCGTTCAAAGTATTGACCGAGCGTCAGCTCCGCAAGTTGCTCGTCCGTGAAACGTTGATCCGGTGGGAAATGACTCTCCAGCGACCGCATGGTTGAAAGTGCATAGCGGTTGACGTCACTGCGCTTGCCGATCTCCTCGTTGCGATAAGTCAGCCGGATCGTCGGCAGGGCCTGCAATTTGTAGCGGTCGCGGAGCCGGGGAATCAGCGCGGACTGAATCAGCGACGTCTTGCCGGCGCCCGACGGCGCGATCAGCAGGACGATGCGCTTGCTGACAAGCAGATCAACCAGCTCTTCGGTTTCCTTTACCCGGCCATAAAGTTTCTGGCCCTCGTGAAAAGGGACAGGGCCGACGTACGGGTTCGTCTGTGGGCCGCTCGTCTCAACGGTTGTCATGCCTGCTCCAGCCTAGCTGCGCCGATTGTTCACCGGATCCAAGCGAATCACTTGGCAATGATTTCTTCCTGTACGCATTGCTCGACCAGACGCTTCAGGAACTGTTCCGCCGAGCCTACGTAAAGCCCTATCTGTGCCTGTTGACTAAAGAAGCTGCTCAGGTACTGGACTGCCCGATTGGGATCGATGATCCCGGCTTCGCTGGGATCTATCTGGATGGCCACCCGTGCGCGCAGGTATGAGAGCGATGCTCCCGGTTGCTTCAGCAGGCTGCTGAAGAGAACCCGAAAGTCCCAGTCGTTCACGTGGAAGCCCAGCAGCAGCAGGCCGGACGTCGCGAGCGCCGAGCTCACCTTGGACGTGACGCTCATGGTTGCGAGCGCCTCATTGCGAGTGACAGCGACTAGGAAGTCGAAGTAGTCGTCCTCCGTAAGCACGAGGCTGGCAGGAAATTCGAGGTTGCCGAAGACGTGAAAAATCAGCGGTTGCTCGACGCTCGGTTCGTAACCCGAGGGGAGCGCTGGACCGATGAGAAAGGGTTTGTTGTTACTGGTACGCCAGGTGCAGAGCTGGACCTGCGGCTGGCGCTTCTGCTCAAGCAGCGCATCGCGGAGCAGGTTATCGCGGTTGGCGTTGACATAGATCTTCGCTGGCAGCCGAGCCAGCAGACGGTGGACGTCATTCGGGTTGCTGGCCCGTTGCATCGCCCCGACGTGCGATACCAGTTCGTCGATCACCCCCGCCTTGAGTGGCCTGTCCAGCAACTCAGGAGGCAGTTGCTCGCCGAACTTCTTTCGCACGAAGCGAGTGAGGTAGCCTCGAAGCTGCTCGAGTGTGTACATCGGCGTCTGCCGATACCTGAGGTACTGGGCAACCTGAGCAAGGTCGTCCCGATTTCGAGGGGCGAGCGGAAACTCATAGGTTGCCGCCCACTGCTGAGCGATTTCTCGCGTCGACCCGAATATCGGCTCGACAAGACTCGGGCCCAGTACGGGAACGAAGTCTCCCTCCCTGACATCCGAAACGACCGCTTCCCACTTGTCGAAGGAGTCGATCTCGGGAGGGCGTCCTTGCCACAGGCAGCCGGTCCGCGAGCATGTGAAGAGCGCCGGCATCCACCAGTCCTTCTCTTCGCGTATGTCGTTGCGCGCGGCCGCCGTCGCGCGATCGATCTGACCGTCTTTCGAAAGCTCCTTGAACAGCCGACCGGTGAACTTGTCAACGGACTCGACGCTGATGTCTCCCTGCATCGCGATGACACTCGCGACGCCGTTCTGCACCAGCCGCGGTCCCAGCGCGCCAAACGCAACGCCGTCCTGTCCGCCCGCGCTCTGACAAGAGGCCAACACGATCAGCCGAGGAAGGGCGCTCAGGCCGGCAAGCTTCTCGACCAGCAGCTCACCCTTGACGATCTCTCCAACACCCTCGTCGTTCTCCAGCAAGAGTCGCGGCTCGTCGCTGTCAATCAGTCGTCCATGGCAAACGAGGTACAAGACGTGCGAATAGTTCTCTCGCAGGCTCGAGACGATGTTGAAGATCGTGGCCTTCGTCTCGAGCCGTGTGACCGCGAACTCCCGCCCGCCCGGTTCCGCAGAAAGCGCGCGCTTTGTCTGTTCGTAGACCGCATTGGTATCGAGCTCCGCCTGGCCCCATTTGGTGTGGATGTCGCTTGGACTCGCGATGACGACGAGCGCGCCCACCTTTCTCGAGCCACTGGATGGACGCGTGGAAAAGGTCTCATCGCTGACGAATCTGGAGAACCAGACGTTCGACTGGGTAAGGAGCGGAATGTCCTGTGTCGGGTCACGCAACGTTTCCCAGCGGACCGCATGGAGTTCGCGTGCATTTTTTTCGATGCTGAGGCGAATTCGTAAGCCGTCGCGCGTCCCGGCCGCGGCTCGCGCCTTGGCGTAGACCTCGCGGATCGCCCCGCCGCCCTGGTTGAAAAACATCTCGGTCAATGCTTTGCCGTAGGCGTCCGAGTCGAGGGCCAGCGGTTGAAGCTTGGCGATGTCGATGTCGATGTGGATCGGTTCGAGGAGGTAGTTCTCGCGATCGCTGGTCGGGTCGCTGAACTTGCCGACGACGCGGTATTCGAACGGCTTTTGCCACCACAGGATGCTCAGGTCTAGTTCGCAGCAATTGTTGGCTGGCATTTGATTGTTCTAGTGAGCCAGGTCGGCGCCTTGGTGTGCACAAGCTTAGAGCGACGTGTGGCGCGGGCGTGCGCCGTCACGTAAACGTGGGACTCGAGCCCGGTTCTGGTTACGCACTCGCTGCCGGTTCTTGATCGACTCCAAAGTGTGCTGTCCGTCCGCTGCTTCTATGCTGGTGATTGTCGATGGTGCGACCACGGTCGGCGGGTGATTTCACGTCGGCTATTGCGCAACTCGCCTGGTGCGTGGGATAAGGTGCACCATTCGAATGAGCGGAGCCGAAGCAGACTCTCGGTGTGTGTCGGGGCATCCGGTCTCCGACTTCCCCGCCGGGAGCAGCGACTCAACCCTGTATGGAGACTCGCGATGCCGATCCATGATGCGCAGGTCCACGATGCCCTGTCTCCCGTTAGTGAGACGTCGGACCGCCCGCCGGAGCCTGGGATTGCGCTCTGCCTGTCCGGCGGCGGTTACCGCGCGATGGTGTTCCATCTGGGTTCATTGTGGCGCTTGAACGAGCTTGGTTACTTGTCGCGGCTTCAGCCGTATCTCCAGTGTCTCCGGCGGCTCGATCACCGCAGGTCTTCTGGGGCTGAAGTGGAATCGCCTGCAATTCGTCGGCGGCATCGCACAGCGACTGGGACCGGAAGTCATTGAGCCACTCCGCGCGTTTGCACACGAGACGATCGATGTCGGATCGGTGTTAAAGGGCATCTTCCGCCCCGGCTCGATCAGCGAGAAGGTGGCTGGCGCGTATCGCCGGCACCTGTTTGGCGACGCAACCTTGCAGGATCTGCCCGACGATCCGCCGCGCTTTGTCATCAACGCGACGAACGTGCAGACCGGGTCCTTGTGGCGGTTCTCGAAGCCTTACATGCGTGACTATCAGGTCGGCGAAGTCAAGTCGCCGACGGTTCCACTCGCGATGGCCGTTGCGGCTTCCTCGGCGTTCCCGCCGGTACTGTCTCCGGCCAAGCTGGAATTGAATCCTGCACAGTTCAGTCCGGCCAGTGGCGAGCCGTATCACGTCGCGCCGTACACCTCGGAGGTGTATCTGTCGGACGGCGGGGTGTACGACAACCTCGGCCTGGAGACGGCCTGGAAACGCTACGAAACGATCCTGGTCAGCGACGCCGGTCTGGCGATGTCCGCGGATCCGGATCCTGGCGGCGACTGGGCGTCGCACGCCATGCGCGTGCTCGACTTGATTGACAACCAGGTCCGGGCCCTACGCAAGCGTCAACTCGTCGCGAGTTACCGTTCGGGTATACGCAAGGGCACCTACTGGAGCATCCGCTCGGACGTGAGCGACTACGGCCCCACGACGGGACTGCCGTGTCCGCCCGAACGCACCGGAGAGCTGGCCAGGGTTGCGACGCGCCTGGCTGACATGCCCGATGAGATCCAGGAACGACTGATCAACTGGGGCTATGTCATATGCGACATCGCGCTGCGACGCTGGGTTGATCCGAACCTGCAAGCTGCGACCCGGTTCCCGTATGCGCGCGGTGTCTAGTTTCGGCAGAAGCCTGAGTAGTGGCCGAGGCCGCAGACTTCTTCGAGTTGCAGCATCGAAGTGGGGGGCGAGAAGTGCTCAAGAACATCGTCGGTGACTGGGGGTCGGGCCTGAGCGACGGCGACTATGCCTGTGCCCTGGCCGCCCTTGGTGTACTCGAGGCGACCGGTACCGAGCAGCATCGCGCCAGTTCCGATCCCGCAGAGCTCCTGGCGGCGCTCAAGAAGGAACTCCACAACGGCGAACAGACGGTGGTGTGGCGAGGAGCGCAGAACGTCGGGCGCGCCACGACGGTCGCCTCCTGGCGCGAGACCGTGCACACCGATGCGGCGGTGCTCGTTGAGGCATGGCGCAGGTACTTCGAGGCATTTCCCCATCCAAGGCAAAGGCCCCGGCTCGCCGTGAAACTCGATTGGCGCGACCGTGCCGATCTGTTCGACTTCACTGCGATCACCGCTTGGCTCGCGCGTTCTGGAGTTCAGGCGCTGGTGCTGGACGACGGGCGCGCAAGCCTGGCGCGACCGCGATGGCACTGGCCGCTGCAGGTCGGTGTGCCGGCCGGAGCGGAGGGCGCCGGCATCCTAGCGGCTTTGGGCGAGGCGCAGCGCGGACGATCGTGGGTTGCGGAGCTCGCCCGCTGCTTCACGGTCGGCGACGCGCGCGATGCCTGCGACCTGTTGATCCTCACCCCGGGCGCCGTGACGCAGATCCTTGAACAGGCGCGGACGCGCCTTCGTGCCAGCTTCGTTGCTTGCCTCGACGTCACGGCAGCCGATCTGGCACAGGTCGCCGGGCGCAGCATCGCGTTGCGTGAGCGTCTGAAGGCGGCCGGCGTCGTTGCGATCAGTCGCTCCACCGCGTCATTCAGCCTGGTCGACTGGTTCGTCGCGGTGCTGCGCGAGGTGTCGCACGACCTGCCGGTCCATGCCGCGGTCTGGAGTGCGGGGCGCGAGCGCCTCGATGTCGAGCCGCTGCTGTTCGGCGATCCCGAGGCACTCGACCGCTGTCGCATCCTGGCCATCGCCGAGAGGCAGGATCGCGTGGCGGAGGCTCTCGAGGCCGCTGCGGAAGGCTATCAATTCGCCCCGCAAGGCGCTCCCACCCTAGGGATCGATGACGAGGAGATGCCGTCGTTCGGTGGCCCGGGCGTCGGAGGTGGCTCGGCCGCGTCGCCGCCGACACCGCCTCCGGCGCGAGTTCCCGGTACGCGCCGGGACCTGGCGCATGAATTGCGCAACCGGGAGTTCGTTGCCGAGTCGGTCGACGGCGTCGACACCGTCCGCGAGCTCACCCAACAGGCCGGCGAGATCGACGAGGCGCGCGTGTCGCGCTGGATCCAGGCGAACGCCTGGCGCCCCGACGCGCCGGAAATTACTGCGCGCTCGCTCGCTCCCGGAAAGTGGAACCTGCTCGGTGTGTACGTCGCGCCGAGCGAGGTTGCGCTCACCGGCGCCGTGTTTCCGGAGCAGGCAGTCGATTTTTCGCGCGGCGACGTCGTCGTGTCGGTGCAGGTGGAACTGTCGGGCGCCCACGTGACGTCGCTCGATGCCACGGACCTCAAGTGGATGTTCAGTGGTGATCTGCGGCCCGGCGATATGCGCGACGGCGGCGAGCGGTCCGGACAACTGCTGCGCGGGCCGCTCGCGAAACTGCAGGTCGAGCCCGACGGAACGAAGGGTTCGTCGATCGTTGGGCTGGCCGCCACGGGGATGATCCTGCCCCCGGCGGGCGAAAGCACGCTGGCATTCTTTGCCGTGTTCCCCGCGCGCGAGAAGGCGGTCGAGGGACGCATCGCCATCATTCACAAGAACCGTGTCGTGCAGACCGCACGGCTGTCGGTCGGAGTCGAAGCGGCTGCCACCGGTGGAACCGGGCTCGACGTCGTGGCCGAGGCGGCCATCTACCCGCGCGACGACGACCTCGACGAGCGGCGCGACTACGACGTCGCCATCCAGTTGAGCGACGTCGGCGGCAAGTTGCACCTCAAGGTGCATCACGACGGCCGCGACGTTCCCGTTCAGCTCGATGCGTTGCAGGGGCCAATAGGCAGAATCCAGAGGGGACTCGAGAACGCCGCGCGGGCGTGGGACTACTCGCTGCCGGTTCTGAAGCAGCCGATCCTCGGATCAAGCCTGCGGACGCTCGCGGCGGCCGGCAGCGAACTCGGGCAGCACCTGCGCAAGACCTGCGGCGACGAGATCGATCACTGGGAACGCATTCATCTCGTGCCGTACACGAAGGAGTTCCTGCCGCTCGAATATGTCTACGACGGGCCGCCGCCGCGGATGGACGCGTCACCTTGCCAGAACATGCTAGGCGCTCTGGAGCGCGGTGGCTGCGAAGGCGCACTCGGTTCCGTCGCCGCGCCCGAGCCCTGCCCCAACTCGAAGGACGAACACTTCCTGTGCCCGATGCACTTCTGGGGCTTCCGCCGACTCATCGAGCGCAATGGCGCGCTTCGACCGGCGGATGGCGCAGCGGTGGCAACACCGTCCGACGCTCAAATCACGCCGAGCCGGCGTCCTTACGGCAAGGTGAGCACCTTGCTGTTCGCGGCGAGCCAGCGCGCGTTTCGCTACGAGGCCGACCCCGCGGTCCAGGCGTCCGAGCGCGCGGCACTGGTCAAGGCGCTCGGCGTGCTCGGCGGCTCGGTCGCCGAGGTCACGGACTGGGACCAGTGGCGCGATGCTGTGAAGTCGAAGCCGGACATGCTGGTTTTGGTGGCGCACACCGACGTGGTGGACGAGACGCCGGTCCTCGAGATCGGGGACGGCAAGATCCTCGGCCGCCAGGAGATCTCTCCCCAACTGAGCGGCGCCGCGGGCAAGCCCCAGATCCTGTTGCTGCTCGGCTGCTCCGCCGCGGATGTCACCGAGAACTTCCAGCCGTATCCTGAGTGCTTCCGCGACGCGGGCGTCAGTATCGTCGTGGCGCCGGTGGCGCCGATACGAGGCAAGGACGCCGTGCCGATCGCCAGCCAGATTGCCAGCCGACTCGCCGAGCGTCTTGCAAAGTCCGAGGCCACGGCGTTCGGCGAACTGATGCCGCTGTTGCGGCGTGAGTTGCTCCGGGCCGGTCACCCAGGTGTGATGGGCATCGTCGGATTCGGAGATGGCGACTGGCTGCTAGGAGGCTAGAACCTTTCTCAGAGTCCCCGATGGATCGCGTTGGCAAAAGAAGCGGGCGGATGCAAGGCGGCTGGCGAAGGACAGTAGCCGTGCCTACGGCCGAGCCGGCCAACACCGCAGACGCCCGCTTATTTTGCCAACCCTCGGGGCGGGGTCGCATTGGGCGCATGGCGTTGTTGCGGCTCGGGTCCTTGCACGAGCAATGGTCCCCTCGCCGCGCCTAGCCCTGCTCCCAATGCGGCCCCGCCGCGACCACCGTGGACTCTGAGAAAGGTTCGTGATGCTGACACTGCAGATCCTTCCCGCCACCTGTGGCGATTGTCTCTGGCTCGAGTACGGCATGGGTGCCACGAAGCGCGTCGTGATCATCGATGGCGGCCTCACCGAAACCGCGACGAAGTTACGCCAGCGCATTGAAAAGGCGCGTCGCGAACGCGGCATCGCCACGCTTGAAGTGGAGCTATTGGTCGTCACGCACATCGACAACGATCACATCCTCGGCATCATCGATCTGCTGAAGGCCGAATCACCCGGACTGCGCGTCAAGGACATCTGGTTCAACGGCCGGCCGCAGCTGATGGCCTTGCCCGCCGCCGCGCGCGACCGCAGCGGCGGCCCGCGCAAGACGTCGTCGGCCGCCCCGGCGGACCTGATGGGCGGTGCGACGGACGCCGACGAGGAACGGGCCGACCTCGATCAAGCGGCGTTGCCGTCCGCGGCAGACCTGCTCGGACCGCAGCAGGGCGACCAGCTCTCGGAGCTGCTAGCGAAGCGCAACCTGCCCTGGAACAAGCATGCGCCGTGGAAGGGTGGGGCGGTGATGATTCCGGACAGCGGAGAGCTGCCCAGCGTGACCCTCGAAGGCGACCTCACGCTGACGGTGCTGGGTCCGAACCGAGATCGTCTGTACAAGCTTTGCGCCGCATGGACCGACGTGCTGGGCGGCAGGGATGAGCCTTCGGCGGCGCAGCCGGCTCCCGAAGATCTGCTGGGGCGGCGCGACAAGTGGCCGCCAGTCTGGAAGGACGGCGAGAGCCGCGATCCTTCGTTTGCGAATGGCTCAAGCATCATGCTGCTCGCAGAGTATGGCGGCCATGCGTTGCTGCTCGCCGGTGACGGCTATGCGCCTGACATGGCGGCCGCACTGGATCGTCTACGCGCCCAGCGTCATCTGCAGATGGCGTTTCCGCTCGATGCCTTCAAGTTGTCGCACCATGCGAGCGAGAACAATCTCACGCGAGAACTTGTCGAAAATATCGATTGCCGCCGTTTCCTAGTCTCCACGGACGGATCGGTGCATCGTCATCCGGATCACCAGGCATTGCTGCGCATCCTGCGCTACGCGACGAAGCGGCCGGAGTTTCTGTTCAACTACCGGTCCGACACGACCCGGCCGTGGGACGAGCGGAAGAGGGACGTGACGAAGAAGTTCCAGGACTACGACACGCGGTTCCCGGACGATCCCGCCGAGGGCATCGTCGTTAGCTTCGACTGAGGCCGCGCGGAGACAACGGCTCAGGCCAGGTTGATTTCGATCGACCGGGCGGCCCGTTCGCCGAGCATGGCTCCGGCGATGGCGAGGTGGCCGAAGTCCGTCGTGATGTCGGCGCGCGCCAAGGAGCCCATGAAAGCGTGCACGCAGCGGCTACCGTCGGATGCGTTCGGATCCGTCTCCTTCGCCTTTAGGAGCGCGCGCGGATCGCGCAGGCTCCAGAGCGTAGCTGCAACCTCGTCGTACTTCGCCCGGTCGGGCTGCGGCGCAAAGCAGGTCACGAAGCTCTTTGCCAGGTCGAGCGCCAGCGGGAAGTTCCCGATCGTCCACTCCGGGGTCAGGCGGAGAGAGCTACGCGTGATCCGGCCTGCGGAGTTGCTCTCAACGTCGAGCGCGATGTCATGCTGGAACGCTCCGGGCGCGAAGGTCCGCTGCACGCGGCCATCCGAGTCCTGCTCGGCCAGCTGCCTCAGCCGGAAGTGCTGGAAGAATTCGCTCGCCTTCCACTGCTCGAAGCGGAGGTCGAAGTTTTCACCCCGTGCGCGCGCCCATTGGCTCGGAAAGACGAAGGCGGCGAACGCGACGCGTTCGAGTTCGCGGGCCGTCACGCTCCAGCGCGTTGCCTCGGGCTGGGCGTCGATCCCGGCTGCGTTGTTCTCTTTCGCGAGCAGCGAGCGTTCGGGCCACGGATCGTGATAGACGAAGCGGTCGCGCGCGCCGTCGTAGGCGGTGATGCGGATGCAGTGCCCCGTCTTGCCGTCGTGATAGGCAAGCGGGACGTCGACGGCCCCTTCCGCGGCCTGGATCGCCTTGAGTGCCTCGACGATCTGCGCCGCCTTGCAGTTCACGAGCCGCGAGATGCGCTGTGTCGATGCGGCCGGAAGCGCCCGCGCGAGCAGGCAGTAGGGCTCAATGCCGAACAGCGTGTGGACGAGCCAGATCTGCTCGATCGTCGCTCCGCCCCCCTTGGGGTCCGCGTAGATGCCCGCGTTCTCCGGTCGAGCGGCGAACTGGGCGTACGCACGTTCCATCATCTGGTACCAAGCCGGATTGTTGCTGCGGGCCCGCTCGAACACTTCGGGCACCGGGGTGCTTGGCACACCGCTGAAACTTGGATTCGCATCGTCCGGCATGGATGTGCCCTTTCGATCGAAGGTGCCGAAGGCACGCGCAGTCCGGCCGCACCGCGCTTCGCCAAATCGCGCATTTCATGCGCGAGTTCGGGCGCTGTCCATGCCCCCTGTCAGCGATGCGGCGGGCGCCCGCACCTTGTTCATACGGACGAAATCGGAAGATGATCCGATTTCGCCCAACCTCGTCTACCGTCAAATCCCATGTCCAAGATCGTCTGCAGGCCGCGGGCCCTCACACCCGAACAGGCCGCCAAGGTCCTGCGCCGCAGTGTCGAGATCAATCCGGAGAATGCAGACGACCAGCGCATCCTGGCCCGAACACCGGTCGGACGACGCGGCGGGCCGCGCCGGCTTGCAGTCGTAATCGGACACAAGTGGCCCTCGACCGGGGTCCGGCTGACCGTCCAGTTTCTCGACAATCCGGCGCGCGACCTGCGCGCCCGCATCCTGCTGCACATGAATGCCTGGGCCAAGACCACGAACGTGCAGTTCGTGGAGACCGCGAACATCGGGCAGGTGCGCATCGCCCGGCTCGACGAGCCGGAGGACATGGCAGGGTACTGGTCGTACGTCGGCACCGAGATCGAAGGTATCGAGGAGGACCAGCCGACCTTTAACCTCGAAGGCTTCACGATGCGCACTTCCGAGGCGGAGTTCCACCGCGTGGTGCGGCACGAGGCCGGCCACACGCTGGGTTTCGAGCACGAACACATGCGCGCCGAACTCATCAAGAAGATCGACCGGCGCAAGGCAATCGCGTACTTCGACCGCACCGAAGGCTGGACCGCGCAGGAGACGATCGAGCAGGTTCTGACCCCGCTCGCGAAGAAGTCAATCATGGGCACGACTGAGAGCGATCCGCACTCGGTCATGTGCTACCAGATCCCCGCCGAGATCACGAAGGACGGCAAGGAGATTCCGGGCGGCAAGGACATCACCGCGAAGGACTACGCATTCGCGGCGACGATCTACCCCATTGCCAAGCCTGCGCGCGACGTCGGCGCGCCGCAGCCGCTGGCCGTGCCCGACACGGGGACGACGACTCCTTTCGTCTGGACGCCGCCCGCCGCCGCCGGGAGTCCTGCTGCGCTCATGACGCCGGCCGTGGACGGCGATACGTTCCATGTCGTCGTCATGGACCGGTTCGAACCCGACGTGGCGGGCTCCGCTGCCGCGGCCCGGCGCCAGAAGTACGCGCGCGTCTTCGCGACCTACGGCGGGGCGCGGGTAACGATCCCGATGCGTCTCAATACCGACGCGGGCGAGGAACACACTCGCTTCCGCGCCATCATCGACATGCACGAGCGCATCAAGGCCTACACCAACCGCGAACAGGGCACGCTGCCGACGGACACCGAGTTGATCGTCATTCGGCACCGATCTCTTCGAGACGCTGTTCCAGGGCGACGTGCGGCGGCTGTACGACGAGGCGCGCTCGCGCCAGCACGGCCGCAAGCTCGACTTTGTCTTCACGTCGATGGTCTCGTGGATCGCCGAGAAGCCGTGGGAGTTTGCCTACGACGCGTCGCGCCGCAGCTTCCTTGCCACCGAGGATATTCACTTCGTCCGCAACGTATCTGACCGCCATTCCCGCCGACGTGATCCGCCGCGCGCCGGGCCGCTGCGGATCCTGGTGGCGTCGGCCCAGCCGGCCGGCTTCGGCCGCCTCTCGGTACAGCAGGAACTCGAAGTCATCCGCCGCGGCTTCGACCCGCTGATCGACGGCCGGACTCGCGGACGGTCGAAGTGCTGCCGCGCGCCACGCCGACGAAGCATCCACGCGCGACTGTCGACCGGCCACTTCACGATCGTGCACTTCATCGGCCACGGGGTCTTCGACGAGAAGACGCAGGAAGGCTCGCTGGTGTTCGAGGACGCGCGGGGCGGCGAATACCGGCTCGGCGAACGGTCGGTACGCGAAATCTTCTGTCAGCGCGGCGTCAGCGCTGGTGTTCCTGAATGCCTGCCAGACCGGATGCCGGCGGCCGCGCCGACTTCAACAAGGGTGTCGCGCAGTCGCTGGTGGCGCACGGACTTCCGGCGCTGGTCGCCAACCAGTACAGCGTGCTGGACTCGTCGGCCACGTCACTTCGCGCAGCACTTCTACTGGGCCCTGGCGCAGGGCATGACGATCGGCCAGGCGGCGCGCGAGGCCCGCATCGCCGTCAACTATTCGTTGCAGGGCGAAATGATCGACTGGGCCGTACCAGTGGTCTACGCGCGCGACCCGAACATGACCCTAGCGGTCCGGCCGCACGGGCTCACCGAGCTCGCCCCGGCCCGGTTGCGCGCGCAGAGCCGGCGCGCCCTTGCGCCGCGGCCCGTCGAGGTGGCGGTGTGGGACATCGACAAC
The DNA here is from genome assembly GCA_963724605.1 of uncultured beta proteobacterium. GTDB lineage: Bacteria > Pseudomonadota > Gammaproteobacteria > Burkholderiales > Burkholderiaceae_F > JALORV01. The sequence goes on from CAVRVM010000023.1 coordinate 40,040, forward strand.
GTCTTTCCGGCGCTGAAGAACACGCTCGAGCGGCTGACCGGGGCCCAGGACCAGTTCGGCTTCGAACTGGTCGATCTCTCGGCACCTATCGATGCGTGGGACCTGGAAGAAAAGGCTGACGACGGCACGCCATACTTGTGGGCCGAGAAGCTCGCGACCCGACTGAGCCGAATGCCGCTGGATCTGCACGTGAACGTGCTCGCCTGCGTCACCCGGCACTGGCTGCGCGACGATGAAACGCTCAACCTCTACGGGTGGTGGCCGGCGAAGGGCGGAGCGCCGGTGCTGATCTTCTCGGTTGCGGGCTTCGAAGGACTGGCGCCTGAAGGCGCCGCGACCGACCGTGCGATTGCGAATGTGCTGGTGACCGGGCTCGCCGGCTATCTCGCCGGGATCGACGCGCACGGCGGCGGCGCGAAGGACTGCCCGATGTGGGCCAACGACGCGCGCGATATCAAGCACATCGTGGCACCGCAGAAGTTCGACCGCGGCTGCCGGGCGAAGGTCGGCAAGGCCATTCCGAAAGAGCTGCCCGCCCTCGAAGCACTGTTGAAAGCTTTTCGCTGAAAGCGAGGTAACGCCGATGGCAACGAAGAAGAAATCCCGTTCAAAGCCGGTCGCGAAGAAAGTCGTCCGGAGCAAGCGCAAGGCAAAGGCCGTCGGTAAGCCCGCAGCGCGGCCGAGCAAGGCGCCGATGGGCGGTGGGCCTGTAACGCTTGACGAAGCCCGCGCGCTGGCACGCGCGCGGCAGCCGAAGCGCGCACTGCGGCGTGCCCTGGCCGGCCCGCCGGCGACCGCGGCCACCGTCGGTGAAGAACGCGAGCGCCTCGAGCAGCAGCATCGCGCCGAGCGCGAGCGCCGGATCCGCGAATACAAGGACACGATGGAAATCATGAAGCGGCGCGGTGCGCGGCGCGCCGCACCGAAAGGCGTGGCAAAGGGACCAGCGAAAGAACGGCGGCGTGCGCCGGGGGCTCCGGCCGCCGGGTTCCAGCCGCTCCAGGTGTTCGCCGAGGGGGACTCGTGGTTCGACTATCCGCCGTTCCTGTTCAAGGGCGGCATCATTCCGCGCGTCGAGAGCCGGCTCGGCGTTCCGATCCTGAACCTTGCTAAGGCCGGCGACGAAGTCCGCTTCATGCTCGGAGTGGAGCAGCGCCAGCGCCTTGCCCAGTTGCTGACCGACGGCTGCCCGGCGGGTGGACCTTGGGATGTGTTGCTGTTCTCCGGCGGCGGCAACGACATCGTCGACAATCCAATGGCGCTGTGGGTGCGCGACTTTGATCCGGCGATTCCGCCCGCGGCTCACCTCAATCAGCCGCGCTTCGATGCTGCGCTCGGTCTGGTGCGCGCCGGATACGAAGACCTGATCATCCTGCGCGATCAGCTAAGCCCCAGCACTCATCTCGTGTTTCACGGCTACGACTTCGCGATTCCCGATGGCCGCGGCATCTGCCATCTGGGGCCATGGCTGAAGCCGACCTTCGACCTGCGCGGGTTTCCGACACGGGCCGCGGCATTCGCAGTAGTGGAAGCGATGCTGAGGCAGTTTGCGGCGATGCTGGCGGCGTTGGCCACGCACCCGAAAGTCACGTTCATCAACGGCCAGGGCACGCTCGCGCCGGACCCCAGCGCCTGGCACAACGAACTTCATCCGAACCGGGACGGCTTCGACAAGTTCGCAGACCTCTTCACGGCGCAGCTGCGCGCGATCTTCCCGGGGCGCGTGCAGTGAGGGGTACGTTGCAGGCGCTCTGCCCGCGCGCAGACGGATCTATAGCGGGGGTTAACAGGCGAGGACTCCTTTGCGTGCGCCTGATGGCCCGCGTTCATCCGCCGGGTGCGCAGTGCAGTGCGTGTTCTGATGCAACAAGCGCGCCGGCAATCGTTGGCCGCGGAATGCGAGATTGATGATCGGCCGTGTTCGACCCATAGCGGTCCTGAGCGTTTGCTGAAAGCGGACGCGAGCAGCCGGCGCAGAAGCGGACGTTCAAAGAGATCCCGCTTACCTTTGAAAATGCGCGAGCGCCATGTCAGCCTGGCGCTCGATGGATCACGGCTGCGCGGTCGCGATCCGATCTGACGGCTGACTGAACCTGTCCGCTAAAGCGTTGCGACGAATGTCACCATGCGCTCACGCGCTTCCTGGTCCGGCAGGCGGCCACGCATCGCACCGAGGTTGTCGGTCATGTGGTCGGCGTTCGACGTGCCGGGGATCACCGCCGTGACCCGCTCATCGGCGAGCAGGAACTTGAGAAAGAACTGCGCCCAGGTCGCCGCGAAAGGACGCGCCCAGTCGGGGATCGCCTTGCCGTGCACCGCTCTGAAGAGCCGCGCGCGTCCGAGCGGCACCGCGGTCAGTACCGCGACGCGCATTTCGGCCGCGACCGGAAGAATGCGCTCTTCCGCCAGGCGATTGTCGATGGAGTAGTCGATCTGCACGAAATCCGGCTTTTCGTTCTTCAGCACCGCCTCGACCGCAGCGAAGTCCCGGTGGTACGTCGACGTGATCCCGACGTAGCGGCACAGGCCCTGAGCCTTCCAGTCACGGAACTGTGCGAGCGACTGCCGCGCATCGCGAACGTTGTGCAACTGCATGAGATCGACGCTGGACACGCGAAGGCGCGCGAGCGAGCGTTTGAACTCATCGATGTCCGGCGCCTCGGCCTTGGTCGCCAGAAAGAGCCGGTCGCGCAGCTTTGCGGCCGCCACCACGGCTCCAAGCACACTCTCGGCGTCACCATACGTCGAGCCGGTGTCGATCAGTCGGCCACCTCCGGTGACGAGGGCCTGCACGACATCGGCAGCGCGGCGGCGCGTGTCCGAGTCGTCGCGATCGAACACCGATGCCGTGCCGAGGCCGACGGCCGGCAGGCGCTCGCCAGTGCTCGGGATGGCACGGGTGAGGATTGCGGCCTCGCTCGCCGGCTGGGCGAGGACAGGCGGCAACGCGAGTGCGGCGAGCGGCAGCCCGACGAAGTTGCGGCGCGAAATCGGCATGATCAGTCTCCGGAACCCGGGCCCGGCGCAAGTGCGGCGCGGCGCTCCTGCGTGCGCCCCAGCGCAGCAGACAATGCGAGCCACGCCAGCGACACGGGCAACGCGCATGCCGCGATGGCACCGAGCTTCAGTCCAAGCGCTTGCATGCTTTCGTACACCCAGCCGTACAGCGCGTCCGAGCCACGATAGACGACGACGTCGATCAGGTTCTTCGCCTTGTATTTCTCCTCGCGACCGACGACGGTGAAAAAGAGCTGCCGCGCCGGATTTGCGATGGCGAAGTTGGCCCACCGCTGCACGACCTGGAACACGAGCACGACCGTGAGAGTGGGCACCAGCGCGAGCACCGCAAAACCGACGATATACACCGCGGGCAGCGCGCCCGCGGCGACCGCCGTGCCGAAGCGCTTCAAGAGCGGCCCGGTCGCGACGACCTGGGTCAGGAGCGTCAGCACGCTGACCGCGAGATCGACGCTCGCGAAGACGCGCGTCTGCGCTCCGGCGCCCTGCACGGAAGCCGATACCAGATTCGCCTGCGCGAAATAGAGGATCGTCGCGCCGAACGACAGCAGGCTCACCCAGGCCGCAATCCCGAGCAGATACGGCGAGCGCAGCACTTCGGCAAACGCGGCGAACGCGCCGCCGCCGATCCGCTGGTCGGCGCGGACGTCTTGCCGTGGCGGGCCGGCGGTCCGCTCGAGGCGGTACACGCAATAGACGGCGACTTCGAGCAGCACTGCGGCGACGATCAGGAGATTGTCCCGCCCGAGCGGCACCGATAGTGCGATGGTGATTGAAGGGCCCGAGCAGCGCGCCAGCGGTGCCGCCTGCGCCGATGAATCCGAACAGTCGCTTTCCTTGCGCGCTCGTGAAAATGTCGGCCATGAACGACCAGAACACGGTGACGGCGAACAGGTTGAAGACGCTGACCCACACGAAGAACACGCGTGCAACGGCAGCCGGCTCGACCTTAAGGTCAGCAGCAGCCAGAAGAGCGCGAGGTTTGCGACAAAGAAGTGATAGACGATCGGAATGAAACGCCGCCGCGGCACTTTCGCAACCAGCGCGCCGTACAGCGGCTGGGCTACGAGCAGCGTGACGAACGTCGCGGTGAACATCCACGGCAGCGCCTTGACGCCGCCGGCGATCCCCATCTGGTCCCTTACCGGCCTAAGCACGTAATAGCCGGCGAGCAGCATGAAGAAATACGCGAACGACCACAGGGCCGCCGCGCGCTCGGCGGGCGTGGCCGGCACTGCGCGCCAGAGCCAGTGCCGACCGGACGTCACGGCGCGAGCGACAGCGTCTTCCTGAGTTCGGCGGCGGTCACCGGCTGGCCGTAGCCAGGGGCGCCGCGCTGAAACCGGGCCGCATCGACCAGCTTGCCCACGACGACGGGCTCGAATCCGGCATCGCGCACGAGTGCTTGCGCGACCTTTACTGCTTCGGCATCGTCGCCCGCGATCGGCACCGCCATGCGCGGTTCGGGCCGATTGGCCTCCCGCGCGAAGATCGAGTACGACAGCGTGTTGAATGCACGCACGAGGCGCGTGCCGGTAAGGTATTTTTGCGAGTCATGGCGACGCCGTCGCGTTCGGCTTCCTGCGCGATGTCGCCGTCGCGCGACTGCACGGCGTTGCACGCATCGAGCACGATCGTGCCTTTGAGCACCGCGCCGTAGTCGCGGCCGATCTCCGGAAGCGCCGCGTACGGCACCGCGACGAAGATCACATCGCCGAACTTGATCGCCTCTGCCACGGTACCGGCCTGCGCTAACGGGCCGAGCCGCGCGACGAGCTCCTTCAGCTCGTCCGGGTGACGCGACGAAAAGAGCACGGGGTGGCCGGCCTTGACCCACAAACCGCCGATGGTGCCGCCAATGCGCCCGGATCCGATGACGCCGATCGGGAACTTCGAACCGCTCGGTGACTGCGCGACTGCATACCGCGGCTTGAGCACCAAGGCGATGCCGATGCCGACCGGCGCCAGGAGCAGGCGACGCCGGATTGCATTGATTCGCTCGAGTGCTGACATGGGGTCTCCTTAGCGTTAGCTTCTCGTCCACGACAGCAGGCTGTAGTGTCGGCTCTTCCAGTATTCTGGTCCCATGGGCGTGGGGCTGCCAGTCGGTCGCCTGCGCGGCTGAAAGCGAGGGCCGCTACAGAGCAGAATTGGGCGGACCGTCTACGGCCGGAATTGGCCGGGTTGAGTCTATCTAACCGTTGTCGCGCCGCGCCTCGAAGGTGACCTTCGGTGCTCGACGAACACGGTCCTTCCGTTCGCCAGTTGGCAAGTGCTTCGCTCGCGGTCAACGCGTTACACCGTCGGCTGAGTTCTCCTACAAGCGCAATCGCTCCAGGCCAAGTGGCTTTCGGCTCCTGACGCCGACAGGTATGGACCGGTCGGCTAACCGGGATATTCCCTGTAACGGACTCTGTTACAGTGCACTGACCTTTCGGCGCGGCCTCTTGCATGAACTCCAGCCGCGCGCACCCTGTCTGAATTCATGCGCTGTCCACGTTTACAGCGGAACCTCCGCGCGCGCGAGCAAGGCGACGGGCGGCCAAGCCGGCATGCGCGATGGGCACGCCGCTGGTTGCATGGGAGTACGGCTCATGAACGCTGCGAATTTTTCCATGACGCACCCGAAGGTCGCGTGCTCCAGCTGCAGTCTGCGCGAGTCGTGTCTTCCGCTCGGACTGTCGCTTCCAGACATCGAAAGACTGGAAAAGCTCGTCGCCGCGAGCAAGCGCCTCAGACGCGGAGAAAGGCTGTTCCGCGCCGGCGACACGTTCGAATCCTTGTACGCGGTTCGAATTGGATTCCTAAAGAGTTCGGCGCTAACCCCCGATGGTCACGAGCAGGTCATGGGGTTTCACATGGCCGGCGAGCTCGTTGGCCTGGATGGAATCAGCGACGGGACGCACACGTGTGAAGTGGTCGCCCTGGAGGACAGCGACGTCTGCATCATTCCGTACGCCGGAGTTGAAGCAATCGCCAGCGCGGTGCCGAAGCTGCGCAACCACCTCCACAAAGTGATGAGCCGAGAAATCGTGCGTGAACATGGCGTGATGCTGTTGCTCGGAACAATGAACGCAGACGAGCGGTTGGCCGTCTTCCTGCTCAATCTTTCGCTGCGCTTCGAGGCGCGCCATTACTCGCGCACCGAGTTCGTGTTGCGGATGACGCGCGCCGAAATCGGCAGCCTCCTCGGCCTGCAACTCGAAACGGTCAGCCGCACCTTGTCGCGCTTCGCGCAAGACGGGCTGCTGGAGGTCAATCAGAAGCACGTCCGGATCGTGAATCCCGACGGCTTGCGCGCGATCGTCTCGGGGGAGGCGCCGGATCGCGAGTTGCGTAAGCGTCTCACCGAAGAACTGAGCGTGGCCTGACGATCAAAGGCTTGCGTCAACCAGTGTCAAGAAGGCACTTGAGGCGGCTCGATAGGTTGCCACACGCGTCCGCTATCGTAAGAAAAACGGGGTCTCGCAACGTCTGCTCTGCGGTCAATCTAGTCCGTCGCGCACGCGGCGGCTACTGGCCGAAAGCTCGGGGACGGTCCAGTGCCGGAGCGGGCTTCCGGCCGCCATGATTCGTTCCATTCAAGGATGGTCTCTATCGTTTCCTCTTAATGGGACGGGTCGTGGTTTTGGCGGCCTTCTTCGCGCCGGCAGCCTTGGATCGAGACTTCGCTGCCGCTTGGCGGCGGGGCGCGGTCGCTTGCTTGCCGGCGTAGTACGAGAGTGCCCAGCGCGTCTTGGTCTGTTGTTCGTTGTCTTTGTCTGCGCCGACCTCTGCAAGGAAAGCCATGAAGCCGGCGGTCGCCACCGCAGCCTGCACTGCCGGTGCCTTGATCGACGCTTCCAACATCCGTTGGCCGTCTTCTCGTATCCACAGTTCTCCCGTTATCTTCCACGGGCACGCCGGATCATCGAACTGCCACCGGTGCGCTCGCAGCGGCCCGAGCACTACCAGACGGTCGAAGTCAATCTTGCGTTTGGCGGTTTTCTCGATGAACGCTCGCTGTCCGCGCGTGATCAGGTCTCGTACTTTGCGCTTGCCAGTCACAACGGATTTGATCAGTCCCTTCTCGACGGGCATCGAGAACGACGCTGACTTGACGAGCCCTTTCTCGCTCGCGTCGGCCTCGATCTTGAAGTCGCGATACTTGCGCCACTCTTTGCTGACTGACGCGGGATCGACAGGTCGAAACTTGACCGTACTGTCGTGGATATCTCCGACGGTGCGCCGGGCGCGCACAATGATCCCGGCTGTGTGAAGTTCGAGTGCCGGCGAGTCGAAAAAGTAGATGTAGCGCTCTTCATCGTTTTTCGGTGTGAGCCCGTAGCGCTCGAGCGCTGCCTTGATCTGGTGATCAGGGATCGTCGCCTTGATCTCAATCAAGTCCGCGCCGGTCATTGCGCGCGCGACCCGTCCGCGTGTCCGTTCGCCACGATCAGCAGTCATCTCCCACCCTTTCCGCGTTGGCCAAGTCCGCCGCGAAGCTCAGTCGCGCCCTTGGCAGAACCAATCTTAGAGTGCCGCGGATGCGCGCGGTCGATAGCCGCAATGCGCCGAGTCGCACGCAATCCCTCGAAGTCCTCTAACGGGCAACGTGGCGGCTAGCCGGAATGGCTGCAAGTGGCCGTGGTCACCCTTTCTTGCCGCCAACGATGAGAAGAACGCCGCCAACAATGATGGCGCCGATGCCCACCCACACCGGAACATTGACCGTCTCCTTCTCTTTGACAGAGAGTTCGATTGGGCCGAGCTTTAGTGCCGTTGTGTCCTTGGTGTAGCTGAAACCTCCATATACGAGGCCGAGCACGCCAGCGACGATAAGCGCAATTCCTAAGAGCCTGGTTGCGTTCACGGGTATGCCTCCGATCGGGTGCCGTCAGCTTAGTGGTGGAGGCACGGTGTCCGCTATCAGGTCGGCTCGGCAATGAGGCGCAACGGCAACTGGTGGCCGAACACCGAACCGGCCGAGCTGCCACCTTGTTTCACTCCGGTCAATTTCTCTCCGGACCGCGGCCGCGAAGCCCCATTGAACAACGTCACTGGGCGCGCAGGAAGTGGTGGCCCCGCCTCAAACGCGGCGCAGAACCGGAACTGTGTCGAGCGATGGCGCGTCGCGCGGATGCACGCGAACGCGGGAGCCCGTCGCTTCGAACCAGTAGATGCGGCGCGTCGCCGACCCGATTGCGGTCAGCGCGCTTTGGCCGCGATACTCGAACTCGACAGGCGCATCAGGCGCGCGATAGGCACGCGCGGCTTCGCGCAGCCTACCTTGGCAGCAGGTCATGTTCACCTCGCGGTGCTGGCATCGGATGCTCGACGTATACGGCCGGCGGCGGTGATGCCGCGCGCTCCACGATCCGATCCAACAGAATCGCCGCCCCCGAAAGCGCGGGCCACAGGAGCAGCTGCTCGGCCCGTTCGCTTCCAAGGGCGACGGCGAACGGCGCGGCCACCCACAGGCTAGTGCAATGGAAGCAGTCGAGCAGGTGCCCGGCGGGCCAGTCGTGCACGACGGCCCGCATCCGCGCCAGGACGTCGGCCGGGCCGTCCTCGACGGCCAGCAGATGGGTGATCCGCCAGACGCCGAGGACGCCTACTGCGAACCAGGTGTGCGACATCACGCTTGGTCGGCCGGCTCGAGGCAGAAGCCCGCACTGTCCGATGCGTGGTGGCCCACGGACTGGCTGTTGACGATCGCGCGATCGACGGCGACGACGCGGATCACGTAGCCGCACGGCTGCATGTCGGTCGTGTCGAGCGTCCACGGGTCGCCGGGCGCGACGGCGGTGTTGACGTTGCCGGAGCTCGGCACCGGCACCCCGATCGGCGGCACGTTGATGTTCGGCTCTACGCCGACGCTATAGCTGCCCAGATACAGGTCGCGAGCGACGAAGTTGCCGCCGAGGGGGTCTCCCGGCAGGAACTTGCCGCAATTGCCGAGCCCGGTCGTGATCTCGATCGACGCTTCCGGTCCCGTGTTGTCGAGCTGGATGACATGCGTATCGCTGCCCTGGAACACGCCACCGGAGTCGTACACCGAGAGCCGCACGTACCATTTGGCGTCGCCTGCGGAGTCCCACTGCGCGAGCAACGCGTTGACGTTCGACGTGAACGGCAGGTAGTCGAAGCGCTTCGTCACGTTGTTCGCCTTGTGTAGGCTGGTGCCGCCGAACTGATCGGTGACGACGAGATCCGTGAGCACCGGCGTGAATACCGAATTGTCCGGACTCACTTCGACCTGGTAGGTGTAGTTCGGGATGGGCGCGCCTTGCACCGATACGCGCGCGGCGAACGGGCACGGCCGGCCGAGCGCGTCGGGCGCCTGGTTGTTCGTCGCGAACACCGCGTCGGGCGTCGTGAGGCCGGTCGTGTTGTCGATCATCGACACCGGGATGCCGCCCAGGATCGCGATCTTGCCCGCCGGCGCCTGCGTCGCCGGTGCGATGTTGATCAGCGTCTCCTCGCGGTTGCCCCAAGTCGGGACCTGGTTCGGATTCGCGCACGCGACGGCGACGTTCCACGACAGAATCGCGCGGATGCGGACGACGTTAGGTCCCTCCTGGCACGGCTTGCGGTGTGACGACAGGTTGACCGGCAGGCGCACCGCATAGAAGATGCTCTGCGGCGCAGTACCGGCGACGTCGTAGACGATCACCGACGCAGTGCCGAGGCATGTCTCGAAGCTGCCGTTGCCGTCGAAGTCGGCCCAAAAGGTCACGTACTCCTTGCTGCCGTCCGTGCACGGGCCGCCCGAGTAGCCGGACGCCTTCTTCACCTCGATGACGCCAACCAGCGTGTCGGGATGGTTCGGATCCAGTCCGATGCACTTCAACTCTTCGTAGCTGGTGTCGCCGTCGGCGGGGAACAGCAGGTCGAGAATGCCGGCATCGATCTGGATGCCCGGCAACTGAGTGAGAAACGACTCGGCGGCCAACGGACTCGCCGACGCCGCGAAGGAATGGAGCTCCTTGAAAGCAAAGCGATGTACCGGCACGCCCTTGCCCGCATAGAGCTTCGCGAGTTCCGGCACACCGAGTGTCTTCTGCTTGGTCGCGATCGGCTCGTCGAGATCGATCACCTCTTCGAGCATCGGCGGCAGCTTGACCTTCGCGAAGTCGAAGATGTGCTTCGGCGGTATCAGCCGCAATGGCTCGATCAGTACCCGCGCCTCACGCACATTGCCCCACACCGGAGTCCAGTTCGGCTGATTGGGCGGCGGCGGGTTGTTCCACGACAGGATCGCGCGAACCCGCACGACGAGGTCGGACAGGCAGAAGCGCAGCGGCGGATGCGCCGGCAGCGAAACTGCGTACTCGAGCCGCTTGCTGCCTTCGGTGCCGGCCGGAATGTTGTAGGCCTGGAAGCTCGTCATGCCCTGGTCAACCCAGGTCGCGCCGTGATCGAACGACAGGTAGAAGCGGACGAACTCGGTCGTTCCGGGGCCGCAGATGTCGCTGCCGTAGCCGCCGGGCTGATTGATGTACACGACGCCCTCGAGGCGGCGCTGTTGCGGGTGATACCCCACGCATCCGAGCTCTTCGTAGAACGTGTTGTCGGAGATCGACAGAACTGACTTGAACGGGCTGTCGGAGAGATTTCCGAAGTAGTTCGGATTGGCGAGCAGCAACGACTTGAACGTGCCACGTTCCTTCGTGAACCCGTCTTTCGACGTCGCCTGTGCCTTGCGTACGGCTTTCTTTAGGTCTTCATCCATTGGTGATCCTCGCGTCAAAGGTGAAGAAAGAAGGCAGCGACCGGCCGCGACGCATCAGATGGCGTCGGTCCGTATGTGCTGAAGTCGGGACTTGCGACTCGCCTATATGTTTGCGTGGGAGTGAACAAAGATGCCGCTGCGCAATGGACAGGCAGCGACGCGAATATTCACTTGACGAGCGCGGAGCCTCTGATGGACTTTGGATCCAGTTCTGGAGCGCCGCCAGGACGGGTGCTTGAAATCACCGCCTGGCGGACTTCCATTGCAAGCGCAACGTGGCGTTCGTTGTCAGGAAACGATGCCCTTAGCGCTTCTGGAAGCCCGGCCGAGCATGCGACTGGCGAGTCGGGTTGCCCCTAACTCGACCGCCATTGGGAGAGTTGACTCGAGGAGGGCAATGTCGGGTGTTGACCGTCCAGGGACGTCACCTAGTGTTCTGTCATGCGAGCCGCAAGCAACGTGCTGATCGCGCGCCTGATAAACCAGGTCCGAATCGCAAAACCGCCAACGACGAACATCGCCGTAAAGAGAACAACCGATTTGCTGTTCGACCAGGTTACGGCGCAGAGGACGAGCCATGCAAACATGACTAGGACGAACGTCCGGTTGTTGTTTGTGTTCCGGCTAGCCGCCTTGACGACCTTTTCCTGCTCCCAAAGCTGGAGCTGGGCCAGTTTCGCGCTGGCGAAATGAGCAGGTGTCCGCCTCGATTGAGCATTCTTCGTCCCAACATCGCTGGTGTCCTGCTGCTGAAGCAGCTCATCGGAGATCACCTCCGCTTGATCTTTGGTCAACATTCGAGCCTCCAGCTGGACTGGCGAAGAGAATCATGGCCGCTTTTGGGCCTCCTTGGCTAGCCAACCGAACGTCCGCCGTTGGCCGGACAGCGTCAGACGGTCAACGTCCCAGCTGCGGACGCCACCTCGTTTACCGGGCTTTCCAGCCGCGTTGCCATGTGCAACGACCCGAAGCGAGATACTCACTGGACTGACACGACTCAAGGCACGCAGTGTTCGCGATTCGCTTTGTACCAGCATAGACAAAGGTGCCGCTGCTGCTCTTGCGGAAGACCTCCCAATCGCCGCCGTGATTGCCCCAAATGGAGTATTCGGACAACGCAATGCCTTCAAACGCGAATTCCGGTGTGGTCAACATGCAGCGAAACAAGACGGTGTTGTCCTTGCCGCGGATGAAGTAGTCCGACCCCAGCGCGTACTCCCCACGCACGAATGCCTTCAAAGGGTCTGACGTTTGAAATTCGGCTGTGCGTGCTGGGGCTACTGCGGACATCAGCAGGACCATACTCAGCAATCCGACGATGCGCGCACTATGCCGCATAACTCTCGTTTTAGTCTGCATTGCGGCTGCCGGATTACTTGACGGCTGCAGCTCTGGATCTCCGGGTGCGTGCCTAAGCGAATCGAGGCTTGTAACGGCCAGATCTATCCTCTCACTTGAGGTGTTTGCTGATTTCCTTGGTCATGCCGAACATGCTGATCGGGCTGACGCCGACAACGAGCTTGAGTTTGGTATCGGGATTGATCATGGTCTTCTTGGCCTTGTCCTGCAGACCGTTCTTCTTGATGTAATCCCACACCTTCTTGGTGACCTCGGTGCGCGGCATGGGCTGGTCGCCGATAATGGCTGAAAGTGCAGCGCTGGGGGTCATGGGCTTCATGAAGGCAGCGCTGGGTGCCCGCTTCCTGGCCGGAGTGGCCTTCTTCGCGGTAGCCTTGTTTGCAGTTGCCATTTGGATGATCTCCGTCAACGAATGAGAGGCGCTAGATTCAGTGCAGGGCTCTTGGGGCGGCAAAGATCGAAGGACCTGTCAGTGCTTGTACAGCGATGGTAGTACCTGTGCAAGGAGAGAAGGGGTGTTCCGTTGTCCGCGCCGACCGATGCAGCGCTATAGACGGGTGCTGCACAACATTGTCAGCCACGTACGTCGTGCCCTGCACTTTGAGCAGAACACATTGATTTGCCGCATCGGCTTCGCCCGCCTCCGTCTCGCTGCAGTCCGTGCGCGTGTCAGCGATCGCCCATGCGGCACATTGAACGACTGCGATATGACTGACCAGTTGGAACGGGTCGAGATGGCATGGCCACCGCCCTCCCTTCGGGGATGTATGGTTAAGGAGGGAGGAAGGGGCCGTGGCCGGCAGACCATCCGATGCAAAAATGAAGTCTGCTTCCGGGCAATTCTGGGGCCGACTGTCAATGTCGGCCTTTGGCCGACCGCGGATCCTCTTTGTTCACAACAAACAGTTAGTTCCCTGAACGCAAATCCGCGGCTGCTCGCCGTCACCGTCGCGAGAACGATCCTGTGCCGATGCCGTTAGCTAGAGGGCGGACGGGATTTTGCTGGCGAAGAACTCCAAACTGGCGGCGGCGTCTGGAGCGCTGAGATCGATTTGCTGGAGACCGTGTAAGAGAATTCTCACGGAAATCGGTGACCCCGTCGCCACGATCTGCGCTTCCAGTTGCGCGCGGCGCTCGATCAGCGAGGCAGGCGGGGAAGGCGATGAAGACTGCGCGTCCGTCGACCGCGCTCCCCCAGCGAGCTCCTCGCGGCGCTTAGCGTAATGAATGAACGCGTCCCGCGACGCACCGCGCGCGGCCTTCGCATAGTCGCGCTTGCGAAGGCCGTCGTACTTCTCCCGGCGTTCGCTATCGGCCTTCTGCTTCTTCCATAGCTCGTCACCGGAACCCATCGCCACCTCCCCCGAGATCGCCCGAGCGCTTTTGCGGTCGGCGAACCGCTTGCACAAAATGGCTTCTAACAGAAACGAGTCTAGCGCTGGACGGTACTCTCGGCGCCAGCTCCGTCACGAGGGCTCGGCGGCCTACATGCTCGCGACGGCATCAGAGTGACGTAGGGAGATTTCGACGGGGTGGCCTTTCGGCGCCCAATCACGCAGAGCCTCGTCGATCTTTCGATGGCTGACAAGATAAAGCGGCACTGAAACCGTCGTCCCAAGTGGACGCTGGAGAAGCAAATAGCGAAAGCCAAGGAACGATTTGAGGCGCGCGCCCGTGACATCGTCCCAGCGCACTTTGTGCGTGCTCCGGTATACGTCTAGTCCATGGGAACTCACGGAAACACGAAAACCCCATAGCGGTAGCCAAACATACAAAACAATCAGCGCGATGAATCCCAGGGCCACCCACGGCTGGCTCGGATCCCAAACCTTGATGGCAATCCAGCCGAAAGGAGCCTGGACCGCGAGCACCGCGACAATCCACGGCCAAGGAAGAGTGAACTCTTCCATTCGTGGCATTGGCTGCGATTCGATTGGCATGACCGCTATTGCGCCATTCTGCCCGGGGGCGGAGACGTCAGCAATTGGCCGCCTTAAGCCAAATTGGCGGCACGGGTCTGACGGCCCAAGCCGGACCTCCCATTGTGTCGCCCTTGCATTTTTTGCGGTCCTCAGGTTCACAATGGCGTGACTTGGGACACCATGCATCTGGTGCGTGGTCGCGAATCTCGGCTCCCATTTCGCCACGACGCGACAGCAATGACGGCGCTTCAAAGAAAGCTGGAATTTCGACAAGGCGGGGTCCGCTTTGACCCCACCGCGCGCGTTCTCGATGTCAACGGACAGCACGCGAAGCTGGGAAGCCGCGCCTTCGATCTGCTTGAAGCTTTGATAGAGCGACGCGATCGCCTCGTCCCAAAGCAAGAACTGATGGACGTCGTATGGCCTGGACTCGTCGTCGAAGAGAACAATCTGCAGGTTCACGTCATGAGCTTGCGCAAGCTGTTGGGGTCCGAGGCCATCGTCACGGTGTCCGGCCGTGGATACCGGTTCGCCCTCACACCGGACAACGAAGAGACGTCACGCGGTGCCCTGACGACCGACACGCATCGCCTTCCCGCACCATCCACCTTGCTCATTGGTCGCGAGGGTCTGATCGAGTCGATCTGTGCACTTGTACGTCGCAAGGATGCGCGGCTGATCACACTTACCGGGCCTGGGGGGTCCGGTAAAACACGTGTTGCGCTCCATGTAACCGGAGAGCTTGCACATGACTTCGCGGACGGCAGCTACATCGTGATGCTGGCCCCGGTGCGCGACCCTGCATACGTTGCGTCTGCCGTCGCAGCAGTGCTGAACCTACAGGAACCCGGCAGTCGATCGCCCGAAGACTTGGTCATCGCGCACTTACGTGAGCGTGAGGTGTTGCTTACCCTCGACAATTTCGAGCACTTACTTGCCGCTACTCAGCTGATTGCAAAACTGCTTGATGCGTGCGCGCGCGTCAAGGTGCTTGTGACCAGCCGCACGGTGCTTAAACTTTCCGCCGAACACGACGTTGTGGTACCCCCACTTGCACTTCCGGACCCCGAGGCAACTGTCAATCGAACCAGCGGGTCTGCCGCAGTGAGACTTTTCGTCGAGCGCGCCCAGGCCGCTGCGTACGACGTTAGCGCTTCCGAAGACAGCATGGCCGTAGCCGCGCAGATATGTCGCCGCCTGGACGGTCTGCCGCTCGCGATCGAGTTAGCGGCGGCGCGACTGCGAGTGTTATCGCCACCGGCGCTGCTGGCGCGCCTCGAACATCGGCTAGAACTTCTTAAGAGCGGAACGAGCGATTTGCCGGAGCGGCAGAGAACCCTGCGCAACGCGATCGGCTGGAGTTATGAACTTCTCGAGCCACCGCAACAAGCGGTGTTCCGTCGGTTGTCGGTCTTTGTCGGTGGCTGGAGTCTGGAGGCAGCGGAAACTGTCGCTGGTACCAAGGAACTGGCTGATCCCCTGCTTGACCTGTTGGCGGCCATCGTTGATCAAAATCTGGTGCAACGAATCGAGGACGTCAATGGCGAGCCGCGCTTCACGATGCTGGAGACCGTGCGTGAGTTCGCGCACGAACAGCTTGAAACCAGCGGTGAGCTGATCGAATTGCAGCGGCGGCACGCTGAGTACTTCACGAACTTCGCGGAGAAAGTCGAGCCATACTTGACCACGGCACGGCGCAAACCCTGGCTCGCTCAATTGCAGGCCGAACTCAATAACTTGCGCGCAGCACTAGCGTGGCTGGTTCGCGAGCGTTCGGATACGCACGAAGCGTTGCGACTGACAGGAGCGCTGCCTTGGATGTGGTATTTCAGCGGTCAATACAGCGAGGGACGTGGCTGGCTGAAAACGGCGCTTGAGCTCCCGGGTACTGCCGAACATGCCGCCGCCAAAGCTAAGGTCCTCTCCGGGAGTGCTCGATTGGCTTTGTACGCCGGCGATCCGGGACTAGCTGTCGAACTGGCCAAGCAAAGCGTAGCGCTCTGGCGGACGACAGCGGATCGCAGAGGGCTGGCGTTCGGACTGTTTCACCTAGGGCTTTCGTTGGCGTTGGTGCATGGGCGCGATGAGGCACGACCCGTGATGCAAGAGAGCCTCGACTGTTTTCGTGAACTCAACGACGCATGGGGTGTCGCGCTCGGCACGACGTACCTAGGCGTCGTCCTAGCATATACGCCGGGTGCCGAAGATGAAGCGCGTCCCATCTTGCTTGAAGGGCGAGCGAGATTCGGCGCATTAGGAGACGATTGGGCAGTGACTACGTCGTCGCACTACTTGGGAAGCATCGCACTTCGACAGGGAGATTACGCGGGTGCTCGCGAATGGACCGAAGACATGCTGAACGTTGCGCGAGATCTGCACGATAACTATCGAATCGCACGCAACCTGCACCAGCTCGCCGAGATCGCGTTTGCGGAGAAGTGTTTCACGGAGGCGATCGACCATTTGAAGGCGAGCCTCGTGCTGAATCGGGAGCAGGGGCGGGTTGGCGACGGGGCGCAGCAATTGCGGATGTTGGCGCGTCTGGAGCAAATGCGGCAGCGGCCCGATCGCGCGGTGCGGCTCTTCGCCGCAGCGTCGCTTCTAGCTGACAAGGATCGAACTCTGCCGCCCGACGACCCAGCGAACAGCAAAGACGCTCTTGCCGAAGCGCGTCAATCACTGGGCGAGCGCCGGTTTGAGCATGAGTGGGCGATGGGCGTGGCAATGTCATTCGATGAAGCGGTGTCCAGGGTTCTTACCGACTGACTTCTTTGGTTTCGCCTGAACGCGCTTGTGCTACCTGGCTGCGAACGAATTCGTGCAAGCTGGTGAGCCGCATCGGATAGCCACGCGTCAGGTTCGTCGGGTCGAACGTTTCCGGGAACGCGTCGTCCGCCAAAGCCGATATGCGCAGCACACGGCTTAACCCCGGATGCAAGCTTTGCGTCAGCAATGCCAATAATCTCACTACGGCGCGAGGTACGTGAGTAATGCGCGGTGCAATGCCGACCGAATTCGCGTAAATCTGTGCGACCTCATTGGCGCTGAAGTTACCTGGGCCACCGATTTCGAAAACGCGTTGGCCTACCGCAGGCGCGGTTAGTGCCAGGAGCGCGAAGTGCGCGACGTCGCTCGCCGCAACGAAGTTACGCAACTTGGTGCCGTTGCCTAGCAGCGTGGTGCGACCGTTGTCCAGTATCGACTTGCCGTTAAAGATGTGTGCATGCCACTCCATGAATGCAGACGGCCTCAATATGGCGTAATCCAGTCCACTCGCTTCAAGATACCGCTCAATTGCATGCTTGGTACGAAAGAAGTCGACCGGATGATCAGCTGCTGCTCCCAGAGCAGAGGTGTAAACAAATCGCGTAACACCTGCCGCGCCTGCCGCGTCGATCAAAGCGCGGTGCCCACGGTCATCCACAGCATCCGAGCTGTACCTGCCTTTCCCGAGAAAAGAATGGGCCGCTGCGAAGACTGCATCAACGCCTCGGCATGCGCGACCGACCGAAGCCGCGTCGATCAGATCCGCGACGACGATCTCCGCACCCTGACGCTCAAGATCGACCGCTCGCTCAGGCGCGCGTGTCATTGCTCTTACGCGATGACCGTCCGCAAGCAATAGGCGCGCAGCCTTTTGGCCGAGAACTCCGGTCGCACCAGTCACCAGAATCATCGCGTCGCACCACCTCCGCACGCAACACGCAGACGCAAAACGACAGGTCGGCTTGCAAAGTCCGAACTCGGTCATCAGATTAGCGAAACCCGCCATACCGCGCCACGAGTGGTTCTACCGAATTCAGAAACTTTCAGGACCCACCTAGTGACGCTTGCACATCTCAAATCGACAATTTGCTCGGCGTTGATTCGTGAACAACGCCGTAGTACGCGTCGCGTACACAACACTGAGGAGAACCAGTATGTCGCGCCTTCTTGCTTACATCGCTTCCGCGATCGTATGTATTTCGTTTGCCGGACCAGTGATGGCCAATGACGGTCAGCACGGCCGGACCTGTGCTGCAAAGGCCAAAGGTCTGTACGGATTTCAATGCCACGGAAATGCGTTCAATGGCGTCGAGTTCGACCAGGTGACTTTCGTCGGTACTGTCGAGGGCGACCCAAAGGGCTTCTACGAAGGGTACGGAACGTTCAACTCCGACCAAGGTTCGTTCGATACACATCTCGCCGGACAGGCAACGTTCGGGCGGAACTGTTTCGGTCGCATCGTTTACACGACGAATGAGATTGTGCTTCCGAATGGCGGCACGATTCCATTGCCACCCGCGACATTCGATTTCATCGGCGTCGATGACAGCAACGAGATCCTTGGCTCGGGCGTTGCACCCGGCATGACGGGCGACTTGGTTCCGCGCCTGACCTGTCGCCTCGTGCGCATTAAGTAGCAGACCTGGCTACTTGCGAATGAAGCATCGGTTGATGAGCGGCATCTGTGGCAGTGTTGCCGCTGCCATGGCGCTGGCTTTTGCCTTTGGGTACGCGGGGACTTCGGTCCCCGTTTCCCACTCGGAACTGCAAGCCAGTTATTTCGTGCAACGGACCCCCTCGTACCCACCCGCAATGGGCGGGCCGGAAATTGTGCAACCGATCCCGACCCTTGCCGAGACTCGCAAGTTGATCCTTGATAGCGCAGACCTATATGCGACCGTGTCACTCGTCACGACGCACAGTTCCACCGTCGACAAGCTCGCAGCATCGGAAGCACTATTGGCGTGCGCTGACCTGCGACCGAAGAGCAGGCGCGAGCCCAGCCAGGGGGATGCGGCGCGCGAGTTGGCGGCACGCTGCTCCGTTATACGAAAGAACATGCGGCACGATGGCGCGGTAGATAGGGCGATTGAACTCCGTGAGTCGGCTGAAGGGGACCCGACCCCTCTCGGCCGCTTGGTCGCGCTTGCGCAACGTTCTGATGGCAGCACCCGATGGCAAGCAGGTGAATTCCTACTTGTCAGCGAGGCGTTGCAGTCGAACGATCTGGTTCTGATCGCCGCAGCGATCAGTGCTCTGCAAACGCGACTTGATGACGGTTCGCCTGATTCAAAGCTACGAGCGAAAGCGTTTTCGTATGCCGCCGACCCGCATCTGGTGGCCGTTGGTCAACAGGCTGTATTCGATCTCCTAGTCAATTGCGCGAACGCAGGTCGCTGCGCGGACGACTTGGCCGCTAAGGACACCGAACGTCTACCAGCAATGTACGACGCCCGCGAGCGACGCGAATTCGAGCGCTTGACGGAGCAATATCGTTCAGCGTTACAACGCGGCGATACGGCATCCAAACTGTTAGGTGAGCGTTAGGTGAAATCACACTGGCCACTTACCCGCACTATCGCCTCAAATCAAAGTGGGACGCTGCTGGGCGTGGTTTTCCGCTACCCCAGTTACCGTCCCGCGTAAGAAACGAGCCACCACCCGTTTCGACGATCCGATACTTCTAGACATGTTTCCTATGAAAGACAGTCGGTAATGTCTGCTTCAAAGCATTTTGACTGGGCGGTGGGATGTCTGCTAGTAGGCGGATTGGTCGGCCAAACTCGGAATTGGCAATTGGCCGGGTTGAGTCTATCGAGCGGCAGGCGAGCCGCGACCCATTGCCGGTATCGCAAATGCTGTACCGGACGTACTAAATTGACCATGTAGGAGTACCGACACCACCCCGCAACGGAGTCCCCCCATGATCAAGTTCGCATTGTTTGCTCGCCTCGAAGCCAAGCCCGGCAAGGAAGCCGATGTCGAGCAGTTCCTAAAGGCAGGCCTATCGATGGCTCGTGATGAACCCATGACGCCGATCTGGTTCGCGCTGCGCCTGTCACCGACGACGTTTGGCGTGTTCGATGCTTTCCACG
The DNA here is from genome assembly GCA_963724605.1 of uncultured beta proteobacterium. Lineage (GTDB taxonomy): Bacteria > Pseudomonadota > Gammaproteobacteria > Burkholderiales > Burkholderiaceae_F > JALORV01. The sequence goes on from CAVRVM010000023.1 coordinate 59,914, forward strand.
ACGAGAAGGGGCGCCAAGCTCATCTGAGCGGTCCGATTGCGCAGGCGCTGATGGCCAAAGCGCCGGACCTCTTTGCCGTCCCCCCGTCAATCGAAAAGATTGAGGTGCTGGGCTTGAAGAATGATGGAGCGGTCTGACTCGGGGGCACGAGCAGCAAGATGCGCCTAGGTCTCAGTATCGCAACGGTGCTCCACCGTCTAGCGATTCCGGATTGGCCGACCGCTTCCAGGTCGATCAGGTCAAGGCTCTAACGACTGCTAGCGGCCCGCATACGGCCGGCGCGTCGTTACGCGGCGGGCGGTGTGGCCGGCTAGCGTGCTGCGTTCCGTTGCCGGACGCCCGGCCTACCGTGACCCGAGCTTCAGATCCGCAATGAACTTCGGCGCGTCCGCTTCCAGCCGGGCGACGACCTCGGCGCGGCGGCGCGCGTAGAAATCGGTGTTGAGCGTCATGCGCTGGGCGGCGGTCCAGAAGTTCACTTGCCGCGCTCCCCACTTGAAGAACAGGAAGCGCCGGCGGTCGTCGATGCTGCGGAAGTAAAAGGCGCCAACGGCCATCGACAATGCGCCGTTGGACGCGCGCTGCACGGCACCGAGTTGGAAATTGCCGCTGCCCTCCATCGAGGAGTGGAAGTCGAACAGGCGGATCGTCCCGTCGTCTTCCGTTAGCTTTGACAGGGCTGCCACCGACTGCTGCAGCACCGCCAGCTGATTCTGAGTGGCGATCGCGGTGATGATGGCGAGCGCAGCCTGGTCCATGCGGAATTCGCCTTCGCTCTGATCAAATCGGGTGAAGGCGAACTGCTCGGTCGCCCAACCCAGGTTCTCCAGAATCTCAACGTACTTCTGGTACCAGAACTGGGTTTGTGTGAAGCGGTCGAACGCGCCGCTGGCCCCGCGTTGCGCGAGCTGCACGGAGTAAAGGACGTCGCTTTTTTCCTGCTCGCTGACGCCTTCGACGAAAGACATCAGGCTGCCGACATTGACCTTCGCATCGTAAGCGGGTGCGAGCGCTCCGGCGCGCCGGCGCATCGGCGCAGCCTTTTTGGCGCGGGCCTTACGCCGGGACGGAGCGGGCACCGGTCCCGCCTCCGCGGGCGGCAGCGACAGGTCCCGGATATAGGCAGCGACGCCCAGCGGGACGACGCCGTGGTCCGGCATCGTCGATTCGGGTGCGCGCGCACGCCCCTTGCCGCGGCGCGCTCGCGCGGGCAGCGGTGGCAGCTCGGGCGCGGTCAGCCGCCCGGCATCGTCGAACGTCGCCGCAAGGACGAAGTTCGATTCGGCCTGCGTGTAGCCGGGGTCCCAGTGGGTGTTCTCCGGAACCTGGCTGTGACCGTAATGCCCGCCGCTGTTGTCCCAGATCTTGCGGATTCCGGTTGTGTCCACCGGGATCGCGCCCATTGCGGGCCGGGAGCGGCAGGCCCGCGGGCCATGCTTTCGGAACGCCGTGGGTGTCCTCAATCCAGCGGCACAGCCGCGCCAGGTTCGTGAGAGCGCGACGGTCCTTGGGCAGGTGCGCGAAGCCCACGAGTTCGATCTGGACCGCCGAGTCCCGGTTGGTTTGCACGCCGCCCGCATCGTTGCGCAGCGCGCGCGCACCCTCGGCGGTGTCCACGTGCTGGAAGATGCTCGTTCCGTCGACCGTGAAGTGCGGGTCCGAACGGTTCGCCCGGAAGGCGCCCATCGCACCTTCGGCGGTGCTGCCCTCCGTCGTGTGATGGACGATCTTGAACGGTCCGCCAAGATGCGGGCCGCAGGACCCCGAGATGGGGCGCCACGTCGCGAATGGGCATCGTGCCACTTTGACCTCCACGTAGGAAGAAAGACCAGCCGGCGAAAGGAACTGCGCGCTTCGGCAGACACTAAGCCAGCACGGGCGCGGAGTCACGGTCCCGCGGTAGCTCCATCTTGGTAAGGGCCGCCGGCGGGAGCCCGCGCCGCGCTCGACCCTTCCGCTAGACTGCGCGCCCGCGCGATCCGGTCCGTGAGCCCGGAACCGCAAGACCTCTTCCAATGACGACCGTCCGCACTCGCATCGCGCCCAGTCCCACCGGCATGCTCCATCTGGGAACTGCCCGCACGGCGCTGTTCTGCTGGGCTTTCGCACGCCATCACGGCGGGAAGTTCATCCTGCGTATCGAGGATACCGACCTCGAGCGCTCGACGGAGGAGGCGGTGCAGGTCATTCTCGACAGCATGAAGTGGCTCGACCTGGACTACGACGAGGGCCCGCTGCGGCAGACCCAGCGCCTCGACCGTTACCGCGAGGCGATCGACCGCCTGCTGGCCGAAGGCAAGGCCTACCACTGCTACGCCAGCAAGGACGAGCTCGAGCAATTGCGCGAGGCCCAGACGGCGCGGGGCGAGAAGCCGCGTTATGACGGCCGCTGGCGCCCGGAAAATTCGCGTGGCATGTCTCCACCGGCCGGCGTGAAGCCCGTCGTGCGCTTCCGCAATCCCGACGACGGCGACGTCGGCTGGAACGACCTGGTCAAGGGCCCGATCGCCTTTTCCAACGCCGAGCTCGACGATCTCGTGATCGCGCGCAGCGACGGCGTGCCGACCTACAACTTTGCCGTGGTCGTCGATGACATCGACATGGCGATCACGCACGTGCTGCGCGGCGACGACCACGTCAACAACACCCCACGGCAGATCAACATCTACCGCGCGCTCGGCGCGAAGCTGCCGCAGTTCGGGCACCTGCCGATGATCCTCGGCCCGGATGGGCAGAAACTCTCGAAGCGGCATGGCGCAGTCAGCGTCTTGCAGTACGACGCGGACGGGTTCCTGCCAGAGGCCCTGTTCAATTATCTCGCTCGACTCGGCTGGAGCCACGGCGATGCCGAGAAGTTCTCGCGTGCGGAACTCATCGAGTGGTTCGACCTCGGGCACGTCAACCGTGCGCCGGCGCAATACAACCTCGACAAGCTGATGTGGCTGAACGGCGAGTACATGAAGGAGACCGACGATGGGCGTCTCGCGCGCCTCGCCGCGCCGCGCATCGAGTCGCGAGGCGGCTCACTCGCCGGCGGTCCGTCGCTCGAGCGCGTGGTGGCGCTGCTGAAAGACCGCTCGCGCACGCTGAACGAACTCGCCGAAGCGGCACTGCTCTTCTATCGTGCGCCTCAGTTCGACCCGGCATTGCTCGCCCAGCACCTGCAGGGCGCCAGCCGCGACGCCGTGCGCGCCTTCGGCGAGCGCGCGGCGTCGGTCTCCTGGGAACGCGCCTCGCTGAACGCACTGATCAAGCAGATCGTCGGGGAACTCAAGCTCAAGATGCCGCAGGTCGCGGTGCCGCTGCGGGTCGCCGTCACCGGCCAGACGCAGACGCCGTCGATCGACGCGGTGCTCGAACTCGTCGGCCGCGAGACTACGCTCGCGCGCATCGCGGCCGCGCTCGACCTCGCCTGACAGGACAGCGTTCGAGCGGGGCAAGATCTCGCTGTCGAGCGCCTGCGAGACCGTTTCGATGTCCGCCTCTGAGCAATGCCTGCGCAACCTGCTCCGCATATTGACCGACGGAAGTTAGGAGGACAGTATGGGCGCACGTCCATTTGCAATGGAGAGAGCCAATGAAGGGTGTCAGTGGAACCGAGGTCACCTGCATGCTGCCGGTGAAGGATCTCGAGCGCGCCCGCCGCTTCTATGAGGAGGGGCTGCAACTCGAGCCGCTCGGGGGGCGGCCGGACGGCAAATTCATCTACCGCTGCGGCGGCACCGAAATCGCGCTGTTCCCAAAACCCGAAGGCACCAAGGCTGAACACACGGCGATCAGCTTCCGCGTCGACGATGTCGGCGCCGCGATCGCCGACCTGAAAAGTCGCGGAGTCGTCTTCAACGACTACGACTTCCCGGGGTTCAAGACTATCGGCCACGTCTGCGTGCTGGGCTCGGAGAAAGCCGCCTGGTTCAACGATCCGGAGGGCAACATCCTCTGCATCCACGAGGACATCGCCTGAATGACTCGGGAGGCGAGAACCCACGCGCGGTTAACATCGCGCGGCGAGCGATTTGCCGTACGCCGGCCGCCAGCTATAATCCGCGTCTTTTCCGTGGGGGTATAGCTCAGCTGGGAGAGCGCTTGCATGGCATGCAAGAGGTCAGCGGTTCGATCCCGCTTACCTCCACCACCGACCGATTCGAAGGCCCGCTTGCGCGGGCCTTCAGTTGAACCGGTCCCCTTCGTCTAGAGGCCTAGGACACCGCCCTTTCACGGCGATAACACGAGTTCGAATCTCGTAGGGGACGCCAGACGCAGACGCAAACGGCCCGCCAAGTGCGGGCCGTTTTGCGTCTGGCGTGATAAGCGTGGACGAGCCCCTGGTCTCGCCGTCATGCAGTCCGAAAGGTCTTCGTGTCTGGATCGGCTGGCCGTGGCGCCGGCTGCTGGGGCAAGGCAAGCGACGCGATCGCGCTTCGTAAAGTGTCGTCGTCTGGCATGGCCTTCACGTTCCACCGCAGCAAACGTACGCCAGCCGCGCGCAGCGCCTTCTCCTTCCCGAGGTTGACCTCCGCATGATCCGCCGACTGATGCGAAGCGTCGTCGAGTTCGATCGCGGCGATGATGGTCGCATCCTTCGCGCACACGAGGAAGTCGACGCTCATGCGATGAATGCGGTCATACCAGGAGCGCGCGTCGTGTCCGCGCCGCACCGCGATGAAGCGCGACAGTCCGACCTGCGCGAGCACCATGTGGTCGGGCAGCGCCTTACAGAGTCGGTGGTAGAGGACCTGTTCGGGCTCGGTCAATGGCCGCCGCAGGCTGAACGGCCAGTGGCCTGACGGCGTGAACGTGCGGCCTCGTTCGCGCAATACGGCCACCGCGATCCCGACGCCCAGCGTAGCGACAATGGTCAATGCAACAACACCGAGGAGAATTTCCAGCATGCGCTGTAGGCGAGTCTTAAGAGACGGCCGACAAGGTAGCCGGCGTCTATCCTGACCAAACGGTGGAGGAAGCCCGGTTTCCGGACCGACGGCGTACGAAGTCAGCGCAAGGGACGGCCGGCGCGGACTCCCGCTGGCATCGGAGGGCTAACGCGCCGTGGTTCGCGCCTGATACGCGCGCTGCAATCGCGCCTCGGCGCTGGCGACATCGCGTTCCAGGCCGGCGATGCGGGCTTCATAGTCGGGCGAAAGGCGCGAACCGCCGCCCTTGAGTCCGAGGCGCTCACCCGGCAACGGCTCGCGGCCGATTTCCAGTTTTTCCTTGGCGGACTTCAGTGCACGCTCGGCCTCGTTGACTTCGGCAGCCGCGGCGTCGATGGCACTCGATTTGCGCATCGCCGGAGCGACCGGCATGCCGTCGGGTCCTATTCCCGGGGCGACCATCGATGGAACCGTGGGCGCTGCTCGGCCGGGTGTTGCCGGCCGTGGTGTGCTCTTGGCTGCCCGTTCTTCGAGAATCTTGGCGTCAGGCGGCGGCGTGTCCGTGAAGAGGACACTGCCGTCGGGCATCTGCACCTTGTAGATCATCTGGGCAGCCGCCAGACACGGTAGCGCGGCGCACAGCGCCGCCAGGACCCAGCGATGCATCGGGCACTCCCTTCGGTGGTGCGGCAACGATAGCCGCTTCGGTAGCGCCCGGCGAAATCTCCATCCGGCGGGCAAGCACCGACCAATCCCGGCGTTCAACCGTGCGTCGGAGAGGATGGGCGGGATGCGCGGACGCTGGTTATCCACAGAGCACAAGGTCGCCGGGTGGCAGAATCCTCTTCATGAGCAGCACGCATTACGTCCACCTACGCCTGCATTCTGAGTTTTCGGTGGTCGATGGGATCGTTCGCATCGACGATGCAGTGGGCAAGGCCGCGGCTGACGGGCAGGGCGCGCTGGCTATGACCGACAGCGCGAACGTGTTCGGTGCGGTGCGCTTCTATCAGGCCGCGCGCCGCAAAGGCGTGAAGCCGATCATCGGCTGCGACGTGTGGATCACCAACAATGTCGAACGCGACAACCCGTATCGCATGGCGTTGCTGGTCGCAGGACCACGCCGGATACCTCAACCTCTGTGCATCTGCTGACGCGGGCGTTTCTGGAGAACCAGCATCGCAACCGGGCCGAACTGCGAACCGAGTGGCTTGAAAACGATGGAGGTTCGCTCGCGCGCGGACTGATCGCATTGTCCGGCGCGCGACACGGCGAAGTGGGCGCGCAGCTGCTCGGCAGGCCGCTTCGAGTCGGCGACGCTCGCGGCGCAGCGCGCTCGCGGCAGCGTTCCCGGGGCGTTTCTATCTCGAACTGCAGCGCACCGGTGAATCCGCGCGACGCCGCGTGCACCAACGCGTCGTTGGCACTGGCAGTCGAGCACCGGCTGCCGGTCGTAGCGACGCATCCGATCCAGTTTCTGGAGCCGGGCGATTTTCGCGCCCACGAGGCGCGCTTCTGCATCGCCGAGGGCTACACGCTCGCCGATCCGCGCCGGCCGCGACGCTTCACGCGGGAGCAATACTTCAAGTCACAGGCCGAGATGGCGGCGCTGTTCGCGGATGTGCCTGCCGCGCTTGCGAACACGCGTCGAGATCGCGCAAGCCGCTGCAACCTGACACTGGAACTGGGCAAGCCGCGACTCCCGCCCTACCCGACGCCCGCGGGCGTCACGCTCGACGATCATTGTCGTGACGCTGGCGCAGGCGGGGCTTGAGCAACGCCTTGCAGCTCCTGTATCCGGATGAGGCGACGCGAGGAGCAAGACGGCCGGAGTACGCCGCGCGGCTCGACCTCGAACTGGAGACGATCGCGAAGATGGGCTTCTCCGGCTACTTCCTGATCGTCGCCGACTTCATCAACTGGGCGAAAGGCAACGGCATCCCGGTGGGTCCCGGGCCGCGGATCGGGGGCCGGCTCGCTGGTGGCGTATTCGCTCGGCATCACGGATCTCGATCCGCTGCGCTACGAACTGCTGTTCGAACGCTTCCTGAATCCGGAGCGCGTGTCGATGCCGGACTTCGACATCGACTTCTGCCAGGACAACCGCGACCGGGTGATCGACTACGTCAAGCGCAAGTACGGCCACGACGCGGTCTCGCAGATCGCCACATTCGGCACGCTGGGTGCCAAGGCGGTGGTGCGCGACGCCGGCCGAGTGCTCGACCTGCCGTACACAAAGTGCGACCAGCTCTCGAAGTTGATCCCGCACAACCCGGCCGATCCGTGGACGCTCGAACGCGCGCTGGAGGAGGAGCCCGCGTTCGCCGATGCGGTGAGCAGGCGACGAGGAGCACCAGCGAACTGATCGAACTCGCGCGGCCGCTCGAAGGGCTGACGCGCAACGTCGGCATGCATGCCGGCGGCGTGCTGATCGCGCCGGGCAAGCTCACGGACTTCTGCCCGCTGTATTGCGCGCCGGGAGCACAGGACGCCGCGATCAGCCAGTTCGACAAGGACGACGTCGAGGCGATCGGGCTGGTGAAGTTCGACTTCCTCGGCCTGACCACGCTGACCATCCTCGACCTGACGCTGAAGTACGTGCGGCAGCTCGACCCGTCCTTCGCGCTCACGCTGGAGACGTTGCCGCTCGACGATCGCGAAGACCTACGACGTGTCTTCAAGCAGGCGGCGACGACGGCGATCTTCCAGTTTGAATCGCGCGGCATGCGCGAACTGCTCAAGCGCGCGAAGCCGGATCGCCTCGAGGACCTGATCGCGCTGAATGCGCTGTATCGCCCCGGGCCGATGGATCTGATTCCGGACTTCATCGAGCGCAAGCACGGGCGCCAGCGCGTCGAGTACCTGCATCCGTCGGTCGAGCCGATCCTCGCCGAGACCTATGGCGTCATGGTCTATCAGGAACAGGTAATGCGCATCGCGCAGGTGGTCGGCGGCTACTCGCTCGGCGGCGCCGACCTGCTGCGCCGCGCGATGGGCAAGAAGAAGCCCGAGGAGATGGCCAAGCACCGCTCGATCTTCGTCGAGGGCGCGGCGAAGCAGGGCGTGGACGCCAACGCGGCGACCGAGCTCTTCAACCTGATGGAGAAGTTCGCGGGCTACGGCTTCAACAAGAGCCACTCGGCCGCCTACGCGGTCGTGGCCTATCAGACGGCGTACTTCAAGGCGCACTATCCGGCCGCGTTCATGGCGGCCAACCTGTCGATCGTGATGGACGACACGGACAAGGTGAAGGATCTGATCGAGGACTGCAAGGCGCTCGGCCTTTCGATACTCGCGCCTGACATCAATGCCGTGCAACTGGCGCTTCGAGCCGGTCGATTCGAAGACGATCCGCTACGGGCTCGGGCGCCATCAAGGGCACCGGTCAGGGCGCGATCGAGGCGATTCTGGCGGCGCGCGCGGCCGGCGGTCCCTACGTGATCTTTTCGACCTCGCCTCGCGGGTCGACAAGCATGTGTCAATCGCCGGGTCATCGAGGCACTCGTGCGCGCCGGAGCGCTCGACCTTCTGCTCGCGGATCGCGCGACGCTGCTGGCGACGCGTGGGCCGTGCGATCGAGGCGGCCGACAGCGCAGCCGCTTGCGGCGGACAGGCGAGCCTGTTCGGCGGCGGCGAAGCACGGCAAGGCACATCGACTACGTGAAGGCGCGCCGCTGGGGCGAGCGCGAGAAGCTGTCGAACGAGAAACTGGCGCTGGGCTATTACTTTTCAGGGCATCTGTTCCGCGAGTATGCGTCGGAGGCCCGTCGGCTTGCGCCGACGCCGCTCGCCGAAGTCAGGCAGGCACGCGAACAGGTGAGGCTCGCCGGCGTCATCGTGTCGGCGCGCAGCCAGAACACGCGCCGCGGCCGCATGGGGGTCGTCGTGCTCGACGATGGACCGCACAGCTCGAGCTCATGGTGTTTTCGGAGCTGTACGACCGCAAGCGCGCGCTGCTCAAGGAGGACCAGCTGCTGTTCGTCGTCGGCAAGGTGCGCTACGACGAGTTTGCACAGCGGCTGTCGATCTCGGCCGACGAACTGATGGACCTGACCGAGGCGCGCGCGAAGTCCGCGGCGCGGCTGCGCATCGAAGTCGACGGCGCCGGCGACGTCGCGCGACTGCGCGACGCGCTATCGCCCTATCGGGCACGAACGGTGACGGCGGAACGGGTTGCCGCATTGTCGTCAACTACAGCAATGGCACGGGTAGCGTCGACATTCCACTGCCCGAGGACTGGCGCGTGCGGCCCGAAGATCGGCTGGTCGCCGAGCTCGTCGCGCAGCCGAGGGTGACGGCGCGCGTATTTCAAGTACCCGTAGCGCGCCCGCCGCCGCTGGCCGGAATCTGTTTCCGCTGGGTGCAGTGCCGACAGGGGGCGTCCACTGCCGGCGTGTCAGTCGCGCGGCCAGCCGGTTCGCCGGCGCCTCCACCAGCAGGTAAGTGATTGAGGCGAATGCGACGGTCGCCACCGCGCAAAGCAGCAACCACAGCGAGAGCGGCGCGGCAGCAAGCTGAGGATGTGCCTTCAGGAAGAAGTAAAGCGGGTAGAAGATCACGGGGTGGAACAGGTAAAGCGAGTAGCTCACGGTCCCGCACCACACCATGAATTTCGGCCAGCGCTGACCGCAGAGCGCAAAGGCCATGAAGATCAGCAGTCCCCACAGTGTCCCGAGGCCAGCAAGCCAGGTGACGGGGTCCGTACCTTTGATGACTCCACCAAGGTTCAGCGACCGACCGAGCACGAACACCGTGCAGATCGCGATCGGCCAGGTCGCCCATGCGCGCAGCTTCTGCTGCGCACTCGCGTTCGGGTCGTACGAGGCACGCAGCAGACTGCCCCAGAGCATGATTGCAAGGCACAACGGCAACTCGCCCCAGTGGCCCTGGCCGCTGGTCCAGGCGAGCTTGCCCATCAGGTAGCCCGCGGGCTTGAGCGCGAGCAGACACGCCAGGGCCACGATGAGGCGAGGGTCCTTCAGCTTTCCGGACAGGAACAACACGACGACCAGTACGTAGAAGACGAACTCGATCTCCAGCGTCCAGAAGTGGCCCATCGCCGACTCGACACCGAACACGGTCGGCAGCATCGTCGTGTTCGCGACTACGCCCGCGACATCCGGAAGCCGCCCCTGGGGGGTCCAGATCATCAGGTAAGTCAACGCCAGCGCAAGCCAGTACGCCGGGTACAGACGGAAGAGGCGCTTGGTGGCGAAGTGCGCGGTTCCGTCGCCCTTGGGCGGCTTGATCGTCGCCGTGACGACGAAGCCGCTGATGGCGAAGAAGGCGATGACGCCAGCGCGCCCGAGCTGCAGGAAGTCGGGGATGTCGTGCGCGAGCGTGCCGAAGGCCTTGATCGCCGGAATCGTGACCAGTGCCTCGCTGGCGTGCAGCCAGAGGACGAACAGAGCCGCGATTCCTCGGAGCACGTCGATGTTCTTGTATCGCCCTTCTGTCGTCGATGCGCTGTGCAAGGCCCGGCCCCCGTGGTTGCGATGTGCTCGAACGCGAGGCTTCGGTTTCGTGCGATCGAACGGTCGCGGATTCTAACGGCGAGGCCCGTCAGCGCGGCGCGGCAGCCAGACCCTGCGCCGGCCGCGTCTCGCCGGAGCGGATTCGCTGCTGCAGCAGTTCCCAGTTGCGTCCTTCGTGCCTGCGGTCGTTCTCGCGGTGCCACAGGTGCAGCACACCGGTCGCAAAGGCGCCTTCCTTGCGGCGCACGCCGGCGTTGAGCAGACGCACCGCAAGGTCGGAGTCCTCGAAGCCCCAGCCTTCGAAGGATTCATCGAAGCCGCCCACGTTCGTGAAGTCGGCTGTCCATACGCCGAGGTTGCAGGTGCGCACGCGCTGCCAGCGGTGCGCAGCGAGCTTGCGCAGCGGACCGAGCGGCAGTGATGCCAACGGCAGCGTGCGATTGATGTCGCCGTGTTGCCGTGCGGCGCGCCATTCGGACATCGTCCAGGCGTGCAGCGGTAGCCGCTCGCCGAGCGCAGTGCGCGTGAACGCTTCCGACAGCAGCACTCGGTTGCCGGCCACCATCCAGCCGCGCTCGGCCAGTGCGCGGTGCTGCGCGATGAAGCTGGGCCGCGGGATGCAGTCGCCGTCGAGGAACAGCAGGTACTCGCCAGACGCCTGCTCGGACGCGCGGTTGCGTGCCGCGCCGGCACGAAAGCCGCGGTCTTCCTGCCAGACGTAATGGATGGGAACCGGTGCAGTGGCGCGCACCGCGTCGACCAGTGCGCGCGTGTCGTCGCGCGAACCGTCGTCCGCGATGAGTACCTCGAAGCCGCGGTCTTCCTGCGCTGCCAGGCCCGCGAGCACGGCGCGCAGGGCGTCGGGCCGGTTGTACGTCGTGACGATGACCGAGCTCGTCATCGTTCAGCGCTTGAGGCTCGGGGGCAGCGGTGGCTCCTGCGTCAGTCGCTGCATGCGCTCGGTGTACTTGGCGTAGCGATAAAACGTGCCCTCGAAATTCGAGAAGGCGATGATGAATCCGGCCCAGCCATCGAGAAAGCCGAGGCGGACGATGTAATGGCGGAAGAAGGCACCGAGGCCATGCGCCAGCGCCTTGCCCATCGAAGGCTGGGTATTGCGCTGGGCCAGGCGCTCGACGCCGAGCGTCGAATAGCGCTGCATCTTGTGGACGATCTGCGCGAGGTCCCTGAACGGGACCTGGGCGATGGGTTCGGTCGTGTACGCAAGCGCGCCGTCGAGGACATAGGTCTCGTGCACGGCGTCCTCGGTGTAGCGCAGCTTGCCGCGGCGGAAGAGCTGCGGCTGGCGGTAGTCCGGATACCAGCCGGAATGGCGGATCCAGCGCCCGAGCAGGAAGTTCCGGCGTGGCACGTGGTACGCGTCCGCCGCGTCAGCCTGCTCGACGATGCTGCGCATTTCGGCCGCCGCGGCTTCAGTGCAGCGCTCGTCGGCATCGAGCGAAAATACCCAGTCGCCAGTCAGTTGCGCGAGGACGTCGTTGCGCAGCTTGCCGAAGCCCTCGAACGGAACCTGCAGCACGCGCTCGGTGTACTTGCGGGCGATTTCCACGGTTCCGTCAGTCGAATACGAGTCCGCAACGACGATCTCGTCGGCCCATGTGACACTTTTCAGCGCCGCTTCGATCTTGTCGGCTTCGTTATAGGCAATGATGTAGACGGAAATACGCGCCATTCCGGCTCCCGGTTCCAGGCGCAAGCTTAACTGCCGGGTCGCCCCCGAATGGCAGAGCGCCTTCGCATACACTATGCGCTGCCTGCGCTACGGTCCCGCCCGAGGGCGGGCCCCGCCTTCGCGACATGAGTTCCGCCCATCCCCGCCTGCTCGACGATCCGAACCTGCGCCGCCTGCTGCGCATGGTCCTCTCGCACCGGCGGCTCCTGGTGTTCGGATTGATCGCGACCGGCATCAGCGCGGCCACCGAGCCGCTGATCGCCCGTCTGGCGGGCGTCCTCACTGACCAGGCGCTATTCCAGAAGGAGTTCACGGCAGTCATCTGGATGCCGATCGCTTTCGTTGGCCTCTTCGTCGTGCGCGGCCTTGCGATCTTTGGAGGCTCATATCTGCTGAACCGGGTGTCGCAATCGGTGCTGGTAGACCTGCGCATGGCGATGTTCGACCGCATGCTGCACTGGCCGACGTCGACGTTCGAAAACACGCCGTCGGGCGTGGTGATCTCGAAATTCGTCAATGAAGCGACCAACGCGCTCAACCTTGCGGCCGAGGTGATGAGCACGGCCGTGCGGGATTCGCTGATCGTCATCGGCCTGCTCGTCATGCTGTTCTATTACAACTGGCAACTGACGCTGCTGACGATGATCGTCGCGCCGCCCATCGGGCTCGCGTTGCGCGCATTCAGCCGGCGCTTGCGACGGCTGAACCTGGAGAACCAGGCGATGCTGGGCGAAATGACGCGCGCCATCCAGGAGGCTCACGAGGGTCAGCGCGTGGTCAAGGTGTACGAGGGCGCGGATTACGAGAACCGCCGCTTCCTGCAGATCAACGACAAGTTGCGCGGTTTCGCGATGCGGATGCAGGTCGCTTGGTCGGCCGCGACACCGATCGCGCAGGTCCTCGGCGCCGTCGGCGTGGCCATCGTAATGACCGTGGCACTTTGGCAGGCGCAGAACGCGAAGGCGTCCCCGGGCGAGTTCGTGACCTTTCTGGCGGCTGCGCTCCTGCTGCTGCCGGCCTTGCGCCATCTTTCATCACTCAACGGCCCGCTGCGCGCATGGGTGCGGCGTCGGAAAGCGTGTTCCGCATGATCGACACGGTGCCCGAGCAGGATGCGGGTACGCGCGATATCGGCCGTGCACGTGGCGACGTCGAGTTTCGCCGGGTTTCGTTCCGCTACGCGGGCGCCGAGTCCGACGCGCTGACGGATTTCGACCTCTCGGTACGCGCCGGCGAGATGATCGCCTTCGTCGGACCGTCCGGGGCCGGCAAGACCACGGCCGTGCACCTGGTCCCGCGTTTCATACGCCCGACCGCCGGCGAGATCCGGCTCGACGGTGTGCCGCTCGAGGAACTCATCCTCGGCAGCCTGCGGCGCCAGATAGCACTCGTTTCGCAGGACGTCGTGCTCTTCGACGACACCATCGCGGCCAACATCGCCTACGGCGCGCAGCGCGACGCGTCGATGGAACGCGTACGGGAAGCCGCCGATGCCGCCTACCTGCTGCCCTTCATCGAATCGCTGCCGCGGGGCTTCGAGACGCGCATCGGCGAAAACGCGGTGAAGCTCTCGGGCGGCCAGCGGCAACGCCTGTCAATTGCCCGCGCACTGCTGAAGGACGCGCCGATCCTGCTGCTCGATGAGGCGACCTCGGCGCTCGACTCCGAGTCGGAACGCTACATCCAGGCGTCGCTGCAGCGGTTGATGAAAGGCCGCTCGACCTTCGTCGTGGCGCACCGTCTGTCGACGATCGAGCGTGCCGATCGCATCGTCGTGCTGGAGCACGGTCGCATGGTCGAAGTCGGATCGCACAGGGAGCTGCTCGGCCGCGGCGGCCTGTATGCCCGTTTGCACAGCATTCAGTTCGCTTCAGTGGAGAACCCGATGGAGGCGACGCAATGACCACGACCGCACGCCCGATCAGCCGCTGGCCCGTCCCCGAGCTGGCCGAGTTGCCCGCAGACATCCGCAGGCCGCATCCAGGAAGTGCAGGACAAGGCGGGCTTTGTCCCGAACGTCTTCCTGACGCTGGCCCACCGCCCGGACGAGTTCCGTGCATTCTTCGCCTATCACGACGCGTTGATGCTGCGCGAATCGGGGCTCACCAAGGGCGAGAAGGAAATGATCGTCGTCGCCACCAGCGGCGCGAACGAGTGTGTCTACTGCGTCGTGGCACATGGGGCGATCCTTCGCGTTTACGAGAAGAATCCGTTGGTCTCCGACCAGGTCGCTACAAACTACCGCAAGGCCGACATCTCGCCGCGCCAGCGCTCGATGCTGGCGTTTGCCCTGAAGGTCGCGAGCGACTCAAAGGCAATCGAGCCGACGGATTTCGAGCCGCTGCGCGCGCACGGCTTCAGCGACGAAGACATCTGGGACATCGGAGCCATTGCGGCGTTCTTTGCATTGTCGAACCGGATGGCGAACCTCATCAGTATGCGGCCCAACGACGAGTTCTATCTGCTCGGTCGTCTGCCGCGCAAGTGAGAGTGAATCCCGGGCCAGCGCAGACGGCCAACGCGACTCGCTCGCTCGGCCTCGAAGCAATCCTCATCATCAACGTAAAGGCGTTCGTCGAGCGCAGGCGCCACGTCGAGGCCCAGCTGCACCGGTTCGGGCTGCGTGGCGACTTCATCCACGACTTCGATGCAGACGAGATCACCGATGAACTCGATCGCCGCTGGTTCGCAGGTACCGAGCTCAACCGTGGCCAGAAGTCGTGCGCGTTGAAGCACGTCGCAGTACTGCAGCGGATCGTCGCGAACGACTGGCACCATTGCCTGGTGCTGGAAGACGACGTCGTGCTGGCCGACGAGTTCCCGGCCGGAGTCCGGGCGGCCCTGGCGGAAACGCGCGACGAGCCGCACCCTCACGTGATCTACCTTGGTGCCGGCGGCAACTTCTACACTCCGGCCAGCCAGCGCGAGCCCGGGCGCAGGATCTATCCGGCGACGAAGGGCCGCTTTACCGACTCCTACATCATCGGGGCGCGGGAGGCGGCATTGCGGCTCGCTCGCATCGAGGCGCAGCCGATGACGAAGCCGATCGACGTCGTGTTCGACGCTGCCGACCGAGAAGCGGGCATCCGTTTCCTCTGGCTCGAGGACCCGGTGGTCGAGCAGGGCAGCAAGCTGGGCCTGTTTCGCACGTCGCTCGAGGCGGCGCCGCCGAACTGGCTGCAGGCGCTGCGTTATCGGCTCGAGCGCCTGCGGCGCAAGTACTTCTACCAGCTGTGGCGCTAGGACGTACGACATGAGCGTAGCGGCATGAGCGCGTTCTCATTGAAGACCGAGGGCGCGCTGCCTGCATCACGTGCTATCGAAGTCGCGCGTTGGTCCACGATCGTCGCCGCCTGCAGCGTCATGATTTCGCCGCCGGTCGCGAACGCGGCGATGGCTCTGATGCTGATCGGTCTGCTGGCGAGTGGACAGGCACTGCCGCGCTTGCGGCAGGCCTGCAGCCAGCCGCTCGGTGTGGCTTCATTAGTGCTGATCGGCGTTATCGCCGTGGCGATGTTGTGGGCCGACGTACCGTGGCGTGGACGCGGGGTCGCGTTCTGGTCCTGGCGCAAGCTGTGGATGATTCCGGTCGCCCTGGCGCTGTTCGGCCCGCAGCTGTGGAAGCGACGCCTGGCGATCGCGTATGTCGCCGTGTGCGGACTGGCAGTGCTCATCTCGTTCGGCGTCGTCGCCGTGACCGGCCGGTTGCCGACGACGGTCGAAGACTTCGCCGGATCGATGCTGCGCAATCACAGCGCGCAGTCGATGGCATTCGCGACGGCTGCCTTCATCGCGCTCTGGCTGGCGGCCGAGCCGGGGCTCGCACGCGGCTGGCGCTGGACGTGCGCCGCGTTCGCCGCGCTCTTCGTGCTGAACATGGCGTTCGTGACGCCCGGGCGCAGCGGCTTCCTGGCCCTGGCCGTCATGCTGTTCGTGCTGGCGGCGTTCAACCTCCGCAGCTGGCGCAATGCCCTGGCGGCGGCGGTGCTCGCGGCCCTGCTGGCCGGCGCGATGGCACTGTCGCCGCTGGCGCGCGACCGCTCACCTCGGCCTTGAACGAATGGCAGAACGCCTCGACCCTAACGATCAAGACGCCAGTGGGTATAAGAGCCGTGCTCTATGAGAACACGCTCGAGCTCGTGCGCGAACGGCCTTGGCTCGGCACCGGCACTGGCGGCTTTGGCGCCGCCTATGCCGAACATGTGAAGGACAAATACACCGACTGGCGGGTGCTGCCGACAGTGGATCCGCATAACCAGTATCTGTTCTTCCTGGGCGAGCAGGGAATCCTCGGGCTGCGTTGCCTTTCTAGCCTTCATCGTCACCGCGCTGACGGATCGAGGTGACGGGACGCGCGCGCGCGTCATCGCGATTGGCATGCTGCTGGCTTGGTGTGCGACGTCGCTGCTCAGCTCGCACTTCAAGACATTTTCCGAGGGGCATCTGCTCGCGCTCTTCCTTGGTGCGATGCTGGCGCGACCCGTGGCGCGTTTCGATGGCAGCAATGCACGCTCGCAATGGCACTCATGAGTTGCCCGTCATGCTGACCGTGCTGGTGCGCCTGCCGAATCATGTTGGCGACGCCTGCATGGCGCTGCCCGCTCTGCATTTACTGCGCGATGTCGGCCTCCATTGCGCGCTGGTCGGGCGCGGATGGGGCGAGAGCCTGTTCGAGGGGCTGCGTATGCCGTACGTGTCGATCCACGGCCACTTGTGGCAAGACGTCAAGCGCGTGCGCGACTTCCGTTTCTCGAGTGGAAGCGAAGCGCGTGGCCTGGTGCTGCCCAACTCATTCGGCTCGGCGTTGCTGTTCACACTGGCAGGTGTGCCCAGCGCTGGCCTGGCGACGGCGCACCGCCAGGTACTGTTGCGTTGGTCGAGTGCGGAGCCCGTTCAGAGCCATGAGGTCGAGCGCTTCTACACCGCGGCACTGGCGGCGGTGCGCGCCTGGGACCTGACGACAGACCGCGCCGCCCCGCCGCCGGCTCTGCGGTTGCCACTTACTTCATCCCAGCGCGGTGCGGCCGTCGCGGTGCGACGTGCCAGCCACGTGGGTGAGCGGTATGCGCTGCTTGCACCGGTGGCCACCGGACTGCACCGCGGCCGCATCAAGCATTGGGCCCATTTCGCGCGACTGGTCGCGGTGCTGCGCGAACGTGGGCTCGCGCCAGTGGCGGCGCCGCCTGCGGCGGAAGTCGAAGCGGCAAGAGCGGCGCTTCCGGGCGTGACCCTGCTACCACCGTCTTCGCTCGGAGTCTTTGCGGCGTTGGCCGAAAGCGCAGCCGTCGTGATTGCCAACGACTCGGGGACGAGCCATGTCGCGGCCGCGGTGGGCGCGCGACAGGTGACGATCTTCGGCGTGACCGATCGCCGCCGCACTGGCCCCTGGTCGCCCCGCGCAGTATGCGTGGGTGAAAATGGCGCCTGGCCAGAGGTAACGCAGGTCGTTGCCGCGATCGACAAGGCGCTGGCGTTGCCATGACCGACATCCAGACGCCACGCAGCGCACTCGTAGTGACGCTGCGCTTCCTGGGCGACGCCTTGCTCTCGACGCCACTCGTGCGCGCGTTGAAACAACGGTACCCGGCCTGCGCGGTCGATGTGCTGGTGTTCGCGGGGACGGAAGGCGTATTCGAAGGCAACCGCGACGTCTCGCAGGTGATTACCGTGCCGGAGTCGACAACTGCTGCCGACACGGTGCGCCGGGTGATTGCGCTGTGGCGGCGCTATGACCTCGCCGTGATCGCACAGACCGGGACGCGACCGTTCTTCTTTGGCTGGGCCGCGGGACGGCAGCGTCTCGGTCTGGTGTCGCCGGAGCCCGGCAAGGCGTGGTGGAAGCGCGCTCTGCTCGATCGATACGCGGTATTCGATCCGGCTGGCGCACGCGTACTGGAAAACCAGCGTATCGCTGCGCTGCTCGACATTGATGAATCGCCAGCGGTGGTGGCGCCGACCGCGGGGTGGGGCGCGGCCGAGGTTGCCGCCGCCATCGGTTTCGACCCGACTGTGCAGCCGTTTGCGGTACTTCATCTTTCGCCCCGGTGGCGCTACAAGCAATGGACCGCGGCCGGCTGGCGCGCACTGATCGATGCCTTGTGCCAGCAGGAACTGCGGGTGGCCATCAGCGGTGGACCCGGGACCGACGAGCGCGCCTATGTGGACTCGGTGCTGGAAAAAGTCGAGGCCACCCGTTACAAGCGGGTTGACGGTCGGTTGTCACTGGCACAGACCGCCGACGTGCTGCGAATGGCTTCGTTGTATGTCGGCCCTGACACGGCGACCACGCATCTGGCTGCGGCATGTGGTACTCCGACGGTGGCGCTCTACGGTCCCACCGATCCGGCGATCTGGGGTCCCTGGCCCGCACGCGATGGGACGAGTTACAAGCGCGTGGAAGCGCAGCAGCGCCGCGGCAATGTGCTGCTGCTGCAAAATCCCGATCTCGAGTGCGTACCCTGCCAGCTTGAAGGCTGCGACCGGCATCGCGGCAGTCACTCGGAGTGCCTGGACCGCTTGCCTGCCGAGCGCGTGATCGATGCGGCCGCGCTGATGCGGCGGAAGTCACGCTGAAACGTTACATCAGCACGATGTCGTATTGCTCCTGGTGGTAGAGCGACTCCACCTGCATCGATACCGGTTTGCCGATGAAGTCCGACAAGCATCGCAAGGGCCTGTGACTCCTCCTCGAGAAAGAGGTCGATCACTGTCTGCGAGGCGAGGATGCGGAATTCGCGAGTCTCGTCGAACTGGCGCGCCTCGCGCAGGATCTCGCGCAGGATCTCGAAACACACGGTGCGAGCCGTCTTCAGCTCGCCGCGCCCCTGGCAGACCGGGCACGGCTCGCACAGGATGTGCGCCAATGACTCGCGGGTGCGCTTGCGCGTCATCTCGACCAGTCCCAGCTGCGTGAATCCGCTGACGGTCATGCGCGTGCGGTCGCGCGCCAGCGCCTTCTTGAACTCGGCCAGCACCGCTTCGCGGTGCTCGACGTTCATCATGTCGATGAAGTCGACGATGATGATGCCGCCGAGGTTGCGCAGCCGCAGCTGGCGCGCGATCGCCTGCGCGGCTTCGAGGTTCGTCTTGTAAGATGGTGTCGTCGAAGTTGCGCGTGCCGACGAAGCCGCCGGTGTTGACGTCGATCGTCGTCATCGCCTCGGTCTGGTCGATGATCAGGTAGCCGCCCGACTTCAGCTCTACGCGGCGACCGAGCGCGCGCTCGATCTCGGCGTCGATCGAGTACAGGTCGAACAGCGGCCGCTCGCCCGTGTAGTGCGCGAGCTTGTGCGCGACGCGTGACACGAACTGCGTGGCGAACTGCTCGAGCTTGACGAAATTTTCGCGCGAGTCGACGTGGATCGTCGTCGTCTCTTCGGTCGCGATGTCGCGCAGTACGCGCTGGGCCAGCGACAGCTCCTGGTAGAGCATGTATGGCGCGCTGCTGCCAGTTCGGCGCTCGAGGATGCGGCCCCACAGTACGCGCAGGTAGTCGAGGTCGTTGGTCAGGTCCTGTTCGGTGGCGTCCTCGGCACTGGTGCGGATGATGTAGCCGCCCTTTTCGTCCGGCGGCACGAGGCGCTTCAGTGTTTCGCGCAGTTGCGTGCGCTCGGCCTCGTCCTCGATGCGCTGCGAGATGCCGATGTGCGGATCCTGCGGCAGGTAGACCAGCATGCGCCCGGCGAGGCTCACCTGCGTTGACAGGCGCGCGCCCTTGGTGCCGATCGGATCCTTCACGACCTGGACCATCACGGTATCGCCCTCGTGGATCAGGCGCTCGATCGGCGGCGGCTTGACCTGCGTGAACTGGCGGTACTCCCAGATGTCGGCCACATGCAGGAACGCCGCCCGCTCGAGCCCGATATCGATGAACGCCGACTGCATGCCTGGCAGCACGCGTGCCACCCGCCCCAGGTAGATGTTGCCGACCAGACCGCGCAGCGCGCTGCGCTCGATGTGCAGTTCCTGTACCACGCCCGCATTGAGCACTGCGATCCGCGTTTCCTGCGGGGTGATGTTGATGAGGATGTCTTCCATGATTCCTTGCGTCGCTCGTGTACGCGATGGCCCGACGGGGTCGGGCCATCGCACGTGCACTCGCTCCGAATAGTAAGGCGCGCGCCCTTCGGGCGGCCGGGCGGCCGCGCGCAGTTCAAGTGAGCGCACTCCACCCCGCGACGCAGCTCGCAGTGCCAGAATTTCCTTTCCCTCCTCGCCGGGCGAGGAGGGCGCAGGGAGGAGTGCATCGTCCCTCCCGCACGGCGGCAGGGCAGGGTGGGTGTCGTGTAGTTAGAGGTCGGCAGAGCCCGCGGCCGCGCCGGAGCGAGCCGACAAATCATTCTTGGCGGTCCTCGCGGAGCGAGGGCCGTGCCGGTCCGAGTGCACGTGCGACCGCGGAGCGGTCGCGTACACGAGGACCGCTACAACACCTTGATTCCCGCCTGAGACAGCAGCTTCGCCGTCTCAAAGAGCGGCAGACCCATGACGCCGGTGTAGCTGCCTTCGATACGTTCGATGAAGACGGCGGCGAGGCCCTGGATGCCGTAGCCGCCGGCCTTGTCGTAGGGCTCGGAGGTCTCGCAGTAGCGCTTGATCTCGCCGGAATCGATCGCCCTGAACGTGACGGTCGAGACCGACGTGGCGCTCAGCACTGGGCCCTGGATCGCCAGTGCGATGGCGGTGCGGACCTCATGCGTGCCGCCGGCGAGGCGGCCGAGAAACGCCGCCGCCTCGTCCGCGTTGGCAGGCTTGCCAAGCACCTCGCCATCGACGATGACGACCGTGTCGGCCGCCAGCACCGGCCGGTAGATCATCGAACGCATGCTCAGCACCTTGACGCCGAAAGTTGCCTTCTCGCGCGCGGTGCGCTCGACATAGTCGGCTGCGGACTCTCCGCCGTGCTGGGCTTCGTCGACATCCGGCCCGCCGCGCCGTGAGGCCAGGCGCAGCAGCAGTGGTTCGAACCTGACGCCGATCTGCTTCAGCAGTTCGCGTCGACGCGGGCTGCGGGATGCAAGGTAGATGGGCGAACTCATCACGCGCGGTGGTACGGGTGCCGCGCGAGGATCGACCACGCACGGTACAGTTGTTCGGCCAGGACGACACGCGCAAGAGCGTGCGGAAGCGTCAGGCTCGACAGCCGAAGCTGCAAACGGGCCTCACGCTTCAAGCCGTCGTCGAGGCCGTCGGGCCCACCGATGACGAAGGCCACCGGCTCCGATGCATCGCGCCAGTGGGAAAGCTGTTGTGCGAGTTGCTGCGTCGTCCAGTCCTTGCCGCGCTCGTCGAGTGCTACGAAGGCGCATCCCGTCGGCAACGCCGAGCGGATGCGGCGTGGCCTCGGCTGCGCGGACGCGGTCCGGTGTCTGCATCTGCCCGCTGCGGGCTTCGGCCTTCAGCACTTTCAGTTCCACCTTGAAGTCTGTCGGGAAACGGCAGAAAGATAGTCATGGACGGCGGCCTCGGCCCACTCCGGCTGCCGCTGCCCGATCGCAACGATCGAGATCTTCATCGGAACCGAAAGCCGGGCCCGGAGCGAAGCTCGGCCCGACCCGGGCGCTTTGCCGGCTCTCTTACGCGGTATCGACGCGGTGGCGGCGGACTTGAGTCGCACCTGTTTGCCACCCCAGATTTCCTCGAGGTTGTAGTAGGCCCGGATGGCCGGCTGCAGGATGTGCACGACGGCATCTCCGCAGTCGACCAGCACCCACTCTCCGGTGTCCTCTCCTTCCGTGCTGACAACCATGCCGCCGGCCTGCTTCACCTTTTCCGCGACAGACGAAGCGAGGGCGCGCGTCTGTCGGTTGGAGGTACCGCTTGCGACGATGACGCGATCGAACATGTCCGAAAGCTGCGTGGTGTTGAAGACCAGGATGTCCTGCGCTTTGACGTCCTCGAGCGCATCGACGATCACGCGCTGCAGTTTCCTAATGTCCATGCGGTCCGGCGTAGAGGTGGTGCGAACGAATATAGTCGAGCACCGTCGGCGGAACCAGCGCGGCCAGGCGCGCCGCGGCCGTGGAATCCGGGGCTGCTCCCAGCAGTTGGCGCACGTCCGTGGCGGAAGCATCGACCGGGGTCATCGCGAGATCGACGATATGCCCAGCCGGGCTGTCGATGAGATCCCCTGCGTACTTCAGGTAGCGCGCATTGCGCAGGCGCCGTAGCGGCTCACTCAGTGCAGGCGCGGCGCCGGACCGTTTTGCCACTGCCACGTGTGTCAGAGATGGGGATCGCTTCCCACTCGCGCCAGGTGTCGAAGCGTGCAAACTGGTCCGCGCCCATGATCAGCACAAGCGGCACGTCGGTCCCCAGCGAAGTACGCAGTTCGCGCAGCGTGTCGACCGTATATGTCGGCCCGCTGCGCTCGATTTCGCGCAGGTCCAGGATCATCCGGCGCCGCGTGAACGGAAGTTCCTGCTCGATTGCCAGCTCGACCATCCGGACGCGATGCTCGGGTGCGGTCAGCGACTTCCTTCTGCCAGGGCTGGGCAGCCGGGATCAAGTGAATCCCGGCGATCGGCAGGTTGGCCAGTGCGTCGCGCGCGAGCTGCAGGTGACCGACGTGAATCGGATCGAAGCTGCCGCCAAGCAGTCCTATCGGTTCCATCAGATGTCCGTCGCTACGTCCATTCGCGCGGACGCAGGAAGTCCGAGTAAAGCCGCGCCTCCGGCGCTGCCGGGTTCCGGATGCCAGTCGTATTTCCAGTGCACCACCGGTGGCAGCGACATCAGGATCGACTCGGTGCGACCGCCGGACTGCAGGCCGAACAGCGTGCCACGGTCGTACACCAGGTTGAACTCGACGTAGCGGCCGCGACGGTAGGCCTGGAATTCGCGCTCGCGCGGGCCGTAGTCGCGATGCCGGCGCGTCTCGACAATCGGCACGTAGGCGTCGAGGAAAGCATCGCCGATCGCCCGCATCATGGCAAAACTCTGATCGAAGCCGAGCTCGTGGAAATCGTCGAAGAACACGCCGCCGATGCCGCGCGGCTCGTTGCGGTGCTTGAGGAAGAAGTATTCGTCGCACCAGCTTCTTGAAGCGCGGATGCTTGTCCGCGCCGAACGGTGCCAGGGCGTGCTTGCAGGTCGCGTGGAAGTGGCGCGCGTCCTCTTCGGTCGCGTAATAGGGCGTCAGGTCCATGCCGCCGCCAAACCAATAGACGTCGGGCTCGCCTGTCCTTCTTGGCGATGAAAAAGCGCACGTTCATGTGAACCGTCGGCACATAGGGGTTGCGCGGGTGAAACACCAGCGACACGCCTATCGCCTCGAAGCCGCGGCCGGCAAGTTCGGGGCGCTGCGCAGTCGCCGAGGGTGGCAGCCGCGAGCCGATCACATGCGAGAAGCCGACGCCGCCGCGCTCGAGCAGGTTGCCGTCCTCGATGATGCGCGTCAGTCCGCCGCCGCCGAGCGCTGCGCCTGCCGGCTTCTCCCATAGTGTCGGCAAGGAACGGCTTGCCGTCGAGTTGCTCGAAGGTGCCGACAATGCGCTGCTGCAGCCCCAGCAGGTACTCGCGCGACCGACTGCGAGTCGACGAACTCAGGTGCGGTGTCCGCTTGCGTCGCGCTCATGTCGCCCCCTCGTCGGGCGGGCGGGCCTCCCGCGGGGGACGCGAGCGCTTTCGGAGCGGCCGTGCAGCGCTCACTGGACTACCCTCCGCACTACGCGCTGCGGGATGAGCGCTTCGGAGCGGTCGTGCGCGTCTCATGCCGCCTTCATGTGCCGGCCGATGAAGTCGAGCACGGTTTCGTACCACGCGACGATATTGCGCGGCTTGAGTATCCAGTGGTTCTCGTCCGGAAAGACCAGCAGCTCGCTCGCCACGCCGTGATATTGCAGGGCCTCGAACAGATTGAGGCCTTCGCTGATCGGGCAGCGGTAGTCGAGCTCGCCATGGATGATCAGCGCCGGCGACTTCCACTGCTTGACATGGCGGATCGGCGCATAGCGGTCGAAGCGTCTCCTGGTCGGCGTATGGATCTTCGCCACCCATCTCGAGGTACCACCACGGCGGGTGATCGGTGGTGCCGGTGAACTGCGCCATCGTCGTCACGCAGGCATGCGTGATCAGGCACTTGAAGCGCCTGGGTCTGCGTGCCGATCCAGTTGGTCATGTAGCCGCCGAAGCTGCCGCCCATCGCCATCACGCGCGTGCGCGTCGACGTCGGGTCGTCGTTCGACGCGCGTCGGTGACCGCCATGATGTCTTCATAACACTGCTTGCCCCAGACATTGCCCCAGATGCCCTGGACGAAGTCCTGGCCAAAGCCTGTCGAGCCGCGCGGATTGGGTTGCACGACGGCGTAGCCGGCGGCCACGGCAAGCAGCGGATTCCAGCGCCAGTGCCAGCCGTCGGTCGACATGCCGATCGGGCCGCCGTGGATCCACAGCAGTGTCGGCAGTTTGCCTTTCGCCTTCGCAGGTCTGGTCGACGAAATACTGGATCGGCGTGCCGTCGGTCGACGGCGCCGTGCAATTCTCGACCTCGACCCAATCGGGGGCCGTCGAAGCCAGACAGGCGCGCCAGCGCCTGCGGCGGCGAATCGGGTTGGTGCGTCGACTGCGAAGGCTTCCGGCGGTTCGACGCAAGCGTCGAGCGGATGCCGGCGATGCGTCCGTCGTTCAGTACGCGTACCTCGCTGTGCGCGCCGGCTGCTGCGGGCTGCCGTGATCCGATCGACCTTTTCGCTGGCGACGTCGATGGTGAAGACCGGCAGGTGGCCACTCAGGTCGGCGGTGAAGACGATCTGCTTGCCGTCTGCGGTCCAGTCAGCCGGGATGCGGCCACGCGTCGAATGACTTGCCGACCTCGCGCATCGCGCCGCTGGCAACATCGAACAGTGTCAGCGTCGGCCGCACTGCGCGTGTCGGCGACCGCGTCGACTGCGCACGTGGCGAGCGTCGGCCGTCAGGCGAGAACAGCGGCGACTCGTGATTCGTGTTGTCGCCGCAGCCAGCATGCGTGCGGCTCTCGTCGCGACTTCGATCAGCCGGATCGCCGTGTCGGTTTCACGATCCTGCCCGGGCGTCTGCCAGGTCGACGGCAATGTGCTTGCCATCGGCAGAGATGTCCAGCTGCCGGCTCGATCGCCAATTCGCGCTTCGCCTCGCGGCGTCAGGTCGACGCGGTTCTTGCCATCGGCGGCGTAGACGATGAGATGCGTGTCGGCCATGTCGTCGTTCTGGTGCAGCCAATGGTCCCAGTGGCGCACCGGTTGGGTCCGAAAGTGGCGGGCGCTCGTGCCCTTCTTGCGCCTGTCACTTGCGGTCTCGCGTTGCTTGTCGAGCTCGACTCCCGGCAATACCGGCGCAAACAGGGCCAGCACGGACGCCTGCTTCGCGAAACGGTAGGACTCGACTCCAAGCGGCTCGTCGGTCAGCTGTTGCGGCTCGCCGCCTTCGGCCGGCAGGATCCAGACCTGCATGCGCTTGTCGGCATCGTCGTCCGGCTTGACTTCGGTCGGCTGGCGGTTGGAAAGGAAACCGAGCGCCCCGTCGTGGCGGAAGCAGGGCGCGGTGTCCTTGCTGTCACCGCGCGTGAGCTGCGTGGGTGCGGTGCCATCCGTCGGCACCTTCCACAGGTCCGATACGTACTTCACGCCTTCGCGGTCGAGCCGCTGAACCGCCACCGCCAGCCAGGTTCCGTCCGGGGCTGGCGCGATCGAAGTGACGCGCCTCAGCGCGATGTGCTGTTCAACGGTATAGGGAACGTTCGTCATGGTCCGTGTTGTTCTGTGGATCACGGCCGAGCTGCCGGCCGGCCGGAGAAAAGGTCGAGCATTGTGGCCGAAAGCGTGCCGCATGACATCTTCGTCTGTCGACCGATCGGACAGGTCAGGAGATAGCGGAGCGGCTACAGCGTTCGCGGTTTCAGCGCTCGATGGCCGATGTCGCGTCGAAACTGCATCCCATCGAATTCCACCTGCTCGACCGCGTCATAGGCGCTTTTCTGCGCCGCGCGGACCGTGTCGCCCAGGGCCGTGACGCAGAGCACGCGGCCACCGCTGGTGACGAGTCGGTCGCCGGCGAGCGTCGTGCCGGCATGGAATGTGATGCAGTCCTCGCGGTCTTCCGGCAGGCGCATGATGGTGTCGCCCTTGCGCGGAGCGTCCGGGTAGCCTGCCGCGGCGACGACCACGCCGAGCGCGGTGCGTCGATCCCACTCGGCCTCGACCTGGTCGAGCCGGCCGTCGACGGCCGCGTCGAGCAGCTCGAACAGATCGGTCTTCAGGCGCATCATGATCGGCTGCGTCTCCGGGTCGCCGATGCGGCAGTTGAACTCCAGCGTGCGGGCGTGACCAGCGCTGTCGATCATCAGGCCGGCATACAGGAAGCCCGTGTACGGAATGCCCTCGGCGGCCATGCCATGGAGCGTCGGCAGGATGATCTCGCGCATCACACGGGCATGGATCGTCGGCGTGACGACCGGCGCGGGCGAATAGGCGCCCATGCCGCCGGTGTTCGGGCCGCGATCGCCGTCGAGCAGGCGCTTGTGGTCCTGGCTCGTCGCGAGCGCCAGCGCGTGGCGACCGTCGCTCATGACGATGAAGCTCGCTTCCTCGCCAGGCAGGAAGTCCTCGATGACGACGCGCGCGCCACTGGCGCCAAGCGCGTTGCCGACGAGCATCGATTCGACCGCGGCCTCGGCTTCGTCGATGCGTGCCGGCGACGACGACGCCCTTGCCGGCAGCCAGGCCGTCGGCCTTGACGACGATCGGTGCCCGCGGCTCCGGACATAGGCGCGCGCCGCGGCCGCATCGACGAACGTGCGGTGTTCCGCGGTCGGAATGCCGTGGCGCTGCATGAAGGCCTTGGCGAAATCCTTCGAGCTCTCGAGCTGCGCGGCCGCCCGCGTCGGGCCGAAGATGCGCAGGCCGCGCGCGCGGAAGACGTCGACGATGCCGGCCGCGAGCGGCGCTTCCGGGCCGACGACGGTGAGCGCGATCTTCTCCGATACGCGAAATCGGCCAGCGCCTCATGACGGTCATGCTGGACATTGCGCAGGTGCGGGTCGCGTGCCGTGCCCCCGTTGCCGGGCGCGACAAAGACCCGCTGTACGCGCTGCGACTGTGCGAGCTTCCATGCCAGCGCATGCTCGCGCCCTCCGCCGCCGATGACGAGCACCTTCATCGAACGGTCTCCCCGGCCACGCTCATTCCTCGAGTGCGGCAGTCGTGTAGACCTGCTGCACGTCGTCAAGGTCCTCGAGTGCGTCGATCAGCGCTGCATCTTCTGGGCGTCATCGCCGATCAGGACGGTCTCGGCGAGCGGCTTCATCGTCACCTCGGCGAGTTCCGGCTTGAGCCGGGCTTTGTCGAGCGACTCGCGCACCGCCTCGAAATCGGCTGGCGCGGAGATCACCTCGATCGTGCCGTCCTCGTTGCTCACCACGTCTTCGGCGCCGGCGTCGAGCGCGGCTTCCATCACCTTTTCCTCGGACGTTCCAGGCGCGAATACGAACTGGCCGCAGTGCTTGAAGTTGAAGGCCACCGAGCCTTCGGTGCCGAGGTTGCCGCCGTTCTTGCAAGCGCATGCCGGACTTCGGCGACCGTGCGCGTCCGGTTGTCGGTCATGCAGTCGATCATCATCGCGGCGCCGCCGATGCCGTAGCCCTCGTAGCGGATCTCTTCGTAGCTGGCGCCTTCGAGCTTGCCGGCGCCACGCTGGATCGCGTTGGTGAGCTTGTCCTTCGGCACATTGCCAAGCCGCGCCTTGTCGAGCGCGAGGCGCAGGCGCGGGTTCATCGCCGGGGTCGGGGCCGCCGTCGCGCGCAGCGACGGTGACCTCGCGGATGATCTTGGTCCAGAGTGAGCCGCGCTTGGCGTCCTGGCGGTTCTTGCGGTGCTGGATGTTGGCCCATTTGGAATGGCCGGCCATGATGCTGCTCTCGACGTTGCGTGGGTTGATGCGGAAAGGCAGGCAGTCTAGCGGACCGGACGCCCGCGACTCCGGCCGCCTGACACCGCATTGGCTAGACTGCGGCCGACATCGAAGGGAAGAGCATGAGTGATCCACTGATCATCGCGATGACGGGCAAGACCGAACTGGGATTGCTGCCGGCACTGGCGAACCGGCACGGCTGCATCACCGGCGCTACCGGTACCGGCAAGACGGTCACGCTGCAGAAGCTGGCCGAGAGCCTTTCGCGCATCGGCGTACCGGTCTTCATGGCCGACGTCAAGGGCGACCTCACCGGCATTGCGAAGGCGGGCGCGCTCAGCGACAAGATGGAGGCGCGGCTGCAGGAGCATGGCCTGCCCGAGCCGCAATGGGGCGCGTGCCCGGTGACGCTGTGGGACGTCTGGGGCGAACAGGGCCACCCGGTGCGCGCGACGGTTTCAGACATGGGGCCACTGCTGCTGTCGCGCCTGCTCGGCCTCAACGAGACGCAGGAAGGCGTGCTGTCCATCGTCTTCAAGGTTGCCGACGACAACGGCCTGCTGCTGCTCGACCTCAAGGACCTGCGCGCGATGGTGCAGTTCATTGGCGACAACGCAGCGAAGTTCAAGACCGAGTACGGAAACGTGTCGTCGGCATCGATCGGCGCGATCCAGCGCGGCCTGCTGCAGATCGAGGAGCAGGGCGGCGACCGGTTCTTCGGCGAGCCGATGCTCGACATCGACGATCTGATGCAGACGGTCGACGGCAAGGGGGCGGTGAACATCCTCGCCGCTGACCGGCTGATGAACTCACCGCGCCTGTATGCGACGTTCCTGCTGTGGTTGCTGTCCGAACTCTTCGAGAACCTGCCCGAGGTCGGCGACCGCGACAAGCCGAAGCTGGTGTTCTTCTTCGACGAGGCGCACCTGCTGTTTTCGGAAGCGCCGCCGGCGCTGCTCGAGAAGGTCGAGCAGGTGGTGCGGCTGATCCGCTCCAAGGGAGTCGGCGTCTACTTCGTGACGCAGAACCCGCTCGACATTCCGGAGAAGGTGCTGGGACAGCTCGGCAACCGCGTGCAGCATGCGTTGCGTGCGTTCACACCGCGCGACCAGAAGGCGGTGAAGTCGGTGGCCGAGACGATGCGCGCGAACCCGAAGCTCGATGCGACGAAGGCGATCACCGAACTGGGGGTCGGCGAGGCGCTGGTGTCCTTCCTCGATGCGAAGGGCACGCCGGGCATCACGGAGCGCGCCTGGGTGCTCCCGCCGGGCTCGCAGATCGGGCCGATCGCGCCCGAGGACCGCAAGAAGCTGATCGCGGGCTCGCGGTGGGGAATGTCTACGAGAAGGCGGTCGATCGCGAGTCGGCTTACGAAAAGCTGAAGGCACGCGCAGGCGGCGGCGCGACAGTTCCGGCCGACCAAGGCGCGGGCGTCAAGACTCCCGGCGCAGCTCCGGCCGGCGGCGGCGGATTCATGGACGGCCTCGGCGACATCCTGTTCGGTTCAACCGGTCCACGCGGCGGGCGGCATGAAGGGATGGTTGAGGTTGCGGCGAAGAGCGCGGCGCGTTCGGTGGGCTCTTCGCTCGCGCGCGAGATCACGCGCGGCATGCTGGGCGGGCTGCTGGGCGGCTCGAAGCGTCGGCGCTGACCCACCCGGATCGCGGTCAGCCCCGTGACCGTGAGTGGCCGCAGCTAGCGTTCCGTTCATCGCCGGGGTGACGCGTGCGGTGCTAAGGGCGTTTGCTGACCGGACCCGGGCCAATTGCGGACGTCTCGGGTGTTCGCTAGATTGCCCTCAGAGCGGACCCACAGTCGCGTGAACTTCGCGGGTGGCATGTCACCGCTCGGAGGGGAGGCCAATTGAACACCATAGAAGTTACGCGGCGCTGCCTTTCCGCCGCGCTTGCGGCCGGGGCGACGCTCTTTATCGCGGCGGGGGTTCACGCCCAGGCATGGCCATCCAAACCGATCAAGGTCATCGTCCCCTACACGCCGGGTGGATTCACCGACATCACCGCGCGATTGGTGAGCCAGAAACTGCAGGAGCGGCTCGGCCAGGCGGTGGTGATCGAAAACAAGCCGGGCGCCAACAGCATCATTGGGGTCGATGCGCTCGCCAAGTCGCCCCCCGATGGCTATACGTTCGCGGTCGTCATCGCCGCGTATTCCGCCAACACCACGCTCTACCCCAAGCTGCCATACGACCCCAAGAAGGATCTGGCCGCGGTATCGCTGATCGGCATATCTCCTCTGGTGGCGGCCGTCAACAACGATGCACCGTTCAAGAACGCCAGTGAGCTGATCGACTATGCGCGCAAGAATCCCGGGAAGATCAGCTACGGCTCGAGCGGCAACGGCTCGGCCGTCAATTTGACTACCGAGCTGCTCAAGTCAGTGACACAGACCTATATGGTGCATGTTCCATACAAAGGCTCGGCACCTGCGCTGAACGATCTGATGGGAGGTCATATCCAGTTGTTCATGGATGCCGCGGTCGGACTGATTGGCCCGGGCAAAGCGGGCAAAGTCCGATTGATCGGCGTGGCGAGCGAAAAGCGCTTGTCGGTGCTGCCAGAGGTGCCCACCTTTATCGAGCAGGGAATCCGTGGCTTTACCGGCAGCACATGGGCCGGAATTCTTGCGCCGGCTGGCACACCTCCGGAGATCATCAAGCGCGTCGCCGACGAGGTTGCGGCGATCGTCAGGCTCGACGACGTCAGGGAACGCCTCGATTCGATGGGAACGATTCCGGTCGGTGGCACACCAGCGGAGTTCGAGCTGTTCCTCGCGAGCGAGACGATCAAGTGGGGCAAAGTAGTCCGCGAGGCGAAGATCACGGCGGACTGAAACGCCTCCGATAGGGGTCGCGCGACACCTGGACAACGAGGCTCGATACGGCCAAAGGCATCCCTTGGCGCGCTAGCTTTTCGGACGGAAACCAAATGACAGATCAACCTGTCCCGAGGCTGTCTTTCGGCGAGACTTCGATCGACGCACTGTTGGCCGCAGCGCGTCACAGCATCGGTGCCGGAACGCATGCCTGGCACGACATCGAGCGGAGCGCAGAGTCTCGTGCGTGTGAGATCGTCGAGCGCAACGCGAGCCGCGCCGTCGACGCGCCGACCGAGCTATGGCTACAGCGATCGGCCATCGTGCTGGCGGTCTATCAGGAACTTCGCATGCTGGCGAAGTCCGACCAAGTGCTGGCAATCATTCGAGGCGCCCTGACGGGTCCCTTTGCTGACCAGGTGGCGCAGTACCTTGACGGGCGATTTGGCATTTCCGAAGCGGCGCCAGCCGAGGCTTTCGTCCGCATCTCGGCCAACTTCAAGACGCGGGGTGAGCAACGCTTCGGAAAGGCGTTCGCCTACGTGCAGGACGTTCAGGATGGAACGCGCAGTTTCACGAATATCACAAGGTGCTTTTTCAACGACTTCTTCCGAGCCAACGGCGCGCCCGAGGTGACCTCGGTCTTCTGCGCGCTCGACAAGGTGTGGGCCGACGCTTTGGAAAGCCGTCCATACGGTGTCCGCTTCGAGCGCCCGACCACCTTGGCCCAGGGCGATGACGCGTGTCGGTTCCAGTTCAGCCGGCACGCCGTCAGCTAGCAATACTCGGAGCGCCCACAAGCAAACTCGCCCCCTGGCCGTGCTGTTCGCCGAGACCGAGCTGGGTGTCGGGCATCGCCTCTCGCCGTGATCCTCGGTTCGAACGTAGAACCGGACAACATCCGAATCAGGACGTATGCTCCTTCTCCCGGTGACCGGGAGGCGCTCCAGGAG
>CAVRVM010000024.1:0-13625 GCA_963724605.1 uncultured beta proteobacterium
GCACCGCTCGCGCGTGAATGTCGACGACATCGCCGTCGCGTTCGGACTCAACGGCAATCGTTGCGGCTGCAGCGGCTGGTAGCGCCACCGCGATCGCGAAAAGTCCCGCAATCACTGCTCGCAGCGCCTCGGACGCGTAGCCGCGGTCCTAAGTCCTGCTCGGTTCTGCCCTGCACTCGATCCACCGCAACGGGGCGCAACATGCGATCGTTGCAAACACGGGCACGTCCTCCCTTATTCCACCAAGCCCGACGCGTCGCCGAGCCAGTCCGCCACGGGTCAACCGGCGGTAGACCCAAGTGGTCGAGAAAGCATGAGTGTCTTCCTTCGGGCCTGCGATGGCAGCCGAGGCCCGTCTGTCATCAGATCTTGCGTTCGCGCCCCGCCCAATAGGGCTCGCGCAGTTCGCGCTTCAAGGTCTTCCCGGCGGCGCTGCGAGGAAAGTCCGTCATGATCAGACGTCCGCCACGCGCTGGTAGCGCGCGCCAACGCGCGCGTTGATCCAGTCGCGCAGGTCCTGCGGCCGCTGATAGTCGCGCCCGGGTGCAGGATGACCGCGGCGATCGGCGTCTCGCCCCATTTCTCGTCGGGAATGCCGAACACCACGACTTCGCGCACCTCCGGATGCCGCGCGGCAACCTCCTCGATGTCGCGCGGATACACCTTCACGCCGCCGGAGTCGATCATGTCTTTCTTGCGGTCGACGAGGTGGAGATAGCCTTCGTCGTCCATATAGCCCAGGTCGCCGGAATAGACCCATCCGTCGCGGATCGCCTGCGCTGTGAGATCGGGCCGCTTGTAGTAGCCGGTCATCGTGATCGGCCCGCAACCGACGATTTCGCCGATCTCGCCCGGCGCGGCATCGCTGCCGTCGTCGCGCACGATGCGCACGCGATAGAACGGCGGCGGCATGCCCGACCGAGCCGCTCTTGCGCACCGCATCGTCGCGATCGAGGATCGTGACGAAGCCTTCGGTAAGCCCATAGAGTTCGTACAGGCGCCCGGGCAGCACTGCGTTCAGCCGTCCTTGTCATGCTGCAGCAGCGGCGCGCCCAGCGACAGCATGCACTCGAGCGATGCCAGTCGCTTCGGATCGAAACCGCGGCGAGCCGAGCAGCGCGACGATCTGCGACGGCACCAGCATGATGTGGGTGACGCGTTCGCGCTCGATCGCGGCGATCGTCTCCTCCGGATCGAACTGGCGATGCAGGATATAGGTCGCGCCGAGATAGAACGTCGGCATCAGCGTGACAAATGCGCCGTTGAAGACGATGGCGCCGACATGCAGAGTGCGCGATTCCGGGCGTCATGCGGAACGCCGTAGGCCATCAGCGTGCAGTACATCGAGCGCACGAAGTGCGTGTGCATGATGCCCTTCGGCAGCCCGGTCGTGCCGCTGGTGAACATGATGTTGAACAGGTCGTCTGCGGTCGACCTCGGCTGGCACGAGCGTTCGGGCTGCGCCGCGGCAAGCGCCCGGTAGTCGGCGAAGCCGCGGCGCGCGCCGTCGATCAGCAGCACGTGCGGCGGCAGCTCGGTCGCGGATCTCGCTCGCAGCACCGGCAGCATCGAAGACTGCGTGATCAGGCAGCGCGCGTCCGACCCGTCCAGCAGGCTGGCCAGCCCGGCGGGCAGCAGCAGTGGCGACAGCGGCACCAGCGTCGCACCGATCGACGGCACCGCCCAGTACATCTCGAGGAGTTCGAGCGAATTCGCCACGACGGTCGCGACCTTGTCGCCGGGGCCGAGACCGAGCGCGCGCAGCATGTTGCCGACGCGGGCGACGCGCGCCCAGAACTGGCGGTAGGTGAACCGCTGATCTTCGACGACGACAGCGGTGGCGTCGGGCCGATAGCGGGCCTGGCGTGAAATCAGAGTCGCGAGCTCGAACATTTCCACAACCCTGCCGGCGCTCGTCGCGCAGCCGCCGCTTTCCGACGGCGGCTACGCGCCTGGCGCTGTGGGATCAGTTAGGCACGTTGATCGTGCCGTTTGCCGTCGTGATCATGATCGGCCGCCGCGGGCGTCGGGGCGATCTTCGGCACGTTCGCGGTGGTGATCGGCGGCGCGGAGCCGGCTGTTCCTCCGCGCTGCGTCGTGCGCACGACCTGGCTGGCTGGCAGCGCCGCGCCGTTCTTTAGTCTGGCCCACATCAGGTCCATGCCGTTGATGAAGTAGTAGTGCACCGGCACGAACAGCGCGTCGTAGCCATTGACGCCGACCCCGGCCGCGTCCGGCAGGAAGGCATCGAAGTGATTGCCGTACTGGATCTCGTAGTAGCGGACATTGCTCGCGGTGCCCTCGACCTTCGAGTTGAACGCGGCATAGGCGCGCGAGGCGTGATTGACCGGTACGAGAGTGTCGCTGCGTCCCTGAATGATGACGGCCGGCTTGCCGCGCAGGTTGCCGGTGAGCGGCACTTCGGCAATCCCGGCGCGCACGCGCTGACTGTTGGCCAATGCGGTCCCGGTCAATGCCGCACCGGTGACGGCATCGGCGCCGGTAACCATGTTGCGCAGGCACAGCATGCCGTCGAGCGCTGCCATCCACGCGGGTCGAGGGTGAAACGCCGACGTGATAGAGCTTCGGGCCGCCGACGGAGTCGTTATAGATGACGTCCCGCCGGTGTTCAGGCCATTGCTCGTCGCGAATAGCACCGCTCTGCGAGGCCGCCTGCGCCGCCACGTCGCCGGTGGCGTTGACGTTGGCCAGGCTGAAGCCGCAGATATTGTCGGCCACCGAGAACTTGCCGTAGGCCGCGACATAGCCGAACGCGACATACATGTCCGCAAGCCGGTAGTGGCTCGCGTGCAGCGCGTTGCTCAGCGGGTCGTTCCAGCCGTATTCCTGCATCTTCGCCAGCGCAGCATCGGCCTGGGCGGCCGTCGTGGCGCCGGTGATCAGGCCCTTGTCGCGAGGCTCTGGCAGCGGTTGGTGGCGATCGTCTGCAGTTCCGTGCCGGCCACTTGCGTAAATGCATTGCCCAGCGGCGCGGTACCGAACCCGAACCAGCCCGGACGGATGCCGTTGGGCGCCTGCGCATTCGCGGAAATCGCTGCGCACGGCTCGTACAGCATGCGATACGTGAAGTAGTCAATCAGCGGCTTTGCCGGCGTTGGGTACTGCGGCGCCGTTGAAGTTGACCGTGACGCCGCTCATGCTGTTCGGCTGAGCGTTCGGCTCGGTGACCGCCAGCCCGTCGATCAGCCCCTCGGCATCCTGCTCGAGCGCCTGCAGCGATTCCGCACCGCCGTTGGAAACCGACGACGCGATGACGATCGTGTTGCCGGGCGTGATGGTGAGAGTCTGTTTGCCGCTAATGGGATCGATCGGCGAGTACTCCTCGTTCAGCACCCAGAAGGCGAAACGGATGCTGTCGAGAACGTTCTGGCCCCAGTCCTTTTCCGGATTCTGCTGCGAGTAGATGTGCTTGTAGGCGATGCGGTTCGGAAAGGCGCGGTTGAACGTCGCCAGCGCCGTGCCCGTCAGGTCGGTCGCGAAATGCACAAGGTTGGGCGCGACACTCCCGCGGCTCACCAACCGGCCGTCGATCAGGTTGACCTTGTCTGCCGTCAGGTCCTGGTAGCCGGTGCCTTTGCCGGCATCGGTATATGCGACGGCGCACTTGTGCTTCAGGCCCCAGTCGCCCGCAGTCCCGATCGCACCGTACACACCGCGCGACCCAGACGAAGGTCCGGTGACGATGCACGGGTTGTTCTTGTCGAAGCTGGCGGGGACCTGCACCATGATCGTGACGTTCTTCCTGCCGGTGCCGTCGTCGGCGTACGCCAGCCATTCCTTGCCCGCGATCTTGCCCTCGCCAAGCGTGTCGGCGCCGTTGATATCGATGTTCGGTCCGTAAAGCGTCCCGTAGCCACCGGCGACGCTCGGATCGATCACGCCACGGTAGTTGACATAGATCGCGCGCCTGCGGAGCTCGGCGGCGGTCGGATTGGCTGCGTCGGCGAAGCCGGGGGCGGCACCGCCGATTCCGGTCTTGCCAAGGCCGGCGGTGAGCAGGTCATCCGTTGTGCCGTCGTAGGTGGTCGGCCCGACGATGTTGGTGATGCGCGCGGGCAGCACATTGAGGCGGCGTGAACGGGAATGTCGTCGTCCCCACAGCCGACCAAACCCAAAGCGGCGGCGGTTGCCACGCCGACGAGCGTGACTCGGCCAAGTGTTGACTTCATCTGCATGTCTCCTGATCGAAAGGACGACGCCTGCTTCGGTCGACGCCTTGGTCTGCGTTCCGAGCGGGTGGCAACCGCGCAGCCGAAAGCGCAAGCAGTGGCGACCCCCGGTGGAATCCGGCGCGATCATGGTCGCCTCCGAGCCCGTCAGACGGTGTGTTGCGGCGCAGCTGCTGTGCAAATCACAGCACTGCCATGAGGCGGCCACCGGGATCGTTCTGCCTCAGCGGCGTGCCCCGCCCCAAGGATGATCGGATCCACCTGGACGGCCCGCTACGGCACCGTCCTCCTTGTGCGGATATCCACGAAAGATGAACTGGGACGACCTCAGATACTTCCTCGAACTGGCCCGGCTTGCGGCGCCTGAACCAGGCCGGGCCGAAAACTCGGCGTCGACCATACAACGGTAGCGCGACGCATCGAGCAACTCGAGATCGATTTGCGCTGCCGCCTGTTCGAGTCGACGGCCGAGCGGCTACGAGTTCACGGAAGCCGGCCAGCGCCTGCTGGCACATGCCGAGGTCATCGAAAACACGTCGGTCTGCTGCAGGAAGAGGCGGTCGGCGAGGGAACGCGCGTCAGCGGGGCGGTTCGTATCGGCACACCTGAAGGGTTCGGGACGGTGTTTCTCGACGCCGCGCCTGCAGCGCCTGCTCGAGCAGCATCCCGACCTCGACATCGAATTGCTGACCTTGCCTCGTTTTCCCAGCCTGGCCGCACGCGAGGCCGACATCATCGTCACCCTCGACCCACCACAACACGGGCGTTATATGGTGTCACGCCTGACGGACTTCACCTATGGACTGTTCGCATCGAACGCTTACCTGAAAGCACGGGCTCATCCTGTCCGATCGGAGCTGCTCGAGCACGAGTTCGTCGGCTACATGGATGAACTGCTCCCAAGTCCACAACTGCACTACCTGGACGATCTGGCGCCGCAGCACCGGTTGCGCGTCTCGTCATCGGGCATGCTCGCCCAGCTCGCCGCGGTGCGGGCCGGGCTCGGATTCGGCGTGCTCGCGCACTTTCTCATCGAGGGCATGGGCTGGTGGTCGTGCTGCCGGCGAGGCAGTATGGAAAAGAACGTTTTGGCTTGCCACCCACGCAGACTGGTACCGGCTGCGTCGCGTCAGGGCGGTTTGGGAATTTATCCGCAGTAGCGTCGAAGCGGAGAGCGGACTGTTCCTCGCTCCCGCCGCCGAAGGCGCGTCTTCGGCCTCTCCGTCCGATCACTAGGAAACGAGGAGCACGATGACCATTCGCTCCGGATTCAGCGGAACCGTCGGCAATACGCCGCTGATCCGGCTTGGCAGTCTGAGTGCCGAAACCGGCTGCAGCATCCTTGCCAAGGCGGAGTTCCTCAATCCTGGCGGGTCGGTCAAGGACCGGGCGGCGCTTTACATCATTCGCGCTGCCGAACGCAGCGGCGCTCTGAGACCCGGCGGGACCGTTGTGGAGGGCACGGCCGGTAACACGGGCATCGGGCTCGCGCACATTTGCGCCGAGCGAGGCTACCGCTGCGTGATCGTCATTCCCGACAACCAGTCGCCCGAAAAGATGGAGCTGTTGCGCATGCTCGGCGCCGAAGTGCGGCCGGTGCCGCCAAAGCCCTACGTCGATGACAACAACTATCAGAAGGTCGCTTCGCGGCTGGCGGCTGAACTGCCGAATGCGATCTGGGCCAACCAGTTCGACAACGTCGTCGACCGGCAGGCGCACTACGAGACGACCGGCCCCGAACTGTGGCGGGAAACCGGCGGTCGGATCGACGCTTTCACTTGCGCGACGGGCACCGGCGGTACGCTGGCAGGCGCTGCACGCTTCCTGAAGGAGCGCGACTCCCGCGTTCGCATCGTCCTCGCCGATCCGCAGGGCAGCGCGCTCTACAGCTGGGTAAAGACGGGCGAGCTGAAGGCAACGGGCAGCTCGATCACCGAGGGTATCGGCACGACGCGCGTGACCACCAATCTCGAAGGCACGCCGATCGACGATGCGGTCTCGATCGACGACCCCACTTGCGTCACCATGGTGTATCGACTGCTGCGGGAAGAAGGCCTTTTCCTCGGCGGCTCGAGCGGCATCAACGTCGCCGCCGCAGTGGAGGTTGCGCGCGAACTAGGGCCGGGTCACACGATCGTCACCGTGCTGTGCGACCGGGGCGGGCTCTACGCGCAGCGCCTGTTCAACCCGGCGTGGTTGCGCGACAAGGGACTGGAAGCCGCATCGTTGGCGGCGAGCCGCCGGCCAGCTACATAGGCTGGCGAGCCGCCGGCTTCTAGAGCTAGGACGTCCACCCAGAACGGGCGGAAAGGAAACCCCCGCCTCGCGATCGATTGCCGATTAGATATGTAATTGCAGCCGGGCTTCGATCGACAGACGCTGACATCCCCGATCCAAGGCCCCGACATGGCGAAGCCTCGCGCCAAACACCCACGTCGCAGACCGGCCAGCGGCGCCCGCATCGCTGCGCCCGCCGGCAACGGCCTGCCCGGACAAGTCGTGCTGGTGTTGCAGGGCGGCGGCGCCCTCGGCGCCTACCAGGTGGGCGTGTACGAGGCGCTGCACGACGCGGGCATCGAACCCGATTGGGTGATCGGCACGTCGATCGGCGCGATCAACGCGGCGGTGATCGCAGGTAATCCGCCCGCCGAGCGGACGACCGCCTGAACGCCTTCTGGAGCCGGATGGAGCTGCCCACTTTCCCGGCCGGTCCTCTGGACTGGCTCGGCGTCGGCAGCCTGATGGCCAACATGACCACCATCATGCGCGGCATCCCCGCGTTTTTCGAGCCGAACCTGGCTGCGCTGCGCGGCACGCATGCGTCCGTCGGCGCAGAGGCCGCGGCTTACTACAGCACCGAGCCGCTGCGCCGCACGCTGAGCGAGCTGGTCGACTTCCCGTCGCTGAACGACAGTCCGACACGGCTGACGGTAGGCGCAGTGAACGCCTGCACCGGCGCCATGCGCTACTTCGACACCCACCGGGACCACCTGTGTGTCGAGCACATCCTGGCTTCTGGCGCGTTGCCACCCGCGTTCCCGGCGGTGCGCATCGACGGCGAGCCTTACTGGGACGGCGGCATCTACTCCAACACGCCGATCGAGGCGGTGCTCGACGACAAGCCGCGCCGCGACTCGCTGATCTTCGCCGTCAACGTGCTGGCACCAGACCGCGCCCGAACCCGAATCGATCTGGCAGGTGATGGGAAGGCAGAAAGACATTCAGTACGCGAGCCGCGCCGACAGCCACATTGCGCGGCAGAAACAGCTCCATCGGCTGCGCCACGTGATCCGTGAGCTGACCCGGCAGCTTCCGGCGGCTCGGCAGTCCGACCCGCACGTGCGGGAGCTCGCCTCGTGGGGATGCCACACGACGATGCACGTTGCACACCTGCTGGCGCCGCGCCTCGAAGGCGAGGACCATATGAAGGACATCGACTTCACATCCGCAGGCGTGCGCACGCGCTGCGAGGCCGGCTACGCCGCGACGATGCGCATGCTCGAGCGTGCGCCGTGGACGGCTACGCACGATCCGATCGAGGGCGTGATCGAGCACGTCTGAAAGGCCTCTTCTGATGAAACAAACGCACGACGCCATCGTCATCGGCACCGGCCAGGCCGGCCCTGCACTCGCGGTACGGCTGGCACATGCCGGGCAGAAGGTTGCCATCGTCGAGCGCGAACATTTCGGCGGCACCTGCGTCAACAACGGCTGCATCCCGACCAAGACGCTGGTCGCCAGCGCGCGCGCAGCGCACATCGCACGGCGCGCTGCCGATTACGGCGTCACGCTGGGCGGCCCGGTCAGCGTCGACATGAAAGCGGTCAAGGCGCGCAAGGATCGCGTGGTCGCGCATTCGATCGAAGGCCTGACCAAGTGGCTCAAGGCGACTAAGGACCTCGAGATCGTGCTCGGCCATGCGCGCTTCGTCGGGCCGCACGCCGTCGAGGTCGACGGCCGCCGGCTCGAGGCGCCAGGAATCTTCATCAACGTCGGTGGCCGCGCCACGCTGCCCGACTGGCCGGGACTCGACCGCGTCGAGGTGCTGACTAACTCGTCGATGATGTCGCTCGACGTGCTGCCCGATCACCTCGTCGTCGTCGGCGGCAGCTACATCGGGCTCGAGTTCGCGCAGATGTACCGACGCTTCGGCTCGCAGGTGACGGTGCTTGAATACGCCGACCGCCTGATCGCTCGCGAAGACCCCGAGGTATCGAAAGAGGTCCAGGCGATCCTCGAGCGCGAGGGCGTGAATTTTCATCTCGGCGTGCGCGATGGCCGGGTGGCGTCGGCGGGCGCCGCGATCAGCATAACCTTCACTTCGGCTGGAGATAACCACGAGATCACCGGTAGCCATCTCTTGGCCGCCGTCGGCCGCCGCCCGAACACCGACGACCTCGGACTCGACGAGGCCGGCATCGCCACCGACAAACGCGGCTACATCACCGTCGATGACGAGCTGCGCACCAACGTGCCGGGCGTGTGGGCGCTCGGTGACGTCAACGGCCGCGGCGCGTTCACCCACACGTCTTGGAACGACCACGAGATCGTCGTCGCCAACCTGCTCGAGGGTGAGAAGCGCCGCGTCAGCGATCGCATCTTGGCGTACGCACTCTTCACCGATCCACCGCTCGGCCGCGTCGGCATGACCGAAGCCGAGGTGCGGGCGAGCGGGCGCGACGCGCTGGTCGGAGTGATGCCGATGACGCGCGTTGGTCGTGCCACGCGAACGCGGCGAGACACAGGGCTTCATGAAGGTGCTGGTCGACGCCAAGTCGGAGAAGATTCTCGGTGCCGCACTGCTGTGCATCGAGGGCGACGAGATCGTCCATTCGCTGCTCGACGTGATGGCGGCGGGCGCGTCGTACAAGGTCATTCAACGCGCGGTGCACATCCATCCGACCGTGAGCGAACTGATTCCGACGCTGCTCGGCCAGCTCAGGCCGTTGGACAAGCACACCGTGGGGGCACCCGCGTGACCTTGTCGCTGCTCATTGCGGCGCTCGCCACCGGCGCAATGGGCTTCGCAATCCAGCGCGGGGGCACTTGCACCGTTGCCGCCGTCGATGAGTTGCTGAGCCGCCGCCGCACGCAACGACTGATGGCAATGCTCGAAGCTTCGCTGTGGGTCGGCGGTGGCCTGGCCCTGGCGCAACTGCTGCACATCGCCGGCAGCATGCCGGCCGGTTACGCGATCGATCGCTGGACCATCTTAGGCGGCGTCCTGCTGGGTCTCGGCGCCTGGGTGAACGGCGCCTGCGTCTTCGGTGCGATCGCACGGTTGGGCTCGGGCGAGTGGGCGTACCTGCTGACGCCGCTCGGCTTCTACGTCGGCTGCGCGAGCGTGATGCCGCTGTTCGCGCGGCCCGGCGAGGCGGCACAGACTGCAACTTCGCCGCTGCTTATGGCAGCCGCGGTGCTGGGTCCGTTGTTTGTCGTGTATGCGTCGTGGCGAATCTTCCCGACCCTGCGACAGCTGCGCACGGCAGATCGCATCGGCCTGCTGCGGACGAAGGTCTGGGCGCCGCACGCCGCGACGATCGTGATCGGCGTGACGTTCGTCATCACGCTGCTGGTCGCCGGCCGCTGGGCCTATACCGACGTGCTCGCCGACCTGGCCCGTGGCATGGCCAAGGTTTGGGCGTTGGAAGTCTGCTTCTCGTGGCTTTGTTCGTCGGCGCGTTGGTCGGCGGCTGGTCGGCAGGACGCTGGCGCAGCGTCCCGGTCTCGGCCGCGCAATTCTTTCGTTGTTTTGCGGGTGGTGCACTGATGGGTTGGGGCAGCCTGCTTATTCCGGGATCGAACGACGGGCTGATCCTGATCGGCATTCCGCTGCTTTATCCCTACGCATGGCTGGCGTTCGCGACGATGTGCCTGACGATCGCGGCCGCACTTGCGGCGCAGCGCGCCTGGCTTGCGCGATTGAAAGTTGCCACGCGCTGAGCGCCGGAGTCCTCGCGTGCGAGCGGCGAATGCGCCGGCCACGAGAAAACGGCGGCCAGAGGCCGCCGTTTCCGTATGTCGGTCAGGCTGTGCGCGTCAGGATGCGCGCCGGCGGCGTATCGCACCGAGTCCAACCAGCGCGAAGCCCAGCAGCGCCAGCGTCGCTGGCTCGGGGACTTCCCGCGGCGGCGGCGGCGTGAAATCTTCGCGCAGCCCCATCACGCCATTTATCTCGTTATCGCCATCTTTCTGGAAGGCGCCGTCACCGCCCCAGATGATCGACGCGTAGCGGAAGGTCTCATTATTCGGCGTGCCTACGGCATAGACGAAACCGTCCCAGAGCACCGAAGTGTCGCTGTAAATGCCTTCCATCCACACGCGCTCGGTCACCGCCTGCACCCACGTGACCTGGTCGTTCGACAGGTAGACGGTGGACTCGATCGCCTCCTGCGGCAGCGGGCCGTGATCGATCGTGTTGAAGATCGCCGCCTTGGTCGCCTGGAACCCGAGATCCCAGACGGCGTCGCCAACCGTCGTGCTGAGAGTCTGAACCCAGAGGTTGTCGATGCTGTTCGCGGCGGTGCTGATGCTGCCGCCCAGGCCATAGTTGTAAGTGCTGTCGTTGCCGTCACTCGAATTGGGTTGATCTGAGCGAGAACCCGGCATTGTTCACACCGACAGATTTGATCAGCGATGCCGCTGTGAAGCCGGTCGCGTTGAAGAAGCTGTCATCAAGCAACTTGTTGTCGACCACCTGCTGGCGATTCGCGAGCGTGTTGGTCCCGTAAAAGAGCTGGGCAAAGGTGCCTACCGTGGCGCCTTGCCAGACGCGTATGTCGTCGGGGTCGGTGACCAGGGCGGCCTGCACGGGCAGTCCGGCGACGAGCAATGCAATTGCAGTGAGTTGCTTCGGGTTCATAGCGGTCACCCTTTGAAGGAGGTTGCCAAGCAGGCCTGCCGTTTATAGGAGCCCGACACATGCACAGGGCATGCCAAATTCTGGGCCGGCAACGCAGCACCCTGTTTATATGGTGTTTTCCCGAGCCCCGCTGACTGAGGAGTCCCGGCAGCTCCTGGGAAACGTAAACTTTCTCGACACATACTTCGGAGCGGGAACGCCCACGAACGGCTGAGCCTTGGCACTGCCCCACCCGATCGCTGTGTCACGATTCCAAGTGGCGTGACTGCCCAGGGGGGCCAAGCCCCAGCGGCGCCACAGCGGAATTCAGGTGGCACAGTGTTGGGTGGACCCACGGCTACTTGGCCAATTCACCTCACAGTCCGAGCGAGTCATTCGATGAAGCTGCAGTTCATTTCCGACGTCGCCTGTCCCTGGTGTGCGATCGGTCTCAATTCGCTCGAGCAGGCGCTCGCCTGCGTCGGCGGCGACGTTCAGGCAGAACTCACGCTGGAGCCGTTCGAGCTGAACCCTGACATGCCGCCCGAGGGAGAAGACGTACTCGCCTATGTCGCGCGCAAGTACGGTTCGTCGGCGGAAGAGCTGGCGGCTAGGCAGACCATGATCCGTGAGCGCGGCGCCGAGGTCGGCTTCACGTTCGGCCCGCGCACCCGAATCTGGAACACGTTTGACGCGCATCGGCTGCTGTACTGGGCGGGCACGCAGGGACGCCAGCGTGAGCTCAAGCATGCATTGCTCGCCGCATACCACACGCGCGGCGAAAACCCGGGATCACGCGACGTCCTGTTGCGACTGGCCGGCGAAGTCGGTCTCGATGTCGAGCGGGCGCGGCAGATACTCGCCGGCGATGAATTCAGCCGGGAGGTGCGCGAGCGGGTTGATCACTGGCAGCAGCTCGGGATCCATTCCGTCCCTTCACTGATTGTCGATGATCGCTACCTCATCCAGGGCGGCCAGCCGCCCGAAGAGTTTGAGCACGCGCTGCGCCAGATCGCATCCGAGAGCAGTGCGGAGAATCACGCATCCAGCCCCGCAGGTGCCGCGGCACGTTGATCCGCTGCGCGAGCGGCGCGCCCGGCACGCTGCCGGCTCCAACGTTCCCACGCCGCCTTGCGCAGTGCTGCGACCGAGGCATCCGAGGGTGCGAGCGCGACGAGAAACCGCTCGATCCGCCGATTGACGTCCGCCGCGTGCGTGATCGGGCCCATGTGACCGGCCTCAGCGATCAGTTCGTGCCGCGCGTGCGGCAGGGCGTGGCGCGCAATGACTCCGATGCGACGCGTGGATGCAGCGGTCGCGCTGCCCGTGAGGTAGAGCAGCGGCATGCGCTGACTGCGCGGACCGCGCGCGTGCAAACTCCTCGCGATACAGCGCTCCGAAGTGCGGATGCACCGACCGCATGCGTGCTGCGATCGCGTTCTGCCGAGACGGTTGCAGTTGCTCCCACGTTCCGGCGCCAGACCAGTAATTGACGAACACCGCTGCCGCGGCGTGGTCATCACCCTGCGCCACGAAGCACGCCATCGCGTCCGACATCTCGACGACTTCCCGCGCCGCGTGGGAAGCGGGGTCGTCTGCGAACAGCCAGTGGAACAGGACAGGCTCGTAGACGACGAGGCTGCGCACCCACTGCGGATGCATCTCCGCGATCTTCAGTGCGACGGCCCCTCCGTACGAGTGGCCGACGAGGTGAACACTGCCCGTCTCGCGCAGGATCGGCTCGACGAGCGCCACTTCGTCGGCGAGCGACAGCGACTGCGCGCCATGCCACTCCGGTTGCGCGCCGTGGCCATGCAGGTCCACGGCGCGCACGTCAAAGCGCGGACCCAGCAGTTCGACCAGCGCGCTCCATTGGCGCGACGAGCTGGCGCTCGAGTGCAGCAGCACCACGGTCTGGCGCTCTGCCGCCTCGCCTGCGTTGAAGTCGAAAGGCTTCATGTTCACCCCGCCTGCATTCGTCTTGCTCAGTGTTTCGTCTGTGCGACGTGCTCGACGATCGGCCCCAGCGCAGCGCCGATGCGCTCCATCTGGGCTGCCGTCACCAGCTCTGCCAGCACTTCGCCGAAGCGCGGCTCCTGCGCCCCGCTGACGATGTACTGCCAGCGGTAGGCGCGCAGCAGCAGGTCGTGAATCGCGGCTTCCTCATCG
This sequence comes from uncultured beta proteobacterium, assembly GCA_963724605.1. Classification (GTDB taxonomy): domain Bacteria; phylum Pseudomonadota; class Gammaproteobacteria; order Burkholderiales; family Burkholderiaceae_F; genus JALORV01. Next base: position 13,201 of record CAVRVM010000024.1, read on the forward strand.
TTGCTGAAGCCGCGGCCGGCACGACGCGATGAAGTAGCCGGCATCGGCCTTCGCCTGCATCTGCACGATCCCGTCGACCGCACCGACGAGATCGATCAGATCGGTGACGCCCTGATCGCGTCCGGCCTCAGTCAGCTTCGCGTGCTCGCGCCGCCACTCCAGCTCGTCGAGGATCGCGTGCTGTGACTCCTCCTTCCAGTGGAACAGGAATACGTCCTTCCACAGATCGGAGAGTTCGGTGTCGGGCTCGATGCTCGAGCGGTAGTGCACCTGCGAGAAGATCTCGATGTCGAGCGTGAGTCCCATCACCGCCCAGGTGGACTTGCTCAGCACGGCCCCGGCGACGTCGTTCGGCTGAGGCTTGAATTCATAGCCCTCGGGCATCTGCTCGCCCGCCATCCTTTCCAGGCGGCGGAACAACTCCT
>CAVRVM010000025.1:0-7611 GCA_963724605.1 uncultured beta proteobacterium
GCACGACACCAGCGTGGATATTCACGGCGTCTCCTTGCCGCTCGGATTCAACAACTATCGTTGCAGCCGCCGCCGCGAGCGCGGGCAGCACCACTGCGACCGCGAGTATTCCCGCGAACGCTGCTGGCAGCAGCAGCCGGGACGCGCGGACGCAAGACTTGCTACCTCTTTTGGTCCTGCCCTGCACTCTCGTCGGTCTTCGCGTTGAGGGGACGTCATGTCGCCACGGTTGCAAACACCGTGACGCCTTCGTCTATTCCCGGCAGCTATCCCCCGAAGCCCTGAGGGCGAGCAGCCTTGGACTTTAGTGGCCTGTAACAGCCAATTCAGAACTGCCTTGCACGCCGGCGCGGCCGATTGCTTTGTCGCTCGCCTTGCTATTCGACGCGGCTCACTTCGCGCACTCGGCTCGCGCTGGCGCGCCCTTCAGTCCCGAATCGACTGTTACAGGCCACTAGAATGCGCTGGGTATCGCCTTTGATGGCGAGTGCAAATTCCATTCGGCACCGGGTGGCCCCATGAACATTCGCCAGGGTTTCAGCGGGACTGTCGGCAATACACCTTTGATCCGACTTAGCGGTCTCAGTGCCGAAACCGGCTGCAGCATCCTTGCCAAGGCGGAGTTCGTCAATCCTGGCGGGTCGGTCAAAGATCGGGCGGCGCTTTACATCATTCGCGCTGCCGAACGCAGCGGCGCTCTGAGACCCGACGGGACCGTGGTCGAGGGCACGGCCGGTAACACGGGCATCGGGCTCGCGCACATCTGCGCCGAGCGAGGCTACCGCTGCGTGATCGTCATTCCCGACAACCAGTCGCCCGAAAAGATAGAGCTGTTGCGCATGCTCGGCGCCGAAGTGCGGCCGGTGCCGCCAAAGCCCTACGTCGATGACAACAACTATCAGAAGGTCGCTTCGCGGCTGGCGGCTGAACTGCCGAATGCGATCTGGGCCAACCAGTTCGACAACGTCGTCAACCGGCAGGCGCACTACGAGACGACCGGCCCCGAACTGTGGCGGGAAACCGGCGGTCGGATCGACGCTTTCACTTGCGCGACGGGCACCGGCGGTACGCTGGCAGGCGCTGCACGCTTTCTGAAGGAGCGCGACTCCCGCGTTCGCATCGTTCTCGCCGACCCGCAGGGCAGCGCGCTCTACAGCTGGGTGAAGACAGGCGAGCTGAAGGCGACGGGCAGCTCGATCACCGAGGGTATCGGCACGACGCGCGTGACCGCCAATCTCGAAGGCACGCCGATCGACGATGCGGTCTCGATCGACGACCCCACTTGCGTCACCATGGTGTATCGACTGCTGCGGGAAGAAGGCCTTTTCCTCGGCGGCTCGAGCGGCATCAACGTCGCCGCCGCAGTGAAGGTTGCGCGCGAACTGGGGCCGGGTCACACGATCGTCACCGTGCTGTGCGACCGGGGCGGGCTCTACGCGCAGCGCCTGTTCAACCCGGCGTGGTTGCGCGACAAGGGACTGGAAGCCGCATCGTTGGCGGCGAGCCGCCGGCCAGCTACATAGGCTGGCGAGCCGCCGGCTTCTAGAGCTAGGACGTCCACCCAGAACGGGCGGAAAGGAAACCCCCGCCTCGCGATCGATTGCCGATTAGATATGTAATTGCAGCCGGGCTTCGATCGACAGACGCTGACATCCCCGATCCAAGGCCCCGACATGGCGAAGCCTCGCGCCAAACACCCACGTCGCAGACCGGCCAGCGGCGCCCGCATCGCTGCGCCCGCCGGCAACGGCCTGCCCGGACAAGTCGTGCTGGTGTTGCAGGGCGGCGGCGCGCTCGGCGCCTACCAGGTCGGCGTGTACGAGGCGCTGCACGAAGCCGGCATCGAACCCGACTGGGTGATCGGCACGTCGATCGGCGCGATCAACGCGGCGGTGATCGCAGGCAACCGCCCGCCGAGCGGATCGAGCCGCCTGAAAGCCTTCTGGAGCCGGATGGAGCTGCCCAGCTTCCCGGCCGGTCCTGCTGGACTGGCTCGGCGTCGGCAGCCTGCTGGCCAACATGACCACCATCATGCGCGGCATCCCCGCTTTTTTCGAGCCGAACCTGGCTGCGCTGCGCGGCACGCATGCGCCGTCGGCGTCGAGGCCGCGGCTTACTACAGCACCGCGCCGCTGCGCGCACGCTGAGCGAGCTGGTCGACTTCACGTCCTGTACGACAGTCACGACACGGCTGACGGTAGGCGCAGTGAACGCCTGCACTGGCGCCATGCGCTACTTCGACACCCACCGGGACCGCCGTGTGTCGAGCACATCATGGCTTCTGGCGCGCTGCCACCCGCGTTCCCGCGCGGTGCGCATCGACGGCGAGCCTTACTGGGACGGCGGCATCTACTCCAACACGCCGATCGAGGCGGTGCTCGACGACAAGCCGCGCCGCGACTCGCTGATCTTCGCCGTCAACGTCTGGCACCAGACCGCGCCCGAACCCGAATCGATCTGGCAGGTGATGGGACGGCAGAAGGACATCCAGTACGCCAGCCGCGCCGACAGCCACATCGCGCGCCAGAAACAGATCCATCGGCTGCGCCACGTCATCCGCGAGCTGACCCGGCAGCTTCCGGCGGCCCGGCAGTCCGACCGGCAAGGTGCAAGGAGCTCGCCTCGTGGGGCTGCGGCACGACGATGCACGTTGCACACCTGCTGGCGCCGCGCCTCGAAGGCGAGGACCACACGAAGGACATCGACTTCACATCCGCAGGCGTGCGCACGCGCTGCGAGGCCGGCTACGCCGACGACGATGCGCATGCTCGAGCGCGCGCCGTGGACGGCTACGCACGATCCGATCGAGGGCGTGATCGAGCACGTCTGAAAGGCCTCTTCTGATGAAACAAACGCACGACGCCATCGTCATCGGCACCGGCCAGGCCGGGCCTGCTCTGGCGGTCCGGCTGGCACATGCCGGCAGAAGGCTGCGCATGGTCGAACGCGAACACTTCGGCGGCACCTGCGTCAACGACGGCTGCATGCCGACCAAGACGCTGGTCGCCAGCGCGCGCGCCGCGCACATCGCACGGCGCGCCGCCGAGTACGGCGTCACGCTCGGCGGCCCGGTCAGCGTCGACATGAAAGCGGTCAAGGCGCGCAAGGACCGCGTCGTCGCGCAGTCGATCGACGGCCTGACGCAAGTGGCTCAAGGCGACTGGAGAACCTCGAGATCGTGCTCGGGCCATGCCCGCTTCGTCGGGCCGCACGCGGTCGAGGTCGGCGGCCGCGCGGCTCGAGGCGCCAGGAATCTTCATCAACGTCGGCGGCCGCGCCATGCTGCCCGACTGGCCGGGGATCGACGACGTGACGGTGCTGACCAACGCGTCGATGATGGCGCTCGACACCCTGCCCGAGCACCTGATCGTCGTCGGCGGCAGCTACATCGGGCTCGAGTTCGCGCAAATGTACCGACGCTTCGGCTCGCAGCGTGACGGTGATCGAATACGGCGACCGCCTGATCGCTCGCGAAGACCCGGATGTCTCGCACGAGGTCCAGGCGATCCTCGAGCGCGAAGGCGTGAAGTTCCATCTCGGCGTGCGCGATGGCCGGGTGGCGTCGGCGGGCGCCGCGATCGCATCGCCTTCACTCGGCTGGAGATAACGCACGAGATCGACGGCAGCCATCTGCTTGGCCGCCGTCGGCCGCAGCCCGAACACCGACGACCTCGGACTCGACGGGCCGGCATCGCCACCGATGCACGCGGCTACATCACCGTCGACGACCAGCTGCGCACCAACGTGCCGGGCGTGTGGGCGCTCGGTGACGTCAACGGCCGCGGCGCATTCACCCACACGTCTTGGAACGACCACGAGATCGTCGTCGCCAACCTGCTCGAGGGTGGGAAGCGCCGCGTCAGCGACCGCATCCCGGCGTACGCCCTGTTCACCGACCCGCCGCTCGGCCGCGTCGGCATGACCGAGGCCGAGGTGCGGGCCAGCGGGCGCGACGCGCTGGTCGGCGTGATGCCGATGACGCGCGTCGGTCGCGCCCGGAACGCGGCGAGACGCAGGGCTTCATGAAGGTGCTGGTCGACGCCGAGAGCGAGAAGCATCCTCGGCGCCGCACTGCTCGTGCATCGAGGGCGACGAGATCGTCCATTCGCTGCTCGACGTGATGGCCGCGGGCGCGTCGTACAAGGTGATTCAGCGCGCCGTGCACATCCATCCGACGGTGAGCGAACTGATTCCGACGCTGCTCGGCCAGCTCAGGCCGTTGGACAAGCACGCCGTGGGGGTAACCGCGTGACCTTGTCGCTGCTCATTGCGGCGCTCGCCACCGGCGCAATGGGCTTCGCAATCCAGCGCGGGGGCACTTGCACCGTTGCCGCCGTCGATGAGTTGCTGAGCCACCGCCGCGCGCAACGACTGATGGCAATGCTCGAAGCTTCGCTGTGGGTCGGCGGTGGCCTGGCCCTGGCGCAACTGCTGCACATCGCCGGCAGCATGCCGGCCGGTTACGCGATCGATCGCTGGACCATCTTAGGCGGCGTCCTGCTGGGTCTTGGCGCCTGGGTGAACGGCGCCTGCGTCTTCGGTGCGATCGCACGGTTGGGCTCGGGCGAGTGGGCGTACCTGCTGACGCCGCTCGGCTTCTACGTCGGCTGCGCGAGTGTGATGCCGCTGTTCGCGCGGCCCGGCGAGGCGCACAGACTGCAACTTCGCCGCTGCTTATGGCAGCCGCGGTGCTGGGTCCGTTGTTTGTCGTGTATGCGTCGTGGCGAATCTTCCCGACCCTGCGACAGCTGCGCACGGCAGATCGCATCGGCCTGCTGCAGACGAAGGTCTGGGCGCCGCACGCCGCGACGATCGTGATCGGCGTGACGTTCGTCATCACGCTGCTGGTCGCCGGCCGCTGGGCCTATACCGACGTGCTCGCCGACCTGGCCCTTGGCATGGCCAAAGGTTTGGGCGTTGGAAGTCTGCTTCTCGTGGCTTTGTTCGTTGGCGCGTTGGTCGGCGGCTGGTCGGCAGGACGCTGCGCAGCGTCCCGGTCTCGGCCGCGCAGTTCTTTCGTTGTCTTGCGGGTGGTGCACTGATGGGTTGGGGCAGCCTGCTTATTCCGGGATCGAACGACGGGCTGATCCTGATCGGCATTCCGCTGCTTTACCCTACGCATGGCTGGCGTTCGCGACGATGTGCCTGACTATCGCGGCCGCACTTGCTGCGCAGCGCGCCTGGCTTGCGCGATTGAAAGTTGCCACGCGCTGAGCGCCGGAGTCCTCGCGTGCGAGCGGCGAATGCGCCGGCCACGAGAAAACGGCGGCCAGAGGCCGCCGTTTCCGTATGTCGGTCAGGCTGTGCGCGTCAGGATGCGCGCCGGCGGCGTATCGCACCGAGTCCACAGCGCGAAGCCCAGCAGCGCCAGCGTCGCTGGCTCGGGACTTCCCGGGCGGCGGCGGCGTGAAATCTTCGCGCAGCCCCATCACGCCATTGATCTGTTATCGCCATCTTTCTGGAACGCGCCGTCACCGCCCCAGATGATCGACGCGCAGCGGAAGGTCTCATTATTCGGCGTGCCGACGGCATAGACGAAACCGTCCCAGAGCACCGAAGTGTCGCTGTAAATGCCTTCCATCCACACGCGCTTGGTCACCGCCTGCACCCACGTGACCTGGTCGTTCGACAGGTAGACGGTGGACTCGATCGCCTCCTGCGGCAGCGGGCCGTGATCGATCGTGTTGAAGATCGCCGCCTTGGTCGCCTGGAACCCAAGATCCCAGACGGCGTCGCCAACCGTCGTGCTGAGAGTCTGAACCCAGAGGTTGTCGATGCTGTTCGCGGCGGTGCTGATGCTGCCGCCCAGGCCATAGTTGTAAGTGCTGTCGTTGCCGTCACTCGAATTGGGTTGATCTGAACGAGAACCCGGCATTGTTCACACCGACAGATTTGATCAGCGATGCCGCTGTGAAGCCGGTCGCGTTGAAGAAGCTGTCATCAAGCAACTTGTTGTCGACCACCTGCTGGCGATTCGCGAGCGTGTTGGTCCCGTAAAAGAGCTGGGCAAAGGTGCCTACCGTGGCGCCTTGCCAGACGCGTATGTCGTCGGGGTCGGTGACCAGGGCGGCCTGCACGGGCAGTCCGGCGACGAGCAATGCAATTGCAGTGAGTTGCTTCGGGTTCATAGCGGTCACCCTTTGAAGGAGGTTGCCAAGCAGGCCTGCCGTTTATAGGAGCCCGACACATGCACAGGGCATGCCAAATTCTGGGCCGGCAACGCGGGACCCCGTTTATATGGTGTTTTCCCGAGCCCCGCTGACTGAGGAGTCCCGGCAGCTCCTGGGAAACGTAAACTTTCTCGACACATACTTCGGAGCGGGAACGCCCACGAACGGCTGAGCCTTGGCACTGCCCCACCCGATCGCTGTGTCACGATTCCAAGTGGCGTGACTGCCCAGGGGGGCCAAGCCCCAGCGGCGCCACAGCGGAATTCAGGTGGCACAGTGTTGGGTGGACCCACGGCTACTTGGCCAATTCACCTCACAGTCCGAGCGAGTCATTCGATGAAGCTGCAGTTCATTTCCGACGTCGCCTGTCCCTGGTGTGCGATCGGTCTCAATTCGCTCGAGCAGGCGCTCGCCCGCGTCGGCGGCGACGTTCAGGCAGAACTCACGCTGGAGCCGTTCGAGCTGAACCCTGACATGCCGCCCGAGGGAGAAGACGTACTCGCCTATGTCGCGCGCAAGTACGGTTCGTCGGCGGAAGAGCTGGCGGCTAGGCAGACCATGATCCGTGAGCGCGGCGCCGAGGTCGGCTTCACGTTCGGCCCGCGCACCCGAATCTGGAACACGTTTGACGCGCATCGGCTGCTGTACTGGGCGGGCACGCAGGGACGCCAGCGTGAGCTCAAGCATGCATTGCTCGCCGCATACCACACGCGCGGCGAAAACCCGGGATCACGCGACGTCCTGTTGCGACTGGCCGGCGAAGTCGGTCTCGATGTCGAGCGGGCGCGGCAGATACTCGCCGGCGATGAATTCAGCCGGGAGGTGCGCGAGCGGGTTGATCACTGGCAGCAGCTCGGGATCCATTCCGTCCCTTCACTGATTGTCGATGATCGCTACCTCATCCAGGGCGGCCAGCCGCCCGAAGAGTTTGAGCACGCGCTGCGCCAGATCGCATCCGAGAGCAGTGCGGAGAATCACGCATCCAGCCCCGCAGGTGCCGCGGCACGTTGATCCACTGCGCGAGCCGGCGCGCCCGGCACGCTGCCGGCTCCAACGTTCCCACGCCGCCTTGCGCAGTGCTGCGACCGAGGCATCCGAGGGTGCGAGCGCGACGAGAAACCGCTCGATCCGCCGATTGACGTCCGCCGCGTGCGTGATCGGGCCCATGTGACCGGCCTCAGCGATCAGTTCGTGCCGCGCGTGCGGCAGGGCGTGGCGCGCAATGACTCCGATGCGACGCGTGGATGCAGCGGTCGCGCTGCCCGTGAGGTAGAGCAGCGGTATGCCTGACTGCGCGGACCGCGCGCGTGCAAACTCCTCGCGATACAGCGCTCCGAAGTGCGGCTGCACCGACCGCATGCGTGCAGCGATCGCGTTCTGCCGAGACGGCTGCAGTTGCTCCCACGTTCCGGCGCCAGACCAGTAATTGACGAACACCGCT
>CAVRVM010000026.1:0-41831 GCA_963724605.1 uncultured beta proteobacterium
GAGTGAGGTGCGGATTGCGGCAAATGCTGGTAGGTAGGTGTCGATAGCGAACGGGCCAGCATGCCGAGGCAGGCCAGCAGCAGCGACAATGCCCACGCCGGGGCCTTCCACAGGTGGGCGGACTCGGGCTTCATCGGCTTACATCACGAACCGACGCTCCAGCGCGGCAAATCCCGCCCTCGGGCTCGAACATCGACGAGCGGAATACCTGGCTCACGCCCGCTTCGCCGCCGAATCGAGTGGTGCTTTCAGTGAAACCTGTGCGGCGTGACGCTCGCCGGCCAGATCGATCTCGATACGGCCTGCCTCGACCCACTCGCCTTGTCGCCGTTCCATGCGGATTGGTAATGAAGCCGAGTGCGACCGGCTTGCCAAGGGTGTGACCGAACGCCGCCGATGTGACGAAGCCGACGGGCGAGTTGTTGCGCAGGATCAGCTCGCCACTCCAGAGGTTAGTGTGGGGCGCGTCAACCACCAGCGAGACGACGCGTCGCGCCATCGCGTCGGCTCCGCCGGCGTCCTTCAGCTGCTGCAGTGCCTTGGACCACGAAAGTCGCCGGCCTTGTCGAGTTTGACCGCAAAGGCGAGCCCCGCCTCGTACGGAGTGATGTCGGGCGTCAGTTCGCGGCCCCACGCGCGATAGCCCTTCTCGAACCGCAACGATTCGATCGCGTAGTAGCCGGCGTTGCCAACCCGAGGTCGCGCCCTGCGGCGATCAAGCGCTCGTACACACCGACCGCGAATTCGACCGGCGCGTACAACTCCCAGCCGAGTTCGCCGACATAGGTCAGCCGCGTCGCACGTACTGTCGCGTAGCCCAGCGTCGATCTCGCGCGAGGCGCCGAACGGGAAAGACTCGCATGTCGAGAAACGGCCGTCGACACGCGGCTCATCAGTTCGCGCGACCGCGGGCCCATCACCGCCAGCATCGCGAACATCGGCGTGACGTCGGTCACCGCAGCGCGCCGGTCGCCCATGGGAACGCGATGCCCGCTCGATCACGTCGCGGTCGCGCACGGCCTGGGCGCTGAGCCGGTGACGACCAGAAACTGCGTCGTCATCGACGCAGGTGATCGTGAAGTCACTCTCGTAGCCGCCGCGATCGTTGAGCATCGCCGGTATAAACGTCACGCCCGGAGTTCTCGGCACGTCGTTGGCAACAGCCATTGCAACGCGGGCCAGGCATCCGGTCCGGCCAGCTGCAGTTTGGCGAAGGAACTCATGTCGAACACGGCCACGCCTCGCGACAGGCGCGATGCTCGGCGGCGACCCAGCAGTGCCAGTTCTGGTGGCCCCAGCCGTACTCGATCGTCACCTGGGCAGGCGACGGCGCGAAAAAATTGGCGCGCTCCCACCCCATCTTGGATCCAAAGCAGGCACCGGCGTCGCGCAGTGCTGAAATAGCGGCGAACGGCGGAACGGGCGGGCCGACTCGAGTTCGCGATTCGGCCACGGCATCTTGTAGTGCATGCCGAGCACTTCCTTGATGCGGTCCGGCAGCCAGTGCTCGTTCCGTTGAAGCGCGCGAAGCGCCGGATGTCGACCGGCCACAGGTCCACGCCGGCTCGCCGGCGATGATCCATTCCGCGAGTGCCTTGCCTGCACCACCGCCCGAGGCGATGCCCATCGAATTGAAGCCGCAACCGACGTACAGGTTGTCCATGCCGGGCGCGGGGCCGACGATGAAGTTGTTGTCGGCCGTGAACGACTCGGGGCCGTTGATAGAACTGCTTGACCTGCGCACTCTCGAGAGCAGGAACGCGGACCATCGCGTTGTCCAGCAGGACCTGGAAGGCATCCCAGTTGTCGGGCAATAGCTGAAACTCGAAGTTCTCAGGAATGCCGCCGCGATGCTGCGCGCTTTGCAGCCACGGGCGTGGCGTGGGCTCAAACCCGCCCATCAGCAGACCCCCGACCTCCTCCTTGAAATAGATGTAGCCATCCGGGATCGCGCATCACCGGCAGGTCGCGATGCACACCGTCGATCGCGTCGGTGACGATGTAGTAGTGCTCGCAGGAAAACAGCGGCACGGTGACGCGGCGAGCGTGCGACCGAGCTCACGCGACCATTGGCCGCGCAAAGCACGACGATGTCGGCGGTAATGCGGCCGCTCGTCGCCGGCCTTGTCGCGCCAGGCCAGATGCAGATGCGCGGGGCGGTCGGTGCAACGTGGCGCCGGTGACCTGTATTCCCTCGCAGATCTCACGCCGCGGTTGCGCGCGCCCTTGGCCAGCGCCAGCGTCAGGTCGGTCGGATTGGCCTTGCCGTCGCCGGGGAGCCAGACGGCCCCGCGAGGTCGTCGACGTGCCATGATCGGGTAGAGCTCGCCGGCCTCGCTCGGAGTGATGACATCGCAGGCACACCAAAGGCCTGCGCCACGGCGGCCGTGCGCTTCAGTTGCACCATGCGGTCGGCGGTACGTGCCACAGCGAGCGAGCCGCATTGTTTCCAGCCGGTCGCAGCCCTGTTTCAGCTTCCAGCCGCGCGTAGAGATCCGTCGAGTAGCGGATCAGCCGCGTCATGCTCTCGTGGTTGCGCAATTGGCCGACCAGTCCGGCCGCATGCCAGGTCGTACCCGATGTCAGCCGACCCTGCTCGAGCAGCACAACGTCGGTTTCGCCAAATGAACTCAGGTGATACGCGACCGAGCATCCCATGATGCCGCCGCCGATCACGACGATCCGCGCCGCTTGCGGCGGCCGCGACCTGCGTCGTCAGTGCTTCGTCCCCAACGTCCTCTCCTTGCGGTTCTTGCGGTTGTGCAACGGGGGAGCGCCCGGCCGCTCCGAAGCCCGCCCCACTAATCAGTCTTGAGCGGCCGCTAGCGCGGCCGTGCCGTGAAGGATGCACGTGCGACGCAAAGCGTCGCGTACATCCTTCACGCCTGTTTCATATGCCACGCCTTCGGCCGCGTGAACGTCTCGATGCCGTAGGTCGACAGCGTGAGCCCGACACCCGAGTGGCCGACGCCGCTCCACGGCAGGCGCGGGCTCACTCGGTCGCAGCAGTTCCAGTAGACCGAACCGGCATGCACCTGCGCCAGGATGTGTCGGGCCCGCGCTTCTTCCCTGCTGTAGACGCCCGCCGTCAGGCCATACTCGGTGTCATTCATCAAGCGCACCGCTTCGGCGTCACCGGCCACCTTCTGTATGCCGATGATCGGACCGAAACTTTCCTCCCGCATCAGCTTCCATCGAATGGTCGACATAGCCAACACGGTCGGCTCGAACCAGTTGCCGGGGTCAGGCAGGCGGTGGCCTCCGAGCAGGAGCTTCGCGCCCTTGGAGTTCGCATCGGCGACCTGGCGCTCGAGCACATCGAGCTGGGGCGCCCGCGTCAGCGGCCCGATATAGGCGGCCTCGTCGGTCGGGTCGCTGATCGGTGAATCCGCGGACCTCATTCACGAAGGCCGCGACGAACGCACCGTAGATGTCGCGTGCACATAGATACGTTCGACCGAGCAGCAGCTTTGGCCGGTGTTGTACATCGCGCCATCGGCCAGCGACGTGGCCGCAGCGGCGATGTCGACGTCCTCGCAGACGTAGGCCGGGTCCTTGCCGCCGAGCTCGAGCTGCAGCTTGATCATGCGCGGCCCGACCGCCCGAGCGATCTTCGCGCCGGTGGCATACGAGCCCGTGAAAAACACACCGTCGACCGGCTGCTCCAGCAGTGCGTGCCGACGGCTCCGCCACCGACCAGCACGATGAAGGCGTCCTGCGGCACGCCCGAAATATGCAGCAGCTGGCCGATTTCCAGTCCCGTCAGCGTGGCGTATTCCGAGGGCTTGTAGAGCACGGTGTTGCCCGTGATCAGTGCCGGCACGAAGACATTGGCGCCGACGAAGTACGGGTAGTTCCAGGCAGAGATATTCGCCACGACACCGAGTGGCTCATGCGTGATCTCCTCGCGCATGCCGCCTTCGTCGAAGACCTGCCGTGGCGCCAGCGTCCGCTCCGATTCGGCAAGGAAGAAGTCGATGCGTCCCAGCAGGCCGTTGAGCTCGTTGCGCGACTGGCGGATCGGCTTGCCGACCTCGGAGGTAAGGATCGCTGCGAGTCGCTCCGTCTCTCGCATCAGTTCGGCCCGGAAACGGCGTATTGCCTCGAGTGTGCTTGAAGCGGCTGTGCGGCCCACGCGGGTTGCGCAACACGCGCCGCGCGAAATGCGTCCGCGACGGCCTCGGGAGTGTGCTCGGCCAGTTCGGCGATGACGCGGCCGTTTGCGGGGTTTGTGACGGTCAGCATGGAGCGGTAGTTGCGTTTCGGGAGGCGCGTGCGGCAGCGAGGAAATCGGAGAGCATCGGGTCGCCGGCCAGGATCGCGGATTGTTCCAGTCGTGAAACTCCGGGTGCCACTGGACTGCAGCCACGTAGGATTTCAACGAACCACGGGCGTTGTCGTATCGGATCGCCTCGATCACGCCGTCGTTTGGACAGCGCGCCTCGATGTCGAAGTACGGCGCGAGGTCCCTGATGGCCTGGTGATGCACGCTGTTGACGACGTAGTGCGGCAATGGCCGGTCCGGTGCCTTGAAGCCCGGATGTGGATAGAGCTCGGCGAGACGGGTGCCCGGCACGACTTCGATCGTGTGGAAATTCTGGTCGTACAGTCTGGCGTTGCGGTGTTCGATCGAGCCCGGCAACTGAGGCGGAAGGTCCTGGTAGAGCGTGCCACCGAACGCGACGTTGATCACCTGCAGGCCGCGACAGATGCCGAGCACCGGCTTGCCGGCGTCGACGAAGGCGCGCAGCAGCGCGATCTCGTACTGGTCGCGGATACGGTCGCCGGTCCACTCGGGCCGCAGCGGCTCCTCGCCGTAACTGCCGGGCCACATGTCCGAGCCACCCTCGAGTACTAGTCCGTCGAGCAGTTCGGCATAGTCAGCCAGCGTCACGTCACCACGTTGGGTCGGCCCTTCCGGGGAGGGAATCACCACCGCGAGGGCTCCCGACGACTGCACCCAATGCACGACCGACTGTTCCACATACTGCAGCGTCTTGCCGGTGAAGATCGGGCGCGCCGGATCGGCGTGGAAGAAGCACGCGGAGATTCCGATCTTCGGTCGCGGACTCACGATGCACCCTTGGCGCTGCGCGCCGCCAGCTGCGAGGCGCTGCTGGCCTTCGTGCCGTCCAGGTCCGCGCAGGCGGACCTGGAGCCGCGGCTCTCAGTCCCGCCAAGCGGGAGCGAGCCCTTCTTCGGGCGGCCGGGCGAAGGGCTCATCAAAATGCCTGCTCGAAGAACCGCTCGAAGTCCGCCGCCGCACAGGGCCGCGGATTGGTCTGGTGGCAGACGTCCTTGACCGCAAGGTCGATCAGCCGGGGAAACTGCTCGCGCTTCACGCCAACGGCAGACAAAGACGTCGCGATGCCGATGTCCCGCTTGAGCCGCACCAGCCACGGCACGAAGTCCGCAGCGCTGGCAAGCCCTGCGACGTGGGCCAGTTCCGCGAATTTCGCAGGCACCGCCTCCGCGTTGAAGCGCATCACAGGTTCGAGCATCAGCGCGTTGGCGAGGCCATGATGCAGGTCGCACACGGCACCGAGGGCATGCGCGCACGAGTGCACCGCGCCGAGATCCTTCTGAAAGGCGATCGCACCCATCATCGACGCCATCATCATGTCGGCGCGCGCCTGCAGATTGCCCCCCTCTCCCACGGCGACCGGCAGCGCGCGGGCGGCGATGCGCACGCCTTCCAGCGCGATGCCGTCGCATAGCGGGTGGTAGGCCGGCGACAGGTAGCTTTCGATGTTGTGCGTCAGCGCGTCCATGCCGGTGGCGGCGGTCACGGCCGGCGGCAGGCCGAGCGTGAGTTCCGGATCGGCAAACACTTCGCGCGCCAGCAGCTTCGGTGAGAAGATCACGCGCTTGACGTGGGTGTCGTCCTCGCTGACGACGCTTGAGCGGCCGACCTCGGAGCCGGTGCCGCTGGTGGTCGGCAGCGCGAAAAATGGCGGCAGCGGGTTCGACAGCGGGCGCGCCTGCGGATGGTCCCACGCGTACTCGATGACATTTCCATCGTGCACGGCCATTGCCGCCACGACTTTGGCGATGTCGAGCGCTGCGCCGCCGCCGAAGCCGATGACGCAGTCTGCACCGTGCGCCTTGTAAGCGGCCACGCCCTGCGCCACCTGCGACGCGGTCGGGTTGCCGTGGACGCCGGAGTAGACGGCGGCCTCCAGGCCGGTGCCAAGGTGCTGCATGAATTCCGCGAGCACCGGCAGCGTCGCCAGGCCGCGGTCCGTCACGACCAGTGGCCGCCGCAGTCCATGTTCGCGCAGGTGCTCGCCGACCAGCTTGCGTGCCCCGGGGCCGAAGTGGATCGTCGTCGGGAAGGAGAAGCGCGAGATCACGATGTCAGGGAGCCTTTGAAGTACCGTCGATGCGGACCCAGCGCAGCTCGATGGTGTCGGTACGCCAGCGCCAGCGCACGCGGGTCGAGCGAGTTGGGGTCGAACGCGCCGGCGTAGCGCAGCGTCTGCGCGCTCGAGTTCGGCGCGAGTCCGGCTGCGGCGAGCGCGAGCCGGGCCGCGGCGCCGACGCTGCGGAGTGTCGCCCGGAAACCGGTTCTGAGACTCATCGGCTGGCCGCAATGACCGTTGCGCTGGGAAGGACGCTGACTATAGGGCATGGATGCACGGGCATGGATGCAGTCCAGCCGGTGGCGGTGGATCAGGTGCGATATCGCCCGCCCGCTTCACTTGCCCCTGTGCGGCGCCTGCTGGCGTCGGTCCGAGGCAGCAACGCCGAACTGTCGGCGGTACCAGCGCGAAAAGCCGCTCGGCGCGGCGAAGCCGAGCAGCGACGAGACGTCCGCCAGCGAACGCTTCCCGTCGCGCACATAGCGCTCCGCCAGCTCACGTCGTACGCCTTCAACGATGGCGGAAAACGACTCGCCCTCGTCCAGCAGATGGCGGTGGACGGTGCGCCGGTCTACTCCGAGGTGCTGGGCGATCCGCTCGATCGTGCAGGTGCCCGTCCCGAGCAGCATGACGACCAGTTCCCGAACCTGGGCCGCCATCGCATGCGCAACGGCCGCAGGCTGCGCGTCGAGCATTCGTCGCGCCAGCTGCGCCAGTTCGGGATCGGCGTTGGGATTCGGCGCTTCGAGGTCGCGGCGCGCGCAGACGATTCCGTTGAAATCGTGACCGAACTCGACATTCGGTCCGAAGACTCGTGTATGCACGGAGCGATCCGACGGTGCGTCGTGCGCAAAGCAGACCCTCCGTGGATGCCAGTCCGGACCGAGAAATGTCGTGAGCGTGCGAAAGGCCACTCCGATCGCCAGTTCGGTCGACTGCCGCACCGAGCCCGTGCCACCTGCGATCACTTCCTCGCGCAGCACCACGACCTGGCCGGTCTCCTCGATCGTCAGGAACAGTGCCTCGTTTAAGTGCTTTCCATAACGCACCAGAGCCTCGATCGCGAGTCGCAACGTCGGCTGCTCGCGGATCAGCAGTCCTAGGGGGCCTAAATTAGACAGGCGGCGCGCCTCGGCCATCAGCAACCCGAATGCCTCGACGCCGCTGCGCCCGGCCGACGCCTCGAGCAGCCGCCGCACCGCTTCAACAGGGATCTTCAGATCGGGATTCTCGAGGCAGCGCGCCGGCAGGCCGAACTCGCGCAGCATCCGTGCCGGATCGAGACCGACCCGCCGCGCGACTTCGTCATAGCGGGTCAGGCTGGCGCTGCGTACCAGGATCGACATCGCGTGGTTTGGGAGCTGTCCCGAATAGATAAGTCTATGTCACCCGGAGTCAAGCACCAAGCAGGCGCCTCGCCCAGAATGCGTGGCATGCAGTCGCGCCGCCATGCACATCGGGCGTCCGGCAGACAGCAACAGGACAAGGGTCACGACTTCCATGGCACTACACCACATCGAGTTCGATCCGGCGGAACACCGCCCAACCTCGCGCCGCTATGCGTGGTCGGTGTTTGCGATCCTGGTTGCGCTGATGGTCGTCGACTACGTCGACCGGCAGGTCGTGGTGTCGATGTTCCCGCATCTCAAGTCCGAGTGGACGCTGTCCGACGGCCAGCTGGGTGCGCTGGTGTCCATCGTTTCGATTGTTGTCGCGATTGGTACCGTACCGCTGTCGCTGCTCGCCGACCGCTGGAGCCGCGTCAAGAGCATCTTCCTGATGGCCCTGATCTGGAGCAGTGCGACCATCGCGTGCGCCTTTGCGGAAAGTTACGGGCAACTGTTTGTCGCGCGTGGCTTCGTCGGTCTGGGCGAGGCCGCTTACGGATCGGTCGGTGCCGCCTTGCTTGCGACGCTCTTTCCGCCGCGTATGCGCAGCACCGTGCTGGGCGCTTTCTTCGCGGCGGCGCTCTTCGGTTCGGTCTTCGGCGTCGTTCTGGGTGGCGTCATCGCTCAGAACTGGGGCTGGCAGACCGGCTTCGGGGCGGTCGGCATTCCGGGGCTTGCGCTTGCGTTCGTCTTCCTGCTGATCGTGCGCGACTACAAGACTGTCTCGCTGACGGCACGGTCGTCGTCGGCCAAACCGCACCTGGGCTTTCGTGCCATCGTCACCGAACTGCTGCGCCCGCGTACCGCCGTCATCACTTGCCTCGGCGCCGGACTGCAGCTGGTGATGGTGTCCACGGTGTATGCCTGGTTGCCGAGCTACTTCAACCGCGTCTACGGCCTGCAGCCTGACCAGGCCGGGCTCAAGACCGGCGTGGTGGTGATCGTGGGCGGTGTTGGCGCGATGCTGGCGGGCGTGCTGGCCGATCGGGCCAGCACGCGCAATCCGCAGATGCGCCTGTGGGTTCCCGCCGTCGCGGCGGTCCTGACGACCGTCTTCATGGTGAGCGCGTTTGGACTCTTTCAACCGGGGACGGCCCAGTTTGTGATGATCCTGGCCGGCGCTGCCGTGATGACGGCCACCATTGGCCCGGTGGCGGCAGTCGTTGTTGACGTCACTCATCCTGGTCTGCGTGCCACCGCCGCTGCAGTGCTGTCGCTGACGCAGAACCTGTTCGGCCTGGCGCTGGGGCCGCTGCTCACTGGCCTGCTCTCGGACGCCTACGGGCTGACGTTTGCACTCTCGGTGGTACCGATCTTCTGCCTGGTCTCTGCCGCGATGCTTTTGTGGGCCTCGCGCAGCTACGAACACGATCTGCTGAGCATCAGCCGCATGGAAACGGAGACCGCAGTGGGTCTCGGCGCGCAACCGGCCTGAGCGGACACGGGAGTTCACTGGAATGAAAGTCAACGATCTGCCCGACCCCCACGCCGCAGCGCAGCCGCGCAAGCCGGCGCGCGGCAACTGGAATCCCGACTGGGAGTCATTTGCCGCGCTGGATCCGGCGTGGACCGAAAAGGTTATCGCGGTCGCGATTGCGCCGGCGGTGGCCGGCGCGCTGGACGCCAAGACGATCGAATTGATCCGCATTGCACTCGATGCCTCGTGCGCGCAGCTGAACGCGTCGGGTATCCGGCGGCACATGCAGCGCGCGCTCGAGGCCGGCGCGACGAAGGACGAGATCACTGCAGTGCTGCAACTTGCCAGCCTGCAGGGCCTGAACAGCATGAGGGTCGGGGCGCCGATTCTCCTGGAAGAACTGGAAGCCCACGCGCAGAGCCAACCCTGAAACCGGCCATCAAGAATTCAAGCCAACTCAACCTCCAAAGGACGACACCATGAACTTCCTCGACGGCTCCCTCTTCCCCGAGAACCAGGACAAACTTGTCATCACCGCCGCGCCGTACGGGCCCGAGTGGATTCCTTCCGACTTCCCGGAAGACATTCCGGTCAGCATGGAAGCCCAGATCCAGAAGGCGGTGGACTGCTACAACGCCGGCGCCACGGTGCTGCACCTGCACGTGCGCGAGCTCGACGGCAAAGGCTCCAAGCGCCTTTCCAAGTTCAACGAGCTGATCGCCGGCGTGCGCAATGCCGTGCCGGACCTGATCATCCAGGTCGGCGGCTCGATTTCCTTCGCGCCCGAGACTGAAGGCACCCACGCCAAGTGGCTGTCCGACGACACGCGTCACATGCTGGCCGAGCTCACTCCCAAGCCGGATCAGGTCACCGTCACCGTCAACACCACGCAGATGAACGTCGTGGAGCAGATGGAAATCGCAGACATCGCCGGCACGTCGCTGGCTGAGCCTGCGAACTACCAAGCCTACCGCGAGATGATCGTTCCCTCCGCTCCGAGCTGGGTCGAGGAGCACGTGCGCCGCCTGAGCGCCGCCGGCATCCAGAGCGCCTTCCAGTTCTACAACATCAACAGCTACGAGACCGTGGAGCGCATGATCCGCCGCGGCGTCTACAAAGGCCCGCTGGTGATGAACTGGGTTGCGATCGGCGGCGGCATGGACCAGCCGACCATCTACAGCCTGTCCAACTTCCTGCGCGCCATCCCCGACGGGTCGATGCTGACCGTCGAAAGCAGCATGCGCAATGTGCTTCCGATCAACATGATGGGCTTGGCCATGGGCTTGCACGTGCGCTGCGGCATCGAGGACAACCTCTGGAACCAATCGCGGACCGAGAAGATGTCGACCGTGAAGCAGATCGAGCAGCTGGTGCGCATCTCGCGCGAGTTTGGCCGTGAAGTCGCCACCGGCAAGGAAGCGCGCAAGATCTGCAAGATCGGCGTGTTCTACGACACGGTGGAAGAGACGCTGGCCGCCAACGGCTTCGCCCCGAACGCCAAGGGCCGGCAGCAGGGCTTCCTGCGCAAAGCTGCCTGAGGCGGCGACCACGAGGACGATGACAATGGCTCAAGTCGTACGCTTTCACCAGATCGGCGGCCCCGAGGTCATGAAATTGGAAGAGGCGCCGGTCGGTGAGCCGGGTCCGGGTCAGGTGCGACTGAAGCAGCTCGCAGTCGGACTCAACTTCGCCGACACCTACTTTCGCAGCGGCTTCTATCCGGTGCCGCTGCCGGCGGGCATGGGAGTCGAGGGCTCCGGAGTGGTCGAGGCGGTAGGCCCGGGGGTGACCAACGTCGCCGCCGGTGACCGCGTGACGTACACCGGGTTCGTGAATACGCTCGGCGCCTACAGCACGGAGCGCCTGATACCGGCGGCGCCGCTGATCAAGCTGCCGGCTGGGATTTCATGCGAGACAGCGGCCGCGATGACGATGCGCGGCCTGACCTCGGCGTACCTGATGCGGCGTATCTGGCCGCTGAAGGCCGGTGACGCGATCCTTATGCATGCCGCCGCCGGCGGTGTCGGCCTGATCGTCTCGCAATGGGCGAAGCTGCTGGGCCTTACGGTGATCGGCACCGTATCGACCGAGGAGAAGGCAGAAGTCGCCCGCGCCCACGGTTGCGACCATGTGATTTTGTATCGCAGCGAGGATGTCGCCAAGCGCGTGCGCGAGTTCACGAATGGCGTCGGCGTCGCGGTCGTATACGACAGCGTCGGCAAGGACACGTTCGCGAGTTCGCTCGACTCGCTGAAGAAGCGCGGGCTGCTGGTGTGTGTCGGCACAGCGTCCGGTCCGGTGCCGCCGATCGACGCGACGCAGCTCGCGGTCAAGGGATCGGTCTACGTGACGCGACCCGCGCTCGCCGACTACATCGCGGATCCCGCCGAAAAGGCGGCGCTGGCAGAGGAAGTCTTCGGCCATGTCGCAGCCGGGCGCATCCGGATCGAGATCAACCAGAAGTACCGGTTGCAGGATGCGGTGCAGGCGCATCGCGACCTCGAATCGCGCAAGACGACCGGCTCGTCGATCTTCGTGATCTGAGTCTGAGACGACCGGACCAGGACAGGAACAGACCATGGCCGAAGCCACCTCGACCGCCCCGGCGGGCACCCGCTCGGCAACGCGCGGCTCTCTGCGGGTCGAGCCGCTCACCTGCTCGATCGGAGCGTTGCTCGAGAACGTGAGCCTGGCCGACGCCGCGCACGACGCCGCGCTGTTCGCCGAGATTCGCGGCCTCCTTCTCCGGCATCGCGTCCTCTTCCTGCACGGACAGGACATCACGCGTGCCGAGCACGTTGCCTTCGCGCGTCGCTTCGGCGAGCTCGAGGATCACCCGGTCGTCGGCAGCGACCCGGACCACCCGGGACTCGTGCGCATCTACAAGGGTCCCGATTCGCGTAACGAACAGTACGAGAACGCCTGGCATTGCGACACCACGTGGCGCGAGTGCCCGCAGCTTGGTGCGGTGCTTCGGTGCACGGAGTCGCCAGTGTCTGGCGGCGACATGCTGTGGGCCAACATGGTGCTGGCCTACGAAAAGCTTCCTGCCGATATCAAGACGAAGATCGCTGGCCTGCGCGCCCGCCACAGCATCGAGGCGAGCTTCGGCGCGGCCATGCCGATCGAGAAGCGTCTGGCACTGAAGGCGCAATACCCCGATGCCGAGCACCCGGTGGTGCGCACGCACCCGGAAACAGGCGAGAAGGTGCTGTTCGTCAATGCGTTCACGACGCACTTCACGAACTACCACACGCCCGAGAACGTGCGCTACGGGCAGGACGCCAACCCGGGCGCCAGCCTGCTGCTCAACTACCTGGTCAGCCAGGCGACTATCCCCGAATACCAGGTCCGTTTCCGCTTCCGGAAGAACAGCTTCGCGATCTGGGACAACCGCAGTACCCAGCACTACGCGGTCCAGGACTTCTGGCCCGCGGTGCGGAACCTGGAACGCGCCGGAATCATCGGCGACCGGCCGCACTGACGATCTGAGGGACACCGACTTCGACCGAATGCGCGTCGCCGACGCTAAGGCGCGGCGGCGCGATCAAGACAAAAGGAGACCTGCCATGACCGATACCATCACCGCTGCCCCCGCCATCTCCCGCACGGGAATGCGCGGTTCGATCAAAGTTGAGCAACTGACCTGCGCCATCGGCGCTGAACTTAGCAACGTCAACCTCGGTGTCGCGTCACGCGATCCTGAACTTGTCGCGGAAATCCGTGCGCTGCTACTCAAGCACCGGGTCCTGTTTTTCCGCGATCAGGACATCACGCGCGCCGAGCACGTTGCGTTCGCGCGTCACTTCGGCGAACTCGAGGATCACCCGGTCGCCGGCAGCGATCCGGAAAATCCCGGTCTCGTGCGTATCTACAAGACGCCCGACCAACCGAATGACCGCTATGAGAACGCCTGGCACACCGACGCCACCTGGCGAGAGATTCCGCCCTTCGGCTGCGTGCTGCGCTGCGTCGAGTGCCCGCCGGTCGGCGGCGACACAATGTGGGCCAACATGGTGCTGGCCTACGAAAAGCTTCCTGCCGATATCAAGACGAAGATTGCCGGCCTGCGCGCCCGCCACAGCATCGAGGCGAGCTTCGGCGCGGCCATGCCGATCGAGAAGCGTCTGGCACTGAAGGCGCAATACCCCGATGCCGAGCACCCTGTGGTGCGCACGCACCCGGAAACAGGCGAGAAGGTGCTGTTCGTCAATGCGTTCACGACGCACTTCACGAACTACCACACGCCCGAGAACGTGCGCTACGGGCAGGACGCCAACCCGGGCGCCAGCCTGCTGCTCAACTACCTGGTCAGCCAGGCCTTCATTCCTGAGTACCAGGTGCGGTGGCGCTGGAAGCCCAACAGCATGGCGATGTGGGACAACCGATCGACGCAGCATTTGGCGGTGATGGACTACCCCCCATGCCACCGCAAGATGGAGCGGGCTGGCATCATTGGCGACAAGCCGTTCTAATCACTGAAGATCCGCCAAGAGCGGGCAGGACGTGACTCGCAGCAGCCGGCAGGCTGTCACCTAGGAGAAATACGATGTATCACCACCTTCTGGTTCCGATCGATGACTCCCTGCTGTCAACGGAAGTCGTGCGTCAGTCCGTGGTCTTCGCGAAGACGCTCGGTGCCAAGGTCACGTTCTTCCATGCCAGGGAAGACTATGGCGCGAGCAGCGTCGCCGCGCTTGAGCGCGTCATCTGGCCGGCGGCCTATAACGAGCAGATGGCCGGCGAGGCGGCCGCGATCCTTTCCAAGGCGTCGGTCGTCGCGCGCGAAGCGGGCATCGAGCACGATGTCATGGAAGTCACGGCCGATCGTCCTTACGAAGCGATCCTGCGGGCCGCCGAGGCGCGCGGCTGCGACCTGATCTTCATCGCCTCGCACGGCCGCCGCGGCCTCAAAGGGCTGGTGCTCGGTTCGCAGACGCAGAAGGTGCTGCAGCAGACGACGATTCCGGTGCTGGTGGCGGCGGTGGAAAGCAACGTGCCGGCAGCGGAACTGATCCCGGCGGTCGCCGTGCTGCGCGACGAACATCGCTCGCTGGCTGCGGTCGTGCATGGGCTGGAACTGCTGGCGCACGAGGTGCGTGCGAAGGGCGAGCCGCCCCACTTCCAGTTGCTGAAGGCGATCGTCTACTACATCCGCGAGTTTCCCGAGAAGATGCATCACCCCAAGGAAGACGACTTCCTGTTCAAGAAGCTGCGCGAACGCACCTCGGAATTCAACGAGGTGCTCGATGAACTTCAGCGCCAGCATGGCGAAAGCGGGCGCTATGTCGATGCGCTGGCGGACGCCATCGACCGTTACGAGGCGGACCCCGAAGGCGGCTATGAACAGTTCCTGGAGGCCGTCCAGCGCTTCGCCACCGGGCAGGAGCAGCACATGCGCCTCGAAACCCGGGTCATCATTCCCGCCGCGCGTGAGTACCTGACGGCCGAGGATTGGGCTGAAGTCGGCCGCGCGTTTGCAGATAACGGCGATCCGCGCTTCCACGCGGACACCGAAGACGAGTTCCGCCACCTGTTCGTGCAGATCCAGAATCTTGCTCCTGCGGCGCAACCCGTGGCGGTCCGCCGCTAGTCGGGCCCATCCCATTCGAAGCAGGCGAACGGAGACCGTGATGGCGCAGGCTGGTTATTCGATGCGGACACTGCAGGACTTCGTCGGCCGCGAAGTCGGCGTGTCGGAATGGCACACGATCGATCAGCGCCGGATCGACGAGTTTGCAGACTGCACGGGTGACCGCCAGTGGATCCACGTCGATGTCGAGCGTGCGCGGCGTGAGAGCCCGTACGGTGGCACGATCGCGCACGGCTACCTGACACTCTCGCTGGCGGCGGCGATGGCGATCGAGGCCGGTGTCGTCCCTACGGACGCGACTGCGGCGCTCAACTACGGGCTCGACAAGGTTCGCTTCGTCGCTCCGGTCAAGGCCGGGGCACGCGTTCGAAGTCGGCTCGTGCTGGTGTCGGCCGAAACCAAGGGCGCCGACAAGGTCCTGATCAAGTTCCAGAGCACGATCGAAATCGAAGGCGAGTCGCGGCCCGCATTGATGGCCGAGTCGCTGGCCATGCTGCTTGGCGCGACGAACTGAGGGACGGCGGCGCATGAACACTGCTGCCAAGGGCCGGGTGCGCGCGAGCGCGCGAGCGACCAGTCGCGCCGCCCGCGGCGGCGGAGTCATGTCGCGGCGGACCGCGAGCGGCCAGGTGCGTCGGGGTAAGCCCGGCCCGCGGCCACAGCGAGGCAAGGTCGCGGCGACCGGCCGGCTCTCTGCGGAGAGCGGCATGCTGCAGGAGACGGCTGCGCGGAGCACCCTGGCGGTCAATCCGCTGATCGGCCTTCGCAGGCGCGACATCCTCGACGCGGCGGCCACGCTGCTTTCAGGCGTGGTCCGGCATCCCCGCAGCCTGTCGCTCCAGGGCGTCAACCTTGCGCGAGAAATTGCCCGTGTCGCGATCGGGCGTTCGACGCTTGCCGCAGACGCGGGCGATCGACGCTTCGCCGATCCAGCCTGGGCCGAGAATCGAGCGCTGCAGCGGCTGCTGCAAGCCTATCTCGCGCTGGGCAAGTCGCTCGGCGGACTCGTCGAGGGGGCGCAACTCAAGGGCATCAATGCCGAGCGCGCGCGCTTCGTCACATCGCTGCTGCTGGACGCCATCGCCCCGACCAATCTGCTCGTGACGAATCCCGCCGCGCTGAGGAAGCTCGCCAGGACACGCGGGGCCAGCGTGATTCGGGGTCTGGCGAATCTGGTCGAGGACGTGACGACGGGCAATGGCCTGCCGCGGCAGGTCGATTCGCGTCCGTTCGTGGTCGGCAAGAACCTGGCGACGACGCCGGGCGCCGTCGTGTTCCGCAATGAGATGCTCGAACTGATCCAGTACGCGCCGACGACGCCCGAGGTGCATGCTCGACCCCTCCTGATCGTTCCGCCGCAGATCAACAAGTTCTATGTGTTCGACCTGGCCCCGTCCAAGAGCATCGTTCAATGGACGCTCGCCAGTGGCCTTCAGACCTTCGCGATCAGCTGGCGCAATCCCAAGCGCGAACATGCCGATTGGGGACTCGATGAATATGTCGGGGCGCTGGAGCAGGCCGTTGACGTCGTGCGCGCCATCAGCGCGAGCGATGACATCAACGTCTGGGGCGCGTGCTCTGGCGGAATCACGCTGACCGCCCTATTGGGTTACTTCGGTTCAGGCCGCGACCGGCGGGTGAAGTCCGCGACGCTGCCGGTCTGTGTGCTCGACACGTCAGCCGTCCGTTCGACCACGGCTGGGCTCTTCGTCACGCCGGCCACGGTCGCTGCCGCGCGGCGGATGTCGCGCAAGCGCGGCGTGCTGGAAGGAGCAGAACTCGCGCGCATGTTCGCGTGGATGCGCCCGAACGACCTGATCTGGAATTATGTCGTCAACAACTACCTGCTCGGCAACGAGCCGCCGGCTTACGACATCCTGTACTGGAACAACGACACGACACGGCTGCCGGCAAAGCTGCATTCCGACTTCCTCGATCTGTTCGAGGCGAATCCCTTCGCGAAACCCGGAGCACTCCGGGTCCGCGGCCGGACGATCGATGTCGCTGCGGCACGGCTTGACACCTACGTCGTCGGTGGCCTGACGGATCACATCACGCCGTGGCAGGGCGTGTACCGCACCGCCCGCCTGTACGGCGGCGCTCGCAGCACGTTCGTGCTGGCCAACAATGGACACATCCAGAGCCTGATCAATCCGCCCGGCAATACCAAGGCGTGGTTCGTCGCCGCGCCTGCGCGCGCGGCCGACGCCGAAGCGTGGGTCAAGGGCAAGGAAAGGACCGCCGGCAGCTGGTGGCCACATTGGCGGCACTGGATCCAGCAGCGCGCGGGGACCCTGAAGCCCGCACCTGCACAGCTTGGCGGCGCCGGCCACGTTTCTCTGGCCCCGGCCCCCGGCACCTACGTAACGGAACGCTGAGACGATGACGAAGGGGAGACTCCGCGCCGGCGGTGCGCGACTGCACATCGATCACGTGCGCTTGCACGGTCGGCCGATTCGCTATGCGGTCCGCCCCGGCAATCCGGGCCACACCCCGTTGCTGATCTTCAACGGGATCGGTGCGAACATCGAACTGGTCGAGCCGTTCGTCGCGGCATTGTCCGGTCCCGCGGTCGTCGTATTCGACGTGCCTGGGGTCGGAGGTTCGCCGCCGCCGCTGCTCCCGTACCGGCCGTGGCACATCGCTCGCCTGGCAGCCGCGCTGCTGGATCATCTCGGGCTGCGCCAGACCGACGTGCTCGGAGTTTCCTGGGGCGGCGTGATCGCGCAGCAGTTCGCGCTTCAGTACCGCGCGCGATGCCGGCGTCTGATTCTCGCGGCGACTGCTCCGGGCGTGACCATGGTGCCGCCGGGACTGCGCGTAATGCTCAACATGGCGACGCCGCGCCGCTATATCGACCGCGGCTATGCGCACCGGATCGCGGGCTCGGTCTATGGCGGACGCTTTCGCCACGACACCGCGTCGGTGGCTGAGACCCTCCGCCACGTCCGGTTCTCGAGTCGACGCGGCTACTACCTGCAGCTGGCGGCCATCGCCGGCTGGACCAGCGTGCCGTGGTTGCCGCTGCTCACGCAACCGACGCTGATCATGGCCGGCACCGACGACCCGCTGGTACCAGCGCCCAATGCGCGCCTGATGCAGCGGCTGATACCCAATGCGCGCCTGGAATCTGTTGACTGTGGGCACCTGTTTCTCGTGACTCAGGCGGCGACGTCGGCGCGCATCGTTGGCGACTTCCTCGCGGCCGGCGTTGAGGCAGTGCGGGCACCGCAGCCGAGCCGCCGTGCGTTCCAGCCGACCGAAATCCGGGAGCATTGAAGTGACCAGTGTTACCGCACCGACCGTCGTAATCGTCCCTGGAC
Organism: uncultured beta proteobacterium; assembly: GCA_963724605.1. Lineage (GTDB taxonomy): Bacteria > Pseudomonadota > Gammaproteobacteria > Burkholderiales > Burkholderiaceae_F > JALORV01. Next base: position 18,084 of record CAVRVM010000026.1, read on the forward strand.
TGCGGGACGAAATGCCGGGCCACTGGCAGTCCATCCTTGAAGGGCAACTGTCCAGGGTGGCTACCGTTCCACGCATGCAGCTCGATAAGCTCTCGTGCGAGCGCTGGGTGGAGAAGCTGGACGAAACGCTTGCCGCGGTCGATGGACCGGTCATTCTGATCGCACACAGCGGCGGCGTGATGATCACCGTGCACTGGGCGCAGCGGCACCGGCGCCCGATCAAGGGTGCGCTGCTCGCCGCTCCGCCGGACTTTGAGACGCCGCTGCCCGCCGGTTACCCGACGATGGAAGTGCTGGAGGCCAACGGCTGGCTGCCGACGCCGCGCCAGCGGCTCCCGTTTCCCAGCATCGTTGCCGCGAGCACCAATGACCCCCTTGGGCGTTACGAACGCGTGGCGGAACTCGCCTCGGCATGGGGCAGCCGGATCGTCGACATCGGCGCTGTCGGGCACCTGAATCCCGCGGCGGGATTTGGCGAATGGCCGCGTGCCCATGAATTCATTCGCGAGTTGTCGCAATGACGAAGTCGAACTGCCTTACCTCCTGCCTGCGCTGCGAGGGACCGTGGTCGGCGCAACGGTGGTTACACCGATGAGCGAGGCACGTCCATCTTTCGCGGAGCGCGCGGTGGCCTTTCGCGCTGAGCTCCGAAGCGCCTGGTCGGGGCTCTTGCTGGCGGTAGTGATCGCCATCGCGGCGGCGTTCGTCGCCGAGCATCGCGGCGGACCGACATTGCTCTATGCATTGCTGCTTGGCATGGCGCTCAACACGGTGGTCGCAGAGGGCGCCGCCAAGCCGGGCGTGGACTTCGCCGCGCGACGCGTGCTGCGCTTCGGCGTCGCGCTGCTTGGTGCACGCATCACCTTCGAGCAGATCGGTGGCCTTGGCCTGTACACGGGCGCGCTGATCGTCGCCGGGGTCGTAGTGACGATTGCCTTCGGGGTGATCGCCGCTCGATTGCTGGGTTTGTCGCGCCGGCTCGGCGTGCTGACCGGCGGCGCAACGGCGATTTGCGGCGCTTCGGCCGCCATCGCGATCGCCACTGTCCTCAGTCGTGACGAGAAGTCCGAGCGCGAACTGATCTTCACGATTGCAGGCGTGACGGCGCTGTCGACGATCGCGATGATCGTCTACCCGGTCATCGTCGATTTGCTGAAGCTTGATGCGCACCAGGCCGGCGTTTTCCTCGGCGGAACGATCCACGATGTCGCCCAGGTGGTTGGCGCCGGCTACAGCGTTTCGCCCGCGGTGGGCGACGCGGCGGTCGTGACCAAGATGCTGCGTGTCGCGATGTTGCTGCCGGTCGTGATGGTGATCTCGCTGGTTGTACGGCACCGCATGCGAGGCACCGACACCGAGGCCCGGGGGCGTGATCCGCTGATGCCGACCTTTCTGCTGGCCTTCGTCGCGTTTGTCGTCGTTGGCAGTCTCGGCCTGATTCCCAAGCCGGTGGGGGCGGCGCTGAACGAAATCGCGCGAGCCTGTCTCGTCATCGCCATCGCGGGCGTGGGCCTGAAGACTTCGCCGCTGGAGCTGAAAAAGGTGGGGGCACGCGCATTCGTTCTACTGTGTACCGAAGCGGTGTTCCTCGTCGGGTTCGTGCTCGTCGCGCAGAAGTTTCTCGACTGACTGCACCGGACGCGGCGAACGGCCTCAGTCTCACCAGGCCGACGACACTCGCACTGCCGGCGACAGTGACTGAAGCCCGCGAGCGTCGCCAAGGTCATTGCGAAGGGCGGCGCGAACCGCGCATGCAAGCGGCCGAAAGCGACAAACTCGGGAGTCCCGACCCCGGAACGATGAAACTCGCAGCACGGTTGAAGGTCTGTAGCTGAATGACGATGCTCGACGCCGACGTTCGCGCCGCACCGCTGAGCGTGCCGGAGACCGCGGCGTTGCCGACCCTGTGCCTGTTAAGGATATGCCCGCTGCACGTAAGAATTCGTCGCACGGGCCGACTGATCAGGCATCGATAGTGGCCCGATCGGGGCCGCGTCCCGACGAAGGAGAATGCCGTGATGTCTCGACGCACATTGCTCTCGTGGCTTGCGCTGGGTGGACTCAGCGCCGGGAAGTCCGCCACTTCCGGCGCCGCTCCCGCGCCACCGGCGCGCGCCGACGCGCTGCAACTTTCGGACGATGAGTGGCGCAAGCGCCTCACGGCCGAGCAATACCGCGTGCTGCGGCGCGAAGGAACGGAGGCGCCATTTTCCAGCGCATTCAACGGCGAAAAGCGCAAGGGGACCTACAAATGTGTCGCCTGCGACCTGCCGCTCTTTGCCAGCAGCATGAAGTTTGACAGTGGCACTGGCTGGCCGAGTTTTTTCGAGACACTGCCCGGCGCTTTGGGCTTCAGGACCGATTACAAGCTGATCCTGCCCCGCACCGAGTATCACTGCGCGCGCTGTGGCGGCCACCAGGGACACGTCTTCGACGACGGCCCGCGGCCGACCGGCAAGCGCTACTGCAACAACGGCGTGTGCCTGAAGTTCGAACCCGAGGTGGCGGGATGAGACGCGCCCGTTGGGCTTCAGCTCTGCTGGTGGCGCTGGCCATGGGGGCGTTCGCGCAGCCCAAGTCGGGCGCGCCCGCGGTGAAGAGCGAGACCGCGATCTTCGCCGGCGGCTGCTTCTGGTGCGTCGAGTCGGATTTCGACAAGATCGATGGCGTCTTGTCGACGACATCGGGCTATGTTGGTGGTAAGAAGGCCAACCCGACCTATCAGGAGGTATCGGCCGGCGGGACCGGGTCATGCCGAAGCGGTGAAGGTCGAGTTCGATCCGGCGCGCGTGACCTATGCCCAGCTGCTCGAAAAATTCTGGCCGACGATCGATCCCACGGTAAAGGACCAGCAGTTCTGTGATGTCGGATCGCAGTACCGCACTGGCATCTTCGCGCTCAATGAACGCCAGCTGAAGGAAGCCGAGGCTTCGAAGGCCGCGCTGCAGAAGTCCAAGCCGTTCAAGGCGCCGATCGTCACCGAGATCGTGCTCGCGGGCACCTTCTATCCGGCCGAGGAATACCACCAGGATTACTACCTCAAGAATCCGATCCGCTACAAGTTCTATCGAGCCAACTGCGGGCGCGACGCTCGGCTGAAGCAACTGTGGGGTGCAATGGCCGAGCGCTGAGCGTTTTGTTCAGGCCGGTGGCAGCGTTCCGGCCCGAGTCGGGAAGCACGTTCGACCGCAAGTGAGATCGTGCGGCGGCGCCGAGGGCATACTGATTTCGCACATCACCCAGGTTTCGTTCTAATCTCCGCCGGGTCCGACCGACCTGCGCCGAGGCGACCCGATGAAGATACTTCGTACACCGGAAGCTCGCTTCGAAAATCTCCCCGACTACTCCTTCGTGCCGCGCTACCACGAGGTGGCACCGGGTCTGCGCCTGCATTACGTCGACGAAGGGGAGCGCACCGGCCGGCCGGTGCTGATGCTGCACGGCGAGCCGACCTGGTCGTATCTCTATCGCCACATGATCCCGCGCGTCGCTGCGACGGGTCGTCGCGTGCTGGCACCGGACCTGATCGGCTTCGGCAAATCGGACAAGCCGTCGGACCGTGGCGACTACAGCTACGCGGGGCAGGTGGCCTGGGTGCTTCATTGGATGGCGGCACTGGACCTGCGCGACGTCACGCTGGTTTGCCAGGACTGGGGATCGCTGATCGGACTGCGCCTGGCGGCCGAGAACCCGGACCGATTTGCGGCCATCGTGCTGTCCAACGGCGGTTTGCCCACGGGCAACGTGTTCTCGAAGACCTTTCAGCGCTGGCGCGCGTTTTCGCGGTGGAGCCCGTGGTTTCCCATCGGGCGCATCGTGCAGACCGGTACGCGACGGCGTCTCTCCCCGCAGGAGATTGCTGCCTACGACGCGCCGTTTCCGTCGAATGCCTACAAAGTGGCGACGCGTGCCTATCCGTCTCTCGTCCCCATCGAGCCGGATATGCCCGGTGTCGAGGAGAACCGCCGTGCATGGCTCGAGTTTGAGCGCTGGCAGAAGCCTTTCGTGTGCTGTTTCAGTGACCGCGACCCAGTCACGCGTGGCGGTGACGCAGCATTCCTGCGCCGTGTACCCGGCGCTGCCTCCCAGCCGCACACCACGCTGCATGGTGGCCACTTCATCCAGGAAGACGCCCCGGACGCATTCGCTCAAGTGGTCATCGATCTCCACCGTCGTGGATAGACGCAGCCCGGCCTGGGATGCATTGGTCCTGCCACGTCGACTACGGTTCCGCCGACCTTTCGAACCGGGCCACCTGTTGTAGTCACTGGGCGACTTCACGCTGTTCTTTGCGAGCGCGCGTGACCTCGTCGTTCCTTTGGTTCGAGTCGGGGATCTTGAGTTTTCTCGGCGCGCGGACCTTGCTTCGACTCACGCACCGGGCCGTGCTTTGCTGCTACAAGTACCAACGCCGATCGAGGGAAAGTTCCAAGCCTTACGGAGTCGTATCCGATGGTTCACAGACGCATCTCATTGACCGTATTCACCGGTGCCCTGCTGAGCGGCCTGACTGTCTCCACGTCCGTCGATGCGCAGTCGACGCCGCCCGCCGCCCCGCCTGCGAAGCCCGCCGCCGAGGTATCGGTGGCCGCGACGTCCAGGACGCCGCGCATCGGACTGGCGCTCTCCGGTGGCGGTGCGCGCGGCCTGGCACACGTCGGCGTGCTGAAGGTGCTGGAGGAAATGCGCATTCCGGTGGCTTGCGTGACCGGCACCAGCATGGGCGCGATCGTCGGCGGAACCTTTGCCGCGGGGCGCACGCCCGAGGAGATGGAGAAGATCGTCGTTGCGGCCAGCTGGAACGACATTTTCCGTGACGCTCCGCCGCGCAAGGAAATCGCGGTGCGCCGCAAGTTCGACGACTACAAGACGCTGTTCAAACCGGAGTTCGGCGTCAAGGACGGTGGCCTGTTGTTGCCCAAGGGCGTGATTGCCGGCGTCTCGATCGAGAGTTTCTTTCGCGAGCTCGCTACGCCGGCGTTTGGCATCGGCGATTTCAACAAGCTGCCGATCCCGTTTCGTGCAATGGCCACCGACATCGAGACCGGAGATTCGGTCGTTCTGGACCACGGCAGCCTGTCGCAGGCGATGCGCGCCAGCATGTCGGTCCCGGGCGCAATCGCGCCGGTGGAGATCGACGGGCGGCTGCTGGTCGACGGCGGCATTGCCAACAACCTGCCGATCGATGAAGCCCGCAGGCTGTGCGGCGAGGTCATCATCGCCGTCAACATCTCGACGCCGCCACTGAAGCGCGACGAGATCACCTCCGCGCTCAGCGTCACCGCGCAGCTGATCAATTTCCTCGGCAAGCAGACCGTCGACCAGCAGATCAAGAGCCTGGGGCCCAACGATGTGTTGATCGCGCCCGACCTCGGCGACATCTCGGCCGGCAGCTTCGAACATTCGAAGGACGCGATCAAGGCCGGCGAGGAGGCGACGCGCGCGATGGCCGACAAGCTCCGACGCTACAGTCTGCCGCCCGAGCAGTACGCGGCGCTCCGTACGAAGCAGGTCGCCGAGAGCAAGGCGCTTGGCTCGGTGGACGAGATCCGCGTCGAGGGTGTAAAGCGCACCAATCCGGCAGTGGCAGAGGCATTGGTCGAGAGCAAGGCCGGCGAGCCGCTGACGGAAGACAAACTCGGCGCCGACCTGCGACGCATCTACGGCACAGGTGACTACGAGAGCATCAGTTATCGCATTGTCGGCGGCGAGACCGGTCCTCGTGCGCTGCTGATCCAGCCGATCGAGAAGTCCTGGGGCCCCGACTACCTGCGCTTCGGGCTCGCGCTCGCCAGTGACTTCTCGGGCGATAGTCAGTTCAACGCGCTCGTGCAGTACCGAAAGTCTTGGATCAACCGCCTCGGCGCCGAGTGGACGACGGATGCGCAGATCGGGCAGAACAACTATCTGGGCGACGGAGTTCTATCAACCCCTGAACGAGGCGGGAAAGTGGTTCGTCGCGCCGAGTGCCTACGTTGGTCAGCAGACGCGCGCCGTGTTCGATGGCGAAGACAAGGTGGCGGATTACCTCGTCAGCATCACGCAGGGCGGCCTCGACGCCGGCGCCGTACTGGGGACCTGGGGTCAGTTGCGCGGCGGCTATGTAATCTCACGCGTCTATGCACGCGTCGACACCGGTTCGCCGGTACTGCCATCAACCGGGGCCACCACGGCCGGACTGCGCGCGGCGATTTTCATCGATCAGACCGACCATGCGTGGTTCCCTCGGGCGGGATACGGGCTGGTGGGAACCGCTTACTCGGCAATGGAATCGCTGGGTTCGGAGGCCAGCTACAACCGCATCGAAGCAGGCGGTCGCGCGATCAAGAGTTGGGGACCGCACACGCTCAACGCGGCGGCCAGCGGCGGCTCGTCGCTCGGCTCGGACATGCCGGCCTACGAGCCAGTTCACGCCGGGGCGCGCTGCATCTGTCGGCCTATCGTCTGAACGAGTTTTACCGGCCGGCTAGTTCGCGTTCGGCCGTCTGATGTACTACAACCGTACGTTGCCATTGCCGGATCTGCTGGGTTCCGGCGTCTACGTCGGTGGGTCGGCCGAGATCGGCCGCATCAGCGATCGTGCCGACGGACTGCCGACGCCCGGGACGCTCTGGTCGGGCTCGGCGTTTGTCGGTGCCGACACCTTCCTCGGTCCGCTGTATGTTGGCCTCGGCGTCGGCGCGGGGCGCTGGAGCCTGTACCTGCTGCTGGGCGCGCCGTAGTCGGGCGCGCCGCGCGCTTGCGTCAGCCGCCTCGCGGCTAGGCAAGAGAGTTCTGTGGGGGCGCTGTCGGACTTGCCCACGCCTTCACTCCGCGCTGCCGTACGCAAGGTTGAGCCGCGAAGTGATGACACGGACCTGGCCGAGCCGCGCGCTATCTGGCGCGGGCTGACACTTCGTCAACCGCAGCGGACTCGGGCGCGCCAGCCGGCAGGCTTTCGACGCAGCGGGAGTAACGCGCGATGCCCGGCATCGCGCTGAGGCCGTGCGCCACGATGCTAAGGAGTACGGTGGCCATCACCGCGAGCCGAATCGTGTCGTCTCCTTGCAGCTGTGTCCGCTGCTCGAGATACACGAGTCCCAGCACGATCGACGCCAGTCCGCGCGGCCCGAACCACCCCATGAAGAGCACCGTCGCGCGGCGCATGCCGGTGCCGGCGAGCGCAAGCGCGACCGGCAACATGCGTACGACGGTCAGGCTGAGCACGGCGTAGAGCAGCACAGTCGGTGTAAAGCTGTGCCAGGAACGCGCCACGATCAGGCCGAACAGGAAGAACACGAAGTAATTGAAGAGCTGGCCCCAGCCCTCTGTGAACTCGACGCTGTGGCGAGTGACCCGTGGAAAGCCGGCCTGTACCGCCAGGCCGGCGACGAAGGCGGCGATGAACATGCTGGCGCCGGTTTCCTCCGAGGCGATCATGCACAGCAGCGGCAGGGCCACGACGCCAAGCTGCGCCAGCGCCGCCGACATCCACCGCCGCCGCTCGGCCAACCCCAGCAACAGGCCTCCGCCCAGCCCGAGCGCAACTCCGATCGCCGCCCCATAGCCGATCTGCTCGAGCAGATATCGCGTCAATACATTGCCCGCATGCTGGCCGTGGCCGAAGGACACGGCCCCGGCGATGAAGAGCATCAGGAAGGGCACCGACAGACCATCATTGAGCCCGGCTTCGACATTGAGCGCCTGCCGGATACGCGCGGGCACGTGTGGGCTCGTGACTATGATCTGCCCGAGGCCGGCATCGGTCGGCGCGAGGATCGCGGCCAGTATGCCGGCCTCCCACCAGGTCAGGCCGGCGAAGCACACCATCGCCGCCGCGGCGCCGAGTGCGATTGTTAGCAGCATTCCGATGGTCAGCAGGCGCAGCGGCAGGCTGCGGTCGCCTTTTAGCGCGAGCCGGTGCACGCGTGAAGCGTCGGTGAACAGCAGCATTACCAGGCCGACTTCGGCGACAAGCAGGAAGACCTTGCGGTCGATGGCCAACTCGCCGGCTGTCGTGGGAATCAGCACCAGCATCGCGCCGATCGCGGCGAAGACGATCGGCGCCGTGACCAACGTGCGCTCGAGCCGGCGCGAGACCAGGCTGTAGGCGAAAACCGAGAGGACGAAGACGGTGATGATCAGCATCGACGCCAGTCAATCATTGGCGCGCGCCAGGGTCTGCAGTGCAAGCCACACGCGTACGGCCTAGGCCCGCGCTGCTCTGTCAGTGCCGGCATTGAAGCTGGCGACCTCAGACTCGGGGAACGACCGGTCCGCCCTTTGCCAGCGCACGCCGGTAGGCGGAGCGCGATGCGAGGCGTGCCTGGTAGGCCGCCAGGTTCGGGGCCGATGCGGCATCCGCGCTGCGCGCGAGCAGCGCTTCCACCGCATAGCTCATCTGGAAGTCGGCCATTGTCAGCGTGTCACCGGCGAACCACGTATTGCGGCCCAGATGGTCCTCGATGAATTGCTGCGCAGTCACCAGGTTCGGATCGATCAGCCTCGCCTGCACGTTCCCGGAAATTCCGCGCGCAATGGGCCGTGCGAAAAACGGCATCTTCTGCTTAGGGATAGCCTGGAAGACGAGCTTCATCAGCAGCCAGTTCATCAGCGAACCTTCCGCGTAGTGCATCCAGAACCGGCACTGCCGAAGCGCCGCCGTTGCCGGCGGCGGCTGCAGGTTCGCCAGGTCACCGCTCGCCGTCGTTCCGAATTTCTCGACCAGGTACTCGACGATCGCACCGGATTCGGCAATGACTTCGCTGTCATCGGTGATCACCGGCGATTTACCGAGCGGGTGAATCTTCTTCAGTTCGGGCGGTGCCAGGCGCGTGGCCTTGTCGCGCCGATAGATCTTCAGCTCGTACGGCACGCCGAGCTCCTCGAGCAGCCAGAGGATGCGGTGCGAACGGGACGTTTCAAGGTGGTGGACCGTCAGCATGGGCCGCATAGTACGGCCAGCACCTCGCGCACGCGTGCGACCAGGCGCATACGCCGCTCATGACTTGACCGCGACGATGACGGCGTAGGCCTTGAACACGGCGGTCGCCGGCTGCCCCACCTTCAGTGAGAGCGCCTCGATCGCATCGTTGGTGACGGTGGCGCTGATCGCGGAGCCGCCTGGCAGCGTGAGCACGACGAGGGAAGACACTGCGCCCTTGTCGATGCGCGACACGGCGCCTGCCAACTGGTTGCGCGCCGACAACCGGTAGCCGCCGAGGTCGGTCGTCAGCACGATGCTGCTCGCCTTGACCAGTGCGATAGCCTCGAGTCCCTTCTTGAGCTTCAGGCGCTTGGCGGCTGCCGTCGTTAGCGCGGCCACGATCTCCTGTCCTCCCTTCAAGGCTATCGTCAGCTGGGTGCTGATCGGTCCCGCTTCGACGGCCTTGACGGTTCCGGCGAACTGATTGCGTGCGCTGGTCTTCATTCTCATTCTCCCGAGGAAAGCGCCGAGACCGGGGTGGGCCCGAAGCCCGACCTCTTTTTGCGCGAGGAAACGACGATGCGCGGTCGACAGCTCGGTCCACAGCACGAGCAGTTCGCGCGCGGTTGCGGTCAGTTGAGTCCCGCCACCGCGGGCACCACCGGTTGCGGTGAGCAGCAGCGGCTCCTGGGCAAGGTTGGTTGCCTGGTCGAGCAGCAGCCACGCGCCCTTATATGACAGCCCGACCGTGCGCGCGGCGCGACTGATCGATCCGGTCTGGTCGATGGCCAGCAGCAGTGCGAAGAAGCGCGCGTCGAGTCCGCCGATGCGCAGTGGCGCGGCCAGTAACGCGTCGTCAGCCATGATCCGCGCTGCGCGCGAGCCATTGTCTGCGCTCGACCGCCTCGGGATCGAGCGGACTGGCATCGCTCGCCAGACGCTCGCGCACGACGCGATCCCGCACGTCCACCTCGCGGACGACGCGGCCCGCCTCGATGACGACCATCGTATCGGCCAGTGCTGCGACATCGTCGAGGTCGTGGCTGATCATCACCATCGGCACCTTGAAGCGCTGCTGGATCTGCTTCAGCTCGTCGCGCATGCGCGTGCGCAGCATCGGATTGAGTGCCGCAAACGGCTCGTCGAGCAACAGCAGCTGCGGACGGCTCGCAAGGGCGCGTGCCAGCGCTACGCGCTGTTGCTGGCCGCCCGAGAGTGTTCCGGGACGGCTCGCGGCGAGCGTGTCGATTTCCAGGGCGCGCATCACCTCGTCCACTCGCTGCGCCGCGGCCGGTCCGAGCCGTCGTCCCCAACGCGTGAGTCCGAACCCAACGTTGTCGCGAACAGAGAGATGAGGAAAGAGCGCGTAGTTCTGGAACACGTAGCCGACGCGCCGCGCGCTCGCCTTCAGGTCGACGCCCGTCGCGGATTCGAAGACTGACTGGCCGTTGAAACGGATATGACCGCCGCTTGGTGTCAGCAACCCGGCCAGCGCCTGCAGCGTCAGAGTCTTCCCTGAACCGGATGGGCCATAGAGCACCGTTACACGTACTTCCGAGGCGAAGCGGATGTCGAGATCGAAACGTCGCTCGCCGTCCCTGACCGTGGCTCGAATGTCGACGTCGATCATTGCGCGGCGGGCAGAAAGCCTGCGGCGACGAACCGCTGCTGCGCCGGACTCGATATGAGAAAGTCGACGAACGTGCGCGCACGATCGGCGTGACGCGATTCGGCGACCACGGCCGTCGGGTACCGGACCGGCCCATGCCCGCTGACGACCAGCACGACGCGAACCCGGTCCGCCATCAGCTGCGCATCGGTGGCATAGACGAACCCTGCTTCGACTTCTCCGCGTGCGACGTAGTCGAGCACCTGGCGAACGCTGTCGGCGAAGACGAAGCGTGGCTCCAGCTTCGACCACATCCCGGCCGCCTCCAGCGCCTGCTGCGTGTAGCGGCCGGCGGGCACGGTCAGGGGCTTGCCGATCGCAATCCTTCGGAGCGCGGATACTGCGAGGTCGCGCAGCGCGGTGATGGCCGACTCACCCTTCGGCGTGATGAGGACGACGGAATTGCCGGCTACATTGCGCCGCGATCCGGCGAGTAGAAGCTTCTGGGCCAGACCGCGTTCGATGGTTTCTTCATCGGCACTAATAAATACATCGACCGGCGCACCCTGCGCGATCTGCTGCAGCAGCGCGCCCGAGGCGCCAAAGTTGAAGCGAACGCGCAGCGAAGGATTCGCGGATTCGAAGAGGCTGCCGAGGTCGCGCATCACGTCGGTCAGGCTCGCAGCTGCCGATACGGTCAACTGCGCAGTCTGGGCGTGCAACCGAGTGGCAGCCAGCCCAAGTGGGAGTGCGAGCAGGATTGCGCGGCGTGTCGTCATCAGAGTCGTCACTCACGTCGTGCGTGGCGTGAGCAGCTTCTGGGAAGCCACGAGTATCGCTATGCAGAGCAGCGAGGTGATCATCACCAGCACCAGCGCGAGCTGGTCGTTGCCCGCCTGCGCGGCGTCGTAGACCGCCATCGACAGTGTCTGTGTCTGCCCCGGGATATTCCCTGCAACCATCAGCGTCGCGCCGAACTCCCCCATCGCCCGGGCGAAGGCCAGCATGCCGCCCGCTAGGATTCCGCGCGAAGCCAGCGGCATGGACACGCGCAGGAACACCGAGAACCGGCCCCTGGCCGAGCGTCATCGCCGCCGCTTCGAGCGTCCGGTCGACTCCGGAGAAGGCGGCCGACGCGCTCCTGAGCACCAGCGGCAGCGCGACAATCGGCCGACGCGATCACCGCGCCGTGCCAACTGAAGATCACCGTGTAGTCGAAGTGCTGGCGCAGGAACCGTCCCAACGGACTGTTGCCGCCCCATCCCCGATCAGGATGTAGTAACCGAGCACGGTGGGCGGAAGCACCAGCGGCAGCATGAACACCGCCTCGAGCACCGAGCGCCCGAAGAAGCGGCTCGCGGCTGAACACCCAGCCGAGCGCCACGCCCGCCAGCAATGCGATGACAGTGGCGACCGATGCGACCCTCAGGGTCAGCCAGACCGGATGCCAGTCGATTTGCGTGACAAGCAAGTTTTGCATACGTTATGTAGTCCGCTACATAGCGCATTAAACCACACCGAAGCGGTATGGAGCATCGGCCGCGAGCGACTTCTGAACAGCAAAAAGCCAGGCCGCAGCCGGGCTTAGTCGGGGAGAGTCGTCGAAGCGGCTCCGAGAATCCGCGTTCGGAGTGTCGAATCCTCACGGGACATCGGCGCGAGCGTGCCGCAGAGTTACTCCCACGCCGAAATCCGTTTGGCGCAACCTGAGGAGTACGAAAATGCTGACATCGAAGCTTGTTCTTGCAACATCTCTGGCGTTGGCCACGGCTGGCGCGTTCGCTGATTCAGGCGACATGAATATCAACGACTGGTCGACCTTCAGTTCCACGGCTACCCGTGAACAGGTTAAGCAGGAAATGCGCGAAGCCATTGCACGCGGCGAACGCACTGACGGCGAACGCGGTTACGTCTTCGTCGAATTCGTGCCATCGTCGCGCAGCCGTGCCGAGGTAAAGGCCGAACTGCAGGAAGCGGCTCGCCTCGGTCTCATCACCGTCGGCGAGGGCAGCATGCCAATCGCCACGGCCGAGCAGGAGCACCTGATTGCCCATGCGGGGCAGAATGCCGCCCATCAGCTTGCGAAGTCCTCTGACGTCGAGGGTTAATCGAGTGAAGGCGCCCGATTCCGCATCGGGCGCTTTCTTTCACGGGCCACAATCGTTGCAAGGTGCTCGTCCGCAGCAGCAGGAGCGCAAGGTTTCCGGCGAATGAGATCGTGGGCCGCCCGCGTCCTCGGGGCAGCGAAATTCCAGGGAGTCGCGGCCGCGGCATAGCGTGGTCAACGAGTGGTCGTCCCCGACCGGTCAGGGCCGATTAGGCCGTCGCGGGGCCGTTGCCAGGCACCGATAGTCGCCAGGCGGCGGGCGGTGTTCAGCCGGCGCCCTTCCGGCACGGAATTCAGCAGCGCCCGCCTCGCGGATAACGCGCACGGATCGACCGCCTTCCGGTGGCATTTTGCCGCTTTGGCTGATCGTGACGGCGCTCAGAATCGCTGACATCATGAGCGCATATCCTGCGAGGACGCTACTGGCATGCTGCACCAGCCTGCTTGCCGCGGCGCTCACTTCGGGCTGCGCCGGAGGTCTGGGCAAGGATGAATGCCGCACGGCCGACTGGCGCACGATCGGGTATGAGGACGGCCTGCACGGGTTGCCGGCGGATCGGATCGGTGCTCACCGCGTCGCCTGCGCCAAGTACAGCGTCACACCCAACCTCGTCGCCTACACCGAAGGGCGCGAGCGCGGCCTGCTCGAGTACTGCCAGCCAAAAAACGGCTATCGCGTCGGTCTCTACGGCCGGTCCTACGCCAACGTGTGCTCGGGACCAACCGAGCCGGCTTTCGTCGACGGGTATCGATACGGCAGGCAGATCCACGATACGCGCGCGGAACTGCGCGACACACAGGCTCGATTGCAAAGCGCCAGGGACAGCCTTGTGCAGGCAGATGCCGCAGTTCAAAGCATCACGGTCGAACTGGTCCAGCCCGGGGTCACGACCGACCGACGTGTGTTCCTCGCCCAAGAACTGGTGAGACTGGCCTCGGAACGCCCCGAGTTGCAGGCGCGGATCACTCGCCTGACTCTGCGCACGCGCGAGCTGGTGAGCCACGTTCAGGAGCTGGAACGCCAGAGTCCTTACTCACTGTGACGCGCGCGCCGCGGAACGGCGGCGAATTTCAGATGATCTCGAAGTAGCGCTGACGCTCCCAATCCGTCACGCAGTCCTGCCATTGTCGCCATTCCCATTCGCGGGTGGCGGCGAAGTGATCAACGAAGAGATCGCCGAACCAGTCGCGCGCAAGATCCGAGCGGCGGAAGATCTCGGTGGTTTCCTTGAGCGAACGTGGCGCGCGCGCGATGTTCTCGGCGCCCTGGTTGGTGCCGGTGATCGGCGCTGCGGTGAGCTTCAGGTTCTTTTCGACGCCATGCAGCCCAGCAGCCAACAGCGCAGCCACGGCGAGGTAGGGGTTGATGTCGGCACCCGGGCAGCGGGTCTCGAGTCTCGTGCTCTTCGGTGAGCCGGGAATGACTCGAAAACTGGCGGTGCGGTTGTCGATCGCCCAGGTCGGCTTGACCGGCGCCCAGAAGCCATCGACGAGGCGTTTGTAGCTGTTGATCGTGGGCCAGAACATCGGCGCGAATTGCATCAGCGCGGCGATCTGACCGGCGAGGAAGCTTTCGAAGAGCTTGCTCATGCCCGCACGGCCTTTGGCGTCGTAGAAGCTGTTCTCCTTGCCGTCCGAGAGCGACTGGTGCACGTGCCCGCTGCAGCCCGGGAACTGCTGGCTCCACTTCGCCATGAAGCTCGGCATGATCCCGAACTGCGCGCCAATTTCCTTCGCGCCGGTCTTGAACAGCACGCCGCGGTCGGCGCATTCGAGTGCGTCCGAGAACTGGATCGCAGCTTCGTATACGCCCGGGCCGGTTTCGGTATGCAGTCCCTCGATCGGCACGCGGAACTGCAGCAGCTGATCCATCAGCGCATTGAAGAAGCCGCGGTTGGCGTTGGCGCGCAGCAGTGAGTAGCCGAACATGCCAGGCGTCAGCGTCGTCGGGCCGACCCCCTTTTTTTCGGCCCAGGAATAGGGCGTCTCGGCGAAGTTGAACCACTCGAACTCCAGCCCGCACATGGCCTTGTAGCCGAGCTTTTCCGCGCGCGCGAGCACGCGCCTGAGTGTCTGCCGCGGACAGATCGGATACGGCTCGCCCTTGGCCGTGATGAATTCGCCGAGGAAAAATGGCACGTTGTCGTCCCACGGCACGCGGCGCCCGGTGGCGAGATCGAGCCGAACCATGGCGTCCGGAAAGCCGTGCTGCCAGCCCGTGACGGTGGTGTTGTCGTAGACGCTGTCCATCATGTCCCAGCCGAATACGACATCGCAGAAGCCGAAGCCGCCTTCAACGGCCGAGCTGAACTTGTCCTTGTGCAGGTACTTGCCGCGCAGTACGCCGTCGATGTCGGTCACCGCGACCTTGATCTTGTCGGCCTGCGCGGCCTGCAATCGCTCGAGGGCGGCGACTGCAGGTCCTGGGGCCAACCGCTTGCCTGATGCCATGGTGTTTCCCTCCGGGGCGGCGGGCAGTGTGCAACAGGCCCCGGCAAAGTCCAAGGGCACGACCCTTGATCGGGCGGATTTCCGTCCCTATCTACGGTCTCGGGGTCGAGAGACCTCCCTTACAATTCAAGCAATTAGCGATACGAGAGCCGCCGATGCCGATCTACGCCTACCAGTGCACGGAGTGCCGCCACGAGGTCGAGGTGCTGCAGAAGATTTCCGACGCTCCGTTGAGCGAGTGCCCGTCCTGTCACCGCAGCAGCCTGGTGAAGCAAGTCACGGCGGCAGGCTTTCAATTGAAGGGCAGCGGGTGGTACGTGACCGACTTCCGCAACAATGGCAGCCCCAAGGCGAAGGAGGGCAAGCCGGCCGATGGCAAGGCCGCGGAAGGAGAGGCGAAGCCCGACGCCGCCAAGCCCGCGGACAGCGCGACCACGGGCTCAAAGCCGGCCGAAGCCGCGCCCGCGGCGACTCCTTCCACCTCCGGTGGAAGCGGCGGACCGAGCCAGGCCTCATGACACCCTGATCGGCTATCCTCGACCAATACGGAGCCGCGGCGGTACCGCGGCTCTTTCATTTGCAGGGCCGGCATTTCACGGCGACATAAGCGAGTCAACGCATGTTTCGGAAGTACCTCATCACGGGCCTCCTGATCTGGCTGCCCCTCGGGATCACGTTGCTGATCCTCCAGACCATCATCGGCTGGATGGATCAGTCGATGCTGCTGCTGCCGCCGGCGTGGCGGCCCGAAGCTCTTGTGGGTTTCCGGATTCCGGGCCTTGGGGCGCTGCTGGCCATCGCCGTGGTTTTCTTCACCGGGGTGCTCACACGCAACATCGTGGGGCGCCGGCTGTTGGTGTGGTGGGAAGGCCTGCTCGGGCGGATACCGATCGTGCGGTCGATCTACTCGAGCGTGAAGCAGGTGTCCGACACGATGCTGTCGCCGAAGGGCAATGCATTCCGCAAGGTCGTGCTCGTCGAGTTTCCGCAGCCGGAGCAATGGACGCTGGCGTTCATCGTCGGCGAGCCATCTGGCGTGGTTGCAGACGAGCTGGGAGTGGGCTGGGTCACCGTGTATGTGCCGACGGCGCCGAACCCGACGTCAGGTTACGTGCTGATGATGCATCCGTCGCGCGTACGCGACGTCGAGGTCAGCGTCGACGATGCGCTGAAATACCATGTGTCGCTCGGCGTCGTGGAACCCGCTGCCCGCCATACACGGCCGGCTGCGCTGACCAGTGCGGCGCCGCCGGCAACGTGATGTGGCTCGCCTACCGCGTGAGCGTCGCCGCTCCCCGGTTAGGGTTGCATCAATGATGACGATTTGCTCAGCGGCCACTTTCAGTGCTCGCAAGTGTGCCGTCAGGACTCCTCGTCCTGTCGCACCGTTTGCGTCGTCGAGTCTGCGAAACCGATAGGGTCGGGCAGGAGCACTGTCCGGCCCCAGTTCTGCCGTTTTCGAGCGCTTTGGGGGCGCCATTTTCGTCCTCCAAGCCAAACAAGAGCCCCTCGGGGATAATCACAGGTTTTGCACGGTCGCGCCGGCGCATCGAGTCGCCGCGGGCCGCCAGCTACGAAGCGGAGCTTTCCATGCGTACCGAATATGCCGGCCGGGTGGACGAGAAGTTCATCGGCCAGTCCGTCACCCTGTTTGGCTGGGTGCACCGCCGCCGCGACCACGGCGGCGTGATCTTCATCGATCTGCGCGACCGCGAAGGTCTGCTGCAGGTAGTCTGCGATCCGGACCGCGCCGAGGTATTCGCCAATGCCGAGAAAGTGCGCAACGAGTTCTGCCTGAAGATCATTGGCCAAGTGCGCCGGCGGCCCGAGGGCACGCTCAACGAGAGCATCGTGTCGGGCGCGGTCGAGGTGCTCGCGACCGAGCTGGTGATCCTCAACCCCTCGGTGCCGGTGCCGTTCCAGCTCGATGACGACAATCTGTCGGAAACGACTCGCCTGACACACCGCGTGCTCGACCTGCGGCGCGTGCCGATGCAGAAGAATCTGATGCTGCGCTACAGGGTGGCAATGGCGGTGCGCAAGTACCTTGACGCTCACGGCTTCGTCGACATCGAGACGCCGATGCTGACCAAGAGCACGCCGGAAGGCGCGCGCGACTACCTGGTCCCATCGCGCGTCCATGCCGGCGAGTTTTTCGCGCTGCCGCAGTCGCCCCAGCTCTTCAAGCAGCTTCTGATGGTGGCAGGCTTCGACCGCTACTACCAGATCGTCAAGTGTTTCCGCGATGAGGACCTGCGTGCCGACCGCCAGCCCGAGTTCACGCAGATCGACGTCGAGACTTCGTTCCTCGACGAGAACGAGATCCGCGCGATCATGGAGGAGATGATCCGCACGGTCTTCGCCGAGGTGATGAACGTCACGCTGCCGAAGCCGTTCCCGGTGATGACTTACGGCGATGCGATGCGCCTGTACGGTTCCGACAAGCCGGATCTGCGCGTCACACTGCAGCTCACGGACGTCACGGACCTCGTGCGCGACGTCGAGTTCAAGGTCTTCAAGGGTGCGACCGAGTTGGCGGACGGAAAGGTCGTCGCGCTGCGCATCCCCGGCGGCGCTCACGTGACCGATGGGATGCCGCGCTCGGAGATCGACTCCTACACCGAGTTCGTCAAGATCTACGGCGCCAAGGGCCTTGCCTACATCAAGGTCAACGAGAAGGCGAAGGGCCGTGACGGCCTGCAGAGCCCGATCGTCAAGAATCTCCACGATGCGGCGCTCAATGCGGTGCTCGAACGAAGCGGTGCGACGGACGGTGACGTCATCTTCTTTGGTGCCGACCGCGCCAAGATCGTCTACGACTCGCTGGGCGCCTTGCGCACCAAGATTGGACACAGCGAGTTCGGCCGCGCGCACGGACTCTCGGCCGAGGGCTGGAAGCCGCTGTGGGTCATCGACTTCCCGATGTTCGAGTTCGACGAGGAAGAACAACGCTACGTCGCTGCGCACCACCCGTTCACCAGTCCCAAGGATGGTCACGAGGATTTCCTTCAGACCGACCCGTCCAAGGCGCTGGCCAAGGCGTACGACATGGCGCTAAATGGCTGGGAGATCGGCGGCGGCTCGGTGCGGATCCACCGCGAGGAAGTGCAGAGCAAGGTCTTCCGCGCGCTGAAGATCGGCGCCGAGGAGGCGCGCGAGAAGTTTGGCTTCCTGCTCGATGCCCTGCAGTACGGGGCACCACCGCATGGCGGCATCGCCTTCGGGCTCGACCGCATTGTGACGATGATGGCAGGCGCCGAGTCGATCCGCGACGTGATAGCGTTTCCGAAGACGCAGCGTGCGCAGTGCCTGCTGACCAAGGCTCCGTCACCGGTGGGTGAGAAGCAGCTGCGTGAGCTGCACATCCGCGCTGCGCGGCGAGGCTCGGTCGGAGGCCGCCGGCTCTGCGCAGCCGCCACAGCAAGCGCGACACGTTGGCGAGCACACTCAGAAGTAGCGGGTCGTGCGCAGCGCGCAAAGCGCTTCGGTTGACCTCAGGCCCGGTGGGGCACGTGGCAGTGGGTCGGGTCGGGTACGCGCGCGTTGGCGCGAGACGGACGCTCGTACCCACCGGGTGAGCTGCGCGAGCCGGACGGATCCGGCAGTGAGTCTGCATTGACTCCCGCATTCAAGGTGCCGGAGTCGGTGCTGGTGGTGATCTACACGTCGGCGCTCGATGTGCTGCTGCTCGAGCGCGCCGATCACCGCGGGTTCTGGCAGTCGGTCACCGGCAGCCGTGCGTCGGACAACGAACCTCTGTCATTCACCTGCGCGCGCGAAGTCGCGGAGGAAACCGGACTCGAGCAGGCACCGGAAGCGTTCGACGACTGGAACCTCGTGCACCGTTACGCGATCTATCCGCACTGGCGACACCGTTATGCGCCGGGCGTTACCGAAAACACGGAACATGTGTTTGGCTTGCGGGTCACAACAACGTTCGAGCCACTCCTGGAGGTGGGAGAGCACACCGCATTCCGCTGGCTTCCGTGGAGAGAAGCGGCGGACGCGTGCTTTTCGTGGACCAATGCGCAGGCGATCCGTGACCTGCCCCGGCGCAGCGCCGCCGGACGTCGTTGACGATGCAGGTGTGGAGATGTGGCGGCGTGCAGGGTCCGTGACCGACCGGTGTTGCGCATAATGCGTTTCATGACTTTGCTCGACAGGTGGAAGGTCGCGACGCACGGCTTCTCGCGGCAGGCAATCGCTGCGCCTGGTGCGGGCGAGGCACGAGTGGGGACGGTCTTTCCAACGATCGATTGGCTGGTGACACTGCGTTGCGCGGATGGTCGCGGATGGTCCGCGTCGGCCGTCGCCTGTGGCGCGCTCATCATCGCGGGCTGCGCAACGCCGGTCGACCCGTACACGCTGCCTCCGGCTGCGACGCAGGTTACGCAGGACGATGAGGTTGGCGACTGCCTGCGCCGATTCAAGGCGCTTGACACGCGTGTCGATGCGGCGGGCAGGCGCGACGCCCAGGAGGTCCGCGTTCAGGGCTATCCATACTTGCGGGCGGACCGCTTCACCGTCGAGTGGCTGCCGACCACCTTGGACCCACAGGCCATCGCGGCCGGCAAGCTGGACCGTATGGCAGCGCTCGATGCCGAGGCGCGCCGCTTCGAGTTGGCCAATGTGTCGGCTCCGGCAGGTGAAGCCGAGGCGCTCGCGCGTTGCCGCGCGAAGCTTGTGGCCGCCATCCGGCCGACGGCTGCGCGGGCAGCCGCCGAGGCCAGGGTGCCGGACAACTATGTGGGTGCTCAGCGTGTGCTGGGCCTGTATCCGCTGACCCTTATTCCATTCTCCTGGGGCATCGCGTCCTGGCAGCAGGCAACACGCGAAACCTTCTCCACGCCGTTTCCCGAATTGTCGGTGCGGGGTGAACGTGTCCGCTATATTCCGGCCCCTGCCAAACCCGAGGGCGCGGTCGCTGGACTGGTGAGCGCCTCCGCGACGGCGTTGCGCATGCCGGTCGTGACGCCCGAGCGCGCGTGGCAACTGCTGGTCCGGCATGCGCCGGTGCTGGTCGTCGACACCGTGGACGGCGACGATCGCGTCGGCACGCTCGTGTGGCGTGCATCGGTCCAAGGCGCCAGCCTCGGGGTCAACACCAGCGATCCGGCCGCTTATGTGCGGGTCGCCTGGACCGCGTTCAATGGCTCGGCCGCGCTGCAGCTTGTTTACACGTTCTGGTTTCCGTCACGTCCGGCGGCTCACGCGCTCGATCTGGTGGCGGGCCACCTTGATGCATTGGTGTGGCGCGTCACGCTCGACGCCGAGGGCCGGCCGCTCGTCTACGACTCGATCCATGCTTGCGGCTGCTTCCAGATGTTCTTTCCAACCGAACATGTGCGCGAACGCCCGGCTCCCCGCGAGGGCGAGGGACCGCTCGACGAATCGCTCTTCGTGCCGCAAGCGTTGCGCTCGCCGGCGGCGAACGAGCGCGTCATGATCTTTCTCGGTGCAGCGGACCATAACATCGAGCGGGTCGGCGTCGATTCCCCGGCCCCAGCGCCGGGCGTCCTGTATCGATTGCTGGACGAAAGCGTCCTGAGAGCATTACCCGTACCGGCCACCGCGGGTGGCGGGACGCGCAGCATCTACGGCCCGGACGGCATGGTGCCCGGCACCGAACGCGCCGAGCGCTACCTCTACTGGCCGATGGGCGTACCGTCCGCCGGCCAGATGCGGCAGTGGGGCCATCATGCGACTGCGTTCGTCGGCCGCCGCCATTTCGATGATCCGCGCCTGTTCGACCGCTATTTCTCGCTTGCACCCAGGGCCAACTGAGCAACACTCGCACCATGCAACTTCGCGTCGCGACGTACAACATACACAAGGGTGTCACAGGGCTGCGCAAGCGTTCGCGCATCCATGATCTGCGAATCGCATTGCACGCTATCGACGCCGACATCTGTTTCCTGCAGGAGGTGCAGGAGCGCAATGAGCGCCTGGCGCGGCGTCCCGGCCACCCGAACGGGACTCAACTTGACGCACTGTGCACAGGAACCTACGTCCATCGGGCCTACGGCATGAACGCCGTGTACCCGCATGGTCACCACGGCAACGCCATCGTCTCGCGCCACACCATCGGCCAGTTCCTGAACCACGACATCTCGGACCATATGCTGGAGAAGCGCGGACTGTTGCATGCGGTCTCGCATGTCGAGGCCAAGCGCGGGCCGCTCGACATCCACCTCATCAACACGCACTTCGGCCTGATCAAGCGCAGCCGCGTGCGGCAGGCTGAGTTCCTGATCGATTTCGTCCGCAGCGAAGTCCCGGCCGATGCGCCGCTCATCATCGCCGGCGATTTCAATGACTGGCAGAAGGGTG
Organism: uncultured beta proteobacterium; assembly: GCA_963724605.1. Classification (GTDB taxonomy): domain Bacteria; phylum Pseudomonadota; class Gammaproteobacteria; order Burkholderiales; family Burkholderiaceae_F; genus JALORV01. The sequence goes on from CAVRVM010000026.1 coordinate 39,486, forward strand.
TCGACGAAACCCTGCATCGCGAACTCGATGTGGTCGAAGCTGCAGCGGATTTCAACCGCCGGCAACACACCGGCCGTCGGTTCGACCGGCTGATGCCGTGGCGGGAGGCGAACCGTTCTCAGGTCGCGCGGACCTACCCAAGCGTGATGCCGTGGTTTTCGCTGGACCGCATCTACGTGCGCGGCTTCAACGTGCACGAGGTGCGCGTGCCGAAGGGTATCGAGTGGTCGCAACGGTCGGACCACATGCCACTGATCGCAGATCTCGAACTCGCATGACCGACGGCCGGCGTCCCGGCCGCGGGCGTTCCCGCTTCGACATCACGACGCGGCCGCTGGTCTATGGCGGCAACAGGATTCGCCTGCTCGAGAACGGCGACGAATATTTCCCTCGCCTGTTGGCGGCGATCGAAGGCGCGGCACGCTCAATCTATCTCGAAACCTATATCTTCGCGCAGGACAGCATCGGACTACGTGTCAGCGATGCCCTTGCGGTCGCAGCCGATCGCGGTGTCGAGGTCAGGGTCATCGTAGACGGCTACGGCACTGGCGCCTACGCCGACACCCTCAAGGCTCGCCTGGAAACTGTCGGTGCGCAGGTGGCGGTGTTTCGGCGCGCGCGCTGGTGGAAGTTCGAGCGGCGCCTGCTCCGTCGCATGCATCGCAAGTTGGTGCTGGTCGACGACCAGCTCGCTTTCGTCGGGGGCATCAATATCGTCGACGACCTGCATCATCCTGACCTCGAAGCGGCAGGACTTGGCCCGCGCTTCGACTATGCGGTGATGTGCGAGGGGCCGATCGTCGCGCCGATTGCGTATGCGATGAAGCGGCTGTGGTGGACACTCGAACTATTGCAGTTGAAGCGACGCGCCGGGGCGCGGCCGGTACTCGCACTGGAGTCCGTGCCGACGCCGCTGGCCGATGGCGTTCGGGCCTCGCTGCTGTTGCGTGACAACGTCCGGCACCGGCGGACAATTGAACACGCATTTCTCGATGCGCTGAATGCCGCGCGCGCCGACGTGCTGATCGCGATGGCCTACTTTCTGCCAGGCCGAACATTTCGGCGAGCGCTCATCGACTGTGCGCAACGCGGCGTATGCGTACGGCTTCTGGTCCAGGGACGAGTCGAGTACGCCCTCCAGCACTACGGGCAGGAGGCGCTGTACGGCCAGTTGCTTGCGGCCGGCGTCGAGATCCATGAGTACGAGGAGAGTTACCTGCACGCCAAGGTGGCCGTCGTCGACGATCAATGGGCGACCGTCGGGTCCAGCAACATCGATCCCTACAGCCTGCTGCTGGCGCGGGAGGCCAATGTCGCGGTTCACGACGCGGCGTTTGCACGCGAACTGCGGACCGGCCTGGAGCGTGCGATCAATGAGCGGTCCCATCCAGTGCGAGCTGAAGACTTCGCGCGCCGCGGGCTGATCCGGCGGACCTTGAACTGGGTTGCCTACGGCATTCTCAGATTCGCGGCCGTCGCGCTCGCGGGCGGACGGGATTATTGACGCGCCGCTCGTGTACGCGATGCTGCGCATCGCACGCGCACTCGCAACGATCAAGTTAGGCGCGTCCTTCGGAGCGGCCGGGCGCGCGCGCTTTTCTACTGCAGGCGCAGTTCGATTCGCTTGGGGCGCCGAGGCGTCCGGTGCTGTGATGAGTGGCGTCGTCGGATACCCTTCGCCCGTGTTTGGTCGGGCGAGTCATGGTCATGCGTGATTTCTCCTTGGGCGCCGTGGTGGCTGGCTTCGTCGCGGTGCTGGTGGGCTATACCAGCTCGGCAGTCATCGTGTTCGAGGCGGCGCGCTCGGCCGGCGCAACGCCGGCCCAGACAGCGTCGTGGATGTGGGCGCTCGGCATCGGCATGGGGCTCACGACGATCGTATTGTCGCTGCGCTTCCGCATGCCGGTGCTGACGGCCTGGTCGACGCCGGGTGCGGCGCTGCTGATCACGAGCGTCAGCGGCGTGCCGATGGCGGAGATCATCGGCGCGTTTGTGCTGACCGGCCTCGCGATCGTCGCGATCGGACTGAGCGGCGCCTTCGACCGGTTGATGAAGCGCTTGCCGACTTCCCTTGCGGCTGCGATGCTGGCCGGTGTGCTGCTGCGCTTCGGGCTCGAGGCGTTCGGCGCGATGAAGACGCAGTTCACGATGATCTTCGCGATGTTCGTCGTCTACCTGGTCGGGCGGCGCGCATGGCCGCGCCTTGCGATACCGGCCGCGCTCGCCGTGGGTGCAATGATTGCGGGTGCCCTGGGGCTATTTGGCGTGTTCGAGTGGCCCGCGGGCCTGACAAGGCCGGTGTTCGTGATGCCCGAGCTCTCATGGGCCGCAGCCATCGGCATCGCA
>CAVRVM010000027.1:0-90476 GCA_963724605.1 uncultured beta proteobacterium
TAATCGGGCGTTGTTGTCAAGGGTCGAAGCTCCTGTTGGTTTTGAGTTTAGGTCCGGTTGGTGTGTGGGTCACGCTTCTCTACGCAGTCGGGCGCGGTGCGGCTGGCACGCTGCAGGCATTGGTCGGAAGGTTCGGACGAGCCATGCTCATGGTCGCGCTTGGTGAGCGCAGCTGCCGTTCTCGGCTTCATCCAGGACCATCGTCCACACAGTCAACACAGAAACGAGTTTGCGGAGTCGGCGACTGAGTTAGCTCATGCAACCCCCTGCAGCCGTGCAGCCCGGAAGTCGGTGCCGTCAACCCACATCCGGTGCAGGATCACCGCTAGCTTGCGGGCCACCGCAACGACGGCGCGACGATGGCCACGGACCTTGGCGAGCCGCAGCCCCCAAGCCTTAAGCGTCGACCAGGCGTCGGAGCGCGTCATGAGGGCGTGCGCGGCCGTGTACAGCGCCATGCGCACGTCACGATCGCCGGCCTTGGAGATGCGACCCGGGTTGTCAGTCTCGCCCGACTGGTAGCGCCGCGGCGTCAGACCGAAGTGCGCGGCGACGGTGCGCGAGGAGCGGAAGCGGTCGGCATCATCCCCCCCAGCCTTGAAAGTGAGCGAGGTGACCGGCCCGACCCCGGGCACCGTCATCAGCCGCTGGCAGATCGGATCAGTTCGCACCACGGCCTTCACGGCGTTGTCGAGCTTCAGGTAGGTCTTGTAGAGCACGGTGCGGGCATCGAGCAGCGGCACCAGCGCGCGTGCCAGCAGTGGCTCGGAGGCAATCACGCCGCGCACCGCCTCGTCGAAGCTGCCGTGGCCAACGCGCGATGCCAGCCGTACGCCGAAGATCTTCAGCAAGCCGCGCAGCTCGTTCTCCAGATCGACGCATTTGGTGAGAATCGCCTTGCGGCTGGCGAGCAGCGCCCGCACCTGGTGGCTCTCGAGGCTCTTGACGTGAACGGTTCGGTACCAGCCGCTGCGCAGGATCTGGGCCAGGCCGCGGGCGTCGTTGCGATCGGTCTTGTTGCGCATGGCGGCTAAGGTGGCTGCCGTTTGCCGCGCTTCCAGGCAGATCACCTCGTAGCCGGCTTTCTGCAAGCCGTAGGTCAGGTACTGCGTGAGGGTGCCTGTTTCGAGCCCGATCTGCTTGATCTCGAAACTGAATCGACGCAGGCTGGCCACAATGACGTCGACTTCGGCGGCAACCTTGTTCTCGTACCGCACCACACCCGCTTCGTCGACCACGCAGATCGACACGGAACGCAGCGATACATCGATACCGGTGAAGTACTTCATCGCGATCTCTCCTTCGCAGGGTGGGTGTCCTGCGAGTCTAGGGAGAGCTCGACCCTATGCCACGGTCAGCCCGATTACCGATGCTCATGGCCGGCCAGCGACGGCAGCCCTGGTTGCCTTACAACTGACGCTCCATTGCCAGGAACCCAGCCGGGAGCTTTTGGTCGCTCTGCCGCGGAAGGCCAAATTGGAAACGACCTACTGCGGCTATGGTGTTAGCCGTATGCGGTCACCCAACTTCGCCTGAGGGCGGACGTCACGCCTCGCGACAAAGTCTAGCCACAGCCGCCGTGAGTGATCGCCTGAGGCAGTCACTCGATGGGTCATCCTCGGGCCAGACACGCAACTTACGGGATACGCGCGAGCCCCTGCTTGGCCAGCCAGGCGCCGAGCAGACCAAAATACGCTGCGGACTGCGGCGCTTGTCTCGCTGAAAGCAAGGGATCGATCTGTTCGGCAGCTGATACTGAAGTCGCCATTGCGTGATCGGCGCCGGCAATTGTTGTGACCTCGACATTGGGATGTCGTGCCGAACTCGCGCGCAAACGCTCGAGCGACGTCTGCACAGGCACCCACGGATCCGCTGATCCATAGATCACAAACGTAGGCTGCTTGACGGCGTCCAACGTTGCCGTGGGGTCGTGGCGCAACTCCTTCGCCCATCCGGACTGATCTGGATCCTTGAAGGTCTTTTCCAGGTAGGTATGCACGAACCACGGCCTTGTCGTGGCCGCATCAAGCATGCCCTGTGTACTTGCGCGGTCACGCTTGCCTCGCTGGAAGTCGTCTATCGCGGTCCGGGTCGCAATGGCTTGGTCTATATCGGACTGAGAAAAACCCTTGATTCGCAGAATATTGGCGATAGCAAAATTCATCTGCACATCGGGCGTGGTCATTGGTGCGGAAATCGAGATCGCGAATGCGGCCTGTGGGCTGCGCGAAGCCGCAAGCAGCGAAAGCCAGCCTCCCTGGCTTAGCCCCCAGAAGCCGATCCGTCGCGGATCGATCCTTTGGTCCTGCGCCAGCATGCGCTGTGCGCTAATTCCGTCATCCGCCAACATTGTGTAGTCACTGTTTTCGAGCTTCCCTCCGGACTTGCCACTGCCGCGCCGGTCGAAAACGAACACTGCGATTCCAAGCGGGGGCAGCATCTCGGCCAGATGTGCATACAGAGGGTTGTCGCGCGTTGGAGCCGATGCGGCGTGGAAGACGATCACCGCCGGAATGCGACCGTCAGTCTTCGGCGCGTGAAGTGTCCCGCTCAGCGTAACTGCGCCGCTTTGAAACGTCCGCTGCTGTGCCTCGACTACCGTGCTCGACTGCGCACTCCACTGCGCTGAGCCGGAGACGGTCGCGCCTGGTTCGTTCGCTCGGGGCTCGGTCAGTGCACATAGCGCCAAAGCCGCCAACAGAGCAACGGCGGCCTGTTTCCGAAAGCGAGGATCGAGGCCCATCATCGGCTAATTGTTAGCTGCCATGCTAAGACTAGTCAGGATCTAGAAGACCTTGGCCAACGTTCATTCGCGCGCCTCACGCCACACCATCACGGCCAGACCCCCGGCAATGATCAAGCCCAGCCAACTGATCCACAGGGGGATGACGTATCCACTCACGATAATTTCCCATCCGGTGAATAGTCGAAATAGATGCGCGATGGCGATCAGCGCAAACAGCGCTACAGCGACCGTAGTGAATGGTTTCACGGCAAGGCGTCCTATTCAAATCCTAGTTAGGGATCACATCAGCGCCGCCAGTTCTGATGTCCGCTCCTGGGCATTCTCGTTGGTCAGCGGTAGTTCCGCTACTCTAATCGGGCGTTGTTGTCAAGGGTCTGAGCTCCTGTGGTTTGAAGTTTAGGTCCGGCTGATGTGTGGGTCACGCTTCTCTACGCAGTCGGGCGCGGTGGTGCTGGCACGCTGCAGGCATTGGTCGGAAGGTTTGGACGAGCCATGCTATTGGTCGCGCTTGGCGAGCGCAGCGGAAGTTTGCGGCTTCATCCAGGACCATCGTCCACACAGTCAACGCAGAAACAGTTCTCGTTGCTCCGTGACTTGGTCAGCTCATTGGGCCCCCTGCAGACGGGCCGCCCGGAAGTCGGTGCCGTCGACCCACATCCGGTGCAGGATGACCGCCAGCTTGCGGGCCACCGCAACGACAGCGCGACGATGGCCACGGACCTTGGCCAGTCGCAGGCCCCAGGCCTTCAGCGTCGACCAGGCGTCGGAGCGCGTCATGAGGGCGTGCGCGGCCGTGTACAGCGCCATGCGCACATCGCGATCGCCGGCCTTGGAGATGCGGCCCGGGTTGTCGGTCTCGCCCGACTGGTAGCGCCGCGGCGTCAGCCCGAAGTGCGCCGCCACCGTGCGTGACGAGCGGAAACGATCGGCGTCATCGACACCGGCCTTGAAGGTGAGCGAGGTGACGGGGCCGACCCCGGGTACGGTCATCAGCCGCTGGCAAACGGGATCGGTGCGCACGACCGCCTTCACCGCGTTATCGAGCTTCAGGTAGGTCTTGTAGAGCACCGTACGGGCATCGAGCAGCGGCAGCAGCGCGCGCGCCAGCGACGGCTCGATCGTGATGGCTCTGCGCACCGCCTCGTCGAAGCTGCCGTGACCGACACGGGGATGCCAGCCGCACGCCGAAGATCTTGAGCAAGCCGCGCAACTCGTTCTCCAGATCGACGCACTTGGTGAGAATCGCCTTGCGGCTGGCGAGCAGCGCCCGCACCTGGTGGCTCTCTAGGCTCTTCACATGCACGGTGCGGTACCAGCCGCTGCGCAGGATCTGCGCCAGTCCGCGGGCGTCGTTGCGATCGGTCTTGTTACGCATCGCGGCCAGCGTGGCGGCTGTCTGGCGCGCCTCCAGGCAGATCACCTCGAAGCCCGCCTTCTGCAAGCCGTACGTCAGGTACTGCGTGAGGGTGCCGGCCTCGAGACCGACCTGCCTGATCTCGACGCTGAATCGTCGCAGGCTGGCCACGATGACATCGACCTCGGCGGCAACCTTGTTCTCGTACCGCACCACACCCGCTTCGTCGACCACGCAGATCGACACGAAACGCAGCGACACATCGATACCGGTGAAGTAGTTCATCACGATCTCTCCTTCGCAGGGTGGGTGTCCTGCGAGTCTAGGGAGAGCTCGACCCTACGCAGTGGTCAGCCCGATTACCGATGCTAATGGCCGCAGTCCGACCTAGGGCTCAAGTGGCGCCATCGTCGAACTCTACTCGTCCGATCCAGTTGCGCCGACGCCTTGTTAGGTGAGCGATGGCGAGAGTGAGAAAGGCCAGCGTCGGCTGACCTGTGAGGCTAATGAAACGAAGTTAACCGGCCGCTAGCGGCCGGCGCGTAAGCGCCGCTGGAAAGGCGTCCGGGTTGAGCGAGAGGTCAGGCCCCTATGCTCGCTTTATGAGACGCAGGATGAAGATGAGCAACACCGCGCCAATGGTTGCCACGATGATGGCGCCGAGCAAGCCCCCACCCAAGGACACGCCTAGGGAGCTGAACAGGAACCCACCGAGCAACGCGCCCAGAACGCCTACGACGATATCCCCTATGACACCGAAGCCGCCGCCCTTCACAAGCTGCCCCGCGAGCCAGCCGGCCACCAAACCGACCAAGATAAACCAGATGAAGTCCATGATTCTCTCCTCCCACAAGAAGAAACTCGACTATGCGCGCTCCCTAGAGAAAATTGGGCCCTAACGTTGAGACTGAACGGCGCGCGAAAGAAGGCGAAGCCTACTGCAGCGCGTCCGGTTGAGCCACGGGTTTGCCCGCTCCTGATTCAAGCGATGACCCGTTGCGCACCTCGTGTAGTTTCGGTCGGATCTCTTAACGCGGGGAGCTGCGCCACGGACCTGGTGGGGAGTGAGCCTGTCTATTTCTCCGCATGTGCCTCTTGCGCGATCTGCCGTCGCAGTTCGCGGAAGCGCGTTTGCGGATCGACGCCGAACAGCGGATCGGGTGCGACGAGAACCGCGTCGCGTACCGCTTCCCAATCCTTGGCGGTCAGGTGTTGGGCTGCGCGCGCGAGGATTGTGGTTTCTTCGGTTCGGATGTGGTTTTGGTAATAGATGAGGTAGGTTGCCGCGGTTGCTTCGAGTTGCTCGCGCGGCAGGATTGAGCCCTCCAGCGCCGCCTCGATGTGTGCCATCAGCGTTGCACCGGTATGCGCGATCACGCGGTGCTCCTGCCGAAGCCGCGCCACTATCAGCTCAAGCTCGGGACAGTACGACGCCAACCGCGCGAATGCCACATCCTCGCGCGGATGGTGAAACTGGTCGGAATACTCTCGCAGGTACGACACGATGTCCTGCATCAACGCGTAGTTCGGCTCCCGGCCGGCGTGAAATACGTCGACCTGATTCTGCAAGAGCCGCAGCAATCGAGCGTAGTACTCGTGTTCCTCACGCCAGACCGCGACCGGATCGACCACCACAGTACCTCCTCCCGCGTTCACTCTTACACCAGTACACGCCGACGATCGATCCGGGCATTGACCGGGATCAAGACGAAACAGGAGAGCCTCGGCACGTTGTTCGCTCCGGGTGCGCACCGACGTGTCGGGTCGTCCGCGCGCACTCATTAGGACCGCCATTGACCGAGCCAAGAAGGCACGGCCGCAGAACAAAAGGAGAAATTTAAGTTGCCGTGCGAACGGTATCCTCGCAGCCGCGGATCGAGTTGGCGCTGGACGCGTTAGGATTTGAGAGCTCGCCTGGTCGCGAGCGCCAGCGCGAAGTGCAAGGCACAGCCCTAGGCGGAATGGCGCTGATCCGCCGCTCCGCAACTGAGTCCTAATCTCACTGAGTGGATTGCTGCAACGAATGCATCGTGCCGCAGTACTTGGTGGCTAGTCGTCGCTACTTTCTTGCCGGCAAGCTCGGGCTGCACTTTGCTTTCGTGCACGCCAGCGCCTCTCCGGTGTGCTGCCGACGGGAATTGCGCTGGCGGCCGTGCTGCTCCTTGGCGTCCGGGCCTGGCCTGCATCTTCATCGGCGCGTTTCTTGTTAACGTCAGCATTGCGGGCGCGGTCGCAGTTCGATCGGCATCGCACTAGGCAATACGCTGGAGGCGTGATCGGCGCCTGCTGGTGCAGCGATACGCCGCCGGCGCACGCGCGTTCGAGCGCGCGCCGAACTTCTTGCGTTTCGTCGTTCTGGCGGGCCTGGTCAGCACCGCAGTCAGCGCCACGATCGGCGCGACATCGCTCGCCGTCACTGGCGAGGCCGCATGGACTTCATTCGGTAGCATCTGGCTGACGTGGTGGCTCGGAGACACCGCCGGCGCGCTGATCGTTGCTCCGTTGCTGGTCCTCTGGGGGACAACGCCAACCGCGCTCGCGAACGCCTTTTGAGGCGCTGCTGCTCTTCTCCGTTGTGGCGGGCACGGGCGCTCTGGTTTTCGCGCACCCGGCCTCCGTCACTACCTTCTTTCTGTGCATTCGCGTTGATCTGGGCAGCATTCGCTTCGGTCAGAGGGAAGTCGCGACATCGGTCGCAGTGCTAGCAACGATCGCTACGTGGGCGACCGTGCGCGGCACTGGACCTTTTGTCATGGGCAGTGATAACGAATCGCTCTTGGTGCTGCAGGCTTTCATGGGGACATCGCCGTGCTGACGCTGTCAGTGGCGGCCTGGTCTGGGAGCGCAAGGCGATCGAGCAGGAGCGCTCGTCGTTGCTGCGGCTCGAACAGGCGCACGCGCCGAGGCGAAGCGGCGAATCGCGCAAGGATGACTTCATAGCGATGCTCAGTCACGAGTTGCGCAATCCTCTCGGTGCGATATCAAACGCTGCAGAAGTCCTTCGCATCTCCGATTCGAATCCGTCTTTCACGGGCCGCGCGGTCGAGATCATTGGACGGCAGACAAGCACCTGAGCCGCCTGATCGATGACCTGCTTGATGTCGCCGTGTCGCGAGCGGCAAAGTCGTGCTTGTTCCAGAGAAGGTCGATCTCTCAGAATCGTCGAACGATGCGTTGCGACCTGCGCAGCAGTGACCGGCTGAAACAACACCGCATTACGGTCGAAGCGGCGACGCCGGCCTGGGTCAGCGGCGATCCGATCCGGCTGAGCCAGATCGTCGACAACCTTTTGCAGAATGCGATCAAGTACACGCCGCCAGGCGGCCAGATCGAAGTCCAGACGCTGCGGGAAGGCAACGCAGCCGTACTGTGCGTTCGTGATACGGGCGTCGGAATCGACGCAGACTGCTGCCGCACGTCTTCGAACTCTTCGCCAGGTCCGCGCGGTCTGGACCGCCACAGGGCGGACTCGGCGTCGGACTGACACTGAGCCATCGCTTGGTGCAGATGCACGGCGGCACCATCACGGCGGCAAGCGATGGACCGTCAAAGGGCGCTACCTTCACCGTCAGCCTGCCGGCCAGCGAGACGGCTCTCATGAAGACGCCGGCGCACACACGCCCGCGGAAGGCAATCACCGAGGCCGACGTATCCTCATCATCGAAGACGATGCCGACGCCGCGAATCCCTGCGCTGCAGCTGACAAGCGCCGAGCACGATGTGTACGAAGCTGCCACGGAACCGAAGGTCTTGCCGCGGCGGCGAGGGTGAAGCCTGAAATCATCCTGCTGGACCTCGGACTACCTTTTTTTATCATTTCTTTTTTATTCTTTACGCTCCGCGATAGTTCCGCTCACATTCGAACAAGAGAGCTCGCTTTTCGCCTCGTAGCGCGCGTCATTTGCCTTCATCTGAACCTCGTCACACTTCAACGAGATCTTTGCCTGCTTGATGGCTATCAGTTCACGCAGCGCCTCCATCTGCGTCAGCGCGGAATCGGTTCATGATCCACATCTGTGCGGATCACCGCAGTTTACGGTCACGCGATCCGGGCGCTGATGACGCGCGTCTTCGACGCGCAGCCCAGCTTTCAGCCCGAAGGCGTCGCTGCGTCATCAACGCATGGCTGCCCTACAGCGCTTGCGCCCCGATCCCAGCTTGAGATCCGGACTGGTTGTATTCGCCGATTGGTAACCTTGGCGTAGCGATCGCTGCACATCTACGAAGCGAAGCTTGTTATCCGCGTCTTGATCGTAGCGATACAGACCACGCACTCATCCCTGCACACTTCTGCGCGCTCGCACCTCATCCTATCTAAGCTTCTCAGCCCTCACTTACAGCTCCGCTCCATCCCCCCCTCACTAGCCCTGCAGACGATCAGCTCACGCCCCCCATCTCCAGCTTCCTACTCATATCGAATCTGCAGGCCGACTTCTCGGTTTGCGCATGGGCTTCCTGACACTCCATCTTCCATCACTGACTAGCGCAGCGCCATCCCATCTCGCGACTGCGAGATCGGCGCGACGAGATCGACGAGACGCAGTGACGAGCGATGGGTGAAGTCTCAGCGCGAGCTCTTGCGCGGTGGGTGGTGCGAGTGTTGGAGAGCGCGGGGTGTGAAGGGTAGGAACAGCCCAACACCTGGGGTGCGGTCAGCGGCTGCCAACACAGGGGTCACGAGTTCACAGCGCTTGCAGGCCAAGCATCCATGCTGCCGCACTGTCCAGCAGCCTGCTTATGACTGCCGCATCACTGGAGCCGCTGCTCTTGCGCACATGAAAGGAATGGTCGGCATCCTCGAACGCCTCGAGCGTTGAGCAATTGCCCAAGCGCGCACTGACGCCCTTCATCAATTCGAGATCCGCAAGGGCGTCTCGACTGCCCTGCAGAAACAACATCGGGACGAGCACCTGGCTCAAATGCTGGGCGCGTTTGACGGATGGTTTGCCGGCCGGGTGAAGAGGAAAGCCAAAGAAGACCAGGCCGCCTATGCCATTGAGCGGAGCGGCAGCCTGCGCCTGTGAAGTCATGCGTCCACCAAAGGATTTGCCGCCGGCAAACAGTGGAAGGCCCGATAGGCGCCGGGTTGCTTCAGCCACGGCTGCGCGCACCGTTGCCTGTGCGACAAGGGGAGGGTCGGGTCGCTTCTGGTTCTTCTGCATGTACGGAAACTGAAAGCGTAGCGAGGCGATATCGCGCTCGGCCAGGCCCTCTGCCACCGCTTCCATGAACGGGTGCTGCATGCCCGCGCCGGCGCCATGTGCCAAGACAAGGGCCGCCCGCGCCCCCCTCGGTCTGCACAGAATTGCCGAGACGGCATCGCCCTCGCCGACGGCGATCTGCAGTGTGTGCATCTCAACCGGCATAGGGCGCGAACTCAATCGCCGGTCCGGCCTCGATCAGTTCCAGCGGCGGCAATTGCATAAGAGACGTCGCCCCGACCGCCTGTGCGGCCCTTCAACGGCGATTCTCCTCGGCCGCATGGGTCTCTCATTTCAGTATCGGCCTGAGGTCTTCGAGTTTGTCGAAGAGGTGCCAAACATAGTGGCTCGTTCCGTTGATACGGTGCGGATGCAGGTCGGCGAGCTGGGGATCATTGCAGTAAGCGTCGAACGCCTCCTTTGACGCCCACTCGACAAGGATGAGGACCGAGCGCGGGTCAATGTTGCCGGCGGCCGCTTCACGGAACTTTCCCAGGGCCACAACACGACCTCCGTGAGCTTCCACCTCCTTGGCGGACTGTCTTGAGTACGCCAGATATTCGTCCTTGTTGGTGACGTTGAAGAGGTTGAGCGCATAGACGGGTTGAGACATCAACATTGCTCCAGTGTGAAGTCGCGAGGCTTCGGGGCGCGATCCAAGTCCGCCCCGGCGGGTCCGACATCCGCCGACTGACGGCCGCAGGCAACCGATCGCTCGTTATCCCGGCTTGGGCGCGGGATGAATGTTGTCGACCCAATGAACTTCCTCGGGTTGCTCGACAACTGGGATGTCGAGGTTGACGACAACAGGCTCCTGCCCGCTACGGACCAGCACACACGAAAGGGACTCGTCGCTGTTCGCGTTGATTTCCTGGTGCGGCACGTACGGTGGGACATAGATGAAGTCGCCCGGCCCGGCTTCGGCGGTGAATTCGAGCTTGTCGCCCCAGCGCATGCGGGCCCGTCCACTCACGACATAAATCACACTTTCGACCGGGCCATGATGATGTGCGCCGGTTTTCGCGTTCGGGTGGATCACCACTGTTCCCGCCCACAGCTTCTCCGCGCCCGTCCGGGCGTTCGTGATCGCTGCGGCGCGGTTCATCCCCGGTGTCTGGGGCGTGTTGACGTCGAGTTCGTGCCCGTGAACGACCCGAACGCCATGCAGCTTCCAATGAGATTCGGAGGATGCCGTCATACCCACCTCGGTCGAAGACTCATGATCGAAAGGCCAGGTCGCGAACCACTATCGGCCGACGCGTGCCCGCAACTAGGAAATTCTGCGCCGCATGATCAGAGTGGGCAATGCCTAGAGCTGAAGCCTCGCCTCTGTCAGTCGAAAGTTTCTTCTAGTTCGCGCCACCGACTACTTTGCGGCGTCCGGCGCGGCAAGAACCAGTTGTCCGTCTTTCACCGGGATCGTCGCGCCAGGCTTGAACGACGTACGGACGACACCTTCCTTGCCGGCGAGTCGGTAGGTGACGTCGTATCCGATCAGCTTCTTCGAAGTTTCGTTGACCGTCTTGCAGCGCTTCTCCGTCGTCGTCACGACGTCGCTTTGCTGCATGTTCTTCTGCACCTGGTTTCCGGCCAAGGCACCGCCCGCGGCTCCGGCAACCGTGGCTAGCGTCTTGCCCTTGCCTCCACCGACTTGGTGGCCCAGCACGCCGCCCGCGACACCGCCGAGTACGGTGCCCGTGATGCGTTTCTCGTCTTTCACCGGCGCCTGCTTCTGGACCTGCACGTCCTGGCATTCTTCGCGTGGCGTGGTGATCGTCTGCGTGACTTCCTTGACCGCAACAACGTCGGCGAATGCCGGCCGCGTCAACGCCTTGTAACCCGTCACCCCGCCTGCGGTGAGCACAACCATCGCGATCCCGCCGATCACGACACCCTTGACCATGGATTTATCCATCGCTGCATCCCTTTCAGAATCGAACAATCGTTCGCAAGCCGGCCGAGTCACCTGGCACTGTGGCGCGCAGCCCACTGCCCGGCTCAAGTTGCCTGCTGCTTCGCTCGATTTTATTTCTGATGAGTCGAGCGTCCTCGCTGAACTCAACCCTTTCTGGCCTAACGCATACCCGCGTCGTCTGGCTAAGTGCTTGCTGGTAATCGATCGCGACCGAGCGCGTAACTCAGGTCTCGCGGTCATCTGCGAACGAAGTACACATCGAACTTCTGCTTCGCGACGGCCTGGTAGAAGGTGCCCTTGAGTCGATCCGTCAGCGGCTCATAGAGAAGGTCGTAGGTCGAGCCCCCGTATCCGCCGGCCTGCAATTCGAGTATCACGCGAAACGTTGCTCCGTCCTGCGACACCTGCGCTTTGGCAAACGGAAGTCGCGTCGGGTTGAAGTACGTCGCGTCGAGCTTGCCGTCCGGACCGACTCCCTCGATGACGATCCGATATTCGCCGTCGGGACGAACCCAGGTGCCCCTCATGACTTGGGCGCTGACCTTGGCGGGGGCCGTCGGTGGCGTACTTTCGGGAATCGAAGGCGGCGTCTGCGATTGGGCCGCACTGACCAGTGCGCATGCCATCACAACGGTGATCGTTCGAGGGAAAGGATAGTCCGTCATCGCCTGCGCACTTGCTCGTCGTCGTGTGAAGTCTCTGCTCCGACGCAGCGCGTCGCTCGCTGCAGTGTTGTGTAGTTTGACGCCGCGCTATGCCGGCGCTTCGCTTGGGAAAACCAGCAATCTTGGATCGTGTCTTGCCTGCGCCTGCAGGGGAGTGCGTCCGCGAGCGGGTCAGGCGGCTTCGCCGAGATAGGCCTCGCGTACCTTCGGGTCCGTGAGCAGGGCGTGGGCTTCGCCGCTCAGCGTGATCAGGCCCGAGTCCATGACGTACGCACGGTGTGCAGCCTCCAGCGCGAGGCGCGCGTTCTGCTCAACGAGCAGCATTGGCACCTTGCGGGCGGCCACTGTACGTATCACCTCGAAGATTTTCTCGACCATGATCGGCGACAGGCCCATCGATGGCTCATCCAGCAGCAGCAACTTCGGCTGGCTCATGAGCGCTCGAGCCATGGCGAGCATCTGCTGCTCACCGCCGGACAGAGTGCCGGCCAGTTGCTTCGAGCGCTCTTTCAACCGCGGAAATATCGCGAACATCTCGTCGGTGTCGCGCCGGATGCCGTCGGCATCGTTGCGGACAAACGCGCCCATTTGCAGGTTCTCGGTCACTGTCATGCGGGCGAACACCCCGCGCCCCTCCGGGACCATCGCGAGCCCCTGCGCCAGCAGCTGGTAGGAGGCGTGCCCGCGCGTCGAACGACCCATGTAGTCGATTTCACCGGCCCAGGCCTGCGTTCCGGTAATCGCCTTCAGCGTCGACGTCTTGCCCGCCCCGTTAGCGCCGATCAGCGTGACGAGTTCGCCGGCACGGACTTCGAGGTCGACACCCTTGACGGCCTGGATGCCCCCGTAGGCGACTTTGAGACCTGCGACGCGAAGGACGACATCAGCCATGCAAGGCTCCCGCAATGCGCGCTCCCTCCCCTCCGCGCGGGAGGGCTGGGGAGGTCCCGGAGTCGCCCAAGCGGGCGGAGCGCGTAGCGCGCAGAACGCGAAGGGCGACGTCGCTCATTGCCACCTACGCCGCCTTGGTGGCCACGGCCTTGTGGCCGCCGCCGAGATACGCCTCGATCACCGCGGCGTTGCTCTGCACCTCCGCCGGCGCACCGACGGCGATCATCTTGCCGTAGTCGAGCACGGTCACGCGATCGCAAAGTCCCATCACGAGTTTCACATCGTGCTCGATCAGCAGGATCGTGATGCCATCGCGGCTGATGGCTACGAGCAGGCCGCGCAGGGCGATCTTCTCCGTCGCATTCATGCCGGCCGCCGGTTCGTCGAGAGCGAGCAGCTTGGGTTCGGTCGCCAGCGCGCGCGCTATCTCGAGCCGGCGCTGGTCGCCGTACGACAGCGTGCGTGCCTGGAAGTCTGCGTACTTGCGGATGCCGACATAGTCGAGCAACTCGAGCGAGCGGGCCTTGATGGCGCGCTCCTCTTCTACCGTGCGCCGCGTGCGCAGGATCGCTCCGAGAGCGGTCGCATGCGTGCGTACGTGGCGGCCGACCATCACGTTCTCGAGGGCGGTCATGTCGGGGAAGAGGCGGATGTTCTGAAACGTGCGCGCGATGCCGGCCTGGGCGACGCGATGCACTTCGGTTGGCGAATAGGGCTTGCCGTCGAGCTCGAAGGTGCCTGAATCCGGCGTGTAGAGGCCCGTGATGACATTGAAGAAAGTTGTCTTGCCGGCGCCGTTCGGCCCGATCAGGCCGTAGATCTCGCCGCGTGCAATCTCGATCCCGACGTCCGACAGCGCCTGCAGGCCTCCGAAGCGCTTGTTGACGCTTGCAACGCGCAGCACGATGTCAGCCATCAGTGCCCGCCCGGCCGCCCCGAAGGGCACAGAACACCCCCTGGGGCAGCGAACAACGTGAGCGTGGGGGCCGTCACTTCATGCCCCGCGTGCTGCCACGCGACTGGATGGATTGACGCCATGTTCGGGCGCTGGCCACAGCCCCTTCGGCCGGTAAAGCATGATCAGCACCATCGCGAGGCCATAGAGCATCATGCGCAGCACCTCGGCATCGACGACGACATGGCCGAAGAGGAAGATCTGCACCGGCGTGACGGTGTGTCGCAGCACTTCCGGGAATATCGACAGCAGTACAGCGCCGAGCACGACTCCCGGGATGTGTCCGAGCCCGCCGAGCACGATCATCGCCAGCACGATGATCGACTCGTTCAGAACAAATGACTCCGGTGAGACGAAGCCCTGAAAAGCGGAAAACATTGCACCCGAGACGCCGCCGAATGTTGCGCCGAGCGAAAAGGCGAGCAGCTTGACGTTGCGGACGTTGATGCCCATTGCCTTGGCGGCGATCTCGTCCTCGCGGATCGCCATCCAGGCGCGGCCGAGCCGCGAGTCCTGCAGCCGCACGCAGATGATGATCGCGATGAGCGTCAGCGCCAGGAACCAGTAGTAGTACAGATGTACCGACGGAAACGTGATGCCCAGGAAGTGCTGGGTCTTGGCGAGGCTGACGTTGCCGAATGAAATGGGATCGATCAGCGTGATCCCTTGCGGTCCGTTCGTGATGTTGACCGGCGCGTTCAGGTTGTTGATAAAGATGCGAATAATCTCGCCGAAGCCGAGCGTCACGATCGCCAGGTAGTCACCGCGTAGTTTCAGCACCGGCGCTCCGAGCAGGATGCCGAACAGCGCCGCCAACCCAGCGCCAAATGGGATCACGAACCAGATGGAGTTGTGCAGTCCGTTCGGGAACATCTGCGCGATCCACGGAAACGTGGAGGTCAGGTGCGGCGAGGCGAGCAGCGCGTACATGTACGCTCCTACCGCGTAAAACGCGATATAGCCCAGGTCCAGCAAACCAGCGAAGCCAACCACAATGTTGAGTCCCAGGGCAAGCAGGATGTAGAGGCAGGCAAAGGCCAGCGCGCGGACCCAGGCATTACCCAGCAGGCCGGCGGCAAACGGCAACACCACAAGCACTACGCCGATCAAGGCCGTCGCGATCCAGACCGCATTCCGGCTCTGTGACAGGCGAGGTAGCAGCGACCCCATCGCTAGGCCCGATCCGCCACTCGTTCGCCGAGCAGGCCCGACGGACGGAAGATCAGCACCATCACCAGAATCAGGAATGCAAAAACGTCCTGGTAATGACTGCCCAGCACGCCCCCCGTCAGATCGCCGATGTACCCCGCCCCGAGCGCTTCGATCAGCCCGAGCAGCAGGCCGCCGAGCATCGCACCGGGAATATTGCCGATGCCGCCGAGCACGGCCGCTGTGAACGCCTTAAGTCCCGGCAGGAAGCCCATGTAGAAGTGGGCGACGCCGTAGGTTGCCGCCAGCATTACGCCGGCCAGTGCGGCCAGCGCTGCACCAATCGCGAACGTCGCAGCGATGACGAAATTCGGGTTGACGCCCATCAGCCCCGCCACCCGCGGATTCTCCGCCGTTGCACGCATCGCGCGGCCAAGCTTGGTGCGATTCACCAGCAGCATCAGACCGATCATCACCAGCGCGGACAACGCGATGACGAGGAGCTTGGTCACCGTCACGGTGGCGCCGCCAAATTCGATCGGAGCGGTCGGAAGCAGCTGCGGAAAAACCATGTAATTGCGGCCCCATACCAACATCGCGACCGTCTGGATGACGATCGACACACCGATGGCCGTGATCAGCGGCGCCAGCCGCGGGGCGTTGCGCAGCGGTCGGTAGGCGACACGCTCGATGACGAGACTCAGCACGACGCAGACCGGAATCGCAGCGAGCAGTCCGGCGCAGATCAGTACCCAGCCCGGCAAACCGGGAAACAGCGTCTGCAGAAGCAGGACCGTGGACAGCGCAGTCAGCGCACCGACAGTGAGCACGTCGCCATGGGCGAAATTGATCAGGTTCAGGATCCCGTAGACCATCGTGTAGCCCAGCGCGATCAGCGAATACATGCTGCCGAGCACGAGGCCGTTGAGGATCTGCTGGATGAATGTGTCCATTGATCTTTCTTGGGGCGAGCATTGCGCCACCCCGACGTGCGACGGCGCATCGTAGCAAGGAGCCGGGCGCGCGCCGCCAGTTCAAAAAAAAGACGGCACCCGCAGGTGCCGTCTTGGTGTCGCAAAAGATCTAGCGAACGGTCGAGATGTACTCGAGCTTGTCGCCCGAGACTTTGAACATGGAGATCGCGCCGCCCTTGATGTCGCCCTTTTCGTCGAAGGCGATCGTGCCGGTCAGGCCCGGGTAGTTCGTCGCCGGCATTGCCGCCGTGATCGCAGCCCGGTCGGCCTTGCCGGCGCGCTTGACTGCGTCGACGATGGTGTAGACGGCATCGTAAGAGTAGGGCGAGTAGATCTGCACTTCCTGGTTGAACGTCGCCTTGAACTTCGCCTTGAACTCTTCACCCTTGGCCAGCTTCTCGACCGCTTCACCGGCCATCGAGCAGTGCAACACCGGGGCCGCATCGCCGGCCAGCTTGATGAACTCGGGCGAGCACACGCCGTCGCCGGCCAGCAGCACCGACTTGATGCCGAGCTGCTTCATCTGCTTGGCGAGCGGGCCGGCCGTGGCGTCCATGCCGCCGTACATGATGACGTCGGGCTTGGTGGCCTTGATCTTGGTCAGGATGGCATTGAAGTCGGTCGTCTTGTCGGTCGCGAATTCGCGTGCGACGATCTTGATGCCCTTTTCCTTGCTGACCTTCTCGACCACGTCGGCCAGGCCCTGGCCATAGGCCGTGCGGTCGTCGACGATCGCCATTGTCTTGGCCTTCAGTGCGTCATGCGCGTAGTTGGCGAGCACGCCACCCTGCTGGTTGTCGTTCGCGACGACGCGGAAGGTCGTCTTGAAGCCCTGCTCGGTCAGCTTCGGATTGGTCGCCGACGGGGAGATCTGCGTCATGTTGGCATCGGAGTAGATCTTCGACGCCGGGATCGACGTGCCGGAGTTCAGGTGGCCGACGACGCGCGACAGCGCCCGAGTCGACGATCTTCTGGGCCGCAAGCGTGCCTTCCTTCGGGTCGGCCTTGTCATCCTCGCCGATGATCACGACTTCGTAGACTCTGGTCGCCAAGCTTGACGCCACCGGCGGCATTGATTTCCTTGGCGGCGAGTTGGGCGCCGAGCTCGTTGTCCTTGCCGAGGTGCGCGATGCCGCCGGTCAGCGGCGCGACGTGGCCGATCTTGAGCTGGGCTTTCTGCGGAGCCGGTGCAGCGGCAGCCGACTTGGGCGCTTCGGTCTTGGCCGGTTCTTCTTTCTTGCCGCATGCGGCAAGCGTGACCGCGGCGGCAATCGCCAGCGGCACGAGCGTAATGGTGCGTCGATTCATGACCTTTTCTCCTCTATGAGTGTCGGCCGAACAATGATTGGTTCTGGGAAGCTTGCCCGGTGATTCGTCGCTGCGGCACCAGACAACAAAGGAGGGTTTCGCCGACGAAACCGCGAAATTGTACAGACGCAACGCAGCCCCGCAAGGAGTCCGGGGTTTCCGGTGATCGAGTTGTCGCGCCGGCGAGGCGGAACGGGGGGATTCGCGCTCCGTAGAATCGGTTCCGGTTTGAGTCTTCCGGGTCGGCAGCGTGCGCGTCCTTGTACTTGGCGCCGGGGTGGTCGGCGTCTCCAGCGCCTGGTTCCTGCGCGAGGCGGGCCTCGACGTCGTCGTCATTGACCGGCAGCCAGGACCGGCGCTCGAGACCAGCTTTGCCAACGGCGGGCAGATCTCCGCCAGTCACGCCGAGCCGTGGGCCAACCCGGGGGCTCCGCGCAGGATTCTCGGCTGGCTTGGCCGGTCGGACGCCCCGCTGCTCTTCCGCCCGCGGGCGGAACTGCAGCAGTGGCTATGG
This sequence comes from uncultured beta proteobacterium, assembly GCA_963724605.1. Classification (GTDB taxonomy): domain Bacteria; phylum Pseudomonadota; class Gammaproteobacteria; order Burkholderiales; family Burkholderiaceae_F; genus JALORV01. Next base: position 17,673 of record CAVRVM010000027.1, read on the forward strand.
AGTGCCGCGTTCCTGCGCGAGTGCACTTCGCGCCGCAGCGCCGCCAACATCCGTTCAATCCTCGCGCTGGCGCTTCACAGTCGAGAGGTCGTCAAAGGCCTGCGGCGGGAGCTCCGGCTCGAATACGACTGTGCTGAACACGGCATCCTGCACTTCTACACCGATCGGCGCGAGTTCGAGGCGTCGCTGGCGCCGGCGGCGTTGATGCGCACGCTGGGCTGCAACCGGCGCTCGCTGACTCCGCAGCAGGCGATCGACGTCGAACCTGCCCTGGCACCGGTGCGGGACCGCCTCGTTGGCGCGGATTACTGCGCCGAAGACGAGTCGGGCGACGCGCATCTGTTCACGCAACAGCTGGCCGCGCATTGCGCCGGGCGGGGAGTGCGCTTCCTCTACGGCACGACCGTCGAGTCGATTCGGATCGAGGGCGGGCGGGCGAAGGGCGCCGTGATCCGAGACAGCGGCGGATTGAAACAGGAGTTGCAAGCGGATGCGCTGGTCGTATGCCTCGGCGTCCATTCCGTGTCGCTGGTGCGGCCGCTCGGCCCGCGGCTGCTGATCTATCCCGGCAAAGGCTATTCGGCGACGTTCGACGTCGTCGCGCCGGACCGTGCGCCGAGTGTCAGTCTGACCGACGACGAGTTCAAGCTCGTGTTCTCGCGGCTGGGGCAGCGCCTGCGAGTTGCCGGCACCGCAGAGATCGGCGGGTGGAGCCTCGCCCTCGACGAGGTCCGCTGCGCAGCATTGACGCGCCGCACACAGGAGCTCTTTCCGGGCGCCTGCGACTACGAGCGGCCGACCTACTGGGCCGGACTGCGTCCCGTGACGCCGTCGAATGTCCCGTATCTCGGCGCGACGCGGATACCCGGCCTGTACCTCAATACGGGTCACGGCACGCTTGGCTGGACGCTCGGGCCCGGCAACGGGAAACTGATCGCGCAGGTGGTCAGCGGGCGGACGCCCAGCATCGCGCTTCCACAGCCACAGCCGACCTGAGATCGACCCGTCGATGGTTGAAAGCAAACGGGGCGCCTTAGCGCCCCGTCGGCTGCATCAGCGGGTGGCGTTACTGCGAGAGGACCCACTTCGCAAGGGACATCGCTTCCTGCTCGTTCACCTGCGGATTGGCGGGCATCGGCACCTGACCCCAGACGCCGACCCCACCTTCGCGGATCTTCTTGGCCAGCTTGGCGGCGGCATCCTTGTCGCCCTTGTACTTGGCGGCGACGTCCTTGTAGGCGGGTCCGACCAGCTTCTTGTCGGTTGCGTGGCACGCCAGGCAGTTCTTCTGCTTGGCGAGTTCGGCCTGGGCGAACACCGGGCCGCTGGCAACGGCCAGGCCGAGGGCGGCAAGTGCGAGGGCATGCTTCATGGAGTCTCCGTAGCGGTCTGGGGAGGTGGGGGCAAAAAACCGGCGATGGGGCCGAAAGCCTGAAGATTCTAACGGCTTGCCCGCTTTTACGTTGACCGCCGACCTTCAGCCCCGGGGCGCGGACGACTATAGTCGGCGCATTGCGTTGCGCGGAGAGACCGCATGTGGCTGCTGTGGGTCGGCGTTGCGCTCATCATCCTCAAGGTGCTCGAGATCAGCGTCTTCGCCACCCTGTCGTGGTGGTGGATCACCGTTCCTTTTGTGCTGGCGATGATCTGGTTCGAGGTCTTCGAGCGCCGTCTCGGGCTCGACAAGAAGAAGGCGTTCGACGAAATGGAAGCGCACAAGAAGAAGCGCATCAAGGACGCGCTGGAAGCCAACCGGAGCCGGCGGGGAAGATAGGCGTCGCTCGGGAAGCGTCGGTCGTGTACGCGATTCCCGGCGAGCCGCGAATCGCACGTGCACTCGCTCCGATTAGTTGGTCGGCTGCGCTCCGGAGCGGCCGCGCGCTCCGCCGAAGTACAACCCCATGCACTCGACCCCGCGACTGCATATCGCAGTGCGCGAATTTCCTTTCCCTCCTCGCCCGGCGAGGAGGGAGCAGGGAGGAGGGGTGTCAAACCCCTTCCGCTAGGCGGAAGGGCAGGGTAGGTGCCAGTTGTCAGTCGGCGGAGCGCGCGGCCGCTCCGGAGCGAGCCGACAAGATAGTGTTGAGCGCGCGCGTAGCGCGCGTGCCGCGACGAGTGCACGTGCGCGCCGCAGGCGCGCGTACACGAGGAGCGCTCCGGAGCGAGTGCACGTGCGATCGGCGCAGCCGATCGCGTACACGAGCGACGCTTAAAACAGCTTTTCGTCCGTGATCGCGCCCTTGCTCGCGGTCGAGGCGTTCTTGGCGAACTTGGCGAGCACGCCGCGCGTGTAGCGCGGCGCCGGCGGCCTCCAGGCGGCGCGCCGGTGCGCGATCTCGGCGTCGTCGACGTTCAGCTGCAGCAGCAGCTTGTGCGCGTCGATCGTGACGCGAGTCGCCTTCCCTGCACCAGCGCGATCGTGCCGCCGGCGTAGGCCTCGGGCGCGACGTGGCCGACGACCATGCCCCAGGTGCCGCCGGAGAAGCGCCCGTCGGTGATCAGGCCGACCGACTCGCCCAGGCCCTGGCCGATCAGCGCGCCGCGTCGGCGCCAGCATCTCGCGGCATGCCCGGCGCGCCCTTCGGGCCGAGGTAGCGCAGCACCATCACGTCGCCGGGCACGATGCGCTCGGCCATGATCGCCGCCATCGCCGACTGCTCGTCGTCGAACACGCGCGCCGGGCCGGTGATCACCGGGTTCTTCAGGCCGGTGATCTTGGCGACCGCGCCTTCGGGCGAGAGGTTGCCCTTCAGGATCGCGAGGTGGCCCTGCGCGTACATCGGCTTGGCGATCGGCCGGATCACGTCCTGGTCGGCGCGCGGCGCGGCGGGACAGTCGGCCAGCGTCTCGGCGATCGTCTTGCCGGTGATCGTCATGCAGTCGCCGTGCAGCAGGCCGGCGTCGAGCAGCATCTTCATCACCTGCGGGATGCCGCCGGCGCGGTGCAGGTCGATGGCGAGGTACTTGCCCGACGGCTTCAGGTCGCACAGCACCGGCACCTTCTGGCGCATGCGCTCGAAGTCGTCGATCGTCCACTCGACGCCGGCCGCATGGGCGATCGCGAGGAAGTGCAGCACCGCGTTGGTCGAGCCGCCGGTGGCCATGATCACGGCGACCGCGTTCTCGATGCTCTTGCGGGTGACGATGTCGCGCGGCTTCAGGTTCTGCTTGCACGGCCTCGACCAGGACATCGCCGCTGCCTCGCGCGTGCGCCGACGATCTCGTCGTCGGACGTTGGCCATCGTGCTCGAGATACGGGCAGGCTCATGCCGAGCGCCTCGAACGCCGAGCTCATCGTGTTGGCGGTGTACATGCCGCCGCACGAGCCCGATGCCGGGGATCGCGCGGCGCTCGATCTCGCCGAAGTCCTTCTCGCTCAGCGTGCCGGCGGTGAACTGGCCGACCGCCTCGAAGACGCTGACGATGTTCAGGTCCTGGCCCTGGTAGCGGCCGGGCAGGATGGTGCCGCCGTAGACGTAGATCGCCGGCACGTTGGCGCGCAGCGATGCCCATCATGCCGCCCGGCATGTTCTTGTCGCAGCCGCCGATGACGAGGACGCCGTCCATCCACTGGCCGCCGACGCAGGTCTCGATGCAGTCGGCGATCACCTCGCGCGAGACCAGGCTGTACTTCATGCCCTCGGTGCCCATCGCCATGCCGTCGCTGATCGGTCGGCGTGCCGAAGACCTGCGCGTTGCCGCCGGCTGCCTCGATCCCCGCGACGGCGGCGTCGGCGAGCTTCTGCAGGCCCGAGTTGCACGGCGTGATCGTCGAGTGGCCGTTGGCGACGCCGATCATCGGCTTGTCGAAGTCGCTCGTCCTCGTAGCCCATCGCGTAGTACATCGAGCGGTTCGGCGCGCGCGCGACGCCCTCGGTGATGTTGCTGGAGCGGCGGTTGATCGGCATCGCGGCGCCTTGAAGGCAGAGGTGATTCGACGGATCTCGTGGCAATGCCAGGCCGACGCCTCGCCGAGAGAGCCGTCCTCGATATCATCTGCGCATGCTCGTGCATCCCCAGTACGACCCGAGTCGCGCTCGACCTCTCGAAGATCGGCTCCGATCGCGATCCACTGGTACGGCCTGACCTACCTGGTCGGCTTCGCGCCTGTTCCTCGTTCCTCGCCGCGCGGCGTGCGCGCCTGCCGCAGTACGCTGGCGCGGCTGGACCCGGCGCGACGTCGAGGACCTGCTGTTCTACGGCGTGCTCGGCATCGTCATCGGCGGCCGGCTCGGCTACGTGCTCTTCTACAAGCCCGGCTACTACGCCGCGCATCCGCTCGAGATCTTCGCGGTCTGGAAGGGCGGCATGGCGTTCCACGGCGGCCTGCTCGGCGTGATCGTCGCGATGTGCGTTGTTCGCGACAGCCGCGGCAGTCGTTCCTGCGAGGTCACCGACCTGGTCGCGCCGTGCGTGCCGACCGGGTCTCGCCGCCGGGCGCATCGGCAACTTCATCAACGGCGAGCTGTGGGGGCGCTTCGCCGATCCGGCCTGCCCTGGGCGATGGTGTTCCCGCAGTCGGGGTCGCCGCTGCCGCGCCATCCGTCGCAGCTCTACCAGTTCGCGCTCGAAGGCCTGCTGCTGTTCGCCGTGCTGTGGCTCTACGGCAAGAAGCCGCGCGGCTCGGCCAGGTGTCGGGCGTTCCTGTCGGCTACGGCGTGCTGCGCTTCATCGCCGAGTTCTTCCGCGAGCCCGAAGCGCTGTACGGAGCGATGCCGCTCGGGCTTTCCGCCGGGCAGTGGCTGTCGGTGCCGATGATCGTGATCGGCCTGGTTTGTTTCGTGATCTTGCAGCGCCGCGGAATTGCGCCGGTGACGCCGCCAAGACGCTAAAGTAGGGGCCCGTCCCAGCGGACGGTCGCAGCACCGCATGCGCCGCAGAGCGCCGCGCCAACCTATGCCAAGGAGACCGTCGTGCAAACTCGTGCCCTGTTCTTTGCGCTTGTAGCCGGCCTCGTAGCTGCCGCACCGGCCCACGCCCAGAATTGGCCCACCAAGCCCATCACACTGATTGTTCCGTTTCCTCCAGGCGGAGGAACCGATGCCTTCGCTCGGCCGCTCTCGGTGCAGTTGTCGAAACAGCTCGGCCGGCAGGTCATCATCGACAACCGCGGCGGCGCCGGCGGCACGGTGGGAGCATCAGTCGCGGCCAAGGCCGCGCCTGACGGCTACACGTTCTTCATCGGCGCCGTTCATCACGCAATCGCACCGAGCTTCTACCCGAACCTCACCTACAACATCGAGACCGACCTCGTGCCGCTGACGGTGATCGCCTTCCCGCCGCAGGTCATCGTGATCAACCCCGCTCGCGTGAAAGCCGACGACTTCAAGTCATTCATGGTTCTGCTCAGGGCCAACCCTGGCAAGCTCAACTATGCATCTGCCGGCAACGGCACGTCGCACCACCTGGCGGGCGAACTCTTCAAGCAGCAGAGCAACACTTATGTCCTTCATATTCCCTACCGCGGCGCAGGCCCGGCCCTGCAGGACCTGATCATCGGCAATGTCGACATGATGTTCGACGGCCTCGGCTCCTCGGCGCAGCACATCCGATCCGGACGGATCAAGGCGCTGGCGGTGGCGGCACCGAAGCGCTCGCCGGCGTTTCCCAACGTGCCGACGACGGCCGAGGTCGGCATGCCCGACTACGTCGTCTCGACGTGGTACGGCATCTGGGGCGTGAAAGGGACACCCAAGGACATTCTCGATCGCATGCACGCCGAGGTGGTCAAGGCGCTGCAGTCGCCCGAACTGCGCGAGATCTGGGCGAACAACGGATCGGAAGTCTCGACAATGTCGCAGCAGGAATTTGCCAAGTTCCTGGCGAGCGAGATCAAGCGCTGGGCCGCCGTCACCAAGAGTTCCGGGGCCAAGCTCGACTGAACGGAGTGATTCGCGATGTGCTGCACTGGTTTGTCCGCACCAGCGCGGCGCCCGTCGTCACTGATCAAAGCGAACATCGAGGCTTTCGCGACCGTGCTTCGTCGATCGGGAATCGGTGTCGACGCTTCGTTGAAGGGGAACCTTGATGAACGAGCGACCATTCCGGATCCTTGGTATCCAGCAGATTGCGATCGGCGGGCTGGACAAGGCCCGACTGCGCAGCCTCTGGGTGGACAAACTGGGCATTGCATTGACTGGTAGCTACCGAAGCGAACGGGAAAATGTCGACGAGGACATCCTGACGCTCGGCCGTGGCGCGTCCAAGGTGGAGGTCGACCTGATGCAACCGCTGGACGCCACGAAGAAACCGGCCGTACACGATCCGGCACTCAATCACATCGGCCTGTGGGTGGATGACCTCGCCGCCGCAGTGGAGTTTCTGACGGCGCAGGGGATGCGCTTCACGCCAGGGGGCATCCGCAAGGGAGCCGCCGGTCACGACGTCTGCTTCATCCACCCGAAGGGCGACGCGGCCGCGCCGCTCTGCGGCGAAGGTGTTCTGATCGAACTGGTCCAGGCACCGTCCGACGTCGTGTCTGCGCTGGGCGGCTGACCGTTGCGCCGGCGGCCGCCGCGCTCTACTCGAAGGCGAGTATCGGCTGGTCGACAGCGAGGCTGTCACCCTTAGCCGCGAACACTTCCTTGACCACGCCGTCGGCTTCCGCGCGCAGCATGTTCTCCATCTTCATCGCCTCGATTACCGCGAGCTTCTCGCCGGCCTTCACTTCCTGGCCGACCTTGACCGCGAGTTCGGTCAGGAGACCGGGCATCGGCGAGAGGAGGAAACGAGACAGGTCAGGCGCCGGCTTCTCGGGCATCAGCGACAGCAGGTAGGCCTGCCGCGCGGTCAGCACCGTGACATCCACCTGCGTGCCCCAGTGAATGAGCCGGTATTTCCAGCCGACGCGCTGGATCTGCAGACAGACTTGCTGGCCATTCCAGTGGCCTCGAAAGATCAGGTCTCCAAGTTTCCAGTCCGACAGGAGCTCGCTCGTCTCGCCCTCGAACTCAATGCGGCAGCCGCCGGAGATCGGAGTGAGCTGCAACGCGAAACGTTTCGAGCCGATGGCCACAACCCAGTCGTCGCCGACGTGCCTCTGGTGACCGCGCAGTTGCCCAGTGGTCTGCACTGCCCGGCCAATGTAGCGTCGACGCGCCAGCGCGGCGACGGCCGCAAGCAGCAGCGGGTCGTCGTGCACGAGGCTCGTCGCCTGGAAGCCCTTCGGGTACTCCTCGGCAATCAGCCCGGTGTTGAAGTTGCCGGACAAGAAGCGTGGATGCTGCAGCAGCGCCGCCTGGAACGCGATGTTCGATGCGACACCACGGATAACGAAGGCATTCAGCGCTTCGCGCATGCGGGTGATCGCCTGATCGCGCGTCGCGCCGTGGCAGATCAGCTTCGCAATCATCGAGTCGTAGTACATCGACACTTCGCCGCCTTCGTAGACGCCGGTATCCACTCGCACCTGATCCGGCACTTCCGGCGGCGGGATGAACTTGACCAGTCGTCCGCTCGAAGGAAGGAACCCGCGCAACGGGTCTTCGGCATTGATGCGGCACTCGATCGCCCAGCCGATTCGCTGCACGTCCTTCTGCGCCATGGGTAGCCGTTCGCCGGCGGCGACGCGGAGCATCAGTTCGACGAGATCGAGGCCCGTGATCAGCTCGGTGACCGGGTGTTCAACCTGCAACCGGGTATTCATCTCCAGGAAGTAGAAGGAGCGGTCCTTGCCGACGACGAACTCGACCGTCCCGGCAGACTGGTACTGGACGGCGCGGGCAAGCTGCACCGCCTGCTCGCCCATTGCCTTGCGCGTCGCTTCGTCAAGAAAAGGCGAGGGTGCTTCCTCAATGACTTTCTGGTGGCGACGCTGGATCGAGCATTCGCGCTCGTGCAGATAAACGTAGTTGCCGTGCGCGTCACCGAGCACCTGGATCTCGATGTGGCGCGGCTCTTCGATGAACTTCTCGATGAAGACGCGATCGTCGCCGAAGGCGTTCTTCGCCTCGTTTCGACACGCCGTCAAACCCTCGCGGCACTGCGTGTCGTCGTAGGCGATGCGCAGGCCCTTGCCGCCGCCGCCGGCGGAGGCCTTGATCATCACCGGATAGCCGATCCGGTTTGCGACCTCAACCGCCTCTTCCGGGGACTCGATCGCCTGGTTGTGGCCAGGGATCGTGTTGACGTTTGCGGCGATTGCCAGCTTCTTCGAGGCGATCTTGTCGCCCATTGCCTGGATCGCGTGCACCTTGGGCCCGATGAAGACAATGCCTTCCTTCTCGAGAGCGGCGCAGAACGCCGCGTTTTCCGACAGGAAACCGTAGCCAGGGTGCACGGCCTGCGCGCCGGTGTCCTTGCACGCCTTGACGATGCGTTCGATCTGCAGGTAGCTCTGCGCTGAGGGCGGTGGGCCGATCGCCACGGCCTCATCGGCCAGTTCGACGTGGCGCGAGTCCTTGTCCGCATCGGAATAGACGGCGACCGTCTTGATGCCCATGCGGTGGGCGGTGCGAATCACGCGGCAGGCGATCTCGCCGCGGTTGGCAATGAGGATCTTGCGAAACATCGTCACCTCGCGGCTCGATCGCCGGGCGCTGCGTGCCCAGCAGGATGAGACTCGCAGCCTGCGGCTGCTCGGTCGCCCCGGTTGGCAATGAGGATCTTGCGGAACATCGTCACCTCGTGGCTCGATCGCCGGGCGCTGCGCGCCCAGCAGGATGAGACTCGCAGCCCGTGGCTGCTCGGTCGCCCCGGTTGGCGGTCAGGATCTTCTTAAACATGGTTCAGCTTCCGTTACCTGGACCGTTCTTAGAGCGGGATATTGCTGTGCTTGCGCCACGGATTCTCGACTTTCTTCTCGTGCAGCATCGCGAGCGAGCGGCAGATCCGTTTTCGTGTCTCGTGCGGCATGATCACATCATCGATATAGCCGCGGTGCCCCGCGATGAAGGGGTTGGCGAACTTGGCGCGGTACTCCTCGGTCAGCGTCGCGAGCTTCTCCGGGTCGCCCGCGTCCTTGCGGAAGATGATCTCGACCGCGCCCTTCGCTCCCATCACGGCGATCTCCGCCGTGGGCCAGGCGAAGTTGACGTCGCCGCGCAGGTGCTTGGACGACATGACGTCATAGGCCCCGCCGTACGCCTTGCGCGTGATGACGGTGACCTTCGGCACCGTGCACTCCGCGTAGGCGAACAGCAGCTTGGCGCCGTGCTTGATGATGCCGCCGTACTCCTGGGCCGTGCCGGGCATGAACCCGGGCACGTCGACGAAGGTGACGATGGGAATGTTGAAGCTGTCGCAGCAGCGGACGAAGCGTGCGGCCTTGATCGATGACTTGATGTCAAGGCAGCCGGCCAGCACCAGCGGCTGGTTGGCGACGATGCCCACCGTGCTGCCGTCCATGCGGCCGAAGCCGATCACGATGTTCTTCGCGTAATCGGGCTGAAAGCTCGAAGAATGTTCCCTCGTCGACGACCTTGTAGATCAGTTCCTTGATGTCATAGGGCTTGTTCGGATTGTCCGGAACCAGCGTGTCGAGCGATCGGTCAATGCGCTCGACCGGGTCGTCGGTGGGCACGACGGGCGGCTTTTCGCGGTTGTTCGCCGGCAGATAGCTGACGATCGCGCGGACCATCAGCATCGCCTCGACATCGTTCTCGAATGCCCTGTCGGCCACTCCCGACTTGGTCGAGTGCGTGACTGCACCGCCGAGGTCCTCGGCGGTCACTTCCTCGTGGGTCACGGTCTTCACCACCTCCGGTCCCGTGACGAACATGTAGGCGCTGTCCTTCACCATGAAGATGAAGTCGGTCATCGCCGGCGAATAGACCGCGCCGCCGGCGCAGGGACCCATGATGACCGAGATCTGCGGGATTACGCCCGAAGCCAGCACGTTGCGCTGGAACACTTCGGCATAGCCGCCCAGCGACGCGACACCCTCCTGGATGCGCGCGCCGCCGGAGTCGTTGAGTCCGATCACCGGAGCGCCAACGTTGATCGCATGGTCCATGATCTTGCAGATCTTCTCCGCGTGCGCTTCCGACAGCGCGCCGCCGAAGACGGTGAAGTCCTGGCTGTAGACGAACACGAGCCGGCCGTTGACCGTCCCGTAGCCCGTCACCACGCCGTCGCCAGAGATCTTCTGATCGCCCATGCCAAAGTCGTGGCAGCGATGCTCGACGAACATGTCCCACTCTTCGAAGCTGTCCGGATCGAGCAGCAGCTCGATGCGCTCACGGGCGCTCAATTTCCCCTTCGCGTGCTGCGCGTCCACGCGCTTCTGTCCCCCCCCGAGCCGCGCCGCGGTGCGCATTTCCTCGAGCTGTCGGATGACGTCTTGCATGCGTTCACTCCCGTGTGACTGGGTTGTTCTGCGCCCGAATGAGCGCTCTTTGGGACGCTGTCAGGCTTGGCTGACCTGGCGAGCCAAACGTACGGCCCAGCGATTCTAGGGCGAGTTACGCACCCGCTGTTTGATCGATCCTGTACGGGCTGCGCGTGCGCCCGTACTCAGCGCGGCGATCCAGTGGGGGTCGTACGGGCCAGGACGAGCAGGCGCTCCGCAGCCATCGAGGGTGTCAGCGATCCGGCGGCGACGGCGGCCACCGTGCTGGCGAGCTTGGCAGCGACGGCCGGATGCGCTCGGAAATCGGTGCGTAGGCGCTCGTCGATCAACTGCCACATCCAGTCCTGTGCCTGGCCGCGGCGGCGAGTCGTGAACTCGCCGCTCTTCCGCATCGTTTCGCGGTAACGCTCGACCTCGCTCCAAAGGCGCGCGACGCCGTCGCCGGTGAGCGCCGACACTGCGAGCACCGGCGGCTGCCAGTTGGGCGAGGCGGGCCGCAGGATCGCCAGCGTGTTCTTCAGCATGCGTTCCGCCTGCGCGGCGCGGCTCGGATCGAGGTCGGCCTTGTTGACGACGATGATGTCGGCGAGTTCGACGATGCCCTTTTTAAGCGCCTGCAACTCGTCGCCGGCATTGGGCAGCTGAAGGAGCACCATCAGGTCGGTCATGCGTGCGACCGCCGTCTCCGACTGTCCAACGCCGACGGTTTCGACAATGATCACATCGAACCCTGCCGCTTCGCAGACCGCCAGCGTTTCGCGCGTGCGTGCAGCGACGCCACCCAGCGATCCGCCGGCGGGCGAAGGTCGGATGAAGGCTTGAGTCGAGCGGGAAAGCTCTTCCATTCGCGTCTTGTCGGCGAGGATCGATCCGCCGGTCACGCTGCTCGACGGATCCACTGCGAGGACCGCGACGCGATGGCCAAGAGCGATGAGGTGCAGACCGAGCGCCTCGACAAACGTCGACTTGCCCACGCCCGGCGCTCCGCTGATGCCGATGCGAATCGATTCCACTGCGTGCGGCAGCAGCGCTTCGAGCATCGCCTGCCCGCGCGGCTGGTCTTCCCGCCGGGTCGACTCGATCAGCGTGATCGCCTTCGCGAGCGCGCGCCGTTCGCCGGCGCGGACCCTTGTCACGAGCGCGTGGTCGGCGGCTGCCAGCGGAACGGGGGAGGACTTCGCACTCACGGCGATGACGGTGCGGCGATCTCGCGCGCCGCAGGTTCGCCGCAAAGATGCGCTCCGTGGTGAGCGGTCCGAGACGCGTCGTTGCGACGCTGTCGAAGTTGAAGTCGCGTGGGCTCAGCGTCCCGCGCAGTGCGACGTTTCATCCGGCCTCACGCCGCCTGCCGGGCACGTGCCGAACGGATCGCCGCGACGATCTGCCTTGCAGCCTTCGTGATGACCGTGCCGGGCCCGAACACCGCGGCCACGCCAGCCGAGTGCAGGAACTCGTAGTCCTGCGACGGGACGACTCCGCCCACGACGACAAGGATATCTCCCGCTCCGTGCGCGCGGAGTGCCGCGATGAGCTGCGGCACGAGCGTCTTGTGGCCTGCTGCGAGCGTCGACACTCCGATGACATGAACGTCATTTTCGATCGCCTGCCGCGCGGCCTCCTCCGGAGTCTGGAACAGCGGACCGATATCGACGTCGAAGCCCAGGTCGGAGAAGCCGGTTGCGATGATCTTCGCGCCGCGGTCGTGCCCGTCCTGCCCGAGTTTGGCGACCATGAGCCGCGGCCGGCGGCCCTCCTCCGCGGCGAAGCGCTCGATGTCGCCCTTGAGTTCCAGCCAGGGCGCGTCGCTCGCGAATACCGCCCCGTAGACACCGGAAACGCTTTCGGTTCGGGCACGATAGCGGCCATAAACTTTCTCGAGAGCGTCCGAAATTTCGCCGACCGTCGCGCGGGCGCGCGTCGCAATGATTGAGAGATCGAGCAGGTTGCCCTGTCCGGAGCGCGCGGCCTCGGTCAGCGCGGCGAGCGCAGCGGCGACCGCCTTGCCGTCGCGCCTGGCGCGCAGTTCGGCCAGCTGCCGGACTTGCGCTTCGCGCACCGCGGTGTTGTCGATCTCGCGGACCTCGAGCGGGTCCTCAGTGGCCAGGCGGTACTTGTTGACGCCGACGATAACGTCATCGCCGCGATCGATACGCGCCTGCTTCTCGGCGGCACACTGCTCGATGCGAAGCTTGGCCCAGCCGCTTTCCACTGCCTTGGTCATCCCGCCCATCGCTTCGACTTCCTCGATGATCGACCAGGCCTGATCGGCCATGTCCTGCGTGAGTTTCTCCATCAAGTACGACCCTGCCCAGGGGTCGATCACGCGGTCGATGTTCGTCTCTTCCTGCAGGATGACCTGGGTGTTGCGCGCGATGCGGGCCGAGAAGTCCGTTGGCAGCGCAATCGCCTCATCAAACGAGTTCGTGTGTAGCGACTGGGTGCCGCCGAACACGGCGGCCATGGCTTCTATCGTCGTACGCACGACGTTGTTGTAGGGATCCTGCTCCGCGAGCGACCAGCCCGACGTCTGGCAATGCGTGCGCAGCATCGTCGACTTCGGGTTTTTCGGCTCGAACTCCGTCATGATCCGTGCCACAGCAGGCGCGCCGCGCGCAGCTTGGCGATTTCGAGGTAGAAATTCATGCCGATGCCGAAGAAAAACGACAGTCGGCCTGCGAAGTCGTCGACGTCCATGCCGGTGGCGAGCGCGGTGCGCACATATTCCTTGCCGTCGGCGAGCGTGAGCGCAAGTTCCAGCGTCTGCGTCGCGCCGGCTTCCTGCATGTGGTAGCCGGAGATCGAGATCGAGTTGAACTTCGGCATGTGCTTCGCCGTATACCCGATGATGTCGGCGATGATCCGCATCGACGGCTCCGGCGGGTAAATATAGGTGTTGCGGACCATGAACTCCTTGAGAATGTCGTTCTGGATGGTCCCGGTGAGCTTGTTCTGGGCAACGCCCTGCTCCTCGGCCGCGACGACATAACCCGCGAGCACGGGCAGCACCGCGCCGTTCATCGTCATCGATACCGACACGCGGTCAAGCGGGATGCCCCCAAAGAGGATCTTCATGTCCTCGACGGAGTCGACCGCCACGCCGGCCTTGCCGACGTCGCCGACGACGCGCGGGTGGTCCGAGTCGTAGCCGCGATGCGTCGCGAGATCGAATGCGACGCTGACGCCCTGGCCGCCGCCTTCCAGGTTGCGGCGATAGAACGCGTTGGATTCCTCCGCCGTTGAGAACCCCGCGTACTGGCGGATAGTCCACGGGCGCTGCGCATACATGGTCGGCTGCGGCCCGCGCAATACGGGGCAAAACCTGGAAGCGTGTCCACATGGGGCAGGCCTGCCAGGTCGGCGGCTGTGTACAGCGCCTTGACCGCTATTCCATCCGGCGTATGCCAGGTCAGGCTGTCAGCCGCCGCACCACCCAGTGATTTCGCAGCCGCTGCAAGCCATGCGCCCAAGTCGGCGCCCTTATCCTTTGCCATGCTCATCCCCTCACGCGCCCGCCGCTGCTGCCGTGCCATCAGGATGAAATCCTACACCGCCCTCCGACGTCACTCGTTAGGTGCTTCGTCTCGCCCATGGTCGCGAACAAACGGGACTGTGCAAGCAACTTGAGCGCGACAGGACTGACCGCGTCCGGGCACGCGGTAGCGCGCGTACGCTACGCCGCTGGAGCCACTTAGAATTCGCGCGTTTCAAAACTGATCATGGCTAATCCGGAGAATTCCAACTTCTACGCTCTGGTCGAGCACCGCTTTCCCGCGGATCTCGATTCGGTGTGCATCGAAACTGCCGATGGGCTGAACTACAGCTGGCGCGACCTGCATCGCGCCAGTGGACGCATCGCCAATTGGCTGGCCTCGCTGCGCCTGCCACCGGGCGCGCGCGTCGCGGTCCAGGTGGAGAAGTCCCCGGAATGTCTGATGCTGTACCTCGCCACGCTGCGGGCCGGGCTGGTTTATCTGCCGCTCAACACGGCCTATCAGCAGGCGGAGATCGAGTATTTCCTGTCGGATGCGCAACCGGACGTCGTCGTCTGCGCGCCGGTACGTCGTGCCGAGATTGAGCCGCTCACAAAACGGGCGAAGTGTCGCCATCTGCACACGCTGGGCGAGGCGCGCGACGGCTCGCTGCTGCAGGTGGCCGCACCCCACGCCGACGCGTTCGAGACACGGCCGTGCGCGCCGGATGATCTTGCCGCCATTCTTTACACCTCGGGCACGACCGGTCGCAGCAAGGGCGCGATGCTGTCGCATCGGAATCTGTCAGCCAATGCGTTGACGCTCGACGAGTTCTGGGGCTTTGCGGCCGCGCGCGCGGCGGGCAAGCAGGACGTTCTGCTCCATGCCTTGCCGCTGTTTCACGTCCACGGACTCTTCGTGGCGTCGCATGCGGCACTGCTCGCCGGGGCCAGGATGCTGTTCCTGCCCAAGTTCGACGCAGCACTGGCCCTGGAGCGGCTGCCAAGGTCGACCGTCTTCATGGGCGTGCCGACTTATTACACGCGGCTGCTGGCCGAGCCGGGGTTCGACCGCGCGCGGTGCGCGAAGATGCGCCTCTTCGTCTCGGGTTCGGCGCCACTGCTCGCGGAAACGCACCGCGAGTTCGAGCAGCGCACCGGCCACCGCATCCTCGAGCGTTACGGCATGTCCGAGACGGTGATGCTGGTATCGAACCCGTACTTCGCGACACAGGGCGCGCGCATCGCGGGCACGGTCGGGCAAGCGCTGCCGGGCGTCGGTGTGCGGGTCGTGCGCGACGATGGCACGGCCTGTCCGGCGGGCGAAGTCGGCAACGTGCAGGTGCGGGGGCCCAATGTTTTCGCCGGTTACTGGCGCATGCCGGAGAAGACGGCCGAAGAGTTCACGGCCGATGGCTGGTTCAGGACCGGTGACGTCGGCCATTTTGGCGGCCGGGACATGCCTGACCACTACCTGACTCTGGTCGGGCGTTCCAAGGACCTCATCATCTCCGGCGGCTACAACGTGTATCCGAAGGAGATCGAGGGCTACATCGACGAGATGCCGAACGTGGTCGAGTCGGCGGTGATCGGCCTGCCACACCCCGATTTCGGCGAGGCGGTTGCTGCGGTCGTCGTCTCGCGCAAGACCGGTGCGATCGATGCCACGAATATCGTCGAAGGGCTCAAGGGACGGATTGCGAATTACAAGGTGCCGAAACGCGTGTTCGTCGTCGAGGACCTGCCGCGCAATACGATGGGCAAGGTGCAGAAGAACGTGCTGCGCGAGCGCTACAAGAACACGTTCACGCCGCAAAGGCGAAGCGTGGCCTGAGTTCTACGCTGCGCCGGGGTTCGCGTGCCGGCATGGCGAGCACCGCCTCGACAAAGCCGGTCTTGCCGTTGGTGTAGGCATCGCGGTCGAAGCGGAAACGCACGGCGAGGCGCCGCTTCAGTTCGGCATAGCGCGCCGCCAGCCAGGTGTCGGCGCGCAGGCTGTCGCGGAACTTCATGTACCGCTTCCAGTACACGCCGTTCGTCTCGACGACATGCACGTGATGGGTACGCACGCCGCGCACGACGCGCTTGAAGAAGCGGCGGTCAGGCAGCACGCGTTCGTACTCGGGGATGTATTCGTAGCCGTAGATGCCCAGTCGGGCGTAGTGGCGCTCGAACTCGTTCAGGGAGCGCACGCCGACCAGCATGTCGATGATGGGCTTGGCCGCCAGCCCGGGAACTGCGGTGCTGCCGATGTGTTCGATCGTGGGTGCCAGGTCAGCGAGTGCGATCTGGATCAGTTGCGACTCGATGCGGAAGCGTGCGGGCCAGGCGGGGTCGTAGGGTGTGACGATGATCTGATCGGTCATATCAGGTCTCCTTTGCCAGGGCGGGCAGTGCGCTGCCCGGTTCTAGGTTTTGAGCTCACTGTACGGGGCACGGGCGATTGCAGGCAGCGGCGTTTTACGCGGTGCGATTGCCGCAAATTCGACAGCCCGGCCCCTTTAGCGCGTCAACCCGGTCTCAGATGCGAACAGACGTTCGATCGAAGCCAGCGCGACTTCCTCTGGCATTGGCGCCTGATGCAGTGCGACGAACGCGATCGCGGACGCGGCACCGATCAGCGCCATCGCGAAAGGAATTCGGAGGCAACGACGGCGGCTCGCGGGGGAAGACAGGTGAGCCGATTGTGAGTTTGCGGGGTTGAGCGGTCGCATCGTGACCTCCGTGGCTGCTCGCACAGGCGAGGTAGGACCACGTTAGGACACGGGACCGAGCGCCGCAGCCGCACCTGCAGCATTCCGGACAGTGAAGATTCACGGGCGCGTGTGCGCCCGCGGCTCACCAGCGAGCAGGGGGCTTCCGATGGATCGTGATCGTGCGATTTTCGATCGTCACGTAGCCGCCGATCGTCAGGTCCTTGAAAATGCGGCTGATCATGTCGCGTGACGCACCGACCCGGTCGGCAATGTCCTGCTGCGTCATCTTCTCGGGGACCACCAGCTTGCCACCCTCATCCTTCGCGAGCGAGAGCAGCAGGCGTGCGACTCGGCCATAGACGTCCATCAGTGCTAGGTTCTTGACGTTGTCGGTGGCGATGCGGGCGCGGTCGATCAGGGTGGAGATCAGCGCCATCGCGATGTCCGGGTTGGCGCTGATCGCGCTCCGCAGCTCGTCTCTCGTCACGACAGAGCACGTGGTCGGCTCGAGCGTCATCACCGACGCCGAGCGGGGCCTGCCGTCAAGGGCCATTTCGCCGACGTAGTCGCCCGGGCTATAGATGTCCAGAATCATCTCGCGGCCGTCGTCGTCCGAAACGTAGACTTTCACCCGGCCCGTGAGGATGATGTACAGGCTATCGCCGCGGTCGCCTTCGTTGATGATGACCGCATTCTTGGGAAAGGCGCGCACTTGCCCGCGGGTCGCGAGTTCGCGCACCATCGGATCGCCGATTTCGCTGATCGCCTTTTCACTTGCCGTCATGTGTGCTCCGCCGCGCTGCTGCGCGTGCCATTATGCGGCGACCCGGCAGTGGCGGGAAGGCGGTGTTCGCCGCCATACGCGACCGCCGGTTCTGCGCTTCTCATAGGGCCGCGACGCCCTTGTAGGCCATATATCCCGCCAGCACGAAGAGCAGGCTGGCGAAGATTCGCTTCAATGGCTTTGTGTCCAGCGAGTGCGCCACCTTGGCGCCGAGCGGGGCAGTCAGCATGCTGGCGGCGGCGATCGTGATCAGGGCCGGTACGTAGACAAAGCCAACGGTGCCCCGCGGCAGCCCCGGCGCGCCATGGCCGGCCAGCACGTAGCCGGCCGTGCCAGCGGCCGCGATCGGGAACCCGAGCGCGGCCGACGTCGCGACTGCGTTGTGGATCTTGACGTTGCTCCACACCATGAAGGGAACCGAAATGAATCCTCCGCCCGCGCCCACGAGGCTGGAGATGAATCCAATGCCGGAGCCGACACCGAACATACCCGCACCCTTCGGAAGTTCACGCGACGGACGAGGCTTGCGGTCGCGCAGCATCTGGAGCGCCGAGAAACCGACGAATCCGGCGAAGACCATCGATAGCCAGAACGTGGGCAGTCGACCGGCAATCTGTGCGCCGACGAGGGAGCCGACCAGGATTCCGGGTGCCAGCAGTGCGACGACCGGCCACAACACTGCGCCGCGCTGGTGGTGCGCACGCACCGACGACAGCGAAGTGAACAGGATCGTCGCCAGCGAAGTCGCAATCGCCATGTGCACGATGTGTTCGAGCGGGTACTGGCGCCACGTGAACAAGAACGTCAGGAAGGGCACCAGCAGCATGCCGCCGCCGATTCCCAGCAAGCCCGCCGCAAATCCGGTTGCCGTGCCGAGGGCGAGCAGGGCGAGGATCAGGCCGATATCCATCAGCGCTGTTCCTTCAGCAGAGTGTCGCGTATGAAGGCCCACTCAGCAGGCGTCACTGGCGTAATCGAAAGCCGGTTGCCGCGGCGCAGGACTGCCATGTCGGTCAATTGCGCCTGCGCGCGCAGTTCGGCGAGCGGGATCAGACGAGTCTTGCGGCGAGCCTTGACGTCGACCAGCACCCAGCGCGGTTCTTCGCGGCGGGACGCGGCGTCGTAATACTTGCTGCGGCGGTCGAACTGGGTCGGATCCGGGTAAGGCGCGCTCGCAATCTCGGCCAGGCCCGCGATGCCGGGCTCGGGACAACTCGAGTGATAGAAGAGCACGCCGTCGCCCACCCGCATCTGGTCGCGCATGTAATTGCGGGCCTGGTAGTTGCGTACGCCGGTCCACGGCACGCTGCGCTTCGGTGCTGCCAGCGCATCGTCAATCGAGCATTCGTCCGGCTCCGATTTCATCAGCCAGTAGTTCATGCCCGGTCGCAAAGACATTTCATTGTTGTTGTGGCCCGGCGAACGTCGGCGGAGTTGCGGTCGGGGAGTTCACTCGCGTCTCGCCCGGGTCGATCTCGCACGACGGCCGCGCCGACTGCCTTTGCGCTGGCATGCGCCAGCGCAAAGTCTGATTGAATCCCCGCCTGTGCCGCCCGGCCTGATGTCCTGAACCATCGGTTCAGGGTGGTCGCTCGCCGCGTCGTTTAGGTTCAGCAAACGCGTGCCGATCGCACCACGACGCGAGCCCAGCAACCTAGCGCAAAGCGCATAGGTTCAAGGAACTAAGAGGCCTTTGCGCGAACACCGCAGGGAAATCTTTGCATGACGGCATTCGATATGAACCGAGTGCCATCATTTCGCAGTCCATTGTAGCTCTCGACGTTGCCGGATCGACCGACCTGGGCCGTCAAAACAGCTTCTCTTGCGGCAGCAGGGCTTCGTCACAGGTGTGCAGCAGATCCCGCACACGCCGGCGCAGCTCGCCAATCTCGATCCCGTCGGCACTCTTCGCCGAGAACAGCTCGTGTGCAATCTGCAGTGCCGCCATAACCGCCACACGATCCGCGCCCATGACCTTGCCGGCCGAACGTATCGCCTGCATCTTGCCGTCGACATACGATGCGCACTTGAGCAGCGCATCCTTTTCCTCCGGAGTGCAGGCCAGCCTGTACTCGCGCTCCAGTATCGTGACGGTCAACTGTTCCATGGCGCTTCTGCGGCTTTCGAGGCAAGAGGCAATCGTTCCATCAAGAGATCGATGCGCCGTCCGGCCTCATCGATACGCGCCCGCATGGCGTCCAGTTCGGCCGCGGACGACGCCAACTGCGCGCGCAGCTGCTGGTTCTCCGTGCGCAGCGATTGCACCAGCCGTCCCAGCTCGGCGAGCTTGGTGGCGAGCAGATCGAAGTCTTCAAGCATGCGGTGATCGTATCACTGCGCACAGAGGCTGATTCGTCGGTGTGCGGCGTCGGGGTCGTCGAATCCTCGGCTAGACTGCCGCGCGTTGATGGTGCCGAAAGCCATGCTTTCGGTGAAACGGGAAACAGGACGCTGGTGGTATATCAGCCGGCGCAACCTGTGCTGCCCCCGCAACGGTAAGCAGGCGCGCGTAGCACACGCTTCGCACTCGCCACTGCATCGGCGCTGACCGATGTGGGAAGGCGCGGAGTTCAGCCTGCAGCCCGGAGACCGGCCATCGATAAGAGGACGAGCCGCGGGGTGCCGGCAAGCCGGGCCGCGAACTGCGTGCCTTGCTCACCACACTCCCGATCGTTCGCATCCGAGCGGCATCCGGCGGCGGGCCGGGGAACGGGAGTGGACATGTCGAACACGCTGGCGCATGGGTACCGTCCTGCTGTCGCTGTCGTGTGCGCTCTGGCTGACATTGGTGGGCGTTTCCGCACAGGAGACGTCCGAGCTGCCGCGTACCGTGGTGACGCCGGCGCGGACCACTCAATCGGTCGTTGACGCTCTGCCCGCCACGTCGGTGATCACGCGAGGAGACATCGATCGCTGGCAGTCGGAAGACCTGGTGTCGATCCTGAGTCGCGAAACAGGCGTGCAGTTCGCGCTGCCGGGCGGGCGCGGCGCGGCGGCGTCCCTGTTCCTGCGGGGCGCAAGCACGTCGCAGGTACTGGTGCTGGTCGACGGGGTCAGGCTGAATGCCGGGGCGAGCGGCGGGGCCGCGCTAGGCGGTATCGCGCTGGATGCGATCGAACGCATCGAGATCGTCCGCGGCAACTTGTCCAGTGTCTACGGCTCCTCTGCCATCGGAGGCGTGGTCCAGATCTTCACGCGCAAGGGCGCAACGCCCGGCCTCACGTTCAGCGCGGAGGCGGGTCAGGGGCGCACGCTCGACGGTCACGCCAGCGGAGGCTTCGATGCGGGACCGGTGCGGCTGGGCGGGGCGCTGGGCGGCGGAACGACGAAGGCATTTTCGGCCATCAACGTTGACCGTGTAATTCCAAGTCTGTTCGCGCCGGGCGCCAATCCGGATCTTGACGGCAATCAGTATCTTTCCGCGTCCCTGGGCGCGACCTACCGCCGCGGCGAGGCGTTGGTCTCGGCCAATGCGTGGCTCAACCGCAGCACCACCGACTTCGACAGCACCGCGGACGGTCCAGTCGCGACGCACGTGGAAAAGTCGCAACTCGGCGCGGTCAACGTCCTGGCACGCGCGCCGGTCACCGACCTATGGACGTCCCAGCTGGCGATCGGCGCGAGCCGTGACCGCAGCACGAATACGGCGAGCGATCCCTTGTCGTTCAATAACAGTGAGATCACGTCGGACAATGCCGCGGTCACGTGGACCAACGATGTTGCACTGACCGATTCGATCACGACGCAGGTCGGAGCGGAGTACCTGCGACAGAACGGCGAATCGACGTCCTACGACACCAGCTTCTCCGGTGGCATGCAGAGTCATGCGCGCGCGGTCGGCAGCGGCTGGGTCGGCGTCAACGGTAGCCACGGGCCGCACCAGCTACAGGCCAACGTGCGATACGACCGGTATTCGGATACCGGGAGCGCGACCAGCGGTTTGCTCGCCTACGGCTACCGGCTTGATCCGGCGTGGCGCGTGACGGCGCAATTGTCGAATGCGTTCCGGGCGCCGAGCTTCAACGATCTGTACTTCCCATTTTTCGGCAACCCCGACCTCGAGCCGGAGCGCGCCGTGAGCGGCGAACTGGGGCTGCAGTACGTCGGATCCGCCGTATCGCTGCGCGCCGCGCTGTACCGGACCGATACGCGCGATCTCATCGCCTACGATCCCGCTACGATGCGCGCCGAGAACATCGACGAGGCACGGGTCACCGGAATTGAAGTCGGTGGCGACTGGCGCAGCGGTCCCTGGCGCGTCGGTGCCAACGGGACTGTGCTGCGTGCAGTCGACGAGCAGACGGGCGAGCGCCTGCTGCGGCGCGCGCCTTGGCTGGTGAACCTCGCTGTGGGCTACGACCCCGGGCAGTGGAGCGCCGGAGCCGAGGTCGCGGTGGTGGGACCGCGCGATGACCTCGACATCAATACCTTCGAGCGAGTGCAACTTGCGAGCTACACGCTGGTACGCCTGGTCGGCGCCTGGCGGGTTTCCGGCAGAGTCACGCTGCGGGCGCGCATCGAGAATCTGCTCGACGCCGAGTACGAGACGGTGAGCGGCTACAACACGGCGCCGCGCACTGCCATTGTCGGGATCAATCTGCACTACTGATGACTCGCGCGTCCCCCACGCTCACGCTGTGTTCGCTGGTGGCCGCCGCATTGGCCAGCATTGCCGTTCGCGCTGAGCGCCGGGAGTGTCGCGATTCCGCTGTCGGAAGTGTGGTCGTCGCTGTGGGCTGACCACGGAACGGGAATCGACATCGTGCGCGGACTCAGGGCACCGCGCGCACTGTCCGGGTTCGCGGTCGGGGCTGCGCTCGCACTGTCCGGTGCGCTGCTGCAGGCATTGCTGCGCAATCCCCTCGCCGACCCCTATGTGCTCGGCATTTCGGGCGGGGCGGCCGTTGCCGCACTTCTTGCGCTGGCCCTGAGCCTGCCAGCCATTGTCGTGCAGATGGCGGCCATCGCCGGCGCATTGCTGACACTGATGCTGCTCTTCCTTCTGGCCCGGCGGGCGCTGTATTCGGCCTCGGCCGCGCTGGGCGAGCAGGCCACCGGCGCCGTTCTTCTGACGGGAGTCATGCTGGCATCGTTTGCCGCCGCACTGATGAGCCTGGTGCTTGCACTCGCGCCCGACGGACGTCTGCGCACGATGGTCTTCTGGTTGCTCGGTGACCTGGCGGGAGCGACTCACGTCGCGCCGGCGCTCCTCGCGCTGGCATTGATAGCGCTGCTGCTTGTCCTGGCGCGCACCGACGCGCGCTCGCTAAACCTGATGATGCGCGGCGACCTGCAAGCGTTCACGCAGGGCGTGCGGGTGGCGGCCATCCGTCGTCGGTTGATCGTGATCGCGGCGGTTGCGACGGCCAGTGCCGTCACGCTGGGAGGGGCGGTCGGCTTCGTTGGGTTTGTCGCACCTCACCTGGTCCGCATGATTGCCGGGAACGACCAGCGGGTGGTCCTGCCCGCGTCGATGCTGCTTGGAGGGGCGCTGGTGGTGACGGCGGACACCATCGCCCGCACGGCGTTTGCACCGCTGCAGCTTCCGGTGGGAGTGTTGACGGCCCTGATCGGCGTGCCGGTCTTCCTGTGGTTCCTGGGGCGGCGATGATCGACTCGGAGCTTCTGAAACTGCGCCAACTGGCACTGCGAA
Organism: uncultured beta proteobacterium; assembly: GCA_963724605.1. Classification (GTDB taxonomy): domain Bacteria; phylum Pseudomonadota; class Gammaproteobacteria; order Burkholderiales; family Burkholderiaceae_F; genus JALORV01. The sequence goes on from CAVRVM010000027.1 coordinate 40,563, forward strand.
CCCCGCAGCGATGCCTCGTCGACTCGCTCGACCTGGCGGTACGACGCGGAGACCGGTGGGCCGTGCTGGGGCCCAATGGCGCCGGCAAGTCGACTCTGCTGGCGGCCGTCGCCGGGGCGCGACACGGCGACGGCGGCGAGATCCTGCTCGGCGGACGCCCGGTGCAAGGTCGGCGCGCCGACGAACTGGCGCGCGATCGCGCGTTGCTCACCGACCGCTGGATCGACCCGTTCGCGAGCTCCGTGCTCGATACCGTACTGACAGCCCGTTTCATCTTTCGCGACGAGGACCAGGGCGAGGCTGTGGCGCGCCGCTGGCTCGAGCGTCTCGACTGCGCGCTTCTTGCCGACCGCGACGTGCGTCTGCTCTCGCGCGGCGAACGCCAGCGTGTCGCCATTGCGACCGCGCTGGCACAGGACACTCCATTGGTCCTGCTCGATGAGCCGACGGCGCACCAGGATCCGCGGCACCAGGCAATGGTCGTACGCGAGCTTGCCGCCCTGCCGGAGCGCGGCCTGATCGTCACGTTGCACGACCTGAATGCGGCGGCACGTTTTGCCAGCCATGCGCTACTGCTGTGGGGCGACGGCCGGACGCTTTCGGGCCCCGCGGCGGACGTCCTGACGCCGCGGACCCTGACGGACCTCTTCGCGACGCCGGTCTCGCGGCTCGAGGTGGATGGAGAGGCCGTCTTCCACGTACATCGTGGCAGCGAGACACTCGCTAGTGAAGAACTGATCAGGTTCTAAACTCCTCCGATGCCTATCGTTCTGATTGCGAATCCCAAGGGTGGCGTCGGCAAGAGCACGGCGGCAACGAATCTCGCCGGTTACTTTGCGCGACGCGGGCATGCCACGATGCTCGGCGACCTCGATCGGCAGCAATCGGCGCTCGCGTGGCTCGGGATCCGGCCGGAGTCGCTGCCGCGCATCGAGTCGTGGGACCGCAGCGACGAGAAGGTCGCCCGTCCGCCGAAAGGTGTCACGCATGTCGTGCTGGACACGCCGGCCGGCATTCATGGCCACGCGCTCAAAGACGCTCTGAAAATTGCCGATCGGCTGATTATCCCGTTGCAGCCGTCCTTGTTCGACATCTATGCGACGCAGGCTTTTCTGGGCCGACTCGCCGAGAAGGGACTCATGAAGGACGGCGGTCACGTCGGAGTGCTCGGCATGCGGGTCGACGCGCGCACCCGCGCGGCCGAACAACTGCAACGCTTCGTAGAGCAACTCGGGCTGCCGGTACTCGGTTTCCTGCGCGACACGCAAAACTACGTGCAACTGGCCGCGCATGGGCTGACGCTGTGGGACGTTGCGCCGGGCAGGGTCGCGAAGGATCTCGAGCAGTGGCAGTCGCTGCTCGAATGGGTGGAGTGCTGACCGCTACTTGGCCTTGACCGAAAATTCGCGCGAGGCCACGGTCGACGACTTGTTCTCGCCCTTCGCGTAAAGCGGCACCAACAACGAAAACCGATCGGCTGCCGGCACCTTGAACTCCAGTTCGCCGACGAAAGTTCCGCTGCCGCCTTCCACCGGCGTCAGCTTGTCGGCAATCAGAGTTCCCTTGGGGTCCTGCACCACAAGACCGATCAACCCTCCCTGGGCCGGGAGCGTGTACGAGGCGCTGAGCGCGATCTTCACGGTGTCGCCGGCCTTGAAGGCTTCCACTTCGGGTTTGATCGAGATGATCTTGATCTCGCGATCGGTGGCGGGCACTGCTGGTGCAGCTTTCTCGCCCGGCGGTTGCGCCGTCTGGGCTGGGCCGGTGGCGTCTTTCTTGCCGCAGCCGGCGAGGGCGAGCAGCGTGGACGCCGCCACCATGGCCGCCATGCGGAGCAGCTTCGAAGTGCAGGATTCGGTCATCTTTGGCCTCGTTTCTCAATCGGTGCAATTTACTTGATCGTACCTGCCCGGGTCCGCTCAATTGCCGCGCAGAGGTCGGCGATTTCATCGGCCAGGCGGGGTCCGTGCCGATTGATCCGGTCGGCGTCCAGCGTCACGAACTGCTGCCGGCGCGTTGCGGCCAACGTGGGAAACCGCTGCCACATCGCCAACGCCTGGCTCGGATTGCGCAGCTGGTTCGGCGGTGATGATGATCTGCGGATCGGCCGCGAGCACCGCTTCCGTCGATACCTGAGGTGCTACCGGGAGCAGGCCGGCAAATACATTGCGTCCGCCGCACAACTCGATCGCCTCGCTGATTACATGCCGGCCCGACAGCGTCATCAATGGCGCGGACCAGACCTGATAGAAGACGCGCACCGGCGCTCGTCCGGAATACCGGGCGCGCAACGCATCGACTTTCGCATTGAACTGCGCCGCCGCCGTGGTCCCATCGCTCCCGGTCAGCACGCCGAGCCGTTCGAGCGACCGTGCCACGTCGCCGAGCGAGTGCGGTTCGCTGACAAAGACGGGGACCCCGAGCCGTTCGACCGAGGCGATCATGGCCGGCGGAAAACCACTGCCCCAGATGACGATCAGGTCGGGACGGAGTGCGGCAATGCGCTCGAGATCGAGGCTGTGCGCGCGCCCGACGCGCGGGATGGCCGCCGCGGCGGGCGGGAAATCGGCGTACTCGGTCGTACCGACGATACGATCGCCCGCACCGATCGCAAACAACTGCTCGGTGATGTGCGGCGCCAGGCTGATGACGCGCGTGGCCGGCTGTGCCAATGTGACGGTCGTGCCGGCGTCGTCGATGGCACTCACTGCCGCCGACACGTCGTCGACCGGCGCCAGGGGCAATGCCGCGGCGCAACAGGGCGGTCAGTGCGGCACGGGCGCCGCCTCACGGCTTGGCTACGGTGGCTGCAGGCGCGGGCTCTGTGATGAAGCCGATCTTGGTCAGCCCGGCCTGCTGGGCGGCAGACAGGACGAACGCGATGCGCTCGTAGCGCGTCGCCTTATCGGCACGCAGGTGCACTTCGGGGGTCGCGGCCTCGGCGCCTGCCTTCGCCAGCCGTGCACGCAGCGCGTCGTCGGCCAGCGGCTCCGCGTCCCAGTAGAGCTGGCCGTCGCCATCGATCGAAAGCTTGATGGTCGAGATTTCGGCCGGTGCCGTCGGCGCGGCTTCGTTCGGCAGATCGAGCCGGATGCCGTAGGACAGCAGCGGAGCGGTGATGATGAAGATCACCAGCAACACCAGCATCACGTCGACCAGCGGTGTGACGTTGATCTCGGACATTCGCGGCGCCGAGGCGCCGTGACGCTCGAAGCCACCGAACGGCATCAGGACTGTCCTGCCACGCGCGACCCGGTGGTCAGTGTCGCGTGCAGGTCGTGCGCAAAACCGTCGAGTTGACCGAGCACCATCCGGTTGGTGCGGGTGAAGGCGTTGAAAGCCAGGACCGCCGGAATGGCAACCGCCAGGCCGAAGGCCGTCATGATCAGCGCTTCGCCGACCGGTCCGGCCACCTTGTCGATCGCGATCTGACCCGTCGACGCGATGTTGAGCAGCGCGTGGTAAATGCCCCAGACCGTGCCGAACAGGCCGATGAAGGGTGCGGTGCTGCCCACCGACGCGAGGATCGTGAGACCCGAGTCGAGCCGACCTGCGGCCTCGTTGATGCGCTGGCGCAAGGCACGCGTGATCAGCTCCGAGCGATCGATTTGCGCAGCGAGGCTGTTCTCCGCGGCCGGGTGACTGGCGGCGCTTGCGGCACCGACCGCGAGCGGCACGAAGATGCCGTCGACATCCATCGGCTTGAACTTGGCGACCGCGATGTCGATCGTCGGCGCAGCTCCAGAATCCATCGAGTTCGCGTGAGGCGCGCCGCACGCGCCACCAGCCCCACGCCTTCCAGAAGATCAGGAACCAGCTGACGATCGACATGGCGCACAGCAGGTAGGCCGTGAAACGGATGACCGCATCCGCCTGCTGCCAGAAGTGACCGAGTCCGAGCGAGCCGGCGTCCATCAGGCGAATCCCAGCACGTCGAACATGTCATACAGGCCGGCAGCCCTGGCGCCGAGAAAGCGCGCGGCGCGCAGGCCGCCATTGGCATACGACTGGCGACTACCGGACCGATGCGTGATCTCGATGCGCTCGCCGGCGCCGGCAAACATCACCGTGTGGTCACCGACGATATCGCCGCCGCGGATCGTCGCGAACCCGATCGAGCCCGGACGGCGCTCGCCGGTATGGCCTTCGCGCGCGTACACGGCGAGCTCCGCGAGCGGGCGGCCGAGGGCGGTGGCGACGACCTCTCCCATCTTCAGCGCCGTGCCCGACGGCGCATCGACCTTGTGGCGATGGTGCGCCTCGATGATCTCGATGTCGTAGCCTTCGCCGAGCATGCGAGCGGCGAGTTCGATCAGCTTGAAGGTTGCGTTGACGCCGACACTCATGTTGGGCGCGAACACGATCGCGATGCGCTGCGCAGCGGCCTCGATCGCGCGCTTGCCCGCCGCGTCGAAGCCCGTCGTGCCGATCACCATCTTCACACCCTGTGCGACGCAGGCTTCGAGGTGGCGCAGCGTCGCCTCGGGCCGGGTGAAGTCGACCAGCACTTCGGCGCCAGCCATGGCAGTCAGATCGGCACTCACGCGAACACCGGTCGATCGCCCAAACGGTTCGCCGCAGTCGCGCCCGAGCACCGGGCTGTCGGCACGGTCGAGTGCGGCCGCGAGAGCGAAGTCCGGCGTTCCGAGCACGGACTCGATCAGCATCTGGCCCATCCGGCCCGATGCGCCGGCGATCGCAATCTTCATCGGCATCCGCGGCCGTCCGTTGAGCGTCAGGTCAGTTCGTGCCAGTGCCCGGGGCCGGCGTCGAGACCTCCGGCATCGGGATCGCGGGCTGACGCGATGTGCGTGCCACCCGCTTCACGTTCGGGCCCAGGATCAACGCATCGACTTCATCTTCGCTCGGCATCGGGTCGGTCTCGAAACTTTCCAGGCGACTGTCCTTGAAGAACAGCGTCAACCGCCGGTTCTGCACCGGCCCCTTGAGCGGATTCAGGTAGTAGATGTAATCGACCCGGTCCTTGCGGAATTCGGTCGACATCAGCGGAGTACCAAGCATGAATCTCACTTGATCGCGCGTCATTCCGATGCGCAGCTGATCCACCATTTCCTTGGAGATGATGTTGCCCTGATGCACATCGGGTCGGTACGGTCCGAGGAAGGTCGGCGCCCACGAGGCTGCCGACGCAAGGCCCGAGCCGACGCTCGCGCTCACGGAATAAAGCGACTCGCAACCCGCCAGCATCAGGGTCATGGCACATGCAGCCAGGGTGCGCGGCGACATCGGATTGGTCAGCAGGTGTGAAGGTCGGGACACAGAAGCCGTATGATACCCAGTAGCCTTTCCTCCCAGCGCCGCGCAGTTCCTCATGCCGAATCGCCCATCAGCCAGTTCGAGCGACCTCAAGAGCAGCGGCCTGAAGGCCACGGTGCCGCGCCTGAAGGTGCTTGAGATCTTCCAGCGCAATACCGCCGAACGGGGCCTGCGGCACATGAGCGCCGAGGATGTCTACAAGGCTCTGATTGCCGAGCACATCGACGTCGGCCTCGCCACGGTCTACCGCGTGCTGACTCAGTTCGAGCACGCCGGATTGCTGTCGCGCAATCACTTCGAGGCCGGCCGCGCGATGTTCGAACTCAACGAAGGCTCGCATCACGACCACCTCGTGTGCCTGACCTGCGGGCGCGTCGAGGAGTTCGTCGACGCCGAAATCGAGTCGCGGCAGCACAAGGTCGCGGCCGAGCGCGGATTCAAGCTGCAGGACCATGCGCTCGCGCTGTATGGCGAGTGCACCAAGATCGACTGTCCGTTCCGGCGCAAGGAGTAGCGCCGAAGGCGCGACGCAAGGGATTGCGCTCAGGTGTCGATCCGTTGTTGCGTGACGGGATCGAACCAGTGCGCAGCGTCCGGCGTGAATCCGAGCTGTGCCAGAGTACCCGGTGCGGGGCTCGATTGCGGACCCGTGCGCACGATCAGGCCTGTGCCAGCAACCTTGCCATGGATCAGGTGCTCCGCGCCGAGCACTTCCACGGTTTCGACCTGCATCGCCAGATTGCCGCCGCCGAGCAGCAGGTGTTCCGGACGCACACCGAGGACCAGTTCCCTGCCGCCGAGACGGCTGAAGGAAGCGGGCAGCTGGAACTGCGAACTGTCAGCGGCGACAAAAGTGCGACCGTCGGACGCGACCCGGCCCGCGAACAGATTCATCGGCGGCGAACCGATGAAACTCGCCACGAACGTCGTCTCGGGTCGCGAATAGACGGCATCCGGCGTTCCGACCTGCTCGGCGCGTCCGGCATTCATCACGATCATCCGCTGCGCCAGCGTCATCGCCTCAACCTGGTCGTGTGTGACGTACAGGCTGGTCGTGCGCAAGCGGCGGTGCAGTTTCTGGATCTCGAGTCGCGTCTGTACGCGCAGCTTGGCATCGAGGTTCGACAGCGGCTCGTCGAACAGGAACGCCGCCGGTTCGCGCACGATGGCGCGGCCCATTGCGACCCGCTGACGCTGCCCGCCCGAGAGCTGCCGCGGCTTGCGGTTCAGGAAGGCGTCGAGCTCGAGGATGGCGGCAGCCTCGTTGACACGGCGGTCGATGTCGGCCTTGGGCAGTTTGCGGATCTTCAGTCCGTACGCCATGTTGTCGTAGACGCTCATGTGCGGATAGAGCGCATAGTTCTGGAACACCATGGCGCAGTCGCGGTCCTTGGGTTCGAGGTCGTTGACGATGCGGTCACCGATGCGGATCGTCCCCGACGTGATCTCCTCCAGTCCTGCGACCATGCGCAGCAGCGTTGACTTGCCGCAGCCGGAGGGGCCAACCAGCACGACGAACTCGCCGTCGGCCACGGTCAGGCTGATGCCGTGTACGACCTGGTTCGTGCCGTAGTTCTTGCGCACATCGGTGAATTCGATCTTCGCCATCGTTCGGCTTCTACTTCTCGGTTTCGATCAGGCCCTTGAGGAACCAGCGCTGCATCAGCACGACGACGATCGCCGGCGGAATCATCGCCAAAATGGCGGTAGCCATCACCAGGTTCCACTCGTTGGCGGCATCGCCGCCGCCGATCATGCGCTTGATGCCGATGACGATCGGGTACATGTCCTCGCTGGTCGTGATCAGCAGCGGCCACAGGTACTGGTTCCAGCCGTAGATAAATTGGATGACGAACATCGCCGCGATGTTGGTCACCGACAGCGGCACGAGGATCGTGAAGAAGAAGCGCATCGGCCCGGCGCCGTCGATGCGCGCGGCCTCGGCCAGTTCGTCCGGAACTGTCAGGAAGAACTGCCGGAACAGGAAGGTCGCAGTGGCCGAGGCGATCAGAGGCATGATCAGGCCCGGGAACGTGTTGAGCAGACCGAGGTCGGACATCACCTCGTAGGTCGGCGTGATGCGCACCTCGACCGGCAGCATCAGCGTGATGAAGATCATCCAGAAGAAGAAGTTGCGCAGCGGGAAGCGGAAGTAGACGATCGCGAAAGCTGACAGCAACGAGATGATGATCTTGCCGACCGCTATGCCGACCGCCATCGTCAGGCTGACGAACATCATGCGGCCAACCGGCGCACGCGAGCCGACGTCGCCTCCTACGAACAGCACCTTGCGGTAGTTCTCGACCAGCAAGTCGCCCGGAATGAGGGACATCGGGGCTGCTTCAACGGCTTCGGCAGTCTGTGTCGAAGCGACGAACGCGAGATAGACTGGAAACGCGACCAGTGCGATCCCCGCGAACACAACCACGTAGGACAGCACATCGAGCCAGCGGCGGCGTTCGACCATTAGTGGGCCATCAGTAATTCACCCGCCGCTCGATGAAGCGGAACTGAAGCACGGTCAGAGTGATGACGATCGCCATCAGCACGACCGATTGCGCGGCGGATCCGCCCAGGTCCAGAGCCTTGAAGCCGTCGTGATAGACCTTGTACACGAGGATCGACGTCTCCTGGCCTGGCCCTCCCTCGGTGACTGCGTCGACGATTGCGAATGTCTCGAAGAAGGCATAGACGATATTGACGACCAGAAGGAAGAACGTTGTCGGCGACAGCAGCGGGAACACGATGGTCCAGAAGCGCCGCCCGGGCCCGCACCGTCGATCGCCGCCGCCTCGATCAGGGATTTCGGGATCGCCTGGAGACCCGCGAGGAAGAACACGAAGTTGTAGCTGACCTGCTTCCATACGGCCGCCATCACGAGCAGCAGTAGCGCCTGGCGGCCGTTCAAGTGGAAATCCCAGTGCGCTCCGGCGTTGTTGAGCCAGTGGGCGACGACGCCCAGCGTCGGATTGAACATGAACAGCCACAGCACGCCGGCGATGGCCGGTGCGACCGCGTAGGGCCAGATCAGCAGCGTCTTGAGTAGCGTGGCGCCGCGCAGCAGGCGGTCGGCGAAAACGGCCAGCACGAGAGAGATTGCGAGGCCGAAACCGGCCACGAGCACCGAGAAGACCGCCGTGACGCGGAACGATGCGAGATAGCCCGGGTCATTGAAGAGGGTGCGAAAGTTCTCCAGACCGACGAACTCGACGCTGGATCCGAATGCGTCCTGCATCAGCACGCTCTGGTACAGCGCCTGGCCGGCCGGCCAGAAGAAGAAGATGATCGTGATCGCGAGCTGCGGCGCGACCAGCGCAAAAGGCAGCCAGCGGCTGCGGAAGAAAGCGCGTTTTTCCAACGGCGCGGGAAGCCGGCACGTTCGGCCGGCCGCGGTCGCGGCCAGCCGGATCCCTGTACTTGCTCGTCTTCTCGAAGCGCTCGAGCTGCTCGTTGCCGCGCCGGATCGCGTCGGCGAGGCCCTGCTGCACGGTCTTCTTGCCCGACCAGATGTTCTCCATCTCCTCGTCGTTGATCGTGCGGATCTGCACGAAATTGCCGAGGCGGACGCCGCGTGACTTGTCGGTCGTCTTGACGATCATCTGCTGCACCGAGACATCCGTGCCGGGGAACTTGTCATAAAAGCCGGACGTCCTGGTCAGCTCGTAGGCGGCCATCGTGATCGGAAGGTAGCCGGTCTCCTGATGGCTCTTGGCTTGAATTTCGGGCTTGAGAGGTAGTTGAAGAAGTCCGCGACGCACTTGTACTCGTTCGGCTTCTTGCCCGACATCACCCACAGGCTGGCGCCGCCAATCACGGTGTTCTGCGGCGCGCCTGCAACATCCGGGTAATAGGGCAGGGTCGATCATGCCGAAGTCGAACTTGGCGTTCTTCTTGATGTTGCCGTAGGCAGATGATGATGCCGTGCTCATCACGCATTCGCCGGAGTAGAACGGCGCATCCCCCGCATTGCCGCGGCCCTTGTATACGAACAGTCCCTGCTTCGCCATGTTGGCCAGGTTCTCGATGTGCCGCACATGCAGCGGCGTGTCGAACGCAAGCCGCGCCGAGGGTCCGCCGAAGCCGTTGTTCTTGGTCGCGAACTCCGTGTTGTGCCACGTCGAGAAACTCTCGAGCTGAGTCCAGCTCTGCCAGCTGGTGGTAAATGGGCACTTCTCGCCGCTCGCCTTCAGCTTGGCCGCGGCCAGCGCCACCTCCGGCCAGGTCTTCGGCGGCTTGTTTGGGTCAAGCCCCGCTTTCTTGAAGGCGTCCTTGTTGTAATAGAACACCGTGGTGGAACTGTTCAGCGGATACGACATCATCTGGCCGTTCGGCGCGGTGTAGTAGCCGGTGACCGCCGGCACGTAGATTTTCGGGTCGAACTTGTAGCCCGCCTTGCTCATCACCTCACCGACTGGCACAACCGCGCCCTTCGACCCCATCATCGTCGCTGTGCCGACCTCGAACACCTGCAGGATATGGGGCGCGTTGCCGGCGCGGAACGCCGCGATCGCTGCCGTCATCGAGACGTCGTACGCGCCCTTGTAGGTTGGCGTCACCTTGCATTGCTGCTGGCCGGCATTGAATCCGCTGGCCAGCCCGTTGACCCAGTCCCCGAGCGCGCCGGGCATCGAGTGCCACCATTGCACCTCGGTCTGCGCAAGCACGCCGGACGCAGCCAGCGCAAGCGCAGCAGCAGTTGCACTCTTCGCGAAAATCTTGCAGAACATGGATCTCCTCCGGCTATTGGAATTCTCGTGGAAAGGCGTGACGCGGCTGTTACGATAGCCCGCCTCTGATTTCCGGGCAAAGTCTGCCGCTGCCATGATCTCTGCCGGTCGCCTGCCCCTCTATGCCAGCCTGGTCCGGCTCGACAAGCCGGTCGGCACATTGTTGTTGCTGTGGCCCACGCTGACCGCACTGTGGATCGCGTCGGCGGGCGCGCCGAGCGCGTTGCTGCTGGCGGTGTTTGTGCTGGGCACTTTCTTGATGCGTTCGGCCGGATGCGCCATCAACGATGCAGCGGACTATCGCTTCGACGGCTACGTCAAACGTACGGCCAACCGGGTCGTGGCCCGCGGTGACGTCAGTCCACTGGAGGCCGTCGCAGTGGCTGCGGCGCTGTGCGCGATGGCGGCTTTGCTGCTGCTGTTCCTGAACGAGGCGGCGATGCGGCTGGCCCTGATCGCGGCCGCGGTTGCGGGGACCTACCCACTGGCCAAACGCTTCTTCCCGATTCCACAGCTCTATCTCGGGGTCGCGTTCTCGTTCGGCATCCCGATGGCATTCGCGGCGGTGCTCGGCGAAGTGCCGCGGCTGGGCTGGAGTCTGTTCGTAGCCAACATGTTCTGGGTCGTGGCCTACGACACGGAGTATGCGATGGTCGACCGCGATGACGATCTGAAGCTCGGCATCCGCTCGTCTGCCATCTTTTTCGGCCGCTGGGATGTGGCCGGAGTGATGTTCTGCTACGGGGGATTCTTCTCACTCATGCTGCTGGTGGGGTACGGCATCCACGCCGGCTGGCCCTTCTACGTGGGCTGGGCGCTGGCGGTGGCGTGCGCGCTGTATCACCACACGCTCATCCGGACCCGCACACGGGAAGGCTGCTTTGCCGCATTCCGGCACAACAACTGGGTCGGGCTGGCGCTGTTTGCGGGCACCGTGGCCGACTACCTCATATGAACCCTTTAATGGCTGACGGCCTTGGGCTGATAGGCCGACGTGAACGCTAGTCGGCGTCGAACTGCGCGCCCAGTTCGCCGGCGCGATCGCGGGCAGCGCGCACGGCTTCCACGATCTTTCCTCGAACGTTCTTTTCGTTGAGCTGTGCCAGCGCTGCCGCGGTCGTGCCGCCCTTCGACGTCACCCGCTCGCGCAGTACTGCCACGGGCTCTTCCGACTGGCGCGCGAGCTGCGACGCTCCCGCGAACGTCTCGACTGCGAACACCCGCGCCTGGGCCGCGTTGAAACCCATCTCGAGCGCCGCATCCTGCAGCGCTTCGATGAAGAAGAAGACATACGCCGGGCCGCTGCCCGAAATTGCAGTGACGGGATCGAGCATCGCCTCGTCTTCCAGCCACAACACCTTGCCGATCGAGCCCAGGATACGGTCGGCCTCGGCCCGTCGTTCAGCGGTGACACCGGGCAAGGCCACGGCGCCGGTAACGCCCGCGCGAATCAGCGCCGGTGTGTTTGGCATCGCGCGCACGATTCGATCGTGTCCCAGCCAGCGGGCAAGCGCGCGTGCCTTGACGCCCGCCGCGATCGAAATCACCAGCGCATTGCCCAGCCGGTGCGTCACCGCGGAAACAGCCTCCTTCATGCTCTGAGGCTTGACCGCGAGCACGACAACATCGGCTTCGCGCAACCAATCGCCCGGAAACTCATGGGCCGTGAGGCCGAACTCCAGAGTCAGTTCAGCGCGCTTGCCCGCGTCGGGTTCAAGCACATGCATGCCGTCGGTCGCGAGCCCGCTCGCGCGCAATCCGCCCAGCATCGCGTGCGCCATGTTGCCGCCGCCGATGAAAGCCACGTTCATGCTGCCCCCTTCGCCCTGTGGGCTGTCCCCCCGGGGCGGAGTGAGCGCCCTCGGGGCGGCCGTGCGGCGCTCACGCCGCCTTCCTTTCGCGCTCACCGAAGATTGCCGTTCCGACGCGCACCATCGTCGATCCGGCCGCGACGGCTGCTTCCAGGTCGGCCGACATGCCCAGTGACAGCGTGTCGCAGCGTGGGTTCGTGCGCCTCAGAACGTCGAACAGGTCTTTCATCGCGCGCAGTGGCCGCGCCTGACGCTCAGGGACGGGATCGGGTTCAGGAATCGCCATCAGGCCGCGCAGCACAATATTGGGCAATACGGCAATCCGGGCCGCCAGGGCCGCGACGTCGGCCGGCGCGACACCGCTCTTGGTGGCTTCGGCGCTGATGTTGACCTGCAGCAGCACGTTGAGCGGGCCACGCGCGGCGGGCCGCTGCTCCGACAGTCGCTGCGCCACTTTCAGGCGGTCGATCGACTGGACCCAGTCGAAGTGCTCGGCGATGTCCCTTGTCTTGTTGCTCTGAATGGGCCCGATGAAATGCCATCGAAGGGCCGATCCGGGCGCCAACTCCCGCACACGCGCGATCTTGGCGACGGCTTCCTGGACATAGTTCTCGCCGAAGTCCGCCTGCCCGGCGGCGGCCGCGGCGACGACTGCCTCCGCGGGAAAGGTCTTGCTGACTGCAACCAGCACGACATCCTGGGGTGCGCGTCCTGCGACTCGCGTGGCTTGGGTAATGCGCTCGTGAACGGCCCGTAAATTGGCTTGCACGGTTTCTTGCAAACTGGACATAATGGACTTCAAAGCCGCTAGAGACTTATTTTCACTGGCTTTTTTGCTGTTCCGCCGGCGCTGGCCCAGCCTACGCTAGCCTCTTTGAAGCCCGTGCCCACTTCGGGCCCCGCCGACGATACGCCCAGGAGCAACCGCGTTCCGCCATGGACATCTCAGAACTGCTCGCATTCTCCGTCAAAAACAAGGCCTCGGACCTGCACCTGTCGGCCGGTCTGCCGCCGATGATCCGGGTCCATGGCGACGTACGGCGCATCAACCTGCCGCCGCTCGAGCACAAAGACGTGCACGGCATGATCTACGACATCATGAACGACGCGCAGCGCAAGCAGTACGACGAGAACCTGGAGACCGACTTCTCGTTCGACCTGCCGGGTCTGGCGCGCTTCCGCGTCAATGCCTTCAACCAGGACCGTGGCGCAGCTGCCGTGCTGCGGACGATTCCGTCGCGCGTGCTGTCGCTGGAAGAACTGCAGTGCCCGCGGCAGTTCGCCGACTTTTCGCTCAAGCCGCGCGGGCTGGTACTGGTGACAGGGCCGACCGGCTCGGGCAAGTCGACGACGCTGGCGGCGATGGTCGACCACGTCAATAACAACCTGTACGGCCACATCCTGACGATCGAGGATCCGATCGAGTTCGTGCACGAGAGCCGCAAATCGGTGATCAACCAGCGCGAGGTCGGGCCGCACACGCTTTCGTTTTCCAATGCCCTGCGCTCGGCACTGCGCGAGGACCCGGACGTCGTACTGGTCGGCGAGTTGCGCGACCTGGAGACGATCCGGCTGGCACTGACCGCGGCGGAGACGGGTCACCTCGTGTTCGGCACGCTGCATACGTCGTCGGCTGCGAAGACCATCGACCGCGTGGTCGACGTGTTCCCGGCGGCGGAAAAGGAAATGGTGCGCGCGATGCTGTCGGAATCGGTCGTCGCCGTCATCTCGCAGACGCTGCTCAAGGTGAAGGATGGCAACGGACGGGTCGCGGCGCACGAGATCATGGTCGGCACGCCGGCCATCCGTAACCTGATCCGCGAAAACAAGGTGGCGCAGATGTACTCGATGATCCAGACCGGACAGCAGCACGGCATGATCACACTGGACCAGACGCTGCTCGAGCTGGTTCGGCGCAACGTGGTGTCGGTCGCCGAGGCGCGCCAGTACGCCAAGACTCCAGAAACGTTTGTCGGCTAGGGCAGGGGAAAGGCGCAACGATGGAACGCGACCAGGCAACACGATTCGTCCACGACCTGCTGCGGCTGCTGCACAGCAAGAAGGGCTCCGACCTCTTTCTCACCGCCGAGTTTCCGCCCGCCTTCAAGATCGACGGTCGGGTGCTGCCGGTGTCGAACCAGCCGCTGACGGCGCAGCACACCGGGGAACTGGTGCGCGCGATCATGAATGACCGCCAGGCCGCGGAGTTCGAAAAGACCAAGGAGTGTAACTTCGCGGTCAATCCGACCGGAATCGGCCGCTTCCGCGTCTCCGCCTTCGTGCAGCAGGGCAAGGTCGGCATCGTGTTCCGGACCATCGCCGACCATATCCCGACCACCGATGAACTGAACCTGCCGCACCTGATCAACGATCTTGCGATGGCCAAGCGCGGCATCGTCATCGTGGTCGGCGCGACCGGCTCGGGCAAGTCGACGTCGCTGGCGGCGATGGTCGGCTACCGCAACGAGAACTCGAACGGCCACATCATCACGATCGAGGACCCGATCGAATACGTCCATCCGCACAAGAACTGCATCATCACGCAGCGTGAGGTGGGCGTGGACTGCGAAACCTGGCAGGTTGCGCTGAAGAACACGCTGCGCCAGGCGCCGGACGTGATCCTGATCGGCGAGGTGCGCGAACGCGAGACGATGGAACACGCGATCGCATTCGCCGAGACCGGCCACCTCGTGATGTGCACGCTGCACGCGAACTCGACCAACCAGGCGCTCGACCGCATCATCAACTTCTTTCCCGAGGAGAAGCGCTCGCAGCTGCTGATGGACCTGTCACTGAACCTGCGCGCGATGATGTCGCAGCGACTGATCCCGTTCAAGGACCGCAAGGGTCGCATCCCCGCGGTCGAAATCCTGATCAACAACCCGCTGATCTCCGACCTCGTGTTCAAGGGCGAGGTGCACGAAATCAAGGAAGTGATGAAGCGCTCGCGCGAGCAGGGAATGCAGACCTTCGACCAGTCGCTGTTCGACCTGCACGAGCGCGAGCAGATCTCGTACGAGGACGCGTTGCGCAACGCCGACTCCGTGAACGACCTGCGGCTGCAGATCAAGCTCAACAGCAAGCTGTCGGGCGGAGTGGCCGGCATCCATAAGGGTATCGAGCATTTGGGCCTAGCGGGCTAGGCCCAAATGCTCTCTGCGAGGCAATAGGCCCTCCCTCCCCTGGCCCCTCCCTCTCTGGGAGGGGAAAGGCAGCATCGGTGCCCACGGCTAGACTGCGTTCCTACTTCATGGAGCACAGGCGATGACGACCGTCTACGAGTTCAGCGCCAAGACCATCGACGGCAAGGCCCGCAAGCTGGCTGACTACAAGGGCAAGGTGCTGCTGGTAGTGAACACTGCCAGCCAGTGCGGCTTCACGCCGCAGTACAAGGGGCTCGAGGCGCTCTATAAGAAATACAAGGACAAAGGCTTTGCGGTGCTCGGCTTCCCGAGCAACCAGTTCGGCCAGCAGGAGCCGGGGCCTGAGTCCGAGATCGCCGAGTTCTGCGAAATGAACTACGGCGTCACGTTTCCGATGTTTTCGAAGATCGACGTCAACGGCGACGCCGCGCACCCGCTGTTCAAATACCTGACGAGCACCAAGAAGGGCTTGCTCGGCAGCGAAGCGATCAAGTGGAACTTCACGAAGTTCCTGGTCGACAAGGATGGCAACGTCGTCGAGCGCTACGCGCCGACGACGAAGCCGGAAGAATTGGAAAAGGACGTCGAGCGCGCCCTGGCGGCGTAGCTGGCGCGTTCAAGGGTGCGGTGTGTCGGTCAAATTAGCTCGTCGGAGAGAATGCTTCGAATGCTCTGAACGAGAAGGAAACGTGTTGAGGGCTGTCATCCGCCAACGTGAAATGAGGTTTTTTGCGCGACCAACCGCCCAAGACCACTGAAGTCCTCGAGATAGGTTGACCGGGCGCCGAACTCACTTTCAAACCGTTGGGGCGAGAGCACTTGCCTCAAACTCACGAGGCAGCGCCACTCCAGTACGGGAAACCCGCGGTTCTTTGCGGCCATCGCGGCCTCGACCAGCATGGATTCGGCACGATCCGAATGTCCCGCACTTAGCTGACGCACGACGAGTGCTTGCACTCGACGCACTTCCGACTCCAGCCAGAGACTACCTTCCGGTACCAGATCCAAAGCGCGAGCGGCCGACGATTCCGCCTCGAGAATGCGCCCCGCTCTTCTCTGCGCGTCGGCCAGATTGGCGACGTGGCCGGCAAGTGCAAGATGAAAGTTCACTGACTCGAAGGCCGCAATGCCCTGCTCAATGGCGGCGATTCCCTGTGCCAATGTCCCTCGCTGACACATGCCCCAACCAAGAAACGCCATTCCGTGGGCTCGGAAACCGGCCAGTCGATGTTGCTCGGCGAGTCCGATAAGGCGGCGCGCCTCTCGTACTAGGTCATTCGTGGCATCACACAGTCCGAACACCCATCCGCCGACATAGATGAGTGGAATCCCGGTCGAATGAGGGTGACGGAGTGAATCAGCCGTTCGAAGCGCGTCAACTCCGATATCCAGTGCCGCTTCAACCTCTCCAAGGCAGAAATGCGTCAAGCTGAGAAGCGACTTGGTGTGGATTTCCGTGTTTTGGCCGAACATGTGCGTCGTGGGTTCATCGCGCTCACGGACATAGAGATTCAACGAAGTTTCCAGTTGCGCCTTCGCGCTCACGGCGTCGCCTTGTGCAAGCAGCGCCATGCCAAGCATTCGGTGACCAATGACGCGCGCCGACTCGTTCGAAGCGCGTTGTGCAATAGCGAGAAAACGATGAGCAAGCTGTTCCGCCTCTGCAATCCTTCCTCTGCAGTTGACATGAGTAAACTGACCAAAAACGAACGGGAAGATCATGGCGTTCGGCTCGCCCTCTTCGCAGAGCGAAATTCCGCGATCGCAGCACGCCGAAAGTTCAGGTGATGTCGCGCTCTGCGTCGCCAATATGGAACTCATCAGCGCCACTTGCACGTTAAGCTCAAGCTGTCGACGCCGCTCTGGCGACGGAAGTTTGTCGATGAGACTCAGGCCCTTCCGAAGGTGCCCAACTGCCTCCACGTGCGCCGAAGCGCGACCGGCTGTCACGCCGGCTAGCAGCCAAGCCTCGACCGCCTCTTCATAAATTCCGGCCTCGGTTAGATGGTGCGCAACGACTTCCGGGATGGGCGGGCGAACCTGTTGACGAGCACGAAGTACGTCGACGATGCGTCTATGCATGGCGCGTCGATCAACTTGCACCATCGATTCGTACGCCATTCGCCGAAGCAATGCGTGCCGAAACTCGTACAGGGTTTCACCGCCTTGGCGCTTGGAAAGCAGGACCTCTGCGTCGACCAGCGATTCGAGCGGAGTCAGGACTGCGGCGGCGTCCTCTCCGAGAATCGCGGCAATCAGGTCCGTTGCGAACGGCCGCCCGATGCAGGCTGCGGATTGAGCCATTCGGCGGCCGCCCGGCAGGCGATCAAGTCTTTCCGACAACAGCTCCGCGAGTATCAGCGGCATTCCAGTCCTTCGCTGAGCGCGGCCCGAAGTGTCAATGCGCTCATCCAGCAACGAGATCACGAGTTGCTCGAGAAAAAGCGGAATTCCGTCCGCCGCTTCCACGGCTCGTTGAACAACCTCGTCCGAGAGCGCGTCGGCGCCGGGAACGGAGCGTGCAACCTCGAGACAGTCCCTTGCCCCCAGCTGTTCAAGGTCGATCACTTCGGTCACGTTGGGAAGAGCAGGCCCCTGTCGAAGCGAACGCAACGTAAGAACAATCAGCAAGGGGAGAGACTTGGTCGCGACGACGATCTCGCTCAGGAGTTCCGCCGACGATGGATCGAGCCAGTTGGCGTCCTCCACCCAAAGGATGGTTGGCCGTCCCTGTGCGAGCTTGACGAGTATCGCGACAACAAACTCGTACTGCTGGCGCTTCAGCAACTGCGGCGTAGGGGCGACCACGTCGGTTCCTCGGGCGCCGGTGAAGCCGAACAGACTCGCAACGATTTGCATGTTGTGCTCGGTGTTGAAACCAAGGCCGTCAAGAAACGTCGCGACCTTCCGAGTGCACTCGATATCAGTACTTTCGCTTGCAATGCCGGCTTGAGACCAGAGAAGATTTCCGACCGGGTGCAAAGGGGTCCGCGCATAGATCTCCTGACACGTCGCTTGAAGGTGCCTCGCGTCGGCAGCCTCGGGCAGACGCAAGAATTCGAGCAGCAAACGGGTCTTTCCGACACCCGCTTCACCTGCGACGACCACGCACTCGCAGCCTGCCGATTCCTTCGTCGACTTCCATCGCTCGAGTAAGCGCTCGATAGCCGCCTCGCGACCAACCATGCGAGTCGCGCCGCGCTGCAGGCGAGACGACAACCCGTGGCTAGCGCGAGTCGCTCTAAGAATGCGAAAGACCGGAACCTCTCGTGAGAGTCCTTTCATCGGGCGCGAACCGAGCGATTCATAGTCGAAGACGCCATCGACCAGTTCCAGCGTTTCTTGACTGACGAGTATTCCGCCGGGAGGTGCCTCGGTCTGCAAGCGCGCCGCCAAGTTGGCAGCGTCGCCCACTGCGCCTGGTACGCTGGTTTCGACGCTTAGTGCCTCAGGTGCCATGACGACATGCCCGGAATGAACACCTATCCGTAGGGAGAGGGGCGCTAGTCGGGTCCCCTGTATTTCGGTGTCGAGGTCGGTCACTCGCCGTTGAAGTTCCAGCGCGGCAAGGAGGGCTCGCTCTGCATCGCGTTCGTGTGCACGCGGATACCCGAAGTAGGCAAGGATCCCATCTCCAAGGAATCGTGCGACGAATCCTCCGTAGCGTTCGATGATCGACCGGGCAAGCTCTTGGTACCTGGTTTGCAGCAGTCCGAGGTCCTCCTCATCCAGCTGTTCCGAAAGTGTCGTGTAGCCAACCATGTCGACGAACACGATTGTCAGGAAGCGGCGTTCAGGCGCCTCTGCGCCGATGCCGAGCAGGCGTGGCTCCGGAGCAGCACTATCAGCCGCAGTCATGTCAGGTACGGTCCTCAACGGCGACGCTCAGCGGTCGAAGCCTTGTGCAAGGGATAGCGACCGCTCGGCCTAGCTGTCAAAGTATTATCGCTTTGGATAGACTCCGCCTGTTTCCTTTCCAGGCCGCGTTGCAGATTACCTTTTTTGAGAGGGCGCGCGTGGGTTTCTTGGCGATCCGTAAAGAGGCGAGCAATGCCGGAATGGGCGAGCAAGGCTCTCCAAAGGCGGGGAAGCTTCGAGCGTTGGTGATCTGCGCACACCTCAGGCCCAGTCGCGACAAACGCCGTACTCGGTACTTCATGCAGCCGCTTTCGGGCCTGCACGTCGGATCGCTGATCGATCAACGACGCTTTGATGTCCGGCTGCATCACGAGGATTGGCACGGGCCTTTCGACCCGACCAAGGGCAGCCGGTACGACATCGTGTTTCTGGCGGGCCTTCAGCCTGATTTCGATCGCATGCGCCAGCTTTCCTACTTCTTTCGAAGAAGCGGGGCCAAGGTCATTGCCGGGGGCAGCGTCTGTACTTGCTTCCCGGAGTTCGCAGCTCAATTCTTCGATGCAGTGTGCGCCGGTTCAGTGGACATTGTGCCGGAGGTTATCGACGACTACTTGAATGGTTCGTTGAAGCAGATCTATCGGGCGCGTTCGGACCAGGTCGCAAAGTACGAGGTCGACTACTCCCTCTTTGCACGCAGTGGCATTCATACGTTGTTACATCTGATGGAGGCTTCCCGCGGGTGCAGCTTCCGGTGCACCTTCTGCGTCGTCCCTAACGAGGCCGGCACCCATGTGCGCTATGACCTTGGCGCGCTTGCGTCCAGCCTCGAGAGTGCCTTGGCTTCGAGTCCATGGTGGAGCCTGCAACGCTGGTACCCGATGGTGATGTTTCTCGACAACAACTTTTCCGACGACCGCGAGCACATGCTTCGGGTCGCCCTGCTGATGCGGTCGCATGCAAAGCTGCGCGCCTGGGGAGCATTGGTTACGCAGAACGTGCTGCATGATCGGGGGCTCATCAGGCATCTCGCGGACTCGAAGTGCATGGTGCTGTTCGTCGGGTTGGAGACTCTCGACCAGGAGATGCTCCGCCGCTACAACAAGAAGCAGAATCTGAGCCGTCGCCACAATGTGATCGACGATATCGCCTTCGCTGAGTCGAACGGAATCGCCATTTGCTACGGATTCCTTTTCGACCACCGGCATCAGACTGCAAAGGAAATGGAACGGCAGATCCGCGCTATCGCAGACAATCCGCTGCTTCCCATGCCGGTCTACCTGAGCGTCGTCGCTCCGCTCGCCGGTACAGCGAGTTTCTGGGACGACTTGCGAATGGGTCACCTTGCGCCAAACCTACGGCTGCGTGACCTAGATGGCGAAACAATCGGCCACACGCAACTTGGCGATAGGACCGAAGACATCGTCAACTTCATCGAGCGAATCTTTCGGAGACCTTGGGAGGTCGTCGGGCGGTTCGGCATCCTCGCCAAGACGCTTCGCAGGGTGATAAGGGCTCGCACCTGGAACCCCGTTCGGTGGTACATCCTCGTGTCGATGAATCTGCACTGCTTTCTCTGGTCGCGGAGTACGCCTGACAACTCGAGGACGTACCTGGCGGGCAGCGACATGCTGGATCCGCAGTATTTCGAGGTCCCACCGGACCTCGCTCACGATGATCGAGTGCGTTACTTTGAACCGATCAAGTTGACAGACGAACGTGGGGACGCGGAAGAATGGCTGCGGCCCTATATTCCCTTGTCGCCGCGTACTGCCCAACCAGTCGCGTTTCACCGCTCCTCCGCTGAGGCCGCATGAGCTACGACGATGCACGTGACAGTGAGCAACTGCGCCTTAATGACGTTGCCATTGATGAGTTCATTGCCCGCTACGGCACCAAGGCTATTGCGCCGGCGCAACGAAGGACCGTCTTCTTGTTCCCGGGCGGTATGGGGTCCAGGCTGGAGCGGGCATCGACTCCCTACGACGACCGAAACCCCCAGCAGCAGTTCCTGTTCCGCACGGTCTGGTTAACGCTTGAAACTTTTTTGAACAACCTCGCCCGCCTTCTCAAGATGAAGAAGTTCCTGGCGACAAGTTCCGCGAGGCGGACGACCACATCATTGTTGCTCTTGGCGCCGTTGAGCTCGGGTGCGAAAGTCCATATGCGGGATTTACCGAGTGGTGCGACGACCAAGACATCGATTGGTTCATTTTTGGCTGGGACTGGCGCCGCCGATTGGAGGATGCGGCAGGATTCTTCCTCGGAAAGTTTGTTCCGCACTTTCTTCAGAGAGTCGAAGCGCAACTGCCCGGAGTTGTGGGGCCATTGGGAAAGGTTTTCCTGGTTGGCCACAGCTCGGGCGGGATGCTTGCCAATTCGATCCTGCGAAGCGCGGATCCGTTTATCGCCGAAGTCGAAAGAGTCATAACGGTCGCTACGCCCTACTACGGCTATGGCGGTCAGTTGCATCGCTGGACGGAGGGCGAATCGCTCCTTAATGGACCATTCGACATGCATAAGGACGAAATTAAAGAGGTTATCGCATCACTTCCCGGCTGTTATGAGTTGCACTATGCTGACGAGCAGACCTTCAACGATGCCCTGCCGGACCTCATGCGTGATCAGTTTTTCATCACCCAGTACCCGAGCCGCGATGTGGGTGCAGCTGCGTTCAATGCGGATCCCTACAAGCCGCAGATACGTCCTCAACCTCCCGGCCATCGATACCCTTCGAACACTGGCTTCGACTTAAGCGAGCTCGGTCATGCTCGCGACGTCGTGCGCAAATTGGCCAGCAAGTTGGACCCAAAGATCCGGCACAAGCTGTTTAACATCCGCGGCGTACAAAAGGGAGTGAGAGAAACGCTCGGCTCGATTCGATGGAGTTGGATTCCGGACGATCCGGAGCCGATCACGGACGAATTCTTGGATGCCGGAGACGACACCCAGCCAGCCTGGACGGCGCGCTTGGCGAGCTTGCCCGCGAATCAGGTCATCACGGTCGAGGAACACGACATCAATCATATGTTCATCATGAATCACCAAGAGGTGCTGGCGAAGTTGGGCACCCTAATAGTGTGAGTTTGAGGAGTCACCATGCCGCAAGACCCCGACGCGTGGGCAATGTCAAGTGAAAGGGCGTTTGCGATCTGTAGGGGATGGCTGGAAGATGCTGAGCGTAGAAGGCTTACTCCGGATGAACGAAGCGAGTTCATCGAACGCGAGGTTCGCGCACTAGGGCCCGATGCGCAGCGGCTCATCCGTCGAGTGCTGATGGACATCTTCAAACGGCCGCGACCACAGAACGACCCGGCCGCCAGGGGTCGGCCTCCTCCCCGTCCCCGCGGCTAAGCAGAGCCATCCCAACGGCTCATGTAATCAATGTCCGCTCGTCCGGGACAATTTGGCAACGCCGCGTTGGAGCCAACGGTAGGTCAGTCGCACCCGCAGGATGTGCGTCAGGCCTGGTCGACCGATGGTATTGCCCCACTCGAACGTAAAGGCCGCGTGACGCGGTTTTTCATGAGCGTCGTGGAGTGCGTCGAGCGTCTGAACCGCCGTTATGCCCGACTTGGTAACCCGTGCGTCTACAACAACGTTGCATTTCCGTGGGCTGACGATCTTGAAAGGGACTGGCGAGTCATTCGCGCCGAACTCGAGCAAGTGCTTGGTCGTCGTCAGGCATTGCCTAACGTGCAGGACATTACGGCTGACGCCATCTCGATCACCCGGGACTCCGGCTGGAAGGTCTTTCTCTTTCTTGCGTACGGCGTTACCTCAAGCGCGAATAAAGCGCTGTGCCCGCGTACGTGGTCGATTGTTTCCGTGTTCCGGGGTTGCAGACGGCGATGTTCTCGATCTTGGAGCCCGGCAAGCGTTTGCCGCCACATCGCGGTCCCTACAACGGCGTCCTGCGCGCACATCTCGGCCTGCTCGTGCCGCAGCCTTCCGATAGGGTTGGTATTCGCATTGGGACAGAGCAACGGCAGTGGGTTGAGGGCCGTGTGCTGATCTTTGACGACGCGTATGAGCACGAGGCGTGGAACGAAACCTCCGATCCGCGTGTGGTCTTGTTTCTCGATTTTGCGAAACCGCTTCAGTTCCCAGCGAATGTGGTCAATCAAATTCTGCTAAGGCTCGCACCGTTCACCCCGTTCCTGCGTGAAGGGGAGGCCAATCTTCGGCGATGGGAGCGCGGGTTTTACAAATAGGCTGAAGCCATCGGCCGTTCGAGGCAGACTCAGCGCTTCGCGCGTGGCCGGTAGTCCCCCGCGACGAGTTCGAAGCGAAAAAACCGGCACTCCAGCGCCCCGTTGTAGAGGACCGGCTTGCGGGTTTCGGCCAGGCGCATCTGGCGCGGCAGCTGCCGGTCCGAGGTCAGGAACCAGGCGTGCCAGCCGGGAAAGGCTGCCTTCAGCCGGTCGCCGACCTCGCCCATCATCTTGGGTACGGTCGACGAGCGCGGAGCGCTTTGCTCGCCGTAAGGCGGGTTGGAGATGATCATGCCGTGCTCGGCCGGAGCTTCGACCGCGCGGGCATCGCCGGCATCCAGGCGCAGCCGGCCGTCTGCCATGAAGGCGTCAAGGCCGGCGAGCTTGGCATTGGTACGCGGCCTGCTCGATGACGCGGGTCGAGATGTCGGAGCCGACGATCAGCGCCGGCGCCGCGTCGTCGACGGCCGCTTGGGCACGGTCTTTCAGGCGGCGCCACGCGGCGCGTTCGAAGTTGGCCAGGCGCTCGAAGGCGAAATGACCGGTTGAGCCCTGGTGCGCGCCGGGCCGCGATCGTCGCCGCTTCAATGACGATCGTGCCGCTGCCGCAGAATGGGTCGAGCAACGGCACGTCGGGCGTCCATCCGGCAAGCGCGAGCAGCCCGGCGGCGAGGTTTTCCTTCAGCGGCGCCTCGCCCTTGTCGGCGCGCCAGCCGCGCTTGAACAGCGGCTCGCCCGACAGATCGACATAGAGCGTCGACGGTGCGCTCCGTCCAGATAGGCGAAGACCCGCACGTCTGGATTCTGGCGATCGATCGACGGACGCGCACCGGTCTGCGCGCGCAGTCGGTCGACGATGCCGTCCTTGATCCGCAGCATCGCGAACTCGAGGCTGGTCAGCGGCGAGCGCGAGGCGGTGACATCGACGCGCAGCGTCTGCTGCGCCGACATGAGGTCCTGCCACCGGACTTCCTGCGTGGCGTCGTACAGGTGCTGCTCGTTTGTGTACCCGCGCCTGCCGACCTGCCACAGCACGCGGCTGGCGATGCGCGAATGCAGGTTCACTGCATAGCCGGTCGACGTCGAGCCCGCGAACGCAGCGCCACCGCTCTCCGGCCTGCACCCGAACTCGCGCCTTGCGCTCCGAGTTCGTCGGCCAGCGCGGCTTCGAGTCCGCGCGGGCAGACCGCGAAGTGAGTGCGAACGATGTCATGACAGACGGCGGCGGTCGTCGGGCGCGCGTGTGACTAGGCGCGCGCCGAGCGCCCGGTCGAGGAAGTCGAGCCGATCCTGGCCCCAGAAGAATTCGTCATTCAGCACGTAGGTCGGCGAGCCAAACACGCCGCGCGGCGATCGCTTCCTGCGAATGCACGATGTACAGCGCCGCGACTTCGGCCGAAGCTGCCTGGGCAAGCAAGGCGTCGGCGTCGATGTCCAGCGCGCCTTGACGATTTCGTGCAACGTGGCGCGCGCCGAAATGTCGCGATCCTCGGCCCAGATCGCCCGCAGGCAATCGCCGGCCACGTCAAGCGCGGCGTCGATGCCGTGCCGCTGCGAGCACCGCCAGGATCGTCGTGGCAGCGGCTTCGCTCGGCACCGGAAAAACTTGGGCTCCAGGTTCAGCGGAACGCCGAGATACTCGCGCCAGCGCTTGAGTTCCATCATGCGATATGCGCGCCGCTGAGGCGGACGATCCTTCAGCGGCAGGCCGCCGGACACCGGAAACACCTTGCCGAGGTCCATCACACGCAGGTTGATCTGCGCGCCGTGCTGCCGGCAGATCTGCCGAAACCGTCGGTGTCCCATATAGGTGAACGGGGAAACCGGGGTCATGAAGTAATCGACGGTGGCTGGCATCGGGGCGGGGCTTGGGGGTGGACCTGCTTAAAAGGGCTTGCCGATCGCGAGGGCAGACGATCGCGAACAGCATCAGCACCGGAACTTCATTGAACCAGCGGTACCACGACGTCGGACGGGCGTTGCCGCCGCTGGCAATCCAACGGTACAGCACCGCACAGTAGGCATGATAGACGACCAGGCCAAGCACCAATACAAGCTTTGCGACCATCCAGTCCGGAGTTGGCTGCCAACTCCGTAGCCGCCCCACAACACCATGCCGAAGGCGACTGCCAAAAACGCCCAGCGCCTGATCATGAAACTGAAGCAGCTTGCGCGCCATCGCGAGCAGGCTCGCGCGTGCGTGCCGTCACCGGGACCATCCGCCAGATTGACGTAGATGCGCGGAAAGGGGAAAAGTCCGGCGGAACAGCCGATGACGGAAATCGGGTGCAGCGGTCTTCAGCCAGGCATACGCGCTCATCGCGTGGCTATGGACCGTTCAACGCACTTCGCCCTGACCGAAGCACCACGTACTTGAGCGACGTCAGGCCTTCGAGCCCGACCGGCCCGCGCGCATGCAGCTTGTCGTTGCTGATGCCGATTTCCGCGCCCAGCCCGTACTCGTAGCCGTCGGCGAAGCGGGTCGAGGCGTTGACCATCACCGAGGCGGAGTCGACTTCGCGCAGGAAGCGCATCGCGCGCTCCATGGTCATCGGTGACGATCGCGTCGGTGTGCTGGCTGCCGTAGCGTGTTGATGTGCGCGATCGCCTCGTCGAACCCGGCGACGACGCGGATCGACAGGATCGGCGCTAGGTATTCGGCGCGCCAGTCTTCTTCGGTCGCCACGGCGCACTCGAGCCCTGCTGTCGTCAGCAACGCGCGCGCGGCTGCGTCGCCCCTCAGCTCGACACCCTTCGTCGCGTAGATGTGACCGAGCGATGGCAGCACGCGCGGCGGCGATCGGCTCCGCGACCAGCAGCGTCTCCATCGTGTTGCAAGTGCCGTAGCGCTGGGTCTTGGCGTTGTCGGCGATCCGGATCGCCATCGCCGGATCGGCTGCAGCGTCGATGTAGACGTGGCAGACGCCGTCGAGGTGCTTGATCATCGGCACCTTGCTCTCGCGCATCAGGCGCTCGATCAGTCCCTTGCCGCCGCGCGGCACGATGATGTCGACGTACTCGGGCATCGTCACCAGCAGTCCCGACGGCGCTCCGGTCGGTGGTATCGACCAGCTGCACGGCGTCTGCCGGCAGGCCGGCGGAAGCCAGCGCCTCGCCGATCAGGCGCGCGAGCAGGCGGTTGCACTCGATCGCTTCCGAGCCGCCGCGCAGGATGGTGGCGTTGCCGCTCTTGAGGCACAGCGCCGCAGCGTCGACCGTCACGTTCGGGCGGCTCTCGTAGATGATGCCGATGACGCCGAGCGGCACGCGCATGCGTCCGACGCGAATGCCGCTCGGCTGCGGCGCAGACGTCGCTGATCTCGCCGATCGGATCGGGCAGCTGCGCCACCTGTTCGACGCCCGTGGCCATCTGCTCGATCGCGCTTGCTCGTCAGCGTCAGGCGATCGATCAGCGCGGCGTCCAGCCCGTGCGGCGCGCGCACGCGTCGACGTCGCGCGCGTTGGCGGCCAGCAACGCGTCTCGCGCGGTGCGCAGCGCGGCTGCGCTAGCTCGGTCAGCGCACCATTGCGCGGCGCCGTGCTGGGCGGCCGCCATGGCGGCTGAGGCTTCGCGCGCGGTCTGACCGACGTGCCGCATGTAGGCGCGCAGCGTCGCCGGCGAACTCGGTGGCCACGCGGTCGCGCGGTCCGAGCACGGAGTCGATTGGGGGCATTCATCGGCGAGCCGAGGCCGGCGGCGGTTGATCAACGGGCAACGTCGAGTGCGAGATCTGCACAATTCTAGCCACGGGTCGCTATCGAGCTCGCGGCGCACGCAGCCCCTTGTCGAGGCGGTCGACCGCGGCCGCCCGCGCGAGCGGCCTGCGCGAGCCGGTCGAGCAT
Organism: uncultured beta proteobacterium; assembly: GCA_963724605.1. GTDB lineage: Bacteria > Pseudomonadota > Gammaproteobacteria > Burkholderiales > Burkholderiaceae_F > JALORV01. Next base: position 67,433 of record CAVRVM010000027.1, read on the forward strand.
CGACGCGCCCCAGCGCGCGCTCCACCAGCTGCCTGGCGCGGCCCCCAGATCGCGCTCGCGCGCGCGGCCTCGGAAAACGGGCGGCCCGCGTGCGACCTGCGCCTTGACGCGCGATCAGCGCGCGCAGTTCCTCGGTGATCGCCCACAGCGATCAGCGGCAGCGCTTCCCCTTCGGCGCGCAGTCCGGCCAGGGTGCGCGGCGACGCGCGGCGCGTCGCCGGCGAGCATCGCCGAGCGGCAGCTCGAAGACGTCGTAGCGAGCGACGTTGAGCACCGCTGTCCGCACCTGCTCGAGTCGACAGTTCGCCGGCGGGATAGAGCAGGCCGAGCTTGACGATTTCCTGGTGGGCGGCCAGCAGGTTGCCTTCGACGCGATCGGCGATGAAGGCGAGCGCTTCGTCGGGCGCGCGCTGCTGCTGGCGCGCCAGCCGCTCGCCGATCCAGCGCGGCAGGCGCGCGCGCTCGACGGCAGTCGATCTCGAGCAGCACGCCGGCCGCGTTCGAGTGCGCCGACCCAGCGCGTTTCGCGCGCGCGCCGGTCGAGGCGCGGCAGCGCAATCAGCGTGAGCGTGTCGTCGGCAAGGTGTCTGCGCATGCGCCTCGAGCGCCGCGGCGCCGTCGACGCCCGGCTTGCCGGTCGGCAGGCGCAGCTCGACGATGCGGCGTTCGGCGAACAGCGACAGCCCCTGCGCGGCCTGCGCCAGTCGCGACCAGTCGAAGCGCGCATCGGGCTGCAGCACCTCGCGTTCGCTGTAGCCGAGCGCGCGCGCGGTGGCGCGGATCGCGTCCGGCGCCTCCTGCGCGAGCAGCGGCTCGTCGCTGGCGACCGTGATGAGCGCGGGCATGCGGCGCTCGCGCGCTGCGCGCGATCAGCGCCGACGCCAGGCCTTCAGCCCTTGATCTGCATCGCCTAGCCTGATACGGGACGGACCGCAGCGAGCCGGTTCACCATCTGCCGCACGAGATCGCTCTGCATGTCGCGATAGAGCAGGCTTTCCTCCGACTCCTTGGCCAGCAGGTCGGACTCGTTGAAGGTGATGTCGCGCCGGGCCAGCAGGTCGGTCGGCCCGATCAGCTCGTGGCGCGTGTTGTCGAGCACGCGGAAGCGCACGCGCAGCCGCAACTGGTACTCGGTGGCGCGGCCCTGCGCGTTGATCGCCAGCACCTCGCGCTCCCGGGTTTCGCCGAGGAGTTCGAAGACGGCCTGCGCATCCTTGCGATCGTCGACAACCTGGGCATTGGTCGACGCCCGCAGAATGCGCGACATTTCGGCGCCCAGCGAGGAGTTGACCGGCAGGGCGAGATAGATCTTCTCGAACGGCAGCGTCTGCGTGCCGCGCAGCTTGAAGCCGCAGGCCGCCAGCGAGAGGTGCGCCTCCGAGCGCGACCAGCAGGCGGCGCCGCATCAGACGACCACGTTGACCAGCTTGCCGGGCACGACGATCGACGCGCTTCACCGCCTGGCCGGCGACAAACTTCTGCACGTTCGCGTCACTGATCGCAGCCTGCTCGATCGCGCGTCTTGTCCGCCGTGGCAGGCACGCGGATTGATGCCGCGCAGCTTGCCGTTGACCTGCACCACCAGATCGATCTCGTCGATGACAAGCGCCGCGTCGTCGGCCTGCGGCCAGGGCGCGTCGATGATCTCGCTGCCGAATTGCGCCGCGTACGCCGAGTTCGTTCCACAGCGTGTGCGTGATGTGCGGCGCGACCGGATAGAGCGCGCGCAGCAGGATGCCGACGCTTTCGTTCAGCAGCGTGGCGTCCGCCGGCGCGCTGCCGAGCTTCGCGTCCTCGAGCGCGTTCAGCATCTTCATCGCCGCCGAGACGACGGTGTTGTACTGCATGCGCGCGTAGTCGAAGTCGGCCTGCTTCAGGTTCGCGTGGATGTCGCGGCGCACGGCCTTCTGCGCCGGCGTCAGCGCATCGCCGTCGAGCCTCGACGTCGCCTTCAGCGTCGGTCTGCCGCTCGATGCAGAAGTTCCACAGCCGACGCAGGAAGCGGTAGGTGCCTTCGGCGCCCGAGTTGCTCCACGCGGCGCTCTGGTCCGGCGGGCCGGCGAACATGACGAAGGCGCGCGCCGTGTCGGCGCCGAACTTCGCCGATGATGTCGCGCGGCTCGACGACGTTGTTCTTGCTCTTCGACATCTTCTCGACGCCGCCGAAGATGACCGGCTGGCCGTCCTCGCGCGCCGTCGACTTTCAGCGGCCGGCCCTTGTCGTCGTACGCGAGGTCGATCTCGGCCGGGTAGAACCAGCGCTTCTTGCCCGCGGCATCCTCGCGGTAGTAGCAGTCGTGCGTCAGCATGCCCTGCGTGAAGAGCCGCTTGAACGGCTCGTCGAACTTGACCAGGCCCATGTCGCGCATCACTTTGGTCCAGAAGCGCGCGTACAGCAGGTGCAGAACCGCGTGCTCGATGCCGCCGATGTACTGGTCCATCGGCATCCAGTAATCGTTGCGCGCATCGACCATCGTCGGCGCGTCCGGCGAGCAGTAGCGCATGTAGTACCAGGCCGAATCGACGAAGGTGTCCATCGTGTCGGTCTCGCGCCGCGCCGGCTTGCCGCAGGTCGGGCACGTGCACGTCAGAAACGGCTCGTACTTTGCGAGCGGGCTGCCGCTGCCGTCCGGGACGAGGTCCTCGGGCAGCACGACCGGCAGGTCCTTCTCGGGCACCGGCACCGACGCCGCATGTATCGCAGTGGATGATCGGGATCGGCGTGCCCCAGTAGCGCTGGCGCGAAATGCCCCAGTCGCGCAGGCGGTACTGCACCTGTTTGTCGCCGAGGTTTTTCGCCGTCAGGTCGGCCGCGATCGCGTCGGTTGCTGCCATCGTAGTCAAGCCCGTCGTACTTGCCCGAGTTCACGCAGACGCCGCGCGCTTTGTCCGCGTACCACTCCTGCCAGCCGTCGAGCGAGAATTTCTCGCCGGGCACGGCGATCACCTGCTTGATCGGCAGCCCGTACTTCTTCGCGAACGCGAAGTCGCGCTCGTCGTGAGCCGGCACGCCCATCACCGCGCCTTCGCCGTAGCCCATCAGCACGTAGTTGCCGACCCACACCGGCACGTCCGCGCCAGTCAGCGGGTGCTTGACGGAGAAGCCGGTCGCAATCCCTTTCTTTTCCATCGTGGCGAGGTCCGCCTCGGCGAAGCTGCCCTTCTTGCACTCGTCGATGAAGGCGGCGATGTCCGGGCGGCCCTGGGCGAGGCGCGCGGCGAGCGGGTGCTCGGCGGCGATCGCCATGAAGGTGACGCCCATGATCGTGTCGGCGCGCGTGGTGAAGACGCGCAGCAGCTTCCGCTCGCCGTCGAGTTCGTACGGGAAGCCGAAGTTCACGCCAACGCTCTTGCCGATCCAGTTCTCCTGCATCGCCTTGACCTGCGGCGGCCAGTCGAGCCTTTCGAGGTCGGCGAGCAGCTCTTCGGCGTACTGCGTGATCCCGAGGTAGTAGCCGGGGATCTCGCGCTTCTCGACGATGGCGTTGGAGCGCCAGCCGCGGCCGTCGACGACCTGTTCGTTGGCGAGCACGGTCTGGTCGACCGGGTCCCAGTTGACGATCTGCGTCTTGCGGTAGGCGATGCCCTTCTCGAGCATGCTGCAGGAACATCCACTGGTTCCACTTGTAGTACTCGGGCTGGCAGGTCGCGAGCTCGCGCGACCAGTCGAAGGCGAGGCCGAGCGGCTGCATCTGCGCCTTCATCTCGGCGATATTGCCGTAGCGTCCACTCGGCGGGAGCGACCTTCTTGTCGATCGCCGCGTTCTCGGCCGGCAGGCCGAAGGCATCCCAGCCCATCGGCGTCATCACGTTGAAGCCGCGCATCCGCAGGATGCGGTACATCACGTCGTTGAGCGTGTAGTTGCGCACGTGGCCCATGTGCAGCTTGCCGCTCGGGTAGGGCAGCATCGAACAGACGTAGAACTTGGGCTTCGGCTGGTCGCCTTGCGCGTCGTTCACGTCTTCGACCGCGACGCGTAGGCCTGGATGCGGTCCCAGTGCGCGACTGCGCTTGCGCGCTTCCGACGGTGCCTGCGGGTCGTACGTCGGTTCGCATCCGCCGCTTCCTTAGCAGGTGACATTGATTCAAGAGAGCGATTATAGGGGCCGCTACACTCGCGCCCGACCATGAACCTGCTGCAAAACCTCAACGAGCAACAGCTCGCCGCCGTCACCCTTCCCAGCCAGTCCGCCCTGATCCTAGCCGGAGCAGGCAGCGGCAAGACGCGCGTGCTGACGACGCGCATCGCCTGGCTGATCCAGACCGGCCAGCTATCCCCGCAGGGCGTGCTGGCGGTGACCTTCACCAACAAGGCGGCGAAGGAAATGCTGACGCGACTGGCGGCCATGCTGCCGATCAACGTGCGCGGCATGTGGATCGGCACGTTTCACGGGCTGTGCAACCGCATGCTGCGCGCGCATCACCGCGACGCCGGCCTGCCGTCCACCTTCCAGATCCTCGACTCGGCCGATCAGTTGGCGCCATCAAGCGGCTGCTGAAGGCCGGCAACATCGACGACGAGAGGTATCCGCCACGCAATCTGCAGCTCTTCATCAACAGCTCCAAGGAGGCGGGCCTGCGCGCGAAGATGTCGAGGTCAACGACGACTACAACCGCAGGTTCGTCGAGCTCTACGCCGCTGTACGACGCGCAGTGCAATCGCGAGGGCGTGTGCGACTTCGCGGAACTGCTACTGCGCTGCTTCGAGCTGCTCGACCGCAACGAGATCCTGCGGAACCATTACCAGGGACGCTTCCGCCACATCCTGGTCGACGAGTTCCAGGACACCAACAAGCTGCAGTACGCTGGCTGAAGCAGCTCGCCGGCGCCGGCAACGCGATCTTCGCCGTCGGCGACGATGACCAGTCGATCTACGCCTTCCGCGGCGCCAACGTCGGCAACATGGCGGATTTCGAGCGCGAGTTCCGCGTGCAGAACCTGATCAAGCTCGAACAGAACTATCGCTCGGTCGGCCACATCCTCAACGCCGCCAACGCGCTGATCGCGCAATAACGCGCGCGCGGCTCGGCAAGGAGTTGTGGACCGACGCCGGTGAGGGCGAGCCGGTGCGCATCTACGAGGCGCAGACCGATGGCTACGAGGCGGCCTGGCTGGTCGAGGAGGTCAAGGGCTTGATCGCCGAGGGCCACGCTGCGATCGGAGGTCGCCGTGCTGTATCGCTCGAATGCGCAGTCGCGCGTGCTCGAGCACGCGCTGTTCAATGCGGCGCCATTCCGTACCGCGTCTATGGCGGGCTGCGCTTCTTCGAGCGCGCCGAGATCAAGCACGCGCTGGCCTACCTGCGCCTGATCGAGAATCCCGACCGACGACACTGCGTTCCTGCGCGTCGTCAACTTTCCGCCGCGTGGCATCGGCGCGCGCACGCTGGAGCAGCTCGCAGATGCGGCGCGCGCCCGGCGGTCACAGCCTGTATGCCGCGGTCGGCGGCATGACCGGCAAGGGCGGCGCGAATCTCGCCGCGTTCGTGACGCTGATCGAGACCCTGCGCGTTCGAGACCGCACAGCTGTCGCTCGCCGAAATCGTCGACGTGGTGATCCAGCGCAGCGGACTGATCCCGCACTACCAGACCGAGAAGGAGGGCCAGGAGCGGATCGAAAACCTGAACGAACTGGTCAACGCGGCGGCAGCGTTTGTCGCCGAGGAGGGCTACACGCAGGATGCGCCCGCCGCGCAGGCGAGCGCCGCTGACAGTGCGGCGCAGCTGCCGTCGCCGTTGGCCGCGTTCCTGTCGCACGCCTCGCTCGAAGCGGGCGACAACCAGGCCGAAGCGGGGCAGGACGCACTGCAACTGATGACGGTGCATTCGGCCAAGGGGCTCGAATTCCACGCCGTGTTCATCACTGGCCTCGAAGAGGGGCTGTTCCCGCACGAGAACAGCCTGCACCGAGCAGGACGGACTGGAGGAGGAGCGGCGCCTGATGTACGTCGCGATCACCCGCGCGCGCCGGCAGGCTTTACATCAGCTTTGCGCAGAGCCGCCTGCTGCACGGGCAGACGCGCTACGGCCTGAAGTCGCGCTTCCTCGACGAGCTGCCCGAACGCGGCGGTGAAGTGGTTGACGCCCCGCGTGGCAGTGGGTGCCGGCGGTCGTTATGGCGGCCAATGGCACGACGCGGGCGTGAGCGCCTTCATCGCCGCACGGCGCCGCCGCCGCGCAGTAGCGTCGTCGCATGGCGTGCGGGTCGGGCAGTCGGTGCGTCATGCGCGCTTCGGCGAAGGCGTGGTCATCAACCTCGAGGGCAGCGGCGACGACGCGCGTGCGCAGGTCAATTTCGGGCCACAGGGCATCAAGTGGCTGGCGCTGGCAGTAGCCAAGCTTGCGCCCGCGTGAGGACTCAGGCGGCTTGCTCGGATCGGTGTCAGGATCGAGGGCGGCTCGAGCACTGCGCGATAGATCGGGTATTGCGTCGAATACGCGACGCTGGTCAGCGCCAGCGCGATCGGGGCCAGCAGCATCGATCCGAGCTGTGGCGAGACGCCGAGCATGTTCAGCAGCAAGGAGAGAGCCACGACACGGCAACGGCGAGTGCGGCGAACGCCAGCCCCAGCACGAGGAACGGCCACCTGTTGCGCCAGCATGCAAAGAGCGAGAAGAACAGCGCCTTTGTGACCGGCTGCCGGTGCCATGCCACGAGTTGCGGCGCGAACCACGTGAGCATCAGGATCGGGGACGTAGACCAGCGCAGCCACGGTAATCGCATCCCACGGCATGTTGGCGGCCACCGTGGCGGCGTCGACCTGGCCGTCGATCATCTTCCAGTTGGCGAGTTCGTCGCGTGCGAAGAGCGACGTCACCAGCACCAGCAGCAGCATCAGTCCGGCGTGGACGATGCCGAGCCGCATGCAGCGCGTTGCGCTGCGGGCCCTTGAAGCCATCGATCAGCAGGGATGGCAGCGGCATGACATTGCGTTCGGCATCGCGCCCGGCCGCGGTGAGTACCCAGCGTACCGAAGGGAACGAGGATCGCGGCAAGCGGCAGGCCGAACGAGCGGAATGTTCGCGACCACCATCATGCGCCATCGAGTACAGGATGACGAGCGCCGTGAACGCGAAGGCCTGGCGGCGCAGCAGGGCCAGTCCTTCGCGCATCCAGGCCCAGCCGGCCGCCGCCGGCAGTGATCTGACTTGCATGCCCGGATTCTATCGGGCGCGCGCTCATGCGGCCGCGATTGACCCACGGCAGCGTGGCGTCTGCGATCCGGTGCGCGAGGATGCGCTCGAAGTGGGCCGGATCATGCGGCGTCAGCACTTCGGCCGGGCGCGGGAGGTAGTAGTCGTACAGCCGCGAGATCCAGAACCGCAGCGCCGCGGCGCGCAGCACAGTGCGCCAGCACTCGTGCTCCTCTTCGCTGAGCGGCCGCACCACATCGTAGGCGTCGATCAGTGCCTGCGCACGCGGCATGTCGAACGCGCCGGTCGCGAGATCGATGCACCAGTCGTTCATCGTCACCGCGAGGTCGAACAGCCAGATCGAGCAGCCGGCGAAGTAGAAGTCGATCAGTCCGCCGATCGCGTCGCCCGTGGCGGCGGTGGTGATCAGCACGTTGTCGCGGAAGAGGTCGGCGTGTATCGGCCCGGCGGGCAGTCGTTCGAAGCGCGCGCTGCGAAAGAAAGTGTCCTGGTAGACGAGTTCATTGGCCAGCACGTGAAAGACCTCATCCGGGACATGCGGCTCCAGCTTGGCGACCGAATCCTTCCACCAGCCAATACCGCGCAGATGCGGCTGGAACAGCGGAAAATCCGCCCCCGCTTTGATGCAGTCGTGCGAGCACGTCGCCAACCAGCGCGCATTGCGGCGGCGTCGGCTGTACCACTGCCTTGCCTTCGAGCCGCGTCACGATGGCGGCAGGCTTGCCCTTGATTTCCGACAGCAGTACACCGTTGTGGTTTTCCTGCGGTTCCGGCACCGGCAAGCCCCGGCGTGCGAGGTGCCGCATCAGCTCGAGGTAGAACGGCAGCTGCTTGAAGTTCAGCCGCTCGAAGACCGTCAGGACGAAGCGGCCCTGCGAGTCGTTGTCAGAAATAGTTCGTGTTTTCGATGCCCGAGGCTATGCCCTGCAGGTCGACCAATTCGCCGAGGTCGAACTGCGCGAGGAAGCTCGCGGCTTCGGCGCGGGTCAGCGCGGTGAAGACGGCCATCGACGGGCGGGACGGGGCCGGCGACCTGCGCGGAGTCGATGACGTAGGAGCGGAGGCGGGGCAAGCGATGCGCGCCGGGCGCTCTGCCGGCCTCCGAATTCGAACGTAAAGAACTTGGGCACCGAAAGCCCGGACGATGCTCTCGGTGGCCGATATCGGCTGGCGGCCCTCGCGGTTGGTCATGATGTAGGTGTGTCCGCCCAGTCCCGGCGTCGACACCGGACCTCGCTCGACCCGGTTCGACGTGCGCATCTGCTCGATGACTGGTCTGCGTTTTCTTCCGCCGGTGAGCAGGGCGTGTGCATCATCTGGCGTCGGCAGCAGTTCTGCGCTGGTCGGCGTCGAGCGGACGCTGTCGGCGAGGTCGGCGGCTTCAAGCGCCTGACGCTCGGACGCGAGGCAGCTCGATGCGCGTGCGCGGGGCTGCGGGTGGTGTGGCCGGGCGTTGGTCGTCGCCGGCGCCGCCGGCTTGCCGCCGGTGTCGCTGGCTGTGCGTCGGCGGCACTCGTGCCAGCGCCGGCGCGACCGGGCGGCGCCGGCGAAGACGAGCGCGCCAGCGCGAGCCAGAGGCGCGTGCCGACACCGTCGCAAGTGTCACATCATCACCCATAGTCGAAGTTCTACCGGTCCAGCGGCGCTCGGAAACCGCAGTCTCGGATGCGGTGCGTAACGTTGTCACAGGTAGAGCAGTTGTTCCCGCTCGCTCGCGCGTCTGTGCGAAGCCGCGGGCGTCGTAGAAATCGAACAGGGCATTCACGACGGCGTCGCTGTCATCGACGACGCGCATCATGTCGAGGTCGGTCGTATCGATCATGCCCTCGGCCGCCAGTGTCGTCGCGCATCCATGCGAGCAAGCCGCTCCAGAAGGCAGAGCCGACCAGCACCACGGGCATGCGTCTTGCCCTTGCCCGTCTGCATCAGCGTCAGCGCCTCGCTGAGTTCGTCGAGCGTGCCGAAAGCCGCCGGGCATCACGACGTAGGCGGCGGCGTACTTGACGAATGCCACCTTGCGCGCAAAGAAGTGACTGAACCGCAGCGAGATGTCCTGGTAAGCGATTGCCGCGACTGCTCGAACGGCAGCTCGATGTTCAGCCCGACCGAGGGCGACGCGCCCTCGAACGCGCCCTTGTTTGCGGCCTCCATGATCCCCGGGCCGCCGCCGCTGATGACGGCGAAACCCGGCATCGGACAGCTTGCGCGCGATCTCGACCGTCAGTTCGTACTGCGGGGTGCCGGGCCGGGTCCGCGCACTGCCGAAGATCGACACGGCTGGACGGATTTCCGAGAGCCGCTCGGTCGCCTCGACGAACTCTGAAATAATCCCCCACAGCTGCCACGATTCACGCGCCTTCTGGCTGGTCGCGCGCTCCGGCATCGTGACTGCGCGCAGGCTGGGTATGTTCTTGCGGTGGTCAAGCACGGCGAATCTCCCATGAAAACCCTGTTGCTGCTCGACGGATCGAGCTACTTATACCGCGCCTTCCACGCGCTGCCCGACCTGCGTACGGCGGCGGGCGAGCCGACCGGAGCGCTCCGCGGCTTCATCGCATGCTGCGACACGCTGCGGCAGCAGGTCCGGCCGACTACCTGGCGTGCGTATTCGATGCCAAGGGTAAGACCTTTCGCGACGACCTTTATCCCGAATACAAGGCGAATCGGGCCGCCATGCCGGACGATCTGGTCGCGCAGATCGAACCGATCCATGAGGCCGTCGCGCGCGCTGGGCTGGCCGGTTATCGAGATCGAAGGCATCGAGGCCGACGACGTGATCGGCACCCTGGCGCGCTAGGCGGCGCAGCACGGACTGCGCACGGTGATCTCGACCGGCGACAAGGACCTCGCGCAACTGGTCGACGAGCACGTCACGCTCGTCAACACGATGAGCAACGAAACGCTCGACGTCGCCGGCGTGCGAGGCAAAGTTCGGCGTGCCGCCGCACGCGCATCGTCGACTACCTGTCGCTGGTCGGCGAAGCGTCGACAACGTGCCGGGCGTGGAGAAGGTCGGGCCGAAGACGGCGGCCAAGTGGTTGCAGACGTACGGTTCGCTCGATGCGCATCGTCGCACGAGCCGGCGAGATCGGCGGCGTCGTCGGCGACAACCTGCGCAAGGCACTGCCCTGGCTGCCGACCGCGCGAACGCTGGTGACGATCCGACCGATTGCGACCTCGCCGCTGCACGTGCCGGACACTCGAGGCGCTCGCTGTGCGCGAACGAGGACAGCGGCCAGCTGCGGGATCTTTACGGCCGCTACGAGTTCAAGAGCCTGGCTGCGCGAGATCGAGCGACGCCGGTCCGCGGCCGATCGCGCCGGCAGCGAGCCGCACGGGCGACGCACGCGACTCGCGGTGCCGGCCCGCGACCTGCAGTACGAAACGGTCCTGACACGTGAACAGCTCGATGCCTGGCTGCAGCGCATCGGCGCGCGCCGAGCTGACCTGCGTCGATACCGAGACCACGTCGCTGGATCCGATGGCGGCGCGGCTGGTCGGCATTTCGCTGTCGGTGGAGCCGCTGCGAGGCGTGCTACATCCCGCTCGCGCATCGTTACGCCGGGGCGCCGGACCAGCTGCCGCTGGATGCGACGCTGGCGCGCTGCGGCCGTGGCTGGAGAGCCCGCACCATCGCAAGCTGGGCCAGCACCTGAAGTACGACATGCACGTGTTCGCCAACCACGGCATCACGTCTGGCCGGCATCGCGCACGACACGATGCTCGAGTCCTACGTGCTGGAAGCGCATCGCAACCATGACATGGACTCGCTGGCAGAGCGCCATCTCGGCCGCAAGACGCATGACGTTCGACGAGTCTGCGGCAAGGGCGTCGGTCAGATCGCGTTCGACGAGGTGGCGGTCGAACGCGCCACTGAGTATGCGGCCGAGGACGCCGAGGTCACGCTGGCGCTGCATCACGCGCTATGGCCGCACATCGAAGCCGAACGAGCAAGCTGCGCTACATCTACGAGGAGCATCGAGATGCCGGTGGCGCAGGTGCTGTTCGAGATGGAGCGCAACGGCGTGCTGATCGACCGCGCCGCAGCTGGAAGCGCAGAGTCGGCGAACTCGGCGCAGCGCATGCTCGAGCTCGAGCGGAAGGCGCAGCGAGCTGGCCGGGCAGCCGTTCAACCTCGGCTCGCCCAAGCAGATCGGCGAGATCCTGTTCGAGCAAGCTGAAGCTGCCGGTCGTGAAGAAGACGCGCAAGCGGAGCGCCATCGACCGACGAGGAAGTGCTCGAGAAGCTGGCCGAGGACTATCCGCTGCCGAAGGTGCTGCTCGAACACCGCGGCCTGGCGAAGCTCAAGTCGACCTACTGCGACAAGCTGCCGGCTGAGTCGACCGACGCGCACGGCCGCGTCCACACGACCTATGGGCAGGCGATCGCGGTGACCGGACGCTTGTCGTCGTCGACCCGAACCTGCAGAACATCCCGATCCGCACCGCCGAGGGCCGGCGCATCCGCGAGGCCTTCATCGCGCCGCCGGGCCATCGCATCGTGTCGGCGGACTATTCGCAGATCGAACTGCGCATCATGGCGCACATCTCCGAAGACGCAGGCCTGCTCGACGCGTTCGCGAAGGGCGAGGACATCCATCGCGCGACGGCGTCGCGAGGTGTTCGGCGTACCGCTGGCAGAGGTCACGCAGCGAACAGCGGCGCTATGCGAAGGTCATCAACTTCGGCCTGATCTACGGCATGAGCGCGTTCGGCCTGGCGTCGCAACCTCGGCATCGAACGCGATGCCGCCCGGAGCTACATCGACCGCTACTTCATGCGCTATCCCGGCGTGGCGAAGTACATGGAGCGACACGCGGGCACTCGCCAAGCGGCAGGGCTACGTCGAGACGGTGTTCGGCCGCCGCCTGTGGCTGCCGGAGATCAATTCGCCGAACGGGCCGCGGCGTCGGCGGCGCCGAACGCGCGGCCATCAATGCGCCGATGCAGGGCACCGCGGCCGATCTGATCAAGCTCGCGATGATCGCGGTCGCGCGCTGGATCGACGCCGAGGCACTGCGGCACGCGGCTCGTCATGCAGGTGCACGACGAGCTGGTGCTCGAGGTGCCGGAGGCCGAAGTCGAAGCTGGTGCGCGAACGCGTGCCGGCGCTGATGTGCGGCGTGGCCGCAGCTGCGCGTGCCGCTGGTCGCCGATGTCGGCGTCGGCGATAACTGGGATGAGGCGCACTGAGGCCGTCTTTTTTCGGTGAAGAAACTCGCGGACGCGACAGCAAAATCGTAACGAAGATTGAACTCCTAGATTGAAGGTCCTGCATGAACTGTTCTGGGCGATCATCCTGAGCGCTCGCGCGCCATGAACATAAACATCTTCGTCTCGTACAGTCCTGCGGACAACGAGTTGGTATCCGCGATTGTTTCTCTGTTGAGTGCGAACAATGGCGCACTCGTCTGCTGCGACGCAGACTCGCTACGCACGAGCGGCAGATGGCGCGACGAACTTGAAACTGCAATTTCCGAAGCGGATGTCTTGTTGGTGTTCTGGTGCCACCATTCGCACACCTCGTATGAAGTGCGGAAGGAGTTCGCGCTCGCGCTCGAACTAGGCAAGGACGTCCTGCCCTTGCTATTGGATGCAACTCCGCTGCCTAGCAAGCTTGCCGGCCGTCGCTATATCGACTTTCGTGCCCGCGTCGGAGTGGTGCACGAGGGAGCGCCCGAGCAGGGCGAGCCAGGGGGCCTGGCATTGCAGGCCGAAGCGGATCGCCTGATAGCCAGTGATATCTCAAGACACTACGAGGAGTTGCTCGTAATGAGCCTCGCGAGGGAAATCGAAACAGAACTGGCCTCACGGCTGGGACCGAAATGAGGGACCTCGATTCCCAGGTGCGGACATTTGACAGCCCGTCACAACTCGGTGCGCATCCGCACCAGAGATTCCCGGCTTGGGCGTTCTAATAGCCCATCCGCGTGGAGGTGTCGTCCTCGTCTTCAACGTCGACCATCGCCGACGGCGGCAACTTCGCGATGATCTCTTCGATCATGCGAACGTGCTCGGCTTCCTCGTCCCGTAATTCCTCGAACAGCGCCCTGACCTCGGGTTGTTTCACGCTTCGCAGCGCCCTGTCGTAGAACGCGAAGGCTTTCTTTTCCGAGTGCAATGCCACCTGATATGCATTGAACTCGGACATGTCCCACCGGGTCGCGCCGACATCGGGGGCCTCCACATCGAAGATATCGTCGAGCTTGATTACCGCGGGCTTGTCGCCAAATAGCTTGCGCCGGCGGGCGGCGAGCTCGTCGCCGTGCTTCTTCTCGTTTTCAGCCATCGATTGGAACACCGACCCGGCATCGTCGGAAAAACCGCGTCCGAGTTGTCTGGCGAACAAGGTGTATCGCTCAAACGCTTCGACCTCAATCAGATGGGCCAGATCGAGCGTGTCCATCAGTGTGAGCTTGGAGACATCGACTTTCGCTGGCATACATCCTCCGGCCTTCGTGCAGCGCGCCCCATCAGTCGAGCGTGAGCCTGTCTAGTGAATCGGAAGTTCAAACCACCGTTCCTGCCAAACAAGACAGTATCACTGTGCCGGTCGTCCGGCCGCCGCGACCGAGTCCGCGCGTGCGTCCACGTGAAAATCGCCGCTACGCGCCCTGCTTGAAAGTAGATTGGAATTTTGGGGCGGCGATCACTTCAGCAGGTATCCGGTCGGGCGCCAGGCGCCATCCTGGTACACCAGTGTCACGAGTTCGTCGGTCGCCGGATTCTTCTCGTAGTCACTGATGAAGTGAACGGTCACGTAGTCGCCGTCCGGCGCGCCCGGCAATGAGTTGCGGAACGCGGCACCGTCGAGCTTGCGGGCCTTGAACTTGCCGTACTCGGCGCGGTTCTTGGGAACGCCGTCGACCCACTGCTGGCGTGTGACTTTTTGGCGGAACAAGGCTGAGCATTCGTCCCACGCCTTGCCATAGTCGGCGCTGTCGATCAGTTTGAGCCACTCGCCCGCGATCTTGGCGGCGGCCTCCTGTTTGGCCTCGACCACCGGGTCGGGCATCGTTGCTGCCGCCGGGCCGGTCGGCGAGCCCGGTGCTGCGCTGGTTCCGGCTGGCGGCTTTACTTGCGCGTGCGCCGCGCCAGCTGCAAGAAGCACAAGCACAAGCACAATGAATGAGCGAAGTTTCATGGGTGTCCTGTAAACAACCTTAGCCGTCCAGCTCAACTCGGCGAGTAGGCCAGTCGCACATAGATCGGCGCAAACGGTGTTGCCTGCGTGATTTCGATCAGCGATTCGCGCGCAAGTTCCAGCAGCGCGAGGAAGTGCACGATGGCCACCTGCGGCCCGCGGCCGTGGTCGAACAGGTCGGCGAACTCGACGAAACGCGTGTTCTGCAGTCGCCGCAGTATGAAGCTCATGTGCTCGCGCACCGAGAGCTCCTCGCGCGCGATTCGATGATGCGCATGCAGCTGGGCGCGCTTTAGTACGTCGGCCCATGCCTCACGCAGCTCGATGACATTGACCTCGGGGAAGCGCTTCTCGAGCGTCTGCTCGATCGTAACGACGGCGCGGACGAAGTCGCGGCCGACGCGCGGCAGCTCGTCGAGCTGCTGTGCGGCCAGCTTGATGCGCTCGTACTCGAGCAGGCGGCGCACGAGTTCGGCACGCGGGTCTTCTGCCTCTTCGCCGGTGTCGGCCTTGCGCAGCGGCAGCAGCATGCGCGACTTGATTTCGATGAGCAGCGCGGCCATCAAGAGATATTCGGCCGCGAGCTCGAGGTTCTTCTCCCGGATCTGGTCGATGTAGGCCAGGTACTGCACCGTGAGTGGTGCCATCGGGATGTCGAGCACGTTGAAGTGCTGCTTGCGGATCAGGTACAACAGCAGGTCGAGCGGTCCTTCGAACGCCTCGAGGAATATTTCGAGCGCATCCGGCGGGATGTAGAGATCTTCCGGCAGCTTGAAGAGCGGCTCTCCGTAGAGTTTGGCGAAGGCCACTCCGTCGATGACGTCCGGCGTCGAGTCGGAACTCACCACGGCCAGTGCTTGCTCATCGTCGGCCGCGTGACGCGTGGCCGGACGCGTGCTGGACAGTCGGATTCAACTACTTGGCCTTAGGTTGATAGACGTAGGCAGGCTGCGGGACGTCAGATTCACGGAAGCGCCGATACAGGTCGGGATCGAGCAACTTGTCCCACCAGATTGCCCGCCCTTCCTGCTGGCCCGGTTCGATCGCCGGGTCCTGGTCCTTGAGCTCCCGCAGGAAGTGGGTGATTTCCGATTCGTATGGGCGTGACATTCGCGGGCCGGTGTTCAGTGTGTAACTCCGAATTGGAGAGTTTACGCGAGCGGGAACGTCGGAATGGGATGGCACCGAGCGCGCGCTCACTTGGAGATCTGCCGCACCGCGGTCACGATGGCACGCAGGATCTCCAGCGGCCGCGGCGGACAGCCGGGCACGGCGACGTCGACCGGAATCACGTTGGCGACCTTGCCGCAACTGGCATAGCTCTCGCCAAAGATGCCGCCGTTGCAACCGCAGTCGCCTACCGCTACTACCAGCTTGGGTTCGGGCACCGCCTCGTACGTTCGCTGCAGGGCGACTCGCATGTTGCTCGCGACCGGGCCTGTGACGAGCAGCATGTCGGCATGCCGCGGACTGGCAACGAAGCGCATGCCGCGGCCTTCGAGGTTGTAGTAGGGATTGTTCAGCGCGTGGATCTCGAGTTCGCAGCCATTGCAGGAACCGGCATCGACCTGGCGGATCGCGAGCGCGCGCCCGAGCAGTGCGAGGATGTCGGCCTGAATCTGCTCACCGGCCACGCGCCACGCGTCGTTCGGCTCAGGCAAGGGCTCCGTGCAGATGCCCGTCCTGAGAATTTGCCGGGTCAGCAGCGGCATCAGCGGTCCACTCCCGAATAGGTCAGGTTGAACGACTTGTTGATCAGCGGAAAGTCGGGGACGATATTGCCGATCACCGCATGTTCGAGCACCGGCCAGTTCTGCCACGACGGATCGTGGCAATGGCAGCGCCGCAAGACTCCGTTTGTTCCGACCTCCAGGGCGACCATCACGTCGCCACGCCAACCCTCGATCCAGCCGACGCCCTGTGCGCCGTCGCGAGGCGGGGCCGGCAGCGGGCTGATGACCTCGCCTGCCGGCATACGTTGCACGATGCCATCGATCAGCCGCAGCGACTCGGCGAGTTCATCAAAGCGGACGGCGACGCGCGCTGCGACGTCGCCGCGTTCGTCGGCCGCGGCCTTGACCTCCAGCATGTCGTAGGGAGTCGTGCGCACATCGACCCGAAGGTCGCGTGCCTGACCGCTCGCTCGTCCGGCGAGGCCGCGCAGGCCGAGTCGCGCCGCCAGTTCGGGACTCACCACCCCGGTCGCCTGAAAGCGATCCTGCAGTCCGGAGTGTTCGTCGTATATCGCGCGCAGCGTTTTCACTTCGGCGCCGAGACCGGCACACTGGCTGCGCATCGCATCGAGCCGGCCGGCGTCGGGATCGATCCGCGTACCGCCGGGCACGATGCAGTCCATCATCAAGCGGTGCCCGAAGACGTCGTCGTTGTCTCTGCAGCCAGTTCTCGCGCAACCGCGAGAACTGAGCCAGGCCCGCGGCGAGACCCGCATCGTTGCCGAGTGCGCCGAGGTCTCCGAGATGGTTGCCGACGCGCTCGCGTTCAAGCATCAGGGCGCGCAGCCACGCGGCGCGCCTTGGAGCCGTCACGCCAGCGGCCGACTCCGCGGCCATCGAATACGCCCAGGCGTAGGCGACCGTCGAGTCTCCCGACACCCGCCCGGCGAGTCGGACGGCGTCGCCCAGCGCCATGCCCTCGAAGAGCTTGTCGATTCCCTTGTGGACATAGCCCAGGCGCTCCTCGAGACGCAGCACCTTCTCACCGACGACAGAGAAGCGGAAGTGGCCTGGCTCGATGATGCCGGCATGCACCGGTCCGACCGGGATCTCGTGCACTCCATCGCCGGTCACCGGTACGAACGCGTAGTGTTCCTGCTCTGGTTCAAATGAACGCGCGCCATCGGCGTCGCGCCGCAGGGGGAAGAAGTCCGCTGGCCAGGCGCCGTGGCGCAACCATGGTCGATCGTCGTCATCGCCCAGCGCGCGGGCACCGAGCAGGTCGTAGACAGCACGCTGCATTCGAATGGCAGCCGGGAACTCGGCACTTATCGATGGGTACTCATAAGGACTGGCGCGCAGTGGAAGCTGCAGACACAGCAGCTGGTCGCCGAGCGAGTACGCCGCTGTCACCGCAAGGCCGTCACCGAGGTCGCGGCGGTCCGAGCCCCACAAAGACACGAGTGTCGCGCCGTCCTGCGCCAGCGCCCGCGCCGCCGCGCGCCACTGCGCGGTGTCCGACGTCGACCAGCTGACCGGCACAGCACCTTCGATCGGTGCGAATTCGAGTTCGCCGGATGCGGTCTGCAGCCTGAACATCGATCAGTCTCCGGCGACCAGTCGGGCCGCCTGCTGATACCAGCCCTCGAGGTACGGCGGTATATACAGGCCAAGCAGCAGCGCGAGGCTGAGGTGGACGAAGACAGGAATCAGAGCCGGCGGATGGGCGAGCGGACGCACCGTCGTCTCGCCGAATACCATCGGCTGCACTTTGGATAACACCGCGGCGAATGCCACGCCGAGTGCCAGCAACAGGAAGGGCGTGGTCCACGGGAACTCGCGCATCGCCGTCGTCAATATCAGGAACTCGCTGGCGAACACGCCGAAGGGCGGCATGCCGAGGATCGCCAACGTGCCGATCATCAGGCCCCAGCCGACCGTCGGATTGACCCGGATCAGGCCGCGGATCTGATCCATGATCTGCGTGCCCGCCTTCTGCGCGGCGTGGCCGACCGCGAAGAAGATCGCCGACTTCACCAGCGAGTGCACGGTCATGTGCAGCAGCCCGGCAAAGCTGGCGATTGGACCGCCCATCCCGAAGGCAAAGGTGATCAGCCCCATGTGCTCGATCGACGAGTACGCGAACATGCGCTTGATGTCGCGCTGGCGGGAAATGAAGAACGCCGCCAGCACCACCGAAAGCAGGCCGAAGCCCATCATCAGGTCGCCCGCGAAGCGGGTACCGAGCGCACCGTCCGCCAGCACCTTGCAGCGAAGCACGGCGTAGAGCGCGACATTCAGCAACAGACCGGACAGCACGGCCGAGATCGGCGTCGGCCCCTCGGCATGCGCGTCTGGCAGCCAGTTATGCAACGGCGCCAGGCCGACCTTGGTGCCATAGCCGACCAGCAAGAACACGAAGGCGAGCGAGATCACCGTGGGTTCGAGCTGCCCTTTCGCCGCATCCAGGTAGGTCCACAGCAGGCCGCCGCCCTCGGCGCCGATGACGCGTTCGGCCGCGAGGTACAGAAGAATCGTGCCAAACAGCGCCTGCGCGATGCCGACCCCGCACAGGATGAAGTACTTCCAGGCGGCCTCGAGGCTGGCCGGCGTGCGATACACAGCGACCAGCAGCACGGTGGCCAACGTGGCTGCCTCGAGCGCGACCCACAGCAGACCCATGTTGTTGGTGGTCAGCGCCAGCAGCATCGTGAAGCTGAACAGCTGGTACATGCTGTGGAAGAGCCGCATGCGCGGCGGGGTCATCTTGCCGTGGTCGCGCTCGATCCGCATGTACGGTCGAGCGAAGAGTGCCGTCGTGAAGGCGACCAGCGCCGTCAGGGCCACCAGGAACACGTTCAGCGAGTCGACGAAGAACTGCTCGTGCAGCACCAGGATCGGGCCGTCGGCGATGATCTGCGCCGTCAGCACAGCCGAGGCGATGAAGGTGGCCAGGCTGAAGGCCACGTTGACCTCGGACGCGCGGTCGCTGGTGGCCGATCAGACCCAGGACGGCAGCGCCGACGAGCGGAATGCCGAGGATCGCGAGCAGCGTCTCCATCACTCTTCTTTCAGCTTTTCCAGGTGCCGGATGTCGAGACTGTCGAACTGCTCGCGGATCTGGAACATGAAGACGCCGAGGATGATCAGTGCCACCAGCACGTCGAGCGCGATGCCCAGCTCGACCACCATCGGCATGCCGTAGGTTGCGCTCGTCGCAGCGAAGAACAGGGCGTTTTCCATCGCGAGGAAGCCGATCACCTGCGGGATCGCCTTGGTGCGCGTGATCATCATCAGGAACGACAGCAGCACGCAGGCCAGCGCGATTCCGAGCGTGCCGCGCGCGACCGACTGCGACAGCCCAGAAATCGGCAAGGCCAGGTTGAAAGAGAAGATGACGAGCACGATGCCGAGCAGCATCGTCGTGGGAATGTTGATCAGCGTCTCGACGTCCCAGCGAACGTTCAGCCGCTCGATCATCCGATGCAGCAGCCAGGGCATCACGAAGACCTTCAGCACCAGCGTGATGCCGGCGGAGTAGTACAGGTGCGGCTGGCCGGTGAAGTAGGCCATGGTTGTCGTCGAAGCCGCCAGCACGAGGCCCTGCAGCGTGAACAGGTGGATCAGCGACAGCACGCGACGCTGCGCCAGCAGCCCGAACGACAGCAGCAGCAGCACTGCCGCGAACAGGTTGACGAGCTGGGTGACCAGGCTCGGCATCGCCTCTACGCTCCCAGCAGGAAGTGAACGAGGATGCCGATCACCGCGAGTAGGAATGCACCGGCGAGGAACTCGGGCACGCGGAAGATCCGCATCTTGGCGGACGCTGTCTCGACCAGCGCCAGCGCTGCGCCGCCGATCGCGAGCTTTGCAGAATCAGCGCGGGCGCAGCGAGCAGCATGCCGAGCGGATCGTGTCCGTGCGCGATGCCCCAGGGGAAGAAGATCGCGAGCCCGATGCTCGAGTAGGCGAAGAGCTTCAGGCTTGCCGCCCATTCGAGCAGCGCGAGATGACGTCCCGAGTACTCGAGGATCATCGCCTCGTGGATCATCGTCAGTTCGAGGTGCGTGGCCGGATTGTCGACCGGCACGCGGGCGTTTTCCGCCAGCGACACCATCGCGAAGGCCACGCCCGCGAAGGCGAGGCTCGGGTAGATCGCGAATTCCTGGTTGGCGATCGTCTCGACGATGTTCGCGAGCGAGTCGACTGCGTGAGAAAGGCCGCGGTAAAAAGCACCATCAGCAGTGCCGGCTCGGCGAGAAAGCCGATCAGCATCTCGCGGCGCGCGCCGAGCGTGCCGAATGCGGTGCCGATGTCCATCGCGGCCAGCGCGATGAAGGCCCGTGCCAGCGCAAACAGTCCGACCAGCGCGATGGCGTCGGCGGCCGGAGCGAGCAGCAGGTCCGTCGACAGGCTGGGCACGATGCTGCATGCCAGGACCATCGCGCCGAAGACGATGTAGGGCGCGATGCGGAACAGCGGGCTGCGCGTTCTCGGCGACGACCGACTCCTTCCAGAACAGCTTGTGCAACGTGCGGTACGGCAGCAGCAGCGGTGGCGCGCTCTTGTTCTGCAGCCACGCCCGGCACTGGTTGACCCACCCGGTGAGCAAGCGGCGCGCCGAGCACCGCGAGCAGGATCGCGAGCAACTGGGCAACGACGCTGTACGCGGTCATCGAAACACCAGCACGAGCATCACCAGCAGGGTGACGAAGCTGTACATCAGGTAGGTCGAGATCCGGCCCTGCTGGAGCAGGCCGACCAGGCGCGACGTCGCCTCGGTCAGCCGCGCCACCGGCAGATACAGCCAATGCCAGAAGTGATCGCCTGCGGCGAGGTGGTAAGAGGGCTGCTTGTCGAATGGCGTCGGCAGGTGCCGCTCGATGCGGAAGAACGGCTCAAACACCTGCCTGATCGGCTGGCCGAAGCCTTCTGCGGTGTCCTGCATGCGCGCGTTTTGCAGCGGGTACCCACAGTCCCACGGGGCGGCGCGACGCACCCGGCCGTGGTAGAGCCGGCGGACAAGCACAAATGCAAGTGCGAAGCTCGTGGCCATCAGCAGCAGGAAGAGCAGAGGGCTGTAGCTGGCGCGGTCCGGGTCGACCGGAGCCAGGATGAGCCAACCGTGGGCGGCCACCTGCGGACCGATGCCGTCGCCGACGAGGGTCCGCGTGACCGGGTCGAGAAGTGCAATGACCTGCGCCGGAAAGAGCCCGAGCACGACACAGCCGACGGCGAGCCACACCAGTCCGGCACGTTCCCAGCTCACTGCATCGTGCGACGCCGCCAGCCGCGCCTCACGCGGCTGCCCCAGGAAGATCACGCCGAAGAATTTCACCATCACATAGCCGCCGAGCGCGGCGACCAGCGCGATGCCCGCCGCGACGACGGGAACGAGGTTGTTGACGAACGTGCTCTTCAGGCCGAGCGTGAACAGGAAGCTTTGCAGCAGCAGCCATTCGGATACGAAGCCGTTCAGCGGCGGCAGTCCCGCCGCCGCCAGCGCGCCAGCCAGCGAAAGCCAGCCGACCCAGGGCATGAAGCGCAACAGGCCGCCTAGCTTGCCGAGATTGCGTTCGCCCGTGGCGTGCAGCACGGCGCCGGTGCCGAGGAAGAGCAGGCTCTTGAAGAATGCGTGATTGATCGCGTGATAGAGAACCGCAGTCAAGAGCGAGGGCTGCCATCGGCGCCATGCCGTAACCCACGAACAGCAACGCCAGGCCGATGCCGACGACGAGCAGTCCGATGTTCTCGATCGACGAGTACGCCAACAGCCGCTTCATGTCCGTCTGGACCGCAGCGAACACGACGCCAAACAATGCGGTCAGCAGGCCGACCGCCAGCGCCAGAGACTCCCCACCACCACAGTTGCGTCTGCAGCACATCGAACCCGATGCGCAGCAATCCATAAATGGCGGTCTTCAGCATCACGCCGCTCATCAGCGCCGACACCGGCGATGGCGCGGCCGGATGCGCTTCAGGCAACCAGACATGCAGCGGCACGATGCCGGCTTTCGCGCCGAAGCCGAAGAACGCGAGCAGGAAAGCGACCGAGGCCCAGAAGGGCGTCAACTGCTGCACGCGCATATTGGCGAAGGTGTAGTCGCCGGTGTTGGCCTGCAGTACACCGAAGCAGAGCAGGATCGCCAGCGCGCCAATGTGCGCGACCAATAGATATAGATAGCCGGCGCGGCGGATTTCCGGAATGACATGGTTGGCCGTCACCAGGAAGAACGACGACAGCGCCATCAACTCCCACATCACCATGAAGACATAGGCGTCGTCGGCCAGCAGCACCATCGCCATGCTGGCGAGGAACAGGTGATACAGCAGGCACAGCAATCCCGGCGGAGTGCCTTCGCCCTTGCGGAAGTAGCCCGAAGCAAAGGCCGACACGCCGGCACTTGCACTTCCGAGTATCAGCAGGAAGAACGCGGACAGCGGGTCGAGACGAAGATGGAACGGCAGGCCGGGCAGACCCATTGGCAGTATGGCGGTCTGTGGCGTTCCCAGCAGAGCGATCACCGCGCAGGCCGCCAGCACGAGGCTGATCAACGCGCCGAGCGGAAACAATATGCGTGCCACGACGTAGAACCCGTGCGGCCGGATCAGTCCGGCCGCACCGATACCGATCCACGTTGCGATCGCCGCCAGCATCCAGTCGATGGCGAGCCAGTCCCCGGGGGACGTCACGTCTTGTGCCTCCGGCGCAAGGCACTGGCTTGCTTCGAAGCCACCATCAGCCAGTGCGGGAGCGGGCGGCTACCCGCGTGGTCGATGATGTATTCGCGGATCAGCTGGCGCACGACCTGGGAGGGCGTCAGGTCCTGCTCGGCGCAGATCTGCTCGAACATCGCCTTCTTGCGGGGATCAAGCAACAAAGTCAGGCGTGCGGTCTTGGATTCTGTCTTTGCAGGCATCGTGGACGACGGTCTAAGCGGTGAACATCACATGTTAATCACATGTGCATCAAACACCAATATTTCATTGTGACGTCATCGGCCCCGCGGGGCCTGCTCCCTGGGCCGTTGTTCTTGATCGGGGTCAAGCAGTGCAACTCGGACCCGAGGCA
>CAVRVM010000028.1:0-296377 GCA_963724605.1 uncultured beta proteobacterium
TTTTAGTTATTTATTGAACCGCGCCCGTCAGCATACGACTCTCAAGGCCGTCGTGCGACGGATGCCCGACCGTCACGGTGTGCCATCGCAGCCGGCGGTGCGGGGAAGCCCGGTAGCGGCGCGCAGCGCCTTAGGGAGAGCAGGCAGCGCGCGCGCGTCGCAGCTGTTCGGTCGGGACCGGCAACTTTGCGGGATCTTCGCCCGGGTAGTAGAGCTGATTAGGCGGCCAGCGATCAAAGTCAGGAGGAGGCCAGCCGCGGACCGGAACGACGCCGGGCACCAGGTTCTTGAGGTCGACGGTGCCGCTCACCAAGTCGCGCTGGCAGGCAAGCAGAATCCCACCCGACGCCGTGACCTTGCCCCGCAGGGCAGCGAGCTTGCCGGAGGCCTGACGACTGAGCGCTTGCGATGCCGGCGCCAGCACCAGCACGAAGTAGCGCTGCCCGGCTGCGTTCTCGGCGAGTGCAGCCTGGGCTGCCTGCTCGAAATCGAACTGGTCGCCGGCGATGTACAGACCGCCGGGCGCCTGCGCGACGAGCGCCGGTGCAGCGAATGCCAGCGACAGTGCAACCAGTGAACGACAGGACAGCAACGCACGCATCGCGCAGCCTCGGTCCCAAATCGTGTAGCCCGCAGCCATCTTAGCTCTTCGAGCCGCCCGCGTTATCTCGCAACGCGCTCGGAAAAATACCGCTGCACATCGCCGTTCTGCAGACGCACACCGGCCAGCCCGACGTGACCATCGGGTCGTAGCAGGTAATAGCTGGGGCCGCGGATTCCCACTCGAGCGAGCGCGGCGATGTTGGTCGCCAGGTCCGGAATCTGGCTGATGACGAGAGGGAGGTCAGGCGGAACCGCCGCGGCTGATTGGCCGATGAGGATCAGGTTGAACCGTGTGTCGTCGAGCCGTGCGAACAGATCCTCGGCTGTTGCGCCCGACGTGAAGACGAGCTTCACCCACGGGAATCGATCACCGGCGCGCGGCGCTCCGTCGGGCAGCCCGGGATGGGTCTGCGACAGCGGGCTCCACGGATAGCGGATGCCGAGTTGCGAGATGGTGCTGAACGCAAACTTGCGCGCGGCCTCGATGCGCATCGCCAGCGCCGGGATACGTGCGAGCACGCGGGTGCGCAGCATCTTGCTGAACCAGGTGTCCGACACGACGAACGAGAAGAGGCGGTCTGTGGTTTCCAGCAGCCGCTTGGCCACCGGCTCGCGCTCGGCTGCGTAGGAATCGAGCAGCGCTTCGCGGGCGTCGCCCTTCACAACTAACGCAAGCTTCCAGCCGAGGTTGTAGGCGTCCTGCAGGCCGGTGTTCATGCCCTGCGCGCCGACCGGGCTGTGGATGTGCGCGGCATCGCCGAGCAGGAAGCAGCGGCCGGCGCGGAAGCGCTCGGCGCGGCGGTGGTGGATGCGGTAGGTCGAGAACCAGTGGCACTCGTTGAAAGTGAGTTCGACGGCCGCTTGCGCGCGCAGAGTCGGAATCAGTTGCTCGAACGTGAGGTCGTCGCGGCCGCGCAGCTCGGGCGGCAGGATGCCGACCAGGCGCCAGTGGTCCTGCCCGCGCATCGGGAAGAACAGATGAAAGCCATTGGTCAGGAAGAAGATGTTGAGTTCATCGGCGACCATCGGCCCGGTCATCGTCGTGTCGGCGATGAAGAACACGTGCTGGTAGGGGGCGCCCGGAAAGCCGATGCCGTTCAGCTCGCGCACGGCGCTCTTCGCACCATCGCAGCCTGCGACCCAGCGCGCTTCGAGTGTGAGGGTTGATCCGTCGGGCTGGCGGATCTGCGCAATGACGCGGTCGGGCTTCTGCTCGAGGCCGACGAGTTCGGTGTTCCATTGCACGTCGCGGCCGTGAGTGCGCAGCGCGTCGCCGAGCAGGCGTTCGTTGTCGTCCTGCCCGAGGATCAGCAGGAACGGGAAGGCGGACAGATCGCGGCCGATATCGCCGAGCGGAACGCGCGCGGTGCGGCGGCCGCGCGACCACAGGTTGGCGCCGGTCGCGCGTTTGCCGAGCTCGAGCGCGCGCTCCATCAGGCCAAGCTTGGCGTAGATCTCCATCGTGCGCGCCTGCACGCCGAGCGCGCGCGTCTCGCGCGCCGGCCCGGCATGGCGGTCGATGATCAGCGCATCGATGCCATGCCGCGCGAGCTGGTTGGCGAGCATCAGGCCGGTGGGGCCGGCGCCGACAATCAGCACGTCGCACTGCCGGGGAAGCGCTGGCATGGAGGCTCAAGGGAAACCGCGTTCCGGAGCCAGCATCATGCCGCGGGCTGTGGCAGCGGCCAATGGGTTCCTCGATCGCAGCTCAGACATCACCTACGGCGCCATCACGCGGGCGCGCGCGAGGCGTTTTTCGCCTAGTCGCGGGTATCGCCGCTGGTGGAGCGGTTGGCGGCGTAGTCGGGCGCTGATGCGGTGATGCGGCATTGACGACTGAGCGCGGCGATCTCGATTTCGGCCATGTTCAGCCAGCTTGCGTGCTTCGGTGTGCAGCGGAAGACGACCCTGCGCAGAAGTCGTCGCGCCGCATCGGCCCCGAGTATTTTGACGAAGCAGCGCCTGAAATGGGTGCTCAGGTTGTCGACGACGAGATGGATGCGTCGCGCCGAGCGATAGGCACCCTCGATCAGGCGCTGGGAAACCGAACGAATTCGGCCTTGCCGCGATGCGCGGTGACCTGGGCGACCGTCGTCGACGACGGGTTCGACCGCCACGAAGATGTTGCACTTTGAGAGCGGACGTACTCGTAGTTGAATCGCGCGGGCACGCCGGGTGCCATGGGCAATCCCGGTCGACTGGCGCGCAGCAGTTGCTTGCTCTTCTCGTCGATACAAATCACCGGTTCGTCTGCACGCCAGGGTCGCGCGTACAGATCCAGCAACCGTACATCCGGCCGCGGTACTCCTCGGTGAGCACGGCGACGCACCACATCATCTGGCGCCAGGGCTTGAGGCAGTTTTTTTTAGCAGCCGGCGAATCGTCGCGCCGCTGATGTCTTTCATTGCGGGCCGGCTGCGCGCCTCCCGCTCCAGCAATGTCAAGGTCCAGCGCTTGGCTCCCGCGGGCGGATCCGAACAGGCCAACGCCGCAATCTGTGCCTCGACGTCCGTCGGGACTCCTGCGGCGCCCCGGGGCGCTGCACATCGCGCACCGCATACTCAAGCGGCCCTCCAGGTATGCCAACCGCGTGCGCCAGATCGCGGTGCGTCCAACCCCCGACACCGGCAGATCACCTGCTGCGGCACCTTGTCGTCCAGCGCCGCCAGGATGTGGGCACGGTTGACTTCCCGGGCATGCCGCAGACTTTTGCCCGATACTCCGCCAGCACCTTGCGGTCCGGTTCGACAACGCAGATCGGTCGTCGCATAGCCGTGCCCTCCTTCCGAAAGTGCGGACATGGCTATTGTATTCATGCTTCGTTATTTGCGTGTTGAAATACTAGTGGACTGTAACGCTTGAATCCGTAGTGATGCGGAAGGCCGGGTTGCGGTGGACCCATTTCACGGGCTTGGGCGAGTTGTTGTACTTGCGGATGTAACGCATGAGTTTTCGCCTGAGGTCCGGCACGGAGGTAAAGATGCCGCGCGCGATCACATCGCGCTCGATTTTGGAGAACCACAGTTCGACCTGGTTGAGCCAGGACGAATAGGTCGGGGTGTAGTGCAGATGCACGTTCGGATGCTTGGTGAGGAACTCGTCGACCCCCTTGGTCTTGTGCGCCGAGAGGTTGTCGCAGATGACGTGGATTTCCTTGCGCCGGGGTTGGTGGGCGACGATGTCGCCGAGGAAGGCCACGAACTCGGCGCTGGTGTGGCGCGCCGCGGTCTTGCCGAAGACCTCGCCGGTTTGGGTGTTGAAGGCGGCGTACAGCGACAGCGTGCCGTGGCGGTAGTACTCGAAGCCGTGCCGCTCGATGCGCCCGGGCGACAGCGGCAGCACCGGGTCGAGCCGATCCAGCGCTTGAATGGCGGTCTTCTCGTCGACGCAGAACACCGCCGCGTGCGCCGGCGGATTCAGATACAGGCCGATGACATCGGCCGCTTTGGCTTCGAAGTCCGGATCGTCGGAGGCCATGTAAC
This sequence comes from uncultured beta proteobacterium, assembly GCA_963724605.1. Classification (GTDB taxonomy): domain Bacteria; phylum Pseudomonadota; class Gammaproteobacteria; order Burkholderiales; family Burkholderiaceae_F; genus JALORV01. The sequence continues at coordinate 4,086 of CAVRVM010000028.1, forward strand.
GGGCCAGCCGATGGGGCTTGAGGCCGTGCTTGGCCCAGATGCGCGCCACCATCATGTGCGAGATGCCGAGCGCCGCCCGAGTTTGCGCGTGCTCCAGTGGGTCGAACCGTCGCTCGGCCGCTTGCGCGTCCAGGCCAACACCCGCGCCTCGAGTCGGGCCGCGTCATCGGCAGGCACGCGGCCGCGATGCCGGGCGTACAGCCCGCCCAGCCGTTCGGCCTCGAAGCGGCCCTTCCAGCGACCGATGTAGTCGGGCGTACACGGCAGCTGCGCGCTGATCGCGCTCCAGCTGGCACCTTCATCGAGCATCATGAGCAGCCGTGCGCGCTTCACATCAGCCGCCGCCGCACTGCGCGAACGACTCAGCGCTTGCAGCACAGCGCGTTCCTTCGCCGTCAGACCCAGGTGCGAGTTCACGCATCAAATAGTACTACGGAAATCAACGTTACAGGCCACTAGGAGTTCTACTTCGCAGTCACGGCCAGTCTGACCTTCGTCTTCCTCTGCAGCGCCCCGAGGATGTCGAAGAAGTTCTCGGTGCTGGGATTGCCCTTATCGCCGAGCATCCGGTGCAAGCTCTTGCTGGGCTTGTTGACCTCGGCGGCGAGACCTTCGAATCCGATCGTGGCGTTGATCAGGTCGCGCAGGATCACCTTGCCAGTGGCGGAATCCCCCGCGAGATAGGCGTTCAGCGACTCTGTGAAGAGCGCCTCGCGGAATTTCGCGTCGCGTTGTGCGCGCGCCATGATGGTTTCCTTGAAATCCCGAGTCAGTGCCATTCGTTGCTCCCGATTTACTTCCGCTGGTGGGCCTTGCGGATCTTGTATTCCGCCCATGCGGCCTTCGCTTGTTCGATTGCGCGTTGCTGGTCCTTCTTGGCGCTGCCGCCCAGCAGGATCACTACCGTTTCGCCGTCCTTGCCGAAGTACACGCGATACCCAGGACCGAAGTCGATCCGCGTTTCGAACACTCCGGATCCAACGCCTTTCGTGTTCGAAAAATTGCCCTCTGAGAGCCGATAGACCGCTGTTGCGACACGGGCTGCTGCTATTGCGTCGAGTCGTTCAAACCAGCGCGCGTACGCGGACTTGCCCGACGTTGCGATGTACTCGCGGACGGCAATCACCGGCATCGTGCAATAGTAACGAATAGGTTACCTTTGTGCAAGCGGAACGTCTGTCCACCCTTGACCGACCGCCGCGCCCCGTCGCAACATCATTGAAATCGGGTCCTTCGCGGCGGCAGGAGAGGGCGGCATGAAGCTCAACGTCGACCAAGTCACCAACATCTACATGAACCTCGCTTCCGACGAGAAGCGACGAGTGGACATGCTGGTCACGGTGGACCGGCGCGGCGGGCTCACGCCGGCCGAGTCTGCGATGCGGACGATTGCATGCACGACGGAGCGCTGGAATCTCGTCAGCGCGGTGACGGTGGCGGGGCTGCGCCAAGGATGGATGTCGGTCGACCAGGCACTGCATCCGCGGGCCTTCGACTGGGTCGAGATGCTGCAGACGGCGGAAGCCGATCCCGGGATGTACGGACACCTTTCCGGTGTCTATCAGCAGATGATGGGCGTCACGCTTCAGCCCGGCCTCATCGACGAAGTGAAGGATGACCTGAGCGGCCTAGAGCACGATGTCACCGTCCTGATGGGTGCGTGCGAAGGTGCCTGCAGCATCGCATATCAGGTGGGCAGTCTGGATTGGGAGAACTGCATCAGGCGGTGCCGTGGACCCCGATGACGGTCGAAGTCGACGTCTAGTGGCGCTCGTCGCGACGCTGGCCCTGATCGGCGTCGCGACGTGGCTCTCGGTGACGCCGTCAAGCATCGGTGTCCTCGGGCAGGATCTTTCGAAAGTCCGCGAGACTTGCGCCGCAGCGGCAGCCGCGCTTGTCGCACTGGGGCTTCCCGCGGCACAACTTGCTTTCAACTTTGGCGACGAGTTCTCCGACCGGGCCTACACGCTGCTGCAAGCCGGTTTCGTCGGCAAGGCGGAGCGCGATGCGGCGGCCCAGTACCTGGAGCAGACCTACCGCCGCTACCTATACGTCGTCATCAGCCTGTGGAACATCTACCTGTGGGCGAGCGCCTCACTGCTGGTCTGCCTGTTCGGCATGGCCGAGGCGTTCAAGGGCGGAACAATCGCGGGCACCGGGCTCGACCGCGTCAGCATCCTGGCCGCGCTGTGGATGTTGACCGCTGCCATCGCCTGGGCCATTCCGCTGCTGTGGCATGCCTTGTCGACCCGGGACATGGCGTCAAATCTGCGCGGTGTCGCGGCCGCTCTGCGGCGCGCTCCGCCGCCCGCGGCTCCAGCAGCCGTCGCGCCGCCCGCAGGGGCGCCCGCCAACGACGGCGCTGCTCGGCACTGACGGGGCGACTCCGCGACGGCTTCGCGCTGTCGGCGGCGGTCGCCGAAGCTTTCAGCCCGCTCGTCAAGCTGCGGGCCGGTGATCTAGCCACTCCGTGGCGGAGATTTGTTCCTCTGTGACGTCGCCTTATCGTTTGGCAACGAATCGGAGGGCGGGTCGTCCCGGTGCTCGGGTTGCAGCCAGTTTTCGGCGTACAAGAAGACCTTGCGGATCGCTGCCCATACGCGGTTCCGTTTCAGCCAGGCCCACGGATCGTCCATGGCACTAGGTCGATGCCCTCTTGCTACTCACGCGCCGCTGCCGTACGGGCGCGTGATGATTTCAAGCAGATGGCCATCTGGGTCTTCAAAGTACGCGCCGCGCCCACCATCGTTGCGGTTGATCTCGCCGGGGCGCCGGAGGCCTGGGTCAGCCCAGTAACTCAGCTTCTGCTCGCCTATGCGACGGAACGCTTCGTCGAAGTCCTCTTCGGAAACCAGGAATGCATAGTGTTGTCTTTGAGATGTCGCCCGCCTCTTCATGAAAATCGAGCGATACGCCATTGCTGAGGTCAACCACCAGGAACGGTCCAAACGGCTTCGGCTTCGGTAAACCGAGAATGTTGACAAGGAAGTTCGCCGATCTCTGTTTGTCACGACACCAGACGATCGTGTGATTCAGTTGAACGCTCATTTCTCGCTCCTTACCTCAATTGAGCGAAACGCGTTGGCGGCTACCAGGCGCGCCCGATTCTGGCCTCGGCCCGCCGCGGCCGCAACCGGTCGCGACTCGACCACTAAACTTGCCGCCTAGAGCGGGCATCTTGAATCGCAAGCGTCGTGCCTGATAAGCGCCGCGCACGCACTGTTTTCGACCCAGACGGCCCGCGAATTGCTGTCCTGCGGTCATTGGTTCAGACTTTCAAAGAGGCGGATGTGTACGGATCAACCGTCGGGCGGTTCTCGTTGCAACGAAGCTTCACTTACTTCCGTAATGTCTATCGAGGTCGGCGATGACCGAAGAAAAGATGAACGAGTTAGAAGCAGTGTGCAGCGCCGCAGCCGGCGAAGACGGGAAGGTCAATCTTTATGCCCGCGACGTGCTGGACCTCGTAAACGAGCTGCGCGAACTGCGGAAGCATGCCGCTGCCCTGAGCGCACATGAAGGAGCTATCGCCAACATGCACCGACTACTGACGAGTCTGGGCGCCTACGTGGAGCTCCCGCCCAGTGTTGGCGTGGACGACAGTGGTCACATCGTCATTCAGGATCCGGGCCGCTGACATCAGCACTCCGCGCAGCAAGTCGAGCTGCTGCGACGACATCTTTCTTGGCCGATGACTGACCAGTAACTTTGGTGAAAGGCCTGCTCGCATTGCTGCTGTGCAGTTCGGTGGTCGCGACGGCGTCGGCCGAGGCGCCGTTGCAGGTCGGTTCGAAGCGCTTCACCGAGTCGTACATCCTCGGCGAGATCATTACGCAGACGGCACAGGGGCCCGGGGCGACGGCGGCCGCGCACCAGCGGGGAATGGGCAATACGGCCATCCTGCTCAATGCACTGGAGAGCCGCAGCATCGATGTCTATCCCGAATACACCGGCACGATCGCGCGCGAGATCCTCAAGCTGCCTGACGTGCCGCCACTGGCGGAGCTGAATACGCGCTTGGCGCAGCGTGGCCTGGCTGTGGCGGTGCCGCTGGGATTCAACAACAGCTACGCGCTTGCCGTGCGTTCGAGCGTTGCACGGGAAAAAGGCCTCGCGCGTATTTCGGACCTCAAGCAGCACCCCGAACTGCGACTCGGACTGTCGCAGGAGTTTCTCGGCCGCGCCGACGGCTGGCCCAATCTGGAGCGCGCCTACGGCCTGCGTTTTCCGCCGCCCAAAGGGCTCGACCACGGGCTCGCCTATGAAGCAATCGCCGCGGGCCAGGTCGACGTGATCGACATCTATACGACCGACGCCAAGCTCGACAAGTACCAGTTGACCGTACTCGAAGACGACCTCGGATACTTCCCGCGCTACGACGCCGTGCTCTTGTATCGCTCAGATGTGCCAGCGCGGTTTCCCAAGGCGTGGGCGGCGCTGGCGCAGCTCGAGGGCAAGCTCGACGACGCGGCGATGCGGCGCCTGAATGCGGCCGCCGAACTCGACGGCAAGGACATTGCCGCCGTCGCTGCAGACTGGCTGAGCGCGCGGCCGGCGCAGGCTGGAGGCACGACGTCCGCTTCCGACTCCGCGACGCGGCCGACACTTTGGCAACGACTGTTTGCACCCGACCTGGGTCGACTTGCGCTCGAACATATCGGACTCGTGTTCGCCGCGCTGGCCGCGAGTTGCGCGATCGGCATCCCGTTGGGCCTGCTGGCTGCGCGGCACCGGCCGGCCGCACCCGTCGTCTTTGGTGTGACCGGCGTCATCCAGACGATTCCAGCGCTGGCCCTTCTGGCATTTCTGATCCCGATGACCGGACGCATCGGCCTGGTGCCGGCGTTCATCGCGCTCACGCTCTATGCGCTGCTTCCGATCGTGCGCAATACGCAGGTCGGACTGACCCAGATCCCGCGCGCAATGATTGAGGCAGCGAAGTCCCTCGGACTTCGACCCGCGACCATCATGCGGAGAATTGAACTGCCGCTCGCCATGCCGACGCTGCTCGCCGGGATCAAGACTTCGGCCGTCGTGAATGTCGGTACCGCGACCATCGCCGCGTTCATCGGCGCTGGAGGTTTCGGCGAGCGCATCGTCACGGGGTTGGCGCTGAATGATCAGACGATGCTGCTGGCAGGCGCGATACCGGTCGCCGTGCTCGCGCTGGCGATACAGGGCGCATTCGAGCTGCTGGAGAAACGCATCATTCCCGCAGGCCTGCGGGTGCACAGCCGACTCTGAGTTCCGGTTCAGCTCCGAGCGGCTCCGCGCCTCGTCACACTATCGGACGCGCTCCGACTGAGCGCAGTTGCGGTTCAGCCTGTGAGGTTTCGCACGACCGCCTGCGTGAAGGTTGCAGTGTTGCCGCTGTCGCGGATGTCGCCCGTGCGGGCCTTCGGGTCCGCAAGCGCAGCGGTCAGGGCGCCTGATATGTCGGCGGCGGCCGCCACGGACTCTGGGCGATGGCGGCTACGATGCGCCCGTCGCTCGGCAGATCTGTCGCGCAAGCGCCTCGAACAGGGGCGAACGCGTACCATTCGCCGGCTGGTCCGGTCGACTTCAAATGTACTGTTCAACGGGGGAAGTGAATGACTCGCTCCAAGAAGGTGTCATGGCTCACTGTCGGGATCGTCGCCTTTGTGGCGATGGCGGGTCTGGCGCAGGCGGCGTCATCGACGAAGGCAGATGAGGCTGCTATCCGCGCACAAACTGCAAGCTGGGAGAAGGCGTACAACGGCGGCGATGCGAAAGGTGTCGCCGCGCAATACGCCGAAGACGCTCTTTTGCTTCCACCGGGTGTGTCAGCTGTGCGGGGACGGGCTGCGATTCTCGAGTTCTTCACCAAGGACATCGCTGCTGCGAAGGCCGCTGGCGCGGTATTCGTCCTCGATCCCAAGACCGATGTCGGTGTCTCAGGCGCCATGGGCTGGGAGTCGGGTACATACAAGGTGACCGTCAAGGGCGCCGTTGTCGAGACCGGCAAGTTCCTCTCGGTCTCGCGCAAGAAGGACGGAAAGTGGCACTACATTCGCGACACTTGGAATGCGGATGCGCCATTGACTCCGCCTGCACCGGCGGCGATGCCACCGGCTGCTCCCGCAGCGAAGAAGTAGGCTGGCGTCTGAACCGCGAGCGGACGCGGGCAAGAGATCGGCCGCGGACTCGAGTGCGACCGCGAGAGAGCGGTAGTGAATGAGTGGGGGGCTAGGCGATGTGTGCGCCTGGCCCTTCATTCATTGTGAGGCCGAAAACAAGCTGGACAAGAGACATGGCGATCGGGGGAGCCACGTGAAGACCTTAGGCCTGATCGGTGGCATGAGCTGGGAGTCGACGGTCCCGTACTACCGGCTGATCAACGAGGCGGTCAAGGAACGGCTGGGCGGACTGCACTCGGCGCAGGTCATCCTTTACAGCGTCGACTTTCACGACATTGAGCGATTGCAGGATTCAGGGAACTGGGTCGCCGCAGGAGCCCTGCTGGCCGACGTCGCCCGGGCCGTTGAAAGGGCTGGCGCAGACTGCCTGGTGCTGTGCACGAACACGATGCACAAAGTCGCCCCTGCCATCGAAGCGGCCGTCGGTGTTCCGTTGCTCCACATTGCGGATGCAACCGCCGCGGAGATCAAGGCTGCGGGCGTCTCGGCCGTGGGCCTCCTGGGTACTCGATTCACGATGGAGCAGGGTTTTTACAAGGATCGGCTCCAGCAGAACCATGGACTTCGCGTTCTCATCCCTGGCGAGCGAGACCGCGACATCGTTCATCGAGTCATCTATGACGAACTGTGCCTGGGAAGCGTCTTCGACCGCTCACGCACCGAGTTCCGCAGAGTCATGGCGGAGCTGGCGGACCAGGGAGCCGAAGCCATCATCCTCGGATGCACGGAGATCACGTTGCTGGTCGGACCCGCAGATGCGGCGGTGCCGCTCTTCGACACGACAACCATCCACGCCCGCAAGGCCGCCGAATGGGCGCTGAACAATTGAGCGCGACGGACCGCGAAGTGATTCTTGAAGATCACATTCGCCAAATCGAGCTGTCACGCGTTCGGGCGTTGCTGACGAGAGACATGGAACTCGCCTGGAGGCTGCATGCGCCGGATTACCAGCTGATCACACCCTCGGGGGTCGTCTTCTCACGCGAGCGCTATCTCGGGAAGATCGCATCAGGCGAACTCGCCTATCTTCAGTGGAAACCTGAGCACATGCAGGTCAGGCTGAGCGAAACCATGGCCATTGTCAGGTACCGAGCCACGCTCGAGCTCGATGCGGGCGACGGTCGCGGAACGCCATTTGAGTGCTGGCACACCGACTCCTACGAACTGAACGCAGGCGACATGGCAGGCCGTCTGGTCGCAGGCCACTGCATTGACGCATCGGGCGTCGCAAGCGCTCGAACTCGACTGAGCTGCCGATAAGAGAGTCGGTAGCGGTCGTTTGTTCCGCGATGAGTTCGAGGTACTCGAGGAGTCCACACGCATCGGGGGGTTGCCCCGCTTTGCACAATCGCCGAAGTCGCCGCGTCACTCCTCGCATTTCGACGGATCTGAGCCGGCGCACTGCGCAAGTTCATCAGAAGTTCAGATGAGGCGTTAATCCCTTCGCCCTCGACGCTTCGGACGCGCGACAGGACAGTGGCGGGCAATTACTCTTCTTTTAACCGTATCAAGACATGAGGGTTGTCAACTACCCTAGGTTCTATCGCGTTTGTTTCGTTGTCGGCCCAAGTGGCAAGGAGGTCAGGATGAACGCGCCCACCGAACTGCTTACGGCATTCCGCGAGTCCTTCGTCAGCGCACTGGACGAAGAGATGGGGGTCGAAGACTTCCTCCGCCACTGCAAGGGCGACCGCATGGCGTACGCGAGTGCGCACGAATGCGTGCTCGAGGCGATCGGAAAGCCCAAGCTCGTAAACACCGCCGATGACGCGCGTCTTTCGCGCATCTTCCAGAACCGCGTCATTCAGTCCTGGGACGCGTTCGCGGACTTCCACGGCATGGAAGAAACCTTAATGTCGCTGTACGCGTATTTCCTACACGCGGCGCAGGGGCTCGAGGAGCGCAAGCAGGTGCTATACCTGCTCGGCCCGGTCGGCGGCGGCAAATCGTCTCTGGCCGAGAAGATCAAGTCGCTCTGCGAACAGTTTCCGATCTACACGCTGAAGGACTCGGTGACTGGCAAGGTATCGCCACTGCTCGAGTCGCCGCTGGGGTTGTTTCCACGCGACAAGTACGGCGCGCAGATGGAAGACCGCTACGGCATTCCGCGACGCGCGTTGACCGGCATCGCGAGCCCGTGGGCGCTGAAGCGCCTGAAGGAATTCAAGGGCGATCTGTCCAAGTTCCAGGTCGTGCGCCTGATGCCGTCGGTGCTGAACCAGGTCGGCATCGTCAAGACCGAACCTGGCGACGAAAACACACAGGACATCTCGTCGCTCGTCGGCAAGGTCGACCTGCGCATGCTGGAGCAGTTTGCGCAGGACGACCCGGACGCGTACAGCTACTCGGGCGCGCTGTGCCTGGGGTCGGCGCGCTGTGTCGAGTTCGTCGAGATGTTCAAGGCGCCGCTGAAGGTGCTCAATCCGATCCTGACGGCCACCCAGGAAGGCAACTTCAAGGGCACCGAGGCACTGCCGGCGCTGCCGTTCAACGGCTTCATCATGGCGCACTCGAACGAGGCCGAGTGGCTGAAGTTCCGCAACAACAAGGACAACGAGGCGTTCATCGACCGCGTTTACCTGGTCAAGGTGCCCTACTGCCTGCGCGTCGACGAAGAGGTGCGCATATACGAAAAGATGCTGAACTCCTCGACGCTGTCGGAGGCGCCGTGCGCACCGCAGACGCTGCGCACGCTGGCCGAATTCTCGGTGCTGTCGCGGCTGGCGGTGCCGGAAAACTCGTCGGTCTTCAGCAAGTTGCGTTCATACAACGGCGAGACCCTCAAGGACGTCGATCCGCGCAGCAAGAGCGTGAAGGAATACCGCGACGACGCCGGCATGCAGGAGGGCTTTTCGGGACTGTCGACACGCTGGGCGTTCAAGACGATCTCGGCCGCATTCAACCGCGACCCGAGCGAGATCGCCGCGGATCCTGTCAACCTGCTGGTTGTGCTCGAGGATCGCCTGACGAAGGAAGACATCCAGGAGGAATACAAACGTCGCCTGCGCGGCCACATCAAGGAATGGATCGTGCCGCGCTTCGCCGAGTTCCTCGAAAAGGAACTTCAGATGTCCTACCTGGACGCGTACGGCGAATACGGGCAGAACCTGTTCGACCGCTACGTGACCTACGCGGACAAATGGCTGCTCGATGAAGACTGGCGCGATCCGGACACGGGTATGCAGTACTCGCGCGACGCCCTGAATGACGAGTTGGAGAAGATCGAGAAGCCGGCCGGCATCTCGAACCCGAAGGATTTCCGCAACGAGGTCGTCAACTTCGTGCTGCGGGCGCGCGCGCACGGCAAGAATCCGCACTGGACGAGCTACGAGAAGCTGCGCGTGGTCATTGAGAAGCGGATGTTCAGCAAGACCGAGGACATCCTGCCGATCATCTCGTTCGAGGCCAAAGGCTCGCAGGAGATGGAAGAGCGCCACAAGAGCTTCGTCAACCGGATGGCCGCGCGCGGCTATACCGAGAAGCAGGTGCGCCGCCTGGTCGACTGGTACATGCACTTCAAGAAGTCGACCCAGTCGTGAAAACATAGTCTTCGCGAGGACTGAGTGTCCGATTCCCCCGCTCCGAGCCGCTTCATGCGCGTCGTCGATCGACGTGCGGATCCGCCGGGGCGCGGCGCAGTCAATCGCGAGCGCTTCATTCGCCGCTTTAAGGACGAGATCAAGCGTGCGGTCGATGACGAGATCACCAGGCGCGGCATCGCCGACGTCGGCAAGGGCAGCAGGATCTCGATCCCGGGCCGCGGGCTGAAAGAGCCGTATCTGCACCACGACCACAAGACCGGTAGCCGTGACTTCGTGCTGCCGGGCAATCACGAGTACATACCAGGCGATACGATCGATCGACCCGGCGGCGGCGAAGGCAATGGCCAGGGCGACGAGCCGGGCGCAGGCGAGAGCCGTGACAATTTCGGCTTCGTGCTGTCGCGCGACGAATTCCTGCGGCTGTTCTTCGACGACCTCGAGCTGCCGAACCTGGAACGCACGCGGCTCGGCGATGTAACGTACATCCACACCCGTCGCGCCGGCTACTCCCGGGATGGCGTGCTGGCCAATCTGTCGCCGGCGCTGACGATGCGCATGTCGATCGCGCGTCGCATCGCGTTGCGCGGTGGCATTGCGCGACAGCTCGACGAACTGACGCGGGAGCTCGAGGAACTGGAGCCGTTCGAAGTCGAGCGGCACGCCGAACTCGAGGCAGAAATCGCCGAACTGCGCGTTCGTCGCGAGCAGCTGCCGTTCCTCGAAGCGATCGACCGCCGCTTCCGCGCACGTCAACCGGTGGCGATGCCCGCGACGCGCGCGGTGATGCTGTGCCTGATGGACGTCTCGGGCTCGATGGACGAGCGCAAGAAGGATCTGGCCAAGCGCTTCTTCGCGTTGCTGTATCTGTTCCTCGAACGCAAGTACAGCGCAGTCGACGTCGTCTTCATCCGTCACACCGAGACCGCGCAGGAGGTCGACGAGAAGACGTTCTTCCACGATCCGCAGTCCGGCGGCACGCTGGTGATGCCGGCACTGCAGCTGGCGCAGAAAGTGATCGACACACGCTTTGCCGGCCCGGATTGGAATGTCTATGTCGCGCAGGCCTCCGACGGCGATTGCGGCGAGGAGGATGCGGTGCGCTGCGCCGGCTATCTGAAGTCCGATCTTCTGCCACGCGTGCGGTACTTCGCGTACATCGACATTCCGTCGAGCAACCCCGCGGGCTGGTTCAACCGGACGTCCGACCTGTGGCAGTGCTACGAGGCCATCGCGGACCGCGGATTCGCCATGCGCAAGGTGCATGACCGGCGTGACATCTGGCCCGTGTTCCGCGAGCTGTTCGCGCGCAAGGAGTCGGTGACATGAGGCCGTCAGCCCAATGAATCCCTGGGATCTGGCTTCCCTCGATGCTCCGGCCCGGGTGCGCGCGTGCACCGCGCCCGAACGGCCTTGGCCCAGGCTGGTGTCGCGGCCCGCGGTGCCGATGCCGACCCCTGGAACCAAGCGCGAGGCCGCACCGATCGCGACGGGCACGGAGTGGACCGTGCCGCTGCTGGAGCGCTTCGATGTTGCGCTCGCGGCGCACGCTCAGCGACTGCACCTCGACACCTATCCGATCCAGTACGAGGTGATCACCGCCGAACAAATGATCGACCTGTGTTCCACGGTCGGCATGCCGGTGCATTACCCGCACTGGAGCTTCGGCAAGCAGCTTCTCGGCCAGGAACACTCATATAAGAAGGGCATGAGCGGGCTGGCGTATGAAATCGTCATCAACACCAGTCCATCGCTGGTGTACCTGATGGAAACCAACACGCTGCCGTTGCAGGTGCTGGTCATGGCTCATGCGGCCTACGGTCACAACGCATTTTTCAAGAGCAACTATCTGTTCCGTCAGTTCACGCAGGCCGACGGCATCCTCGATTACCTGACGTTTGCGCGAAACTTCATCCTCGACTGCGAACAACGCCATGGCTGGCGCGAAGTCGAGCGCGTGCTGGACTGCTGTCACGCACTGGCGCCCTACGGCGTGGATCGCTACAAGAAGCCGACGCGCCTGTCGGCAAGCCGCGAGCGCGAGCGCCTGGCCGAACGTTTGCGCTTCGCGCAATATCACTACAACCCTGACGTCGCCTATCTGTACGAAGGCGCCGAGGCCAAGCCGGACCCGACGGCGGAATCGTTCGACCCGCAGGAGAACCTGCTCTACTTCATCGAGAAGCGCGCGCCGAAGCTTGCCCCGTGGCAGCGCGAGCTCGTGCGCATCGTGCGCAAGATCTCGCAGTACTTCTATCCGCAGAGGCTGACCAAGGTCGCGAACGAAGGCGCCGCCACCTTCTGGCACTACACGCTGCTGCACGAGCTGTACGACCACGGCCAGGTCGACGACGGCTTCATGCTGGAGTGGCTGTCCAATCACAGCGATGTCGTCACCCAGCCGTCCTTCGACACGGAACACTATCGCGGCATCAATCCCTATGCGTTGGGATTCTCGATCTATCGCGACATCCGTCGCATCTGCGAGCAGCCCACCGACGAGGATCGCGAATGGTTCCCGCGCCTGGCGGCAACCGATTGGGTCGAGGCCGTGCATTTTGCGATGACCAACTTCAAGGACGAAAGCCTGATCGAGCAGTATCTGTCGCCCAAGGTGATGCGCGACATGCGGCTCTTCATGCTCGCCGACGAAGAAAGCGACCGCAGCAAGTACGCCGTGCGTGCGATCCACAACGAACAGGGCTATGCGCGCGTGCGCCAGATGCTCGCCGCCCAGTATCGCCCCGAAGCACATACGCCTCCGCTGGCGGTCACGCGCTACTCAGCCGACAGCGATCGAGCCCTGCTGCTGCAACATCGCGTCGAACGCGGCCGGCTGCTCGAGACCGACACCGCGACCGAGGTCCTCGGTTACATCAAGGAGCTGTGGCAGTTCGATGTCGTGCTGGAAGAAGTCGACGATGCCGATAACCGGTTGAAAATCCACCGGACTTAGTCGGCGCGGGCTGGAAGTTTCAACCGGTCTGTGCCCACCACGGACGAAGACCTCGACGCCGCGACCGGCCAGCGTGTCGCCCCTACTTCATCGCCGCTCCCGTTGGCGTTGTGCCAAAAGCCCGACAGCCGTGACCACGGCCTGTGCTGACCGGTTCAGCCCGGGCCCAGGTCGTGGAGCCGGACCGCGCTCGAACCGTCGGGAGACCCCTTGGTTCGACGCTCTATTGAGTACGGGAAAGCGATGGCCGACGGGTAATGCGGCCGGAGATATCGGACGCGCTTGATACCAGTCGGGCCACACGGAGTAAGCGAGGACTCGCTCCCCAAGGAGCTGACAGGTGACAGAAGGCGCAGTCACGTCATTTGGCGTAAGGCTGGTGGCCGTAACATGAGCCATACCTCGTTTCGGGCCTGGTCATGCGTACCGCTGTCATATCCCCCGAGTTGTCGCGATCTTCCCAGCGACACCTCGCCTCCTGGCTCAATGCAGAAATTCGGCCGCCCACTGAGGCCGCATTCCCATTAAGCATTACGGTCGGACCGTTTCGAATGGCAGTCATCCACGCGCCACGCGACTCGATGAGGATGCAGCGGCGCTTGATGGAGTACGAGCTTAGCCACGGCATCGTCTGGCTGCACGAGTCGCTGAACGGTGAGCGTCTTGCGCATCAGTTCCTCAAGGCGATCATCCGCTTGATTCATAAGTCAGCGGGCTGTCAGACCGGCTGCATCGAGGAGGCCTTTACGCAGAGCCTCGCGGCCGGCCTCGTGTCCTTCGCACAGCAGAATCCGGAAGTGTGGGTCTGGTTCAACCGGCTGCTGGGTGAGGCCGTCAAGCCCGGTGCAAGCTTTCGAGCACGTGGCCTCCGGTGCGAGGCACCGCAGCTTTTGCATACCGAAGGTTGTTCTCGTTGACCGACATGTCGTGCGTTTCAGGCCGCTCGGCCACCATGCCGCCGTGCGTCACCAGGTCGATGGCTACTTCAGCGCCACCAAGTCCGACCGCACCGTCGAACTTTACGAGTGCCTGCACGGACCTCAGCGCGCCGTCGTCTTTGTGCACGAGGTTACCCACGCGATCCACAGCTCGGCCCGGCTGCGGATGCGCGACACCCGGGATCGATTCGTGTCCGCCCAGGTAGCCGGTTGGCTGCAATTCGTGAAACAGAACCCGAGCGCATGGATGTGGCTCGTTGCGACGATCCGCGAGCAATCTCAATTCGAGCCACTGGCCCTGCTCAGCTGATCAGCTGCCGACCTGGAGGTCACAGGTCCGTGTGAAGTGGCAGTGTTTCAGTCTGAGACCTCGCGCTGCTCCGATGTCACAGGCTTGCGCCTATGCCTGGCATTCCGCTATTTGCGGTTCCGCCCCAGCTGATCGTGGCTGCTGACCCAGTCGCCTGCCAGCACTGCCGCCGCGAGAGATGCCTCGCCGGCCAGCACGACGGCCGCGCAGATCTCGGCGAACTTGTCGGCCCCTCCGGCGCCGTAGCAGCCGAGGAGTTCCAGACACTCCCGTTGGGTGGCCAGCGCCGTGCCCCCGCCGTAGGTGCCGACGATCAGTGAAGTCAAGGTGACCGACCAGTAGTAATCACCGTTGTCGAGCAGTTGCGTGTAGGTCACTCCCGCGTGTGATTCCGCCACATTGGCAACGTCCTGGCCGCAGGCGATGAAGAGCGCCGTCAGGCCGTTGGCCGCATGCGCCCCGTTGTTGGACGAGCCCGCGAGGAAAGCGCCAACCTGCGAAACCTGGCGGGCGCGAAAGAGGTCGCGCGCCCCGACTCCCATCATTCGCTTCAGCACGTCGTCCCGCACGATAGCCTCGGCGACGACCCGTCGGCCGCGGGTCTGCAGCATGTTGATGCGGGAGTGCTTCTTGTCGGTGTCCATGTTGCCCGACAGGATGAAGCGCGCTTCGCCGGGGTAGTGGGCGGCGATCCACTCGCAGGCGGCGAGGGTCGCCTTGCCGGTCAGGTTCTGGCCGGCGGCATCGCCGGTCGTGTAGTTGAACCGCAGATGCCGCATCGGACCGATTGCGTACTGCTCGATGTCCGTGAGCCTGCCGAAACGCGTGGTCGACTCGGCCACCTGCTCGGATCGCGTCGAGGTTCTCGTCGACCCAGCGGCCCAGGGCTCGCGCCTCGAGCGCGTCAGACATGATGAACACCGGCGAGCGCTGCATCGCCGCGTCGACCACGGTCGTCTTCACGCCGCCGCACTCGCCGAGCAGGCGCATCCCGCGGTTGTAGCTCGCGACCAGAGTGCCCTCAGTCGTCGCCAGTGGCACATAGAAACGGCCTCGTGCGTGTTCGCCCTCGATGTGCAGCGGACCGGCGAGCCCGATCGGAACCTGCGCGACGCCGACGAAATTTTCGATGTTGCCAGGCAGGATCGCGGGGTCGAAGGAGTAGCTTGCGACGTGCGCAAGACTGCTGCCTGCCTTGCCCTCGGCAAAGCGGCGGCGCAGTTCGGCCTGATCGCGCGTGTAGTCGTCCGACGTGCTGCGCGGGATCTTGTCGGAGGCTATCGCTTTGCTGTCCATGACTCTTCCTTTCCGGGCCCGCGCGACGGTCTTGTCGCATCGCGAGCAGGACGGTCCGCTGCGTTCGCTGCCCTCTATTGGACATCGGATTATCCAACCGCGAGCGACGCACGCGTTGATACCGGGCGCATCGCTCGCTGCACGTCGCTTCGGTTACGCTGCTTCGATGAAGCGTGCCCGCGCGCAACTCTCGTCGATCGATCGCCCGCTCGGATCGACCGAGAATCTCTACTGGCTGCTCGACAAGCTGTACTGCCTGAACTTCGTCGTCTTCGCCGAGGTCGAGGGGCGGCTCGATGGCGACAAGCTCGCCGCTGCTGTGGCGACGGTACAGGCCGAGAACCCGCTGCTGCGCGCACGCATTGCGACCAGCCGGGCCCAGCGGTGGTTCAAAGCGGTGCCGCAGGCCACTGCACCGATAAAGCCCAGGTACTGAAGCTCGCGCACTGGCGGCGCGATGTCGAGCGGCAGCTGCACACGCCGTTTGATACGGCGCAGGCGCCGCTGGCGCGTTGCCTTTGGTTCAGGGGCGCAGGCCGCAAGTCGGTAGTGGCGATGACGTATCACCACACGATCGCGGACGGTCGGTCGGGCGCGACCGTGCTGCTGGACGTACTGCGCCGGGCGGCGGGCGTGGTCGAGCCAGCGGTCTACAAACCCGCACGGCCGTCGTCACAGGACCTCGATCTGCTCAGTCATCAGCCTGCGCTGCTGGGTGCGTTGAAGAAGACGAAGTTCTGGCTGGAGCGTGGCAAGGACGCGCTGCAGCCGGCGCAGCAGTTGCCCGGCTACGACCCGAGCCCGACCCACGCTCGGAGGATCCGCATCCTGACGTTTGAATTGGATCGGCCCAGACTGGCCGCATTGCAGCGCCAAGCGCGCACGAACGGCACGACGATTCACGGCGCCCTCGGTGCCGCTCAGTTGCTGGCGATCAACGCTCAGTTCCCCGACGACAGGCCGCGCACGCTGGCGCTGACGTCGCTCGCGGACCTTCGCGGCTCCTTGACGGGCGAGCTGACCGACCACGACCTTGGCCTGTACATCGCGACGTTGTGCACTATCCACACGATGCCCCGGGGGCCGCGCTTCTGGAGGCTCGCGCGCGAAGTTCGGGACGCGCTCGCCGGAATCATTGACGCTGGCGAAGGCAACCTGATCCACGACGCATACCCTGGCCGCCTCGCGCTGCCGCCAGGCGGCAACCTCGCGCGGTGGATGCAGGCGATCGTTGCCGCGGCGCCGCCTTCATCCATGCTGACCAATATCGGCCGCATCGACGACGTGAACCTGGGAGACTCGTTCACCTGAAGTCGGTGGCCTTCGTCGTGTCACCGCCGGCGCAGCACCCGGTATGTGTCACCGCGGCCAGCTATGACGGCCGGATGTTTGTGCATCTGCTGTACGACGAACTGAAGTTGAGCGCCGCTCAGGCCGGCAGGATCGGTGCCTCGCTGATGGCGCATCTGAATGAAGCTGCCGTGCGAATAGCATCGCCCGGATAATGTGCTGGCGCAGAGGGCGTTCGCGGCTCGCAGCGCCGCCGACACGCTTCCAGGTCGCGGCCGCGCAAGGGGCTCTGCTGTGTACGCCGTGCGCACCATGCCGTGCACTGAGGTCGCCTGCCTGACTCCCTGAGTGAATGCACAGATCGAATAAGCTGGTGACCTTTCCTCTGTGCGCCGAACGTGACTGCCCAGCAACCTGCCTCCATTCGCCGGTTTCAGTCCGGAGACTGGGCCTCGGTGTGGTCGATACTGAGGACGACGTTCCAGGCAGGCGACACCTACGCCTTTGCCCCGGACAGCGGCGAGCCGGATATCCGCAGGGCATGGGTCGACACGCCGATGGCGACCTACGTGGCGTGCGACTCGGAGGGGTGTGTGCTCGGCACTTACTACATCAAACCGAACCAGCCCGGTCTCGGTTCGCACGTCTGCAACTGTGGCTACGTCGTGGCGGCCTCGGCTCAGGGTCGGGGCATCGCATCGCTGATGTGCGAGCATTCGCAATCAGAGGCCCGATTGCTGGGCTTTCGCGCGATGCAGTTCAATCTGGTCGTCTCGACGAACGAGCGCGCGGTGCGGTTGTGGCAGCGCCTGGGTTTCACTGTGGCCGGAGTGCTGCCAGGGGCGTTTCGCCATGCCAGGCTCGGGGACGTCGACGCACTGGTCATGTACAAGCGGCTGACGGACTGACGAACTGCAGCGCACGGCCGTAGCCGCTCGCGCCAGCAAGACAAAGGAAACACTTCATGACCGAACCGACCGCCTTGCCTCCATTGCCCGATCGCCTTTCCGTCGATGCGAAGAGCCCGTACTACGTCGCCGCGGTGCTTGAACACGACATCGGCATCCGCTTCAACGACACGGAACGGTCGGATGTTGAGGAGTACTGCATCAGCGAAGGCTGGGTAAAGGTGCCTGCAGGCAAGTCGCTGGATCGCAGGGGCCAGCCGCTGCTGCTCAAGTTGAAGGGCAAGGTCGAGCCGTTCTATCGGTAAGGGCTCGGCGATGCGACTCACCTCGGACTTCCGTCAGCAGCGCATCGGCGTACTGCTGCTGCGGTTCACTGTGGCCGGACTGATGCTGTTCCACGGCGTCGCCAAGCTGCGCAACGGTCTCGGAGGCGTCGAATCACTGCTCTCCGCCGCCGAACTGCCGACATGGCTCGCCTACGGCGTCCTGGTTGGCGAAATTCTTGCGCCGCTTCTGGTTCTGGCGGGCGTATGGGTGCGGCCGGCGGCGCTGGTCATGGCCTTGACGATGATCGTTGCTGTCGGACTTGCTCACACGTCGCAGTTGCTCTCGATCGGAAGATCGGGCGGTTATGGCCTCGAGTTGCAGGCGTTTTACTTCTTCTGCTCGATCGCCGTCGCGTTGCTCGCCGACAGGAAGAAGTAGGCTCGGTCCGATTCGGAGCCGGCCGGCAAAAGAAGCGGGAAGGCCTATTTCTTCTTTATCCCATCGAGCAGCTTGCGGAACGGCTTCTCGGCGCCCGCAACCGTTTTCTCGGGGCCGGTGAGCTTGAAAAAGACGTTGCCTTCCGGTCCTTCGACAATGGCGCCGAGGAGCCGGTAGCCGCGCTTGGGCTCGGACTGTCCCATCATCGAGCCACCCAGGTAGGTGCCCCTCACGTCGACCGTGGTTGCCGGCAAGCCGGCGAATGTCTCCTTCTTGGGCTTCGCATCTTTTCCGATGGGGGTGCCATCTGCCTTCTGGAACTGGTCGACCCACCGCTTTATGTTCGGATCGACGCCGCCACCGCTGCCCGCTCCGAAATAGAAGACGGCGAGTTCGGCAGGCTCTGTGTCGCCTTTGACCGGGGGAATGTTGTAGGTGGCGGCGCGCATGGGGCGGTCGCCCTGTGCCTTCCACTCGGCGGGCGCGGTCCACGTCAGGCCACCCGCCTGCTCGGCACGTGCGAGGCCGACCGCCGCCAGGCTCATCATCAGTAGGGCAAGAAGTCGTTTCATGCAGCTAGCGTAACCGAAGCCTTGCGTTTGGCGCCGATGGCTTCCGTTTACGCTCATGGCGCCCTGCCTTCGTCGAGAGATCCGAAGGACGTGAATTCTTCGCGCCTGAGCGCCCCGCGCGCTGCACGGGCGCGCAGACGCTCTCCGGCCGGCGTGGTCCTCACCCGCGTGCCGCCGCGTCGATGACGGCCACCGCAGACATGTTGACGATGCGGCGCACCGTCGAACCGGCCGTCAGGATGTGCACCGGCTGCGCTGCGCCGAGCAGGACCGCGCCGATCGTGATGCCGCCACCGGCGGTGACGCGCAGCGCGTTGTAGGTGATGTTGGCGGCGTCGACATTGGGCATGATCAGCAGGTTGGCTTCCTGCGTGAGCGGCGAATCCGATATCGAGCCCTCGAGCACGACGCGCGACAGCGCTGTGTCGGCCTGCATCTCGCCGTCGACTTCGAAGTCCGGATTGCGCGCAAGGATGAGCTCGAGCGCAGCGCGCATCTTCTGTGCCGAGGGCAGGTCGGAGCTGCCGAAATTCGAATGCGACAGCAACGCGACAATGGGCGTCATACCGAATCGGCGCACCGCGTCGGCGGCCAACATCGTCATCTCGGCGATTTGCTCGGCCGTGGGGTCGGGATTGACATGCGTGTCGCAGATGAAGAGGTGCCGGTGGGGCAGGATCAGCAGCTGCATCGCGGCGAACGTCTGCACGCCGGGTCGTAGGCCGATCGTGTTGCGCACGTAGCGCAGGTGGTCGGCGTAGGTGCCGACGGTGCCGCACAGCATCGCGTCGGCGTCGCCCTTGCGTATCAACATCGTGCCGATCAGCGTCGTGCGGGTACGGATCTCGGCCTGTGCGAGCGAGCGCGTCACCCCCCTGCGTTTGGCGAGTTGGTAATACTCGCTCCAGGTGTCGCGGTAGCGCGGGTCGTCCAGCACGTTGACGCACTCGACGTTGGTGCCGAGCTTCAGCCGCAGCCCGTAGCGTTCGATGCGCGTCGCGATGACATCGGGCCGGCCGATCAGGATCGGCCGCGCGATGCCTTCGTCGACCACCACCTGCGCGGCGCGCAGCACTCGTTCCTCCTCGCCTTCGGCGTAGATCAGCCGCTTGGGGGACTTCTTCGCCGCGGCAAACACGGGCTCCATCGTGCTGCCGGACTGGTAGACGAAGCGTCGAAGTTGCGCCCGGTAGGCGTCGAGGTCCTTGATGGGGCGCGTGGCGACACCGCTTTCCATGGCCGCCTGCGCGACGGCCGGCGCGATGCGCTCGATCAGCCGCGGGTCGAACGGCTTCGGGATCAGGTACTCGGAACCGAACTTCAATCCCTCGGCGCCGTAGGCGCTGGCCACTTCGTCCGGAATCTCGGCATGCGTCAGGTTCGCCAGAGCGTGCACCGTGGCGAGTTTCATCGCCTCGTTGATCGTCGTGGCGCCGACGTCGAGCGCGCCGCGGAAGATGAATGGAAAGCACAGGACGTTGTTGACCTGATTCGGATAATCGGAGCGACCGGTGCCGATGATGGCGTCGGGACGGGCGGCCTTCGCTTCCTCCGGCATGATCTCCGGCGTCGGATTGGCCATCGCCAGGATGATCGGTTGCTTGCCCATCGCCTTGACCATCTCCCCGTCAGTACGCCGGGGCCAGACAGACCCAAGAAGATGTCCGCACCGGGCAGTGCATCTGCGAGTGTGCGTGCTTTCGTCTCACGCGCGTAGCGCGCCTTGCTTTCGTCGAGTCCGGCGCGGCCTGCTTGCACCACCCCCTTGCTGTCGGCGACCAATATGTTCTCGCGCCGCAGGCCGAGGCTCACCAGCAGGTCGAGGCAGGCGATCGCCGCGGCTCCGGCCCCGGAACACACCAATTTCGCCTTGGCGATGTCCTTGCCGACAAAGCGCAGCCCGTTCAGCACCGCGGCGGCGGCGACGATCGCGGTGCCGTGCTGGTCGTCGTGGAACACCGGGATCTTCAGCCGGTCCCTCAGCTTGCGCTCGATGTAGAAGCACTCGGGCGCCTTGATGTCCTCGAGATTGATGCCGCCAAAGGTCGGCTCGAGCGCGGCGATGATGTCGACCAGCTTGTCCGGATCGTGCTCGTTGAGTTCGATGTCGAAGACGTCGATGCCGGCGAACTTCTTGAAGAGACACCCCTTGCCTTCCATCACCGGTTTGCCGGCGAGCGGACCGATATTTCCCAGGCCCAGCACCGCGGTGCCGTTGGTCACCACGCCGACCAGGTTGCCGCGCGCCGTCAGCGTGTGAGCCTCACGCGGGTCGCGAACGATTTCGTTGCACGCCTCGGCCACGCCCGGTGAATACGCAAGTGAGAGGTCGCGCTGCGTCACCATGGCCTTGGTAGGCACCACCGAGATCTTGCCGTGGGTGGGCTGGCGGTGATACTCGAGCGCTGCGTCGCGCAGGTTTTCTGACATAGCGGTCTCCTCTGGGTGCGCGCCGCCCTCGCCGGTGCGACGGGCGGGCGCTGCCGTCTTGTACGTTATAGCTTCAAGGTTACGGCGTTGCTGGCCGCCCGCCAATCGCGGCAGTGGTCGGCCGCGCCGGAATTCGCCGAAAAACGTCCCGCGCGGGCCCGCCGCACGTCTCGAAAAGGTGGCCATGCCGCTTGACACTGCTCGCGCGCGCGACCAGATTTCGGCCTTTACTGCTGCAGGCAGCGCTTCGTCGTGATCGCGGTGCCGACTTTGCTCGTTCACAAACATCGCGGAAGCGGCGCCTTGCGTGCCGGTGCGCCCCGTAGGAGCCGTCATGACACCCAAACGCCTTCGTCTTGCGCTCGCCGTCGCCGCGGCCTGCGCGATCGCCCTGCCGCCTTCGTCCAGCGTGGGTGGTGACGCGAGTTTTGATCCACTGCTCGACGACGCTGCCACCTGTGTGCCGGGCACTGCGGGGCCCCCGGCCCTGTTCCGAAAACTGGTGCTTGCAGCAGCCGAAACGGCACCCTTCCAACCGGTGCCCGCGAAACCGGCACTTGCCGACACGCCGGTGCTGTACAAGAACCTGGGCACCGTCACGCTGAAGGCCGGCACGAACAATGCGCTGGCGCAGGCGTGGTTCGACCAGGGCGTGCGACTGATGTTCGGGTTCAACCATGCGGAGGCGATCCGCGCGTTCCGCGAAGCCCAGAAGCTCGATCCGCGCTGCGCGCTGTGCTACTGGGGCGAGTCGCTGGCGTTCGGACCCAACATCAACGTGCCGATGATGCCGGAGGCGAACGCCCCGGCGCTCGCCGCGCTCGCGAAGGCGGTCGAACTCGCATCGTCCGCACCGCCGCGCGACCGCGCCCTCATCGACGCCCTGGCGAAGCGCTATTCGGCGGACCCGAAGGCCGAGCGCGCCGAGCTCGACGCGGCGTACGCCGAGGCGATGAAGCAAGTCGCTGCGAGCTACCCCGCGGAGAACACGGTCCAGGTGCTGTACGTCGAAGCGATGATGGACACGCAGCCATGGGACTACTGGGAGGCAGGCGGCACGAAGCCCAAGGGCCATGGGGCGGAGATCGTCTCGGTACTGGAAACCGTGCTCAAGCGCAGCCCGAACCATCCGGGCGCGATCCACCTGTACATCCACGCGGTCGAGGCCTCGACGACGCCGGAACGGGCGCTGCCGTACGCAACCGGCTCGGCGCGCTGATGCCGGGCGCCGGACACATCGTGCACATGCCGGCGCACATCTACTACCGCGTCGGCCAGTACCGCGAATCGCTCGAGACCAACAAGCGCGCAATGGCCGTCGATGAACGCTATTTCGCCTCGTCACCCTCGGACCCGCTCTACCGGGCCGCGTACTACCCGCACAACATCCATTTCCTGATGGTCTCGGCGCAGATGGGCGGGGACGGCAAGGCCGCGATCGCGGCAGCGCAGAAGCTCGATGCCTCGCTGGCGCCGGAAGTCGTGGCGCAGTTCGCGATCTTGCAGCCGGTGAAGGCCGCGCCGTATACGACGCATGCGCAGTTCAGCCCGCCGGACACGATCCTCGCGCTGCCCGCGCCGGCACCGGGCCTCGTCCTGGTCGAAACGATGTATCACTATGCGCGCGCGGTTGGCGTTCGCGCAGAAGAAGGACTTTGCGTCGGCGCAGAGGGAAATCGACGCGCTCGCGCGCGATCGAGAAGGACGCCGACTACAAGCCGTTCGAGGAATCGGGCATCCCGGCGAAGGAGATCGTGCAGACCGCGCGACTGGTGGCCAGCGGCCGGATGGCCGACGCCAAGGGTGACCTCGAAGGTGCCGCGCGCGCGTACGAGGACGCCGTCTTCATCGAGGACACAATTGACCTATACCGAGCCGCCGTACTGGTACTACCCGGTGCGCCAATCGCTCGGCGCGGTGCGGCTGCGCCAGGGCAAGCTGGACGAAGCGGAAAAGGCATTTCGCGAGTCGCTCGGCGCGCGTGCGCAATAACGGCTGGGCACTCGCCGGACTCGCCGAGACATACAAGCGGAAGGGCGATGCAGCGGGAGAGAAGGCGGCGCAGCGTGCCTATGCGAAGGCCTGGCTGGGCGGAGCCAAGGGGCCGGCGATCGAACAGCTTTGACGATTGAATCGCCGGCGCGCCGTGGGTGCGGCCGTGGCCGGCGGCTAGCGCGTAAAGCGCTCGCGCAGCCGGCGGTGCAGGATCTTGCCGGTGGCGGTACGCGGCATCTCGTCTTCGCGGATGAACGACGACCGAGCGCGGGCGCTTGTAGCCGGCGATGCGGTCGCGGCACCAGTCGATCACCTGCGCTTCGGTCAGTGTCGCGCCCGCGTGCGCGACGATCACCGCGTGGACGGCCTCGCCCCATTTTTCGTGCGGCACGCCGATCACCGCGACATCCTTGACGCCGGGGCACTTGCCGACGACCTCCTCGACCTCGCGACGGGTAGACGTTCTCGCCGCCGCTGATGATCATGTTGCTCTTGCGGTCGACCAGGTGGATGTAGCCGGCCGCATCGCGCAGCGCGAGGTCGCCGACGCTGCAGTAGCCGTCGGCGCGCAACGCCTCGGCGGTCTTTTCGGGGTTCTTCCAGTAGCCGTCGAACGCATATGGCGTGCGCGAATTCAGTTCACCAACCTCGCCGTCCGGCACCTCGCTGCCATCGGGGTCGAGCAGCCGGACCGGCCCCGAACCGGTCCATTCGCGCCCGACCGATCCGAGGTGCGTCAACTGCTCGTCCGGCCGCAGCAGCGTGACCCAGCCGGCCTCGGTCGAGCCGTACAGCTCGTAGAGCTGCGAGTTGCGGAAGTGCTCGAGGATCGCGAGCTTGGTGTCGCGTCGCGCCGGCGCCGACGAGATCATCAGCTTGCGCATCGCGCGACACGTCATGGCGCGCCTTCAGTCTCCGCCGGCAGGCCGAGCATCATGATGTAGTGGGTCGGCACCAGCGAGGTGAAGGTGACGTGCTGCTGCGCCATCGAGTGCAGCAGCGCCTCGGGGTCGAAGCTGTGGCGGTCGTCGACGACGCAGGTCGCGCCGAGGATAGGTGAAGGTGAAGCTGAAGTACAGCGAGTTGGCATGGCACATCGGCATCACCAGCAGCGCCGTGTCGTGCGCGTCAGCTCCATGTCGAGCGCGGTGACCAGCGAGATCAGCGCGCTGCCCTGGTGGTTGCGGATCGCGCCCTTCGGCCGGCCGGTGGTGCCCGAGGTGTACATCAGCGCCCAGGTGTCGGGCGGCGTGACCGGACCGCGCGGGCGCGCGCCGAACCGGCGCGCATCAGCGCCTCGTAGCCGCGCCAGCCGCGCGGCGTGCGCTGCTCGCCCAAGTGGATCCACGCCTCCGTGCGCGATCGCGGCAGATACGCGCGCAACGGTTCGACGCTTTCACCAGCGCGTCCTGCACGACGATCGCGCGCGCCTCGCAGTTCGTCACGATGTACTCGATCTCCGGGGCCGTCAGCCGGAAATTGATCGGCACGGCGACCAGTCCCGCCTTGCGCCAGCGCGACATACAATCTCAAGCCACTCGACGCAGTTGTAGGCCAGCAGCGCGACGCGGTCGCCCTTGGCGAGGCCGAGGCCGAGCAGCGCATTGGCGAGGCCGGTTGCTGCGCTCGTTCCATTGGGCGAAGGTCAGTGCGCGCCGCGAATCGCGCGCGCCGATCTTGTCCGGCTGAGTCGCGCGTGCGCCGCAACGATCTGGCCGACAGTGAGCACGCCGCTCATGTCCGCCTCGCCCGTTCGGCGTCGTCCCAGGCGGTCAGCGCCTGGTGGTCGCGGCACCCAGCCGAGCCCCTTGCCGGCGTCCGAGCTCAGCGCATCGCGGGTCACGACGACGTCGATCAGCGCCGGAGCTTTGTCGAACGCCTCCCGGATCGCGCCGGCGAGCCGGGCCGGATCGGTCACGCGCTCGCCGTGCAGGCCGAACGCGCGCGCCATCGCCGCGTAGTCGCTCCAGGCGAGCGTGGTGCCGACCACGCGGCCGCCGTAGTTCATCTCCTGGTCGAGCCGCTCGATGTTCCAGGCGGCGTTGTTCGAGACGATGAACACGACCTTGGCGCCATGACGCTGCGCGGAATCGATCTCCATCGCGTTGATGCCGAACGCGCCGTCGCCGGTGACGACCACCACCTGGCGCTCCGGGTGCAGCAGCGCGGCTGCGATGCCGTAGGGTGTGCCGACGCCCAGGCAGCCGAAGGCGCCGGCGTCGAGGTAAGTGCTCGACTCCAGCCCCATGCGCGCAAAACTCAGGAGGTCGCCGCCGTCGGCGACGGTGATCGCATCGGGCCGCAGCACCTCGCGCAGCGCCGCGAAGATGCGGTTCGGGTGCATGCGCCCATCCTTGCCGGCCGGCGCTGCGGCCAGCGCCTCGGCGTACTTCTGCGCGCGCTGCAGATGCTCGGCTGCGCAGCGCCTCGCACCACGCCGTGTCGAGCGCCGGCGGCGCGCCGGAAGGCGCTTGCGCAGCGCCGCGAGCGCGCGCGCGGGGTGGGCGTAGCAGTTCGACTTCGCCGCGCCGGTTCTCGCGCAGCTCTTCGGCGTTGTCGCCGATGCGCAGGAAGCGCGCATTCGGCCAGACCGCCGGCGAGCCGTAGCCGGTCTGGTAGTCGAGCTTGCGGCCGATGACGATCGCAAGATCGGCCTCCTGCATCGCGCGCGCACGCATCGCGCCGACCATCGCCGGGTGCGCGGCCGGACGAGCCCGCGACTCTCCTGCGTGTCGAGGTAGACCGCGCCCGAGGCATCGAGGAAGTTCGACCAGTTCGGCGCCGCGCCCTGCGCGCCGCGGCCAGTGAGCACGAGCGGCCGGCGCGCATCGCGCAATCAGCGCGGCGGCCTGCGCGACCTGAGCCGGATCGGGCGGGATGCGGCGCGGCTTTCGCGGCGCGAGGTATTCCGGCAGGGCGACGGCCGGCGGCACCGTCTGCCGCAGCACATCGGTCGGGATCTCGACGTACACCGGACCCGGAGCGATTGCCGTCGCCAAGCGCGGTCGACGACCGCCTTGTCGAGGTCGCGCAGCAGGTTGCCGGCGACGCGCAGCGTGCGTGCGCTGCGGGTGACCGGCCGCATGATGGCAACGTGATCGATGCCCTGCAGCGGGCCGAGGTCGTCCTGCGGCACCGGCGCACAGCCGCCGATCAGCAGCACGGGCACGCGCTCGAGCTGGGCGTTGGCCATCGCCGTCACGCAGTTCGTGACGCCCGGCCCGGCGGTGACCGAGGCGACGCCGAGGCCGCCGCTCAGCACCGCATGGGCATGCGCCATGTGCACCGCCGCGCCTTCGTCGCGCACATCGATGATGCGCACGCCTTTGCGCGCAAGGTGATCCCAGATCGGCTGGATGTGGCCGCCCTGCAGCCCAAAGATGCGGTCGACGCCGCGGGCGACGAGAAAGTCGGCCACCCATTCTGCGACGGTGCGGGCAGGGTTCATGAAGGGCCTCCTGTGTGCGCTCCGGGGGCGCAACGCAGACGCGAGTCGGGAAGTGCGCTCACCTCGGCGGCGTACTTATGCGCAGGAGCGGATTATCTGTCGGGGGGCTCGCTTTCCGTCAAGGCCAATGGATCAGCGCGGAGGTGCGACGACGTCCGGTGTCACTGCAGGCGCCAGTGCCGCACCGCAGGCCTGGCAGTAACGTGCTCGGTCCGTGTGGTCGGCGCTGCCGCAGCCCGGGCAGCGCCGGACGCGGTCCTGTTCGCGCTGGCGCTGGCTCGTCATTTCGGCAGTGACGATGCCGGTCGGCACGGCCAGGATGCCCCAGCCCAGCAGCATGCTGAGGCTGGCAAGGGCGCGGCCGAGATCGGTCTTCGGCGTGATATCACCGAATCCGACGGTGGTCACGGTCGTGATAGCCCAGTAGACGGCGATCGGAATGCTGGTGAAGCCGTTTTCCGGCCCTTCGATCAGGTACATCAGCGTCCCGATGAGGACGACCAGCATGAACACGGTGCCGACGAAGACAAAGATCTTGCGCCGGCTTGCGTACAGCGCTCCGCCCAGGCGGCGGTACTCCTGGATGTATTCGGTGAGTTTGAGAATCCGGAAGACCCGCAGCAGGCGCAGCAGGCGGATGTCGATCAGTGCGTGCAAGGGCGGGAAGAACAGCGCCAGGTAGGTCGGCATTACCGAAAGCAGGTCGACGATGCCGAAGAAGCTGCGCGCGTAACGGAGCGGGCGCTCGACGCACCACAGCCGAACGCCGTACTCGACCGTGAAGAACAGCGTGAAGCCCCACTCGAGGACATTGAACAGCGTCCCATAGCGTGCCTCCAGGCCAGCGACGCTGTCGAGCATGACGACGACGACGCTGGCGACGATCGCCCATAGCAGCACGATGTCGAACAGCCTGCCGGCGCGCGTGTCGGATTCGAAGATGATTACGAACAGGCGCCGCCGCCAACCGTCGGCAGGAATGCCGAAGCGCTGGGCCTCGGACGACTCGCCGGCGCGCTCGCCGGGCTGGAGCTTGTCGGCAACCGGAGTGGAGTCCATGCGCGTACCTGCAAAGCAGCGATGCAGCAGGATAAACGCTAGGCTTGCCCGCAGACCATGAATCCAACCCGCGTCATCGCCCACCTCGACATGGATGCGTTCTATGCGTCGGTCGAACTGCTGCGCTATCCCGAACTGCGCGGCCGGCCGGTGGTCATCGGAGGCGGGCGCGAGCACCAGCCCCAGTGGGAAACCGATGCGGCGAGCGGTGAGCGGCGGCGCCGCTTCTCGACGCTGCGCGGCTATGCTGGCCGCGGCGTCATCACGACGGCGACCTATGAGGCGCGCGCGCTCGGCGTCAACTCGGCGATGGGCATGATGAAGGCGGCGGCCAAGGCGCCCGATGCGGTACTGCTGCCGGTGGACTTCGACGAGTATCGGAAGTACTCGCGACTGTTCAAAGCGGCGGTACGCGCACGCGCGCCGCAGGTCGAGGACCGGGGCATCGACGAAATCTACATCGACCTCACCGACGTCGTCTTTGCGCGCTTGCCGACCGACGAGGAGGTCGATCCCGACGATGCCGAGCGCAACGTCTGGTGGTGTGCGCGCGAAGTAGCGGCAGAACTGAAGCAGGCCGTGACGGAGGCGACCGGGCTCAGCTGCTCAGTCGGGATCGCGCCAAACAAGCTGATCGCGAAGATCGCCTCCGAACTCGACAAGCCCGACGGCCTGACGGTCGTCGACCGAGCGTGACGTGGCGACGCGCCTGGCGCCGCTTTCGGTGCGGCGCCTGAACGGCGTCGGACCGAAGTCGGCCGCAAAGCTGGCGCGGCTCGGCATCGCGGCGATCGGAGAACTCGCGCAGGCTGATCGCACGTGGCTGACACAGAACTTCGGTGCGAGCTACGGGCGCTGGCTGCTCGGATGCCGCGCGCGGCATCGACGAGCGGCCGGTAGTGACTGTCAGCGAGCCGAAGTCGATCAGTCGCGAGACTACGTTCGAGCGCGACCTCCACTCAGTGCGAGACAAGGCCCAGCTGTCGCGCGTCTTCACGGCGCTCGCCGCGCAGGTCGCAGCCGACCTGGCGCGCAAGCGTTACGCCGGACGCACCGTCGGCATCAAGCTGCGCTTCGAGGACTTCAGCACGGTGACGCGCGACCAGACGTTGCCTGAGCCGGTCAGCGATCCCCAGGCGATCCGGCGTGCCGCCGGCGAATGCCTGAAGCGCGTCGACCTGACACGGCGCATCCGCCTCCTGGGCGTCCGCGTCGGCACGCTCGAGAAGCAGGGCGATGCCACTTGCAGCGGAGGGCGCGGGGATTCGCCGTAGGCCGGAGGTTCTGCGCTTCGATTTCGAGGCGACGTTCTAGTCCGGCGCAACCTGGCCGCCGCGATGCGTCGCGCAGACGTGCTAGCTTGAATCAGTTGTCGACTTCAAGAGATAGCCCGCCATGACGACCTATGTTTCTCCCTGGATGTCGCCGGATCTCGACGTCTATCGCGACACCCTGCGCCGCTTCGTCGAGACCGAGATCGTTCCGAACCAGGAGCGCTTCTCCAAGCAGCAGCATGTCGACCGCGCGCTGTGGAGCAAGGCCGGTGAGCTCGGCGTGTTGTGCGCCGACATTCCCGAGGAGTACGGCGGCGCGGGCGGCAACTTTGCGCACATGGCGGCGCTGTTCGACGAGCTCGCCGCCGCAGGGGACACGTCGTTCGGCGTGCACGTGCACGTCATCGTCGCGCACTACCTGCTGAACCATGGCACCGAGGACCAGAAGCGCAAGTACCTGCCACAGCTCGCGAGCGGTGCGATGGTCGGCGCGATCGCGATGTCGGAGCCTGCGGCCGGATCCGACCTGCAGGGCATCCGCACGCGTGCGGTGCGTAAGGGCGACGGCTACGTACTCAACGGCTCGAAGACCTTCATTTCAAATGGCTACCTCGCCGACCTGATCGTCGTCGTCGCCAAGACGGACGCGGCGGCTGGCGCGCGTGGCATCTCGCTGCTGCTGGTCGAGACGCGGACCGTCGAGGGCTTCCGCGTCGGACGCATCCTCGACAAAGTCGGCCAGAAGGGACAGGACACCTGCGAGCTCTACTTCGACGACGTGAGTGTGCCGGCCTCGGCCGTGCTCGGCGGCGCCGAAGGCAAGGGCTTCGCGCAGTTGATGTCGGAGCTGCCGTACGAGCGCACCCTGGTGGCGATCGGTGCGGTGGCGGCGATCGAGCGTGCGCTGCGGTTGACGCTCGAGTACGCGCGCGAGCGCAGCGCTTTCGGGCAGAAGCTGATCGAGATGCAGAACACGCGCTTCAAGCTCGCGGAGATCAAGACGCTGGCAGTGGTCGCGCGCACTTTTGTCGACCGCTGCATCCAGCAGGTGATGGACGGCACGCTGGATACCGCCACTGCCTCGATGGCCAAGTGGTACCTGACCGACCTGCAATGCAAGGTCGTCGACGAGTGCGTGCAGATCTTCGGCGGCTATGGTTACATGCTCGAGTACCCGATCGCGCGCATGTACGTCGACGCCCGCGTGCAGCCGATCTACGGCGGTACCAACGAAATCATGAAAGAAATCATCGCGCGCTCGCTGTAAGGTAGCGTCGCGCTCAGGGAGCGGACATGTCCGAAAGCATCGTCGTTGGCGGAGTCGGCATGATCCCGTTTCGCAAGCCCGGGGATCACCCGCCGTACTACGAGATGGGCGCGCAGGCCGCGCGGCAGGCGCTGGCCGATGCGGGCGTTGACTACAGCGAAGTGCAGCAGGCGTATGTCGGCTATGTCTACGGCGACTCGACTGCCGGCCAGCGCGCACTGTACGAAGTCGGCCTGACCGGCGTTCCGATCGTCAACGTCAACAACAACTGCTCGACCGGCTCCACCGCACTCTTCCTCGCGCGGCAAGCCATTTTCGCCGGCGCCGACTGCGTGCTCGCGTTGGGATTCGAGCAGATGAAGCCGGGCGCGCTCGGCGCCGTCTTCACCGACCGGCCTACGCCCTTCGATCGCTTTGAAGCCCTTGCCGAGGAGTTGGTGGGCGAGACTCGCAGATTCCGCTGGCGTTGCGCTACTTCGGCGGGGCCGGACGCGAGCATATGCAGCGCTACGGCACACCGCTCGAGGCGTTCGCGCAAATCCGCGCCAAGGCGAGCCGGCACGCGGAGAAGAATCCCCTCGCGCTGTTCCGTAAGGTGGTCACCCCTGATCAGGTGCTCGGTGATGTGCAGGTCTGGCCCGGCGTGATGACGCGGCTGATGGCATGCCCGCCGACCTGCGGCGCGGCAGCGGCGCTGCTGGTCTCCGCAGACTATGCGCGCCGCCGCGGCATCGACACCACCGTGCGCATTCTGGGGCAGGCGATGACCACGGATACCGCGAGCACGTTCGGGCGATCGATGATCAGCCTGGTCGGCGCCGACATGGCGAAGGCGGCCGCCGACGCGGTCTACGAGCAGGCCGGCATCGGGCCGGACGACGTCGACGTCTGCGAACTGCACGACTGTTTCGCACAGAATGAACTGATCAGCTACGAGGCGCTCGGCTTCTGTGCGCCCGGCCAGGCCGCCCGGTTTGTCGCCGCGGGCGACAACACCTACGGCGGCGCAGTCGTGACCAATCCCTCTGGGGGGCTGCTGTCCAAGGGCCATCCCCTGGGGGCCACCGGGCTCGCGCAGTGCTACGAACTCACGCAGCAGTTGCGCGGCGCCGCCGAGGCGCGCCAGGTCGAAGGCGCGCGCGTCGGGTTGCAGCACAATCTTGGGCTGGGCGGTGCCTGCGTCGTGACCCTCTACGGCCGCAGCTGAACCCGCTCGCGCGTCGGACGGAACTCAGCGCTTCGGAAACAGGCGCTCGCCGTTGCCGTGCGCGATGCGGTCGGCCACGGCGCGCGGCAATTGCCCGAGCCACGCGCGATAGCCTTCCATCAGTTCGCCGTAAACCTGCCAGCGCTGCGGGATCCAGGTGTCCGAGCCAATGACGAAGCGGTCCGGAAAGGTTTCGAAGAGGCCGCGCCACTCGGGCGTCATTCGGCCACCGTCACCGGTGATGCCAGAGCGGTACGACAGCTCGCACACCAGCATCGCATGCGTGCGCAGGTACGCCCCAACCTTCTCGGGCGGCGTGGAAAAGCCCGTGTGCGCCCAGATGATCTTCGCGCTTGGATCGTGCCGATACAGGAGTTCGAGTGCGGCATCGTCGACATGCGCGTGCAGCCACAGGCCATGCCGGCGCGCGAAGTCCACGGTGCGCCGGACGACGTCGCTTGCGGCGGCCTCGCCGCTCAGGTGGAACTCGCCCAATCCGACGTAGTAGCCGCGCTTGAATTCTTCTTCGAGCAGCGTCAGCACCGTGGAGTCGGTGGACCAGGTCTGTACGTCGCTGCGCACGCGGTAGGGTCGCAAAAATGGCACGACCCGCACGCCCTTGGTCCCGGCTTCGACCAGCGCATGTGTGCCGTCGTTGGGGCGACTGGTCGCGAGGATCGTTGTGACGCCATTTTCGCGCATCAGCGCGAACACCTCGTCCACCGGGAGGCGGAACCCATTTTCCCAGTTCAGATGCAGGTGGCCGTCGAAGAGCCTTCCGTCGTAGCGCAGCGACTGCGTGGTGGTCTGCGCCCGGCAGACTTCAGCCAGTGCAATCAGCGAAATTCCGAACGCGAACTCGCGGCGACGCATGCGCAGCCTGTGCCTGAAATCGGAATGTGCGCATCGTGCCACGCCGGCGGTGGGCGCGGATCAACTCGACGCGACTTAACGGCGCCTAGCAGCCGCGCAACGGCAGATCCACCGCTTGCAGCACGCGCCCGCCCGAGTCCTCGACGAAGCCCACGATCGAATAGCGTGCCCGGTCGGCGTTGGCCGGCAGCTGCCAATTCACCGCGCCAGGCATCAGCGCGAGCGGTCCGCTCCACGCGCGCACCACGCGGTCGTTGTGCAGCGTCTCGCCGCGGTTTTCACCCGCTCGAACGCTTGTCGCCAGTCCGCTTTCGACCAACGCGAGATAGAGGCGCGGCTCGCGTGCGCTCGACAGGGCGACCGCGCTGGCATTTACCTGCACGTCGGCATTTGTGGCCGCTGCATTCAGTGTGATGCGCACGGCGGCGGGCGTTGTCGTGACGACGCGGACCGCGTCGTCGAACGCCGTGCGCCCGGACCACTGCGAAAATTCCTGTCCCTGCACAA
Source organism: uncultured beta proteobacterium (assembly GCA_963724605.1). GTDB lineage: Bacteria > Pseudomonadota > Gammaproteobacteria > Burkholderiales > Burkholderiaceae_F > JALORV01. The sequence continues at coordinate 36,818 of CAVRVM010000028.1, forward strand.
AAACCCCCGGCGTGTAGACGGACCGGGAGCCGCTGGTCGCCGCGAGCGAGCGTTGGCGAGACGTGAATTCGCTGCGCGCATACGGGTCCTTCCATCCGATGTAGTCCCAGTAGTTCACGTGCAATGCGATCGGCACGACGCGGTCGCGCGAATAGTGTGCGTCAAGCTGCGTGAGCCAGCGATCCGCAGGGGGACAACTCGAGCACCCTTGCGAGGTATAGAGCTCGACCAGTACGGCCTGGCGGGCAGCGCTGGTGGCGCTGCAAGACTTCGGTGCCTCGGAGCCTCCCACAGCCATGGCGACTGCTCCGAATGTCAGTGCGGCCAACATCATCGCGGTGCCTCGTTCTCGAACCGCGGCATCTCAACTGAGCCCGAGCCGGGCATCGAGCGATAGGCGTCCGCCGCCGCGGCCGGCGAGGTACAGCAACGCCGTCGCCCAGACCAGGTGCGTCGGCCAGGCATCCGGGTAGACGAAGACCTGGATGACTGCGGTCATGCCGAGCAGCGCGAGTGCCGAGGCACGCGTGAACAGGCCCAGCACCAGCAGGATCGGGAAGGCATGCTCGGCATACGCCGCCAGATGCGCGCCGAGTGATCGGCGAGCAGCAGCGGCAGCTGGTACTCGTCGGCAAACAGCGCCACGGCGCTGTCGCTGACGTTCAGCCAGCCCTCGACCTTGGTGCGGCCCGACAGCCAGAACACGGCGGCGATGCCGAAGCGCGCCGCCAGCGCGAGCAGGTCGTGACCTATCAGAGTCGTGAGAATGCCAGCGGCGCGGTTGTAGAGCGCGCGCGCGCCCTGCGGGGCGGCGGCTGCGGAGAGCGTGGAGTGCATCATCGTCAAGCATCCTTAGAGGCGAATGGCCTGCAGTCGGGCGAATGCGCCGGCTTGCAGCAACTGGTTGATCAGCGAGGCCAGATCGACCTCGCTTGGGTTGACATCGAGGACGGCGGTGACGGCGCCTCGAGACTCCGGCCGTCGGCGCAGGCCGCAAGGAACGCAGCACCTTCGCGTGATAGTGACTGATCGTTCACTGCGCCGTGCGGGCGTGTCAGCAGAATACCTTCGCCGCGCCAGTCGATCTCCGCGCCGGAATCTCCGGTCGCACTCTCGATTGCGGCTCCACAGTGTGTAAATGGGGTGCTCGTCGCACCAGCGCCCAGCGTGCGGCCGCATGGGGTCGCAGAGCGTGGCGTCTCATGTCCTGGGCGCCAGGCGCGTCAGAGCGGCCGGATCGAGCGCATCGTCGTCGCTGCGACATGCGCCTCGCTCCAGAGTCGGTCGACGCGTGCAACGTCGGCAAGGTAGGGAAGCTCCGTCGGCCGGCTCGAATCCTGCAAGAAATTCCGGGAACGTGCGACCGTAGCTCAGCAGTATCGGCGCCGAGGGCAGTTCGCGGCGCGCATAGACCGCGGCAGCGGCGCGGAACCACTCGTCGCCGACCAGGCGCGCGACCGCTGGGAAGTTCGCCTGCAGCGCATCGATGCAGCCCTTGAGCACCGTGTTGCGATAGATCGCGAAGCCGGGCTGCGTGACGAGGTGCGCCAGCGCGGGTGACGCGGAACACGGATCGTCGGCGAGCAACGCCTGTGCGAAGTCGTCCTGATAGTCGGCGAGCTGCATCACGCCGCCTCGGCGAGGGTGTCTGCCATCAAGTGCGTGCGCGTGGTCGCGCTCGGCCAGCAGTTCCGCGAAAGCCGGCACGTGCTCGTCGCGCTCGATCAACGTCGGTCGCGGGCCGATGCGGCGGATCAGCCGCGCGTAGAGCGACCACACCTCTGGCGCGATCGGCGCGTCATGGCTGTCGATCAGCAGCTGAGTGCCTAGCGACGGATCGGCACTGTGCCCAGCCAGATGCACTTCCGTGATCAGGTCGGCCGGTACAGCATCGATCACGGCCTCGGCGCGATAGCCGAGGTTGTTCGCGCTGACGTGGACGTTGTTGACGTCGAGCAGCAGCGTGCAGCCGCTGCGGCGCGCAATTTCAACCAGAAAATCGAGCTCGTCGAACTCGTGCTCTTCGAACGCCAGGTAGTGCGAGGGATTTTCCAACGCGATCGGCCGGCGCAGGCGGTCCTGGACATCGCGATGTTGCCGACGACGCGATGCAGCGCCTGCCTCGTGCGGGGCACCGGCAAGCAGGTCGGGTCGATAGACGCCGCCCCACGCACTCCATGCCAGGTGTTCGGACACCCGCGCCGGCGCGAATCGATCGACCAGCGCAGCCAGCCGCTCGAGATGCTCGCATCGGGGGCAGCTGTCGGCGGCGAGCGACATGGCGACGCCGTGCAGCGAGAGCGGGTGCCGTTCACGAATCGCGTCGAGCCATGCGAGACGAGGACCGCCGGCGACCATGTAGTTCTCCGGGATGGACTTCGAACCACAGACCGGCGGCGCGACAGGCGAGCGCGTCGTCGAAATGCTGCGGCTTGAGCCCCAGCCCGGCGGTCAGTGATAACATATCGTGAATGGGTTGGTTCGGTGCCGCGGCCCGGACATGGAATGCGATCCGCACCGTTCCAGGAGAGAGCGATCGGCCCGGGCCGCGGCAGTTGTTGTACGGTCAGCTCTTGGCTGGTTCGAGCGAGCCCATGCCCTTCGGGGTCTTGATCGTCGTGCACGTGCCCTTCGCGACCAGTTTCCAGGCGTTGCCCTGGTAATCGGTCTTTGCCGTACCGGCACAGGTGGTTCCCGGTCCTGCCGCGCAGTCATTCTTTCCGGCCATGGACACGCCGTAACATTTCTCCATTTTCCCGGTGGCCATTTGCTTCTCTGCGGCGGCCTTCATGGCCGCGTCCTGGGCCAGGGCGGCGCCCGAAGTGATCGCGGCGAACGCCATAGCGGTGATGGCAAGAGTCTGTTTCATGCGGGAATCTCCTGTTGGGTAGGGAAACGGCTGCCGCGATGCTGCGGCGGCCTGCCTGCTTATTCGTTCGGCGACAGCGCCGCGTTACATTCCGCGGCAGAAATATTTTTCCTGGGATCTGTAACCGCGCCGTGTTTGCCAGCGAACCAATGGACAGGCTCACGTGAATCCGGCGCTTCAGGTCCGGGAGGGCCGCCTGCGCGACCTGATGGTCGCGGGGCAGCGCGGCGATGCAGCGGCGTATGCCGGGTTCTTGCGCGAGACGACGGCGATTTTGCGTCCATTCTTCCGTCGCCGCCTGGCACAACTCCCGGACGACATCGAGGATCTGGTGCAGGAAACGTTACTGGCCGTGCACAACAAGCGCCATACCTATGATCCGTCGCAACCGGTGACGCCGTGGATGTATGCGATCGCCCGCTACAAGCTGATCGATCTGTTGCGTGGCCGCGCCGGGCGTGAAGCACTGCACGACCCATTTGACGAGGATCTCGAAGAACTCGGTTCCGCGTCGGAGCCGCGCGCGCAGGAAGCGAGGCGGGACCTGCGTGTCCTGCTGGCCCGGCTGCCGGACAAGCAGCGGCTGCCGATCGAGTGCGTGAAGATCGAGGGACTGTCGGTCGAGGAAACGGCCCGACTCACGGGATTGTCCGTATCCGCGGTCAAGGTTGGGGTGCATCGCGGGCTCAAGGCGCTGCGCCGCGCGTATCCGGAACAGCGATGAAGACCGAGGAACTGATAGCGGCACTGGCCCGGCAGACGGAGGTGGTCGATCCGCGTGCGCCCGCGCGCCGGTTTCTGGTGGCGGCGCTGCTCGGCATCGCGGCGGCCGTGCTGCTGATGCTGTGGCGGCTCGGCATCAACCCGGAGCTGGCGTCCGATGCGCTGGAGCCGATGTTCTGGGTCAAATGGGGCTTCGTTGCAGCAGTGGCGGTCGCGAGCGCCGTGCTCGTCGGGCGGCTGGCCCGTCCGGGCATCGCCGTGCGCCGCGCCGCGCCGGCCGCCGCGTTGCCTTTCGCGCTCCTCTGGGCGTTGGCGGCGGCTGCATTGTTGGCGGCCGCACCCGGGGAAAGGATGCCGCTCGTGATGGGATCGAGCTGGAACACGTGCCCGTTCAATATCGCGATGCTGGCATCGCCGGCGCTGGTGCTGCTGCTGGCGGCAATGCGTACGCTGGCGCCTACTCGGCTGCGATTGACCGGCGCGGCCACGGGGCTACTCGCCGGTGCCCTCGGCACGCTCGTCTACCTGCTGCATTGCCCGGAACTTGCGGCGCCTTTTCTCGCGGTCTGGTATGTGCTTGGGATGCTGATCCCCACCGCGGCGGGTGCGCTGCTGGGCCGCGCAGTCCTGCGCTGGTAACACCGTCGGCACGGACTGCAGCCCGCGCCGAACGCCGCCCTATTTCAGCGTGCCGAGATACGCGACGACGTCTTCCACTTCCTGCGCGCTCAGCGTCGGCTTGCCGTCGCCCGCGGACAGCAGCGAGGCGTCCTTGTGGAAGCTCGGCATCGTGACTCTTGGTTTCACTCTGGAAAAGTCGACCACGGTCAGGCGCAGTTGGCGCCGTCGTCAAGGCGGCACCTACACCGTCAAGCGCCGGCCCCTTGGTGCCGCCGTTCAGCTTGTCCTTCTTGATCGTGTGGCACTCGAGGCAGTTGGCCGCGCCCCGCTCGGAGATCAGCGCCTTGCCGCGCGCCGCGCTGCCCGGCGTGCTGGTAAGCGGCTTCGGGATGCCGTCGCCCTCGACTTTGTAAGGCGTCACCTGTGCGACCGAGGCCGCCGCTGCCAATGCCGCTGTCAATGCAATCGCGAGGGGAAGCAGTCGTTTCATCGTCTGTCGGGGCCGAAGCCTCGCTCCGTGTCACCGCTATGCAGCTGATTATTCGACGCTGAGCGCGGCGCGCAAGCATCCGTTGCAGTGCACTGCTGTCCTAGGTCAACGCCCGAGCTCACAGCTCCTCCGGTGGCTTGGTCGCCCGGAAGGCGCGCCACAGCAGCAGGTCATACGCGATCTTGATCGTCGCGCCGGCCACCAGCGGCAGCCAGAGTGCGCCGGCGTGCATCGCCGCGCCGGCGAATGCCGGGGCAACCGCGCGGCCGGCCGCACGCGCGAGCTGGGTCAGGCCCGAGGCCCAGGCGCGTTCGTGCGGCGGCACGATCGCCATCAGGTACGACTGCCGGGTCGGGACATCCATCTCCGACAGCCCTTCGCGCAGGATGAAGAGCAACGCCGCGACGCCGAAGGTCGGTGCGATCGGCAGCGTCAACAGCAGCAGGCTCGATGGAATGTGCGTGAACACCATCGTGTTGACCAGCCCGATGCGACGCGCGAGCCAGGCCGCGGCAAAGTGCGACAGCGCCGTCATCACACGCGCCGCCGCGAACAGCAGCGCCAGCGCGCCCTCATCGATGCCGAATCGTGCATACAGGTAGTAAGCGATCAACGCCGAACCGATGAAGCCGCCACCCAGCGAATCCATCGCTGACAGTCCGGCGAAGCGCCAGACGTTGCGCCGCGCACTCGGCGGCAGATCGGGGGCCAGCCTGCCCGTGCCCACGCGCGCGGGTTCGGTGGCGCGCGACAGGCGTGCGTAGAGCACCGCCACACCGACCAGCAACGCCGCATAGAGCAGGATCGTGGCGTCATACGCCCGCAGTTCCGACATCGCGAGTCGTTCGCGCAGCAACGCCGGCAGCGCGGCAATCAGGGCACCGGCGGCGCCGCCGATGTCGGCAAGCGCGTTGTACCAGGCGTAGACACGGGTACGTTCGGCATCGGGTGTAGTCGCCGGTAGGATCGAGACTTCCAGCGCCTGCGCCGCGCCTCGATCGGCGCCCTGCGTGGACAGCATGCCAACAAAGGCCGCGGCCGCGACCGTGGCCAGTGAGTCGAACCACGCGAGCGCTATGCCGCCGGTCGCTGCCAACAGTGCGAGCAGGACTAGGCTGAGGCGCCGGCCGACCCGATCGGCCGCATAGGTGCCGTAGATCGTGCCGGCCAGCACGCCGGCCATGCCGGCGCTGAGCACGATGCCGATGTCGTCCGCCGGGAAGCCGCGCTTCGCGAGGTAGACGGCCGCGAGGACGCTGATCGCCCCGGCCGCGAGTCCACGCAGCAGCGCGGCGCCGTAGATCAGTCGCCGATCACGTTGGTGCACGTGCGCGGAATCGGTCGAAGGCATGCACTCAGGGGTGCGCGCGGCGTCGCGTGGGGTGACTCATGTCCGGCACGGCGGCGCTGACGATCGTCGATGCCATGATCGAAGCCACGCTGCCGAGCATCACCGTGGCCAGCATGAGCCAGCAGCTAGCGCGGGCCGTAGAGAGGCCGCGCAGCGCGGTGAGGGAAGACGGTGAGGAACGCACAGGCGGCAGGGTGCGCGGTTGCGCGCGGCCGCCATCATCCTACGAAGCACGCCGCGACGCGTCTGTGAACAACGTGCCGCGGCGGCGGAAGCGTCAGGGTTTCGCGATCAGCGTGCTGTCCGGCACCTGCGTCCAGCTCTTGTCCGGGTTGAAGCGCGTGATCGCACGCGCTGCGGCATCGGTGCCCGCGCCCAGGTTCTTCTGGTAGACATTGCCATCGTGGTTGACGATGAAGGTCATGACGCCGGTGTCTTCTACTTCGCGGGCCAGGCCACCGCGGCGAAACCCTGCGTCATGCGCCCCTTGACGACATAGTCGCGCGCACCGCCGCGGGCGTCCGGACCCTGCGCCTTCAGGATGTGGAAGCGGTAGCCGTGGTAGACGCCGTCCTTTGTCTCGTCGCCGTACAGCGGGCCGAGCGGGCTCGCCGGATCGTTCGGCCAGAACAGGCCGTCGCGCTTGCCCGGCGTGCTGCGAACGCGTTGCGCATATTCAAGGACGCCGTCACCGTTGCGATCCGCCAGCGCGTAATCCTTCTGCGCGTCGTAGTACGCGAGCAGCGCCTGCATCGCTGCGAGTTCGTTGCGCCCGATGCGCCGGATGCGCATTTCCTCGGCACCGGCCCTGACGTCAAAGCGCCAGCCCGCGCCCGACTTCACCAGCGGAATCGGCAACGTCCAGTCATCGGGTCCGACGGCCAGATGTGCGCGGTCCGGACCGTCGGTCACGATCTTGCGGCCCTTGGACGAGGCGTAGAGGAACGCGGTCCGGGTTGCGTCGTCGACGCGTTCGGGAATGAAGCGCCGCCAGTCGGCGCCGAGCAGTTCCTTGAGCGCGGCATCGTCGTTGATGGCAACGGCTTCAATGAATGCGTTGCCGGCGGCCTCGGGCGTGGCGTAGGCCTTCTGGGCCCAGGCCATCGACGGCAGCAGCAGCGAGGTCGTGAGCGCTGCAATGACAACAGCGGATTTAAGTTTCATCGACAGTCCCATGCGGTTCGCGGTTGAACTCGGGAAGGAATAGTGGATCGATTTCATCGTCATCGCTCCTAGCGCCGTCCACCGCCGCGCCCACCACCACCACCGCCGCGTCCCCCGCCACCACCACCCCGCGACGCGCCGCCGCCCGATGAACGCGATGCGGAAGCACCACCGCCTCGGCTTGCGCCCGCGCTCGCGCTTCCACGATCGAACGACTGGCGCGTCTGGGCGGAGTTGCCGGCCCCCGAAAAGGCGCTGTCACGATTGCCAGCTGAGGGCGAGGAGCGGTCGAAACCGCCGCCGCCGCGATCCATGTTGCCTGCCGACGGCGAGGAGCGATCGAAACCGCCCCGCCACGATCCACGTCGCGCGTGCTCGCGCTCGGGCCGCCGGCGCCGCCGCGGTCCCCCACGCTGCCGCCACCCGTTGCCACCATGCCGCGATCACCGCCCGGTCACCGGCGCGGTCGCCCGCGCGATCACCGGTTCGGTCACCTGCCCGATCACCGGTGCGGTCGCCGGCGCGATCACCGGCCCGGTCGCGTGAAGCAGCGCCCGTGTCAACACCGCGGTCGCGCAGCGCCTGATCGGCGCGCGCCCGGTCGGCGTCACGTCCATCGGTCTTTCCGCGGAAGTCCTGGCGGCCATCTGCACCGGCCTTGCGGTTGTCGAACTTCTCGCGGCTTGCCTGGTCGCGGTACGGCGCGCCCTCCCGGTTGTTGGCGTTGTGCTGCCAGTTGGGGTTGCCGCTGCCGCTGATCTGGTTGTTCCGATTGACGTTGTTGTACTTGTTGACATTGACGTTGACGTCGCCGCGGCCCCAGTTGCAGCCGCCCCAGAGCGCACTGCCGACGCCGATCGCGACACCCCACGCAATGCCGGTCGCGAGCACTGCGCCGCCGTAGTACCCGTAGGGGGGCGGCCAGTAGTACGGCGGGTAGCTCGGGTACATCCATGGGCCGTAGACGACGGCCGGGTTGTACGCCGGTACATAGACCTGCTGCGGCTGCGCCGGCTCGATGATGATCTTCTGCTGCTCGACCACCACCTTCTGCTGTTCGTTGGTCTTCAGGTTGCCGGCCTTCTGCGCTGCGGCGCGCAGCCGCTGCACCGCAGTCCATCACGTCGCTCGGCTGCGCGAGGAAGGCATCGCCGATCTTTTGCACCTCGTCCGGGTGCTCGGCCATCTGCTGGATCAGCGACGGGAACGCCACCAGCGACGTGACGGCGGGGTCCCAGCCCTCCTTTTCGGCCGCGGTGACCGCAGCGTCACCCTGCTGCTTCGGATTGGCCTTCGACCATGCCGCGGCGGACTTCACCTGTGTCGGATACGTCGACGCCATCAGCACCTGCGCCAGCAGCGAATCCGGATACAGCGCTATCGGCGCCAGCATCTGGTCGAGCTGCTCGTTGCTGAACACCTTCGTCGCCGGCGCGGACTGCGCCAAGCTGGCTGTGGCCACCATCAGCGCTAGCAGCCAGATTCCGACCTTCCGCAGCAACTTCATCGTGCAGTCTCCAGATGCCGGCGCAGCCCGCCGGAAATGCGAAAAATACCCGAACTTCGCCACCGGTGCGGTAACGGGCTCCAGCACTTCAACGCGCGAGCACCTTGCGGGCTGACTGTGGCGCCCGCAACATGAGTTTTAAGGGCCACGTCGCGGCCCAATCTGACCTGGCGGGCCGCGAAATCAGCGCAACTGCTGTGAGAGCGCGGTGAAGTCGCGGTCGTTCGGGAAAGCCTGGGCTGCTTGCGCGACAGTCCGGCGTGCGGCGTCCGACTGGCCGGCATCGCGTTGCATTGTCGCCAGCGCGTAGAGCATGTCGCGGTTGTCCGGCCAGCGTGCGATGGCGCGTTCGAGCAACTTGATGGCATCGGCCGGCCGCCCGCCCGAGTTCAGCGCCACCGCATAAACATACGTATAGCGGGCCTCGTCGGGTGCCAGCCGTGCCGCCAGTTCGAGTTCGCGCAGCGCCTTCGCGTAGTCGCCCTGTCGTACGAGAGACAAACCCAATGCATGATGCAAGGGCGCGCTTTTCGGGGCGCGCGCCAGCCCTTGCTCAAGCATGCGCTGCGCATCGGCGTCGCGACCTTGCAGCCGCAGTGCGTCCGCGGCATTCAGGTAGGCCGGCAGGTGGTCCGGGTCGAGCGCCAGCGCCTGCTCGAAGGCGGCCTGTGCTTCTTCGTAGCGTCCGACCCGCGCCTGGAAAGTCCCGAGCGCCGTGCGCGCCTCCGGTCGATCGGCTGTGTAAGCGAGTGTGGCGACATATTCGTCGGCCGCTGACTGCCACGCAGCGCGTTCGCCGGGGGCGAGCGAGTCTTTGGCTCCGGCGAGAGCGCGCGCGGCCTCTATGCGATTCACGCGTAGCGGATCCGATAGGAGCGGAGCGAGAAGACGCAACTGTTCGGCGGCAGGCAGGTTCTCCACCAAGCGGACGCCGGCGAGCCGCAGCAGCGGCTGGACATCGCGCACGGCCTGCCGGGCCGTCGCGGCATCGGTGCTGCCGGCCAATGCCATGCGCTCGAGCGCAGATGCGCGCACGATCGGCGGCTGCGCGACATCGTTGGCGATCGTCGCCAGCGACTCGCTGGCGCCGGGCCGTCCGGCCTCCGCCGCATGGAAGCGTTGACGCAAAAGTCTGGAAGCCGCGCGCGTCGCGCCCGAGCCAGCCGCGAACGGCGTTCGCCGCCCATCGGGCGTCCTGCTTCGTATGGCACTGAGTGCAGGCGTTCGGCACGCCGTACGCGACCGACTGATCGGGCCGCGGCACGCGCATCGAATGGTCGCGACGCGGGTCGACGACCATGTAGGTTGTCTGTGGCATGTGGCAATTGGCACACAGCGCACCGGCCGTGTTCGCCGGGTGGTGGTGATGTGAGTTCGCGTCGTACTTGCTCGCCGCGTGGCACTGGCCGCAGACGGCGTTGCCGTCGGCGCGCAGCTTCTGTGAATGCGGATCGTGGCAGTCGCTGCAGGTGACGCCCTTGCGGTGCATCTTGCTTTGCAGCCACGAGCCCCAGATGAAGACCTCGTCATGTTGCTGGCCGTCTGCCCAGTAAAGCGGCGCCACCAACAGCGACGGCAAATAGTGGTCGAGGAAGGGCGCGCCGGCCCGATAGCCCTCGGCGATCTGCGCGCGCCGCGCGTGGCACTGGGCACAGACCTCGATCTCGCGCTCCGCAGTTCGCTCGCGGCTGCGTTTTGCATTGCCGGTTGCCGGATCGATGCTCCAGGCGACGCCGCGCCGCTCGTCGAACTGCACCGTCAGTCCCATGGTCGGATCGGTGGACTTGTTGCTGTCCAGGCGACATGCGCCGAACCCGGGCCGTGGCATGACTCGCAGCCGACCGAGATTTCCTTCCAGTGCGTGTCGAAGCCGTCTCTGCCTGGGTCGTAGCCCTTGGTCACGGCGGTCGAATGGCAGTCCGCGCACATGAAGTTCCAGTTCTGCGCGCGGCGCGTCCAGTGCAGTTCGTCGCGGAAATCGATCTTCTCGTCCGGGTATTGCCTGAACCAGCGCTGGCCGCCGGTCTTCTTCGGCCGCGTATCCCACGTCACCGCAAGCGCCTGCAGACGGCCACCCGGCAGCTCGACCAAGTACTGCTGCAGTGGCTCGACGCCGAAGGTGTACTTGACCTCGAAGTCCGCGAGCTTGCCGTCCGGCCCGTCGGTGCGAACGAAGTACTGGCCGTCGCGCTTGAAGAAGCTCGACGTCACACCCTGAGTAGGTGAACTTCGCGTCGTTGAAGTCGCCGCGCACGGTCTCAGGGGTGGCGTGCTGCATCGCGCGCGCGTGCTGCGACGAGGACCATGCCGCGGATTGCGGCGCATGGCAGGACTTGCACGCGTCACTGCCTGCGAAGTCGCGGAGGCGGGCGGTGCGTTGCGAGAGGGTGCAGGACTCCGGAGTTGGCGCGCGCACCAGTTGCCACGCGAGCGCTGCGAGCAGCGCTGCCGCGGCAAACGCGGCCAGCAGCCAGGCCCAGCGCGGCGCACCAGGAGTAGCACTGCGGGAGACCGTTCGGGGCTCGGCCTTAGTGGAAGGACTTGCTTTGGCGGGCTTGCGTTTCTCACGAAACGTGGGATCGGAGGTGCAGCCTTCGGCCCTATGTTACGGCCCGGTGCCGTGGTGACGTTCGCCAGAGCCGCAGGTATCCGCCGCTCCAGTCGTCCCTGACGACTGGCGCGCGCTAGATGGAAGCGGGGTCTGAACAGTCAGCGAGCGAGGCGACGGCTTGAATGTCGGGCGTGATCAGCGGGCCGGCGACTGGGCCGCCGGCCCTGCGCGGCGATTACTTCGCATCGATCTTCGTGATCTTGTTGCCCTGCAGGCCGAGGCCGGCCATCAGGCCATGCTGGCTGAAGATGAAGGCGTAGATGTCGTCCTTGATCGTCGTCGTGGTCGTCGTCTTGGCCTTGCCTTCATCCATCACGACGACGGTCGGGCCGACACCGACTTCGAATCCCGCGGCGGTGTCGAGCGACTTCAGCGCGGCGTCGTTCATGAAGAACATCGCGTAGCCGAATTGCTGGGCCCCAGCCTGCAGGCCGCTCGAAATACCGGCCGTGTTGTAGTAGCCCACCGCCTTGCCGCCCTTGAGCAAAACACCATCGCCATACTGGCCACCGACACCCAGGCCGGCTTTCGTGACCTTCGGGAACACAAGGACCGCTTTCGCCTTCGCGCCGATCGTCTTGGCGGCCGGAACCTTGGCGTAAAGGCTCTGCAACGCCTGCTTGCCGTCCCGGCTGAGTTCAGCGGCTGATGCGGCGACTGCCGGCGCGGCCGGTGCAAGGCTGAGGGCCGCAGTAGCGGCCACGGCGGCGATTCCGCGTGTCAGCCATTGAGTATGCGTAGCAGCAGTCATCGATGTGTCCTCGCTGTTGTGGTTGGAAAGTATGCAGGCCCATCCCCTCCGGGTGCCCGCCACGGGAGATTGTGCCGCCCGGGATTATCGCCGCGCTGCGCGCGGAAGGCGTGGCGCTGAATTTGCGTCGCTTGCTGGGCGTCAACTTGTGCGCTGGAGACTGCGTCACCGTTGCGGTAAATGAATGAAAAAAGAGCCGGAGGCGCAGGGCAGTCCGGCTCTTGGCGGCGCGAGCCTCGTAGCGCTAGTGACGCGGCTTGGCGACGGCCCGCTCCATCTCACCGAAGCGGTTTTCCAGCCCCTTGACTGCCGTCGGCAGCGAGCCGAAGTTGGTCCATACCTCGTCTTCCGCCGGTGCGCTGAGCCAGCTCGAATAACCGAGCCACGACGAGTCGTAGACCCTGACATTCTTGTAGCCCAGGTCGGCCAGCACAGCGGCGCTTTCCGCCGCACGGTTGCCACTCTGGCAATAGACGATGATTTCCTTGGCAGGGTCGAGTTTTTCGTAGACCTTGGCGAGCTCGGCGCGCGGCTTCAGCGCCATGCCGGCAGAGTCCTTGACCGCTCCGCTGCGCAGCTTGCTCCGCGTATCGGGATCGAACCAGTTCTGCTCGAAGGGGACATTGGTCGCGCCCGGGATGTGTCCGCCGCGGATGGCGCGGACGTCCTCGCCCTTGAACTCCTTCACGGTACGGACGTCGAGCATCTGTACATCGCTGCGCTTGAGCGCCGCCACGACATCCTTCGATTCGACGGTCACACCGGGCTGCGCCTTGAGTTTCAGCGCGACGGGTTTCGGCTTCGTCGGCGTGTTGCTCACCGCCTGACCGGCGGCGCGCCAAGCGTCGATGCCGTCGTGGAAGACATGCGCATTGACGGCCCCGAAGTACCGCAGTGTGAGCTGCGCAAAGTAGCCGGACGGCAGGCCGCGATCGCCGTAGACGACGATCTCGCGCGCCGGGTCGATGCCGGCGGCGCCGAGCACCTTCTCCAGGGTTGCGGCCGGCAGATAGTCCTCGGTATAGGTGTCACGCAGGCTGAGCGTCGGGTCGCCGACATTGACGGCGCCCGGGATATGGCCCTTGGCGAACGCGTCCTCGTCGCGCGCGTCCCACAGCAGCGCACCACGCGCGACCGCCTGCTTCACGTAATCCAGATCGACAATCGTCTGCGCCATCGCTCCGGCAGCTGCCAGCGATAGCACGAGTCCTAACAGCCAACGCTTCATAACAACCCTCCCGTAAGACGGAATCCAGCCGTAGTGGCCGGTGCACCGTGTGTTCTTGGATACACCCCCCAGTATAGTATAGCCGTCAACGTGACCCACGCGCTTGCGGTCGCTCAACACTCCGCGTTCTCTTCGCGTCGGGCGCCGAGATGGATCTTGACGCCGGTCAGTCTGTGCCTGGGACGGTCGCGCTACCGGAGTCCATCGTGGTTGAGTGGTTGGAGCGAGGCCCGCCCGGCGCGGATTCCAGGCACCGCACTTGCTGGAAAAGTAGGCTGGGAAATTCCCCAGTTCTCATGGGAGGCATATGAAAATGAAGTCATCTCGCCTGTTACTCGTACTGTCCGTCGCCTCGTTAGCGAGCGGCGTGGCGTTTTCTCAGACCCCAGCGCAAACCAAGCCATACACCGAGTCGAAGCCGGCAACCAGCAATTCGACTATGTCTGCTCAGGCCGGCGGGAGTTACAACTTGGCCCAGCTCGACAAGAACAAGGACGGCTTCGTCGATAAGCAGGAAGCCAAGGCCTCGCCAAGCCTGGAGGCGATATTTGCCAGGGCCGACACCAACAAGGACGGAAAGCTGGACGCGGCCGAACTGAATGCCGCTTCTTCGATGCCGAGGACTAACTAAGCCTGGAGCGAAGCGCGGCTCAGCGTATCGAGACAACCCCGGCGGCGCGGAGCTTGCCTCCGCGCCTGCCAGTTCGCCAGCAACGGTCGCTGGGAAGAGTTGCAGCAATACTTACTCGCGTGCTGCTCAGTGACTTCAATCCCCCCGGTTGCCGCAGTCAGCTTCTCGCGGGGGAGCCGGTCGCGGGAGCTCCGCGCTGAAACCACCACACCGACAGCAGCGCTGCTAGTAAGGCGAATGCGGCCGCGATACCACTGAACAGCGCGCCGACCTCGGTTTGCTGTCGTTCCATCGCGAGCTTCGCGTTCAGGTTCTGGTAGACAGCGCGCAGGTCGGAAGCGGTACCAGCGTGGAAGTACTCGCCGCCGGTGGCCTTGGCAATCGCCTTCAGCGTCTCCTCGTCCAGCCGCACATAGATCTGATAGTCCTCGAAACCAATGGTCGTGCCTTGTAGCGTGCCGAAGCCGACGGTGTAGACGCGCACACCGCGGTCGGCCGCCATCTTCGCGATCTGGATCGGGTCGGGCCCGGTCGTGCGGCGTCCGTCCGAGAGCAGGATGATGACGCCCGACGTGTACGAGCCCGGCGCGACCGGTTCGCGCGTCGGCCGCTCGCCCTCGCGCTTGCCGACGGTGTCGAGCGACACGCCCGCGTGGCGCATCGACATCGCCACCGACTCGAGGTCGAGGCCGTCTTCGGGAAACAGCATGCCGAGCGCGAGGATCAGGCCGCTGCCGGTGGCCGTCGCGCGCTGCAGCTGGAAGCGGTCGATCGCGGCCGTCATGTCTTCCTTGTTCTCGGTCGGCGTCTGCACGACGGCGGCAGTACCGGCGAACGATACGATGCCCAGTCGCACGTTCGGCGGCAGTTCATCGATGAAGGCCTTCGCGGCGTTCTGCGCCGCGATCAGGCGGCTCGGCTCGACGTCGGTGGCACGCATGCTGAGCGAGACATCCATCGCCATCGCGATCGTCATGTACTGCGAAGGCAGCACGACCGACGCCGAGGGGCGCGCCAGCGCGAAGATCGCCGCGGTCACCGCGAGCAGCAGCAGCGCCGGCGGGATGTGACGGCGGAAGCGATGCCCGGGCCCAAGCGCCGCGCGCACCAGCGTCAGGCTGGCGTAGCGCACGGCGAGCCGCTTGCGCCGCCGCAGCACGGCGATATACGCGGCGACCAGCACCGGAACGAGCAGCAGGAGCCAGAGCATCTCCGGCCACAGGAAACGCATCGACGAGCCTCGGAGTACGTTTGTCAGGGCCGGATCCAGGGAAGCGCGCCGGGCCTGCGCGATCACTCTATCACTGACCGTCGCAGTGGCTGAAAGTGCAATCAACGCGCGAGTCTTTCTACGACGAAGGGCATAGCGGAAGGGCGTGAGGCGAGTGCACCAGGACGGGTTGCCGCCAGCGGTACCCCTGAATCCGGCGCGGACTTGTGTTTCCCGGCCCAGTTCGCGCCCCCGTGCGGCAGGCGACGTGATACCTTTTTTCCTGTGGCGGATCCGGGCGGAAGCAGACACGCATGAAGAAGTCGGCGCTCTATAGCAGCGCGCACCGGCACAGCAAAGGTGGCGCGTCCGACCCGGCGTCGGCGGCGGACCCGGGTCGCGGCGTGGCGCAGAGCTCCGGAGTGTCGGCCGCAACGATTCCCGCCCCGCATGAGACCGTGACCGCGGCGATCGCGACACGCCGCAGCGCAATGAAGCAACTCCTGCGGCGGCACGATCGGTCATTGCTTTTTCTGGCCGGCCTCGCCTGCGCACTTGCGCTCCTCGTGGCACGCGATGCGACCCGCCCCAAGCCGGTGGTGCTGAAGCAGGAGGACATCGACAAGTCCGTGCTGCACACGCTGGAGACGAAGACGCTGCCGTCGCGCGCGGCCAAGGCGGCGGAGCTGGTGATGCCGGCGGTGGTGCGGGTGCAGGGCTATAACGGCGAGGAAAACGACGAACCTGGCTCGGGCATCGAGTTGCAGGGTGTGGGCTCCGGTGTGGTGATCGTCGACAACGGCATCATCCTGACCAACCTGCATGTGGTATCCGGAGCAAAACGCGTGACGGTGAAGTTCTTCGACGGCAGCGAGTCCGAAGTCGAAATGGTGCGCGCCTATCCGGAGAACGATCTTGCGGTGATCAAGGCGAAGAAGGTGCCGGACGACATGGAGTCCGCCACGCTGGGCTCAACAGCCAATCTGCGCCCGGGCGATGAAGTGGTGGCGGTCGGCTTCCCGTTTGGCATCGGTCCGTCGACATCGGCAGGCGTGATTTCGGGTCTTGATCGCAGCTTCCGTTCGCCGGAGGGCAAACAGGTGATGACCGGGCTCATCCAGTTCGACGCCGCGGCCAATCCCGGCAACTCCGGCGGGCCGCTGATAACGATGGACGGCGAAGTGATCGGCGTCGTCACCGCGATACTCAATCCGACGCCGGCGCGCACTTTCATCGGCATCGGTTTCGCGGCGACGATCGAGAGTGCGGGGGGTGCGGTGGGCATTCCTCCTTTTTAGGCGCGCAAAAGTGCACACCTACTTTTGCGCGGAATAGTTAGAAAAATTCGCTGGCGGAGCCAGACGAATTTTTTCATCACAAGGGCAGGCAAAGGCGGCGACGAAGGGCAACCATGAGCGAGATGATCAAGGCGAAGGAAACCGGCGACCTGATGCAGCGCGTGCTCTATGAAGTGAAGCGCATCGTCGTCGGCCAGGACCACTTTCTCGAGCGCGTGCTGGTCGCGATCCTGTCGCAGGGGCACCTGCTGGTCGAGGGTGTGCCGGGGCTGGCGAAGACGCTGACCGTCAATACGCTGGCAAAGACGATCCGCGGCACGTTCAAGCGCATCCAGTTCACGCCGGATCTGCTGCCGGCTGACCTTGTCGGCACGCGCATGTACAACCAGCGGTCGGGCGAGTTCTCCACCGTGCTCGGACCGGTGTTCGCCAACCTGCTGCTGGCCGACGAGATTAACCGCGCACCGGCCAAGGTGCAGAGCGCGCTGCTCGAAGTGATGCAGGAGCGGCAGGTCACGATCGCCGGCGAAACGCACAAGGTGCCCGAGCCCTTCCTCGTGATGGCCACGCAGAACCCGATCGAGACCGAGGGCACCTACCCATTGCCCGAGGCGCAGGTCGACCGCTTCATGATGAAGGTGCTGGTCGGCTATCCGAACGAGGAAGAGGAGTTCGTCATCGTCGAGCGCGTGACCGGTGCTGCAACCGCTGTGTCGGCGGTGTGCACGACGCAGCAGCTGTCGGACCTTCAGCAGCAGTGCCGCAAGATCTACGTCGATCCGAATCTGATCCAGTACGCGGTCAAGCTCGTCGCGGCCACCCGCCGTCCCGAGCAGTACGGACTGAAGGACCTCGACCGCTACCTCACTTTCGGAGCGAGCCCGCGAGCCACGATCAACATGATCGAGGGTGCGCGCGCACTTGCGTTTCTGCGCGGGCGCGGCTACGTGCTGCCCGAGGACGTCGTTGACCTCGTGCCGGACGTGCTACGGCACCGGCTCGTGCTCTCCTACGAGGCGCTGTCGGACGGGCAGACCGCCGATGCACTGATCATGCGCGTGCTGAAGGCGATACAGGCGCCGGAAGCGCCACTCGAAACCCATGTTCGGGTGGCAACGGCTTAGGCAGCCCGTGGTTTCGCCCGCCGTCGCCGGCGGCGTCGCGGCGGCCAACGAGGCCGTCGCTGACGACGCGCGTTCACGTGGGCGCACCGACCCCGAGCGGCTGTTGCGCCGGCTCGAGTGGACCGTACTGCGGCGGCTCGACGGTCTGCTGCAGGGCGACTACCGGACGCTCTTCCGCGGCTTCGGCCTCGATCTCGCCGACCTGCGTGAGTACCAGTTGCACGACGACGTGCGCTACATCGATTGGAACGTCACTGCGCGGCTGGTCACGCCGCACGTGCGCGAGTTCCAGGAGGATCGCGAAGTCGCCGCCTGGTTCCTGCTGGATCTTTCGGCGTCCGTGGACTTCGGCTCCGGCGCGGTGCGCAAGCGCACTTTGTCGACTGAACTGGTGGCGGTGCTGGCGCGGCTTTTCACGCGCTATGGCAACCGGATCGGCGCAGTGCTGCATGCGGAAGGGCGCGATGAAGTCATCCCGGCGCGTAACGGCCGCCGGCATGTGCTGCATGTGCTCGATCGCATCAGTGCCATCGCGGCGCCGCCGTCGCGCGCGCCCGGGAAGCTGACCGACCTTTCGCAGTTGCTCGCCTTTGCACAACCGGTGATCAAGCGGCGTTCCGTCGTTTTCGTCGTCTCGGACTTCATCAGCCTGCCCGGCTGGGGTCGGCGGCTCGCGCAGCTCGCGCGGCGGCACGAGGTCGTCGCCGTACGGCTCTACGACCCGCTCGAAATCGAGCTGCCTGACCTCGGACTGATCGTCATGCAGGACGCCGAGACGGGCGAGCAACTGACCGTCGACACACACGACCGCGCGTTCCGTCGGCGCTTTGCCGAGGCCGCTGCGCGGCGCGAGGCCGAGTTGCGTTCCGGACTCGCGGAAGCAGGAGTGGACTGCCTCGAGCTCGCCACCGACGAGGCGCTTGACGCCGCTCTGCTTCGCTTCACTCAGCTGCGCAAGCGGCGCAGTCAGCTGGCCGCCGGTGGCGTGCCTTCGATCGTCGCGCGGAAGCAGTTGCGCTGAACCGATGGGCGAAAGCTACGCGCTGACATTCCTGTGGCCGCGGCTTCTGTGGCTGCTGCTCGGGTTGCCGCTCGCGGCCGCCCTCTACTACACCCTGCTTGCCTGGCGTCGGCGCGTAACGACTCGCTATGCCAGCCTCGCGCCGGTCGACACCGCCGCAGGCGGCCGCTGGCGGCGCGCGGTGCCGCCGCTGCTGTGGTTGGCCGGGCTTGTGGCGCTACTGCTTGCCGTCGCACGCCCGCAGGCGACGCTCACGCTGCCTTCGCGTATCGACACGGTGATACTCGCGGTCGACATGTCGGGCAGCATGAAGGCCACCGATGTCGCGCCGAACCGTATGGCGGTGGCGCGCGACTCCGCCAAGTTGTTCGTCAGCGAGCAGCCCGACCATGTGCGCATCGGCGTCATCGGAATTGCGGCGGCGGCGGCCGTCATGCAGTCGCCGACCACCAAGCGCGAAGACATACTGTCGGCGATCGAGCGGCTCGAGCCGCAGCGCGGCACCGCGCTCGGTAGCGGCCTCGTCATCGCGCTCGATACTGCGCTGCCCAGCGCGCGCATCGATGTCGACGGTTTCATCAACCCACGCAAGGACCGCCCGACGCTGATCGACAAGCCGAAGGACGCCGAGGACAAGTCCATCGCACCGGGCGAGAACACGTCGGCTGCGATCGTCCTGCTCAGCGATGGCCAGAGCAATGTCGGACCCGATCCGCAGAAAGCTGCCGACCTCGCTGCCAAGCATGGCGTTCGGATCTACACGGTGGGACTCGGGACGCCGGAGGGCACCATCGTCAAGGTCGACGGCTGGTCGATGCGCACGCGACTGGACGAAGACGCATTGCAGAAGATCGCATCGACGACGATGGGCGAGTATTTCCGCGCGCCGAGCGGGGCCGAGTTGAAGAAGATCTATCGCGCACTCGGTTCCAAGCTGGCGTTCGAGAAGCAGCGCCCGACCGAAGTGACCGCGGTGTTCGCGGGCCTCGGCGCCCTGCTTGCTACAGCGGCGGCGCTGCTGTCGCTGCTCTGGTTCAACCGGATTCTGTAGTCAGCGCGGTCATGCGCACTTCCGGCGCGCAAAAGGTACGCGCTGACCTGCCCGTGAGCCACTAGACTTCCGGCCCTGGCGGCGCAGCGCACGCGCCGAACACGCGGATGGAAAGAGAATCATGGTGAAGTTCGGCATCGGGCAGGCCATCACACGGCGCGAGGACGATCGACTGCTGACCGGACAGGGATGCTTCGTCGATGACGTCAAACGGCCCGACGCCTTGCATGCGATGTTCGTGCGCTCGCCGCACGCGCACGCCAGGCTCGGCCCGATCGACAGCGCAGAGGCACGCGCAGTGGCGGGTGTGTCTGCGATCCTGACCGGTGCGGACCTGCAGGCCGACGGCATCGCGCCGTTTCCCGCCAATCCGATACTGAAGCCGCCCCCGGGCAAGCCGGCCACGACCGCACCGTTCCATGCGCTCGCGACCGATGTCGTGCGCTTCGTCGGCCAGCCTGTCGCCATGGTCCTCGCAGAGTCGCGAGAGGCTGCCGAGCGCGCAGCGAATCTGGTGCTGGTCGACTACGAGGCGCTCCCAGCGGTCGCTGACCTGGGTGCCGCGCTCGCGCCGGGCGCACCGCTCGTATGGGTCGATGCGCCAGGCAACGTTGCAGGTTCTGCGAGTTACGGCGACCGCGATGCGTGCGATCGCGCGTTCGCCGCCGCGAAGCACGTCACGCGCATTGCAGTGGACAACCAGCGGCTCGCGCCGGTCACGCTCGAGCCGCGCGGCTGCGTAGCGGAATTCGACGCTACCTCGGGGCGGCTCACCTTTCACGCCACTTCGCAGAACCCGGCCGGCTACCAGGGCACGCTTGCGAAGCTGCTGAACCTGCCGCCGGAAAAAGTTCGCGTCGTCGTCGGCGATGTCGGCGGTGGATTCGGCATGAAGGCACTGGTGCATCCGGAAGACGTCGTCTGTGCTTACGCTGCGCGCAAGCTCGGCCGGCCGGTGCGCTGGCGCGCAACCCGGCTCGAGGAATTCCAGGCCTCGAGTCATGGACGCGACCAGCACGCCGAGGCGGAACTCGCTTTCGATGCCGATGCACGCATCGTCGGGCTGCGCATACGCATCACCGGTTCGATCGGCGCCTACGGGCACGGCGCGGGCTCGATCATCCATCTGGCGATCGGGCCGAAGATCTCGACGGGCGTCTATCACGTGCCAGCGATCGACCTGCAATCGAAGGCGGTGCTGACGCACACCAACGTCATCGGAGCCTATCGCGGGGCCGGCCGGCCCGAGGCGATCTACCTGATCGAGCGTCTGATGGATCGCGCAGCCACCGAGATGAAACTCGATCCGGCCGAACTGCGTCGACGCAATATGGTCCGGCCGGAGCAGATGCCCTATTGCAACGCGATGGGCGAGACCTTTGACAGTGGCGACTTCCCGGGCCTGCTGGACAAGGCGCTCGCGGCCGCCGACTGGGCCGGCTTCGAAGCACGCAGGCGCGCGTCGGAAGCGCAGGGGAAGCTCCGCGGCCGCGCCGTCTCGACTTTCCTCGAGTGGACCGGCGTTGTGCACGAAGAGACCGTGCGGCTGCATGTCGAAGGCGACGGCCGGGTGCGGGTGTTCACCGCAATGCAGGCGATGGGCCAGGGCATCGAGACGAGCTATCTGCAGATACTCGCCGAGACGCTGCAGCTCGATCCGGAACGCATCGAGATCGTCCAGGGCGACAGCGATGTCGCGCAGGGTATCGGCAGCATGGGTAGCCGGTCGCTCTACATCGGCGGCTCGGCGATGCAGACTGCGTCGCAGCAGGCGATCGACCAGGGCCGCGGCCTCGCCGCCAAGGCACTCGAAGCGCCAACCACAGACCTCGCCTACGCCCAAGGCCGGTACAAGGTGGTGGGCACCGACCTCGGCATCGACCTTGCCGCGCTGGCGCAGCAGCAGCCCGAGCGGCGCATCGCTGTCACGACGGTGCAGAAGGTCGGTGGGCCGTCGTGGCCCAACGGGTGCCACGTCTGCGAAGTCGAAATCGAGCCCGAGACCGGTCACGTCGAGATCGTGCGCTACACGACGTTCGATGACGTCGGGCGCGTGATCAACCCGCTGATCGTCGCCGGCCAGGTGCACGGCGGCATTGCGCAGGCCGTCGGCCAGGCGCTGCACGAGCGCGTCGTATACGACGCCGAAGGGCAGCTGCTGACCGGCTCGTTCATGGACTACGGCATTCCGCGCGCCGACGACCTGCCCGACTTCGCCACGCACACCGACGAGTCGCAGCCGTGCAGGATCAACCCGCTCGGCGCGAAAGGCGTCGGCGAACTCGGCACCGTCGGCGCCACGCCGACCGTCATCAATGCGATCGTCGATGCGTTGCGCCCGCTCGGTGTGGCCGACATCGCGATGCCGGCCACACCGGAGCGCGTCTGGCGCGCGATACGCGAGGCGAGCAAGACCTCCAGACCTCGGCCGTGAGGTCTATGGACGCGTTGCCCCGCTCTGTATAACGTCCCGGTAACGCACACGCCTAACGATCGCTCCGTCGATTTCGCCGACGGGGCCGAGCGTGCGCGATCTGGGGGTTCGCTCATCGACTGCAGCATTCCTGCTGCAGAGCTGGCTGCATCCCGCGGAGCTGGCCGTGCACGACCCTTCGGCAACGGCGGTGATCCACCTGCGCCTGCTGGCGGTGCCGGCACTGGTGCGAGACAACGGCGCGCCGATTGCGCTCGAACGCAAGGATGCCGCGCTGCTGGCTCTGCTGGCAGTCGACGGGCCCACGCCGCGCGCCCGCGCCGCCGCCATGCTGTGGCCCGATTCGGAGCCTCAGAAAGCCCGCAACAGCCTGCGCCAGCGACTGTTCCGCCTGCGGCGCAGCGCCGGGGGCGATGTCGTCGTCGAAGATTCGGCGCTCGCGCTGGCCGAGGGCATCGATCACGACCTCACTGCGCTGCCGGCGCGGCTTGCGAGTGATCCCTCGGCGGCCGCCGGCGAGCTGCTCGGCGCGTTCGGCTACGAGGACTGCGAAGAATTCGATGACTGGGTCCGCAGCGCGCGCGAGCGGGTCCGCGTCCTGCGCCGCGATGCGATCGCCGCCGCCGTGGCGCAGGAGGAAGCGGGCGGCCATCTCGCCCGCGCGCTGATCTACGCCGAGCGGCTGGTCGCCGAAGATCCGCTTTCCGAGCAGGCGCACCGGCTGCTAATGCGGTTGCACTACCGGCGCGGCGATCGTGCCGCGGCGCTGGCCGCCTATGCGCGCTGCAAACAGTTGCTCGGACGCGAACTCGACGCCGAACCCAGCGTCGAAACGCGCGAACTCGCGCAGCTGATCGAGCGCTCGGGCGAGCTGCCGGGCAGCGTGTCGCGGCCCGTGCCGCCGGCGATTGCACGCCCGCCACAGCTTGTCGGGCGCGAAGGCCAGTGGCGGGCACTGGAAGACGCGTGGAAGCAAGCTCGCCCGGTGATGCTGATCGGCGATGCGGGTATGGGCAAGACACGCTTGCTCAGCGATTTCGCGCAGGCGCACCGCATTCCATGCATCGGCGCACGCCCGGGCGACGAGCGCGTGCCCTATGCGCTGCTCGCGCGCTTGCTGCGAGCGGTGCTGGGGCCGGGAGCCGATGCCGTGTCAGCTCTGCAGCTCTTGCCGCTCGATGATCAGGTGCGATCGGAGCTGGCGCGCGTACTACCGGAACTCGGCGCCGCACCCGCCGGCACGATGAACGACACGCGCTTCCGCCAGGCGGTCATGGTGGCACTGGGTGCGCGGCGGGCCGCGGGCCTCGCGGGGGTGGCCCTGGATGATCTGCATTTCGCCGATCCCGCCTCGCTCGAGCTGCTGCCGCTGATCGGCAGCGAGCTTCGTCTCGCTCTGGCGGTGCGCGGGGCGGAGACGCCGGTCGCGCTGGCTGCATGGCAGGGTGTCGAAGGCGGTTCGGCGCTCGTCGAGCTGACGCTGCCGCCACTCAGCGAAGCGGACGTGCGACAGCTTTTGGATTCGCTGGCGCTCGACGGAATCGATTCCGCGCGGCTCGCCGCGCCGCTCGCCCGGCATACGGGCGGCAATCCGTACTTCGTGCTCGAGACCCTCGGCGCGCTCGTCGCGCAGCCCGGCAGCGTCGGCGACCGCCTGCCGACCACGCCGACGGTCGGCGCGCTGATCGAACGTCGCCTGGCGCAACTCAGCCCGGCCGCGCTTCGACTGGCGCGGGTCGCGGCTCTGGCAGGAGCCGATTTCTCAGCGGCGCTGGCCGCACATGCCCTGCGGTCTCACCCCTTGGATCTGACGGAAGCCTGGGTCGAACTCGAACGGGCTCACGTGCTGCGCGGCGACGGCTTCGTGCACGACCTGGTGCGTGACGTGGCGGCGCGTGCGGTCCCGGGCGCCATTGCCGAACTGCTTCATCGCGGGATCGCCGAATACCTCGAAGCGCATTCGGTCGCGCCGGCGCGCATCGCACAGCACTACGCCGAGGCCGGTGCGTGGCAGCAGGCGGCGAACTTTCACTTGCGCGCGGCGAGCGATGCGCGGCAGGCCTCGCGACGCGCCGAGGAAGTCGAGCACCGCGAATCCGCAGTGGCTTGCTTCGACCGAGCCGGCGACGCGGAGGCGGCGTTTGAAGCGCGCTGCGGCAGTGTCGAGAGCCTGATCCTGGTGCGCGGCGTCGAGCATGCGCAGCGGGTGATCGAAGGCATGCTCGGCGCGGCGCGCAACGATGACCAGCGGGCCGCCGCGTTGACGGCGCGCGCGACGGCGGCGTTAATGGCGGGCGATCACGTCACCGGCGTGGCCAGCGCGCGCGAAGCGCTGACACTGGCCGAAGCCCTCGGATCGCGCTGGCAGCGCTTCGAAGCCGCGCGCCTGCTCGCGGTCGGGCTGTCGCAGCAGGGCAAGACCGACGAGGCGGAGGCCGTGCTGTCGCCGTTCGAATCCGCGGTGATGGCCGAAGGCTCGGTCGAGCAGCGCGGCCACTACTGGTCCGACATGGCCTACGTGCTGAACTCGGCGCGTCGGCTGCGGCGCACGGCCGATGCGCTGGCGCGCGCGATCGAGTGCGCGCGCGAGCAGGGCGATCTCGCCGAACTGGCGATGCTGACGACCAACCTCGCAACCGTTCACGGCAACCTCGGTCATGTCGACCGGGCCCACGAGCATGCGCTGCGAGCGCGTGCCCTGCAGGGTCGATCTCGGTGCGACCGGAGGGCCGATCGGCGGCGTCATCGAGGCCCACGTGGGCCTTTATGGCGTGGCGCTCGGGCACTACGGCAGCGCGTTGCAGGCATTCGACCGCGCGCTCGACTGCTTCCGGCGCGACGGGCAAACCCTGTGGGTGGCAGTCTGCAGCAACAACCTGGCGATGACTCTGATCGACCTGGGCCAGTTCGCCCGCGCGCGCAGAGCGCTCGGCTACGAAACCCCGACGGTCGCACACGTCGTCGCGCGCGGCGCTCTGCTGGCGGCACGCCTTGCACGGCTGCTGGGATCATCGCCGGCGGCCGACCTGCAGCGTGCGATCGACGAGCTGGCCCACGGCGACGATTACTACGTCGGGGCGCTGCTCGCGCTCGAGCGGGCCGAAGTGGTCGACGCCGCCGAGGCGCTCGACCTGTGCGATGCCGTGCAGCGCGCCGCCGATGCGCGCGAGTACGGCGGCATCGCGCTGAAGGCACGGCTACTGGCGGCGCGCGCTGCCCTGCGGGCGGGCGACCCGGCGTCGGCTGCGGAGCGCTGGGAGGAGCTCGAGCCGCTGCTCGTGACGCAGCAGGCGACCGACCTCTACCCGGCGACCGCCGCGGCGATCGGGCGCGACATCTTCCTCGCGCGCCGCGAATACGGATCGTGCGGCCGCCTGGCTGGCCCAAGGGGTCGAATGGATCCAAAAAACTGCCCTGCCGCAGGTCCCGGAGGCGTACCGTGACAGTTTTCTGAACCGCAATCCGGTCAACCGCGCCTTACTGGCAGCCGCCAGCCGAGCGCGGTAACGGCCCGGTAACGCCTTCCTAGCTACGGTGCGTTCCAGGAACACAGCACGGCAGCGAGGGGTGAGCGGTGCGGCACACGGAGATTCGTAACAAAACTTCGCGTGACCGAGAGGTGGGCTAGTTGACAACGATCTACCAGTGGGAGGGTTGACCATGCAGATGCTCCGTGCGAACACAGATCAGACTCATCAATCGCGCCCCAATTGCCCATACGCCAAGCTGCTGCTTCCGCTGCTGATCGGCATCGGGGCTGCTGCCTACGGGACCACGGGTCTGGCGCAGCAGCAGCCGCAGCCCGGCGGAGGTCATGCGACGCAGGCGCAGGGCTCTGCCGCCGGCGGTACGAGCAACGAAGCCAACAGCCAGCTCGAATCGTGCAACGAAACCCTGGGGACGATCAGCATCGACGAGCAGACCAACGCCGGCTGGTACAGCGCCTACCAGAGCCAGTACAAGATGGGTTCCACGGTGCCCGCGCTGCGCCTGATCATCCAGCAGTCCAACTGCTTCGTGATCGTCGACCGTGGTCGCGGCCTGGCCGCCCGCAACCGCGAGATGGCGCTGATGCGCGGCGAAGAAGGTCGCGCCGGCAGCAACGTGGGCACGGGACAGATCGCCGCCGCCGACTACACGATGATTCCGGAAGTCATTTTGTCGGACCGGGGCGGTACGCGCGCCGGCGGTGGTCTCGGGGGTCTGCTGGGCCGCACCGGAGCCGGGGCAGTCGTCGGTGCCCTCGCAGGAGGGATATCGACCAACGAGGCGGGAGCGATCCTGACGCTAGTCGACAACCGCTCGACCGTGCAGCTCGCGGCCGCCGAAGGCTATTCGAAGAACATCGACTTCGCCGGGATGGGAGCCATCTTCGGCGGCGCAGGGGGTGGCGGCGCGGGTGCCTACACCAGCACGCCGCAGGGCAAGGTCATCTTTGCGGCGTTCACGGATTCGTACAACAAGATGGTGCGGGCCTTGCGCAACTACAAGGCGCAGACCGTGCGCGGTGGGCTCGGAACCGGCGGCCGGCTCGGCGTGCAGGGCGGCAGCACCGACGCCTCGCGCGAGGTCGACTCCAAGCCGAGGCAATAGTCGATGAGCAAGCGCGGTTCACCTGTCGGCTGAGCTGGGTCTGCTCGGCATCGCCGTCTCGCTGCTGGCGATGCCAACGGGCGCGTCGGCGGAGTATTTCAGCCTGTACCTGAAGTGCGAAGGCGAAGTGACTTCGGCTGCCGGCAAGACCGGCGCGCATCTCGACGTCGCGATGCGCGACAACAACCAGTCGGCCTGATCCAGCGCTCGAACATCCTGCCGGTCGGGCGAGAAGATGAAGTACGAGGTCTCGCCCGCCATCGTACAGCATGATCTATCGGTCGCCGGCCACCCGACGCGCTCTACTACGACTGGCGCCGGGGATAGCTGTTCGCGCTGGGATCCGAGCCTGGAGCGGCTCGCCTATATCAGGGTGTCAATCGATCGCCAGACCGGCAGGCTGGAGGGCGACATCCGCAACAGCGAAGACACCATCGTTGGCCCGCTTCGGCATGCGCTGCCAGAAGGCGGATCCCGTCGGCACTGCCGGCGCCGAAGTTCTGACCACGGAGTTTTGCGATGACACGGTCCCTGTATCGGCTCGTCTGCGCAGCTTTCATCTTGCCGGTCGGAATCGCGCTGACGTTCGCTTCACAGGCGCAGAAACAGAAGGAGGCGTGGGAGTACCTGAAGGAGCCCGCGTTCAAGTCGGCCTACTTGAGGGCGCTCGGACCGAAGGCCAACACGCCGTGGATTGCCAAGCGCGATGGGCCGGCGCCGGAAGATAAGTTCATCACCGTCGCCGGGCAGCGCTATGTGAAGAACGCCTTCTGCAAGAACCAGGACTGCAACAACAACAGCGCCGTCATCCTGTATTCGCCCGAGAAGAGGGTCGTCTACGGGACGATCTACGAGAAGGGCAAGACCACTGTGATCGGCGATCCGCCGGCCGCGGTGGCGACTGAACTCGGCGCGCTGTGGAAGAAGGAGTGGCGGTCGCAGGGCTAATCATCGCCGGCCCCTGTTCGATTTCCACCACCAATCTCCCGGAGGCGAAGTTCACCGCAGCAGGCGCGGTGCTCGCGTTGGCGGTGCTCGGCTTTTCGGGTCGCCCCAGATGACCAATGACTGGTCCGCGATCACGAAGATGAAAGGGGCCAAGTGGCAGGGCCAAGGGCCAGCCAAGGGCGGGAACAAGTCTGGAGGGCGCGATGGAGCTGACGAAAAACGAGCGGATGGAACTGCAACGGCAAGCGAGTGTTAGGAACGGGCGGGCTGATTCGGCGCGCCGTGCGCGCTTGGTGCTGCTGCTGGCCGAAGGCTGCACGTGGGCCGAGATTCGCACCAAGCTTGATTGTCCCGACACCTACATCAACCGGTGGAGCAAGCGCTTCGAAGCCGAGCGGCTGGCGGGACTGTTTGCGCGCCATGCGGGGCGCCAGCGCTATAAGGTCACGGCGCGCCTGGAGGCGCGCGTGCTGGCGTGGACCACCAAGCGCAAACCGGCCGATGGCGCGACGCACTGGTCCTCGCGCAAGCTGGCGGCAGAACTGGGCGGTGGCGTCTCGCACATGACCGTGGCCCGCATCTGGACCAAGCATGGGCTGAAGCCGCATCGGCTCGAGGGCTACATGGCCTCCAACGATCCGGACTTCGAGACCAAGGCGGCCGAGGTCATTGGCCTGTACCTGAATCCGCCGCAGCATGCGGCGGTGTTTTGCGTCGACGAAAAAACGGCGATCCAGGCGCTGGATCGCAAGGATCCGGTGCTGCCGCTGTCGCCCGGACGCGCCGAGCGCCACGGCTTCGAGTACTTCCGCCACGGCACGCTGTCGCTGTACGCGGCCTTCAACACCAAGACCGGTGAAGTGCTGGGCAAGACCGCCGAGCGACATACCTCGGCCGAGTTTGTCGCGTTCCTCACCGACATCGTGGTCAATCAGCCCCGCGGAAAGCACATCCACGTCATCGCCGACAACCTCTCGGCGCACAAGACCAAGCGCGTCGACGAGTTCCTGGCTGAGCACCCCAACGTTCATCTGCACTTCACCCCAACGTACTCGTCCTGGCTCAACCAGGTCGAACTGTGGTTCGCCAAAATCGAGCGCGATGTGATCGCTCGCGGCGTGTTCACCTCTGTACCCGACCTGAAAAGAAAACTCATGCGCTACATCCGTCACTACAACAAGAACGCAAAGCCTGTGAAGTGGAAATACTTCGACCCAGCCCGTCGAATCACTACCGATTCAATCGTTACAGTCCACTAGTGGAACGGAACCATGCCGATCGACGGCGTCGGCGGGAGCTCCATCAGCCTAGTCGGTCGCGGCTCGCAGCCAAGCGTTGAGGAGAGACACCGTGTCCTACGTCAAACAGCAGCTCCCGTGCCGCCGACTCGCCGTCGCCATATTCATTGCGGTCATTGCGCTCGTGGCCGCCTGTGACAGCGGTCCCAGCGACTCCGAGTTCGTGACCGCCTGCCTCGCCGAAGGCGAGCGCGGCGCCAACAAGATGATGCGGCGGGAAATGGGAGTCAAGGGCGAGGACTTCTGCAAGTGCGGCGCCAGGGAAGCCCGATCTGCCATGTCGCCCCAGGCCCGGCAAGCCATGATTTTCGGGATGCTGGGCAAGAAGGCGGAAGCGCACGCCATCGGAGAGAAGATGAGCGCGCAGGAGCAGGACGCCTACATGAAGGGCACGATGACGATCTTCAGCGCTTGCGCCGGGAATGCCCGCTAGGAACCGATAGGAGAAGTCATGAACCGTTTGATTCAAAGCGCAGTGCTGTTGGTCGCCGTTGCCAGCTCGTCAGCCTGGGCACAGGGCAAGACCGATATGAAGCTGATGCAGCCCTACCTCGGCGTGCTGGCACCGGACTGTTCGAACTACCTGCTGCCTCAGCTCAAGAACCTTGGCGATTCGCTGGTCGTGCAGGACGGCGGCAAGGCGGTGCTGACCGGGCGGAACGTGAAGCCCGCGCCCAAGTACTTCGGCGCTACACCGCCGCCAGAATTCGAAACCGCATTTACGAGCGAGGTCGCGGGCGGTGAAGCGCTGGTGTTCGTGTACTACCGCAATGCTTCGGGTCTCTTCGCAGCGGTCGAGGGCGGACCGAAGGTGATGGCCGCGCTGCCGGCAGCGTTCAAGGGCAAGCGCGCGCGGCACTGCGACCCGAACCGCAACGTCGCGCCGGGGGCAGCGGCCGGCCCGAGCGCGCAGGCAAAAGCCGATCCGAACAAGTTCAACGGCTACGCGCTGACTGAACTGAGCGCGTCGGGGCTTCTTTATAACGCGAAGGCAAAAGAGGTCTACTACAAGGCACTCGGCCCGCTCGTCAAGGAGTCGTGGCTCGCCAAGCTCGACGGCCCGAGTTCGGAGGGTCAGGCAATGAAGGTGGCTGACTCCGACTACGTGATGCTCTACACCTGCAAGAACCACGACTGCTACGACAACAACGTCGTCCTGCTGTGGTCAGGCATGCAGAAAGTTGTGTACGGCAAGGTTTATCAGAAGGGCAAGTCGACCTTGATTGGCGACCCACCTCCGGCCGTCGCGGCGGAACTCGAAAAACTGTGGAAGAAGCAGTTCCGGTCGCAGCCGAAGTAGCGCCTACCGCGGAGACAGACACACATCACCATCGTCTGAATACCCGTCGGCTCGACGCTCACTAGAAAGGAGAAGGGACATGAAAAGGATGTTGGTGGTCCTGAGTTTCGTGGCGGTTATCGTCTCAAGCCCCGCCCATGCGCTACAGAACCAAATCACACCGTTGCAGCCCAGTGATCTGACATGCTCGAACCTTAAGGGGACATGGCAGTACAACGCGAACTGGGAGCCTTTGTTCGATGCGACGAAGCCTCCGGATCCGACGACGAGGAAACGGCCATTCCTCATCGATCCCAAGACGGGCAAGCCCTGGCCGACATACCAAGTGACACTCACGCTTGCGCCCGGCTCACAGAAAGGCTCAGGGCCGTGCACGGTCCCGAACGGTGGCATGGTCAACTGCGGCGGCGCCGCTAAGTGCAGCATCCTCGTGACCTGTCCTGTCACCGCAAGTGGCGCTTACGTGGGCGTGCAGGGAACCGGCATTGCCAACTCAGCGGTGCGAACCGTGCCTGGACGCAAGCCTGCGAATTGCAAGTGAAGCTACGCCGTGGCGCGCTAGCACTCACAGAGATGTCGATGACACAGGAGACACCATCACGATTGACGAAGTTGGCCGTTGCCGCGCATCGATGATGCGGGCTGCGATGTCCGGACTGTGTCTATGCGGGAGCTGGCCCGCGTTTGCCGCAACGCTTGGAGACATCGCGGCTGCGCTGGCGGCTCCGGCGGGTGCGCCGCAGGCGACGAACGACTGGACTGCATTTGCCAAGCTGGGCGGCTCCAAGTGGCAAGGCAAGGCGCCCGCCAAGGGCGGCAACAAGTACTACTGGAACGGCACGGTGCCGATCAACGGCGTTGGCGCCGGCGGCATCAGCCTGATCGGCGACAAGACCGCCCTGCAGTCGGCCACCGTCGACTGGCCGAAGGACATCGTGCTCGCGAAGGTTCCGGAGATGCTCGCCGCGCAGTTCCCGAAGGACACCAAGCTCGAGCAGGTGCGCGGCGCCTGTCCGGACGAGCGCCTCAGCGGCTCGCGCATCTACCGCGCGACGCTCGCGGGGCGCAAGCCTCTCTACCTGCACATCCAGTACGCCGCGGGGGACCGCGGAGGCTCGACGTCCACGGTCGAGATGGAGCCGCAGCGCAACAAGGGCTGGATCTGCTGAACGGTACCGTGCGCCGGAGCCACAGGAGTACGAATCGATGATGAGCGAGACGCAAGCAGGTACGTTGGCCGTGCTTTCGATCGTGCTTGCCGCGGTGTCAGCTGCCGCGCTCGCTCAGTATTCGGCATCCGATCCCAGAAGCACGATATACAACAACGAATCTCTGCGGCGCGAGGACGAGATAAAGAGGAACGAAGAAGCCGCCAGAAGGCAAAGCGACCAAGGGCAAAGCGGCGCGGGGGCGTCGGTCGGCACTCAGTACAACCCGGCACGAGATGCCCAGACCCACGCTGCATTCAAGGCAGCGCGCGCGAGGCTGCTGAAAATGGCGCCGCTGCCCGACGACCGCAATCCGCTGCTGGGACGCTGGCGCGTCGAAAGCCGCGTAATGGCTGGTAGCAGGAACGATATGCAACTCTTGATGGGGATGCTTTCCAACCCCGGCGGCGCAGCTTGCGAGATAACGTTCGGTGGCGGCATCACCGAATTCCGACCGAAGTCCTGGGCCAGCATCGACGGGTCCGGAAACGACTCACTCGGCCCGATCGCGTATCGCGCGGATGGAAAGCGGTTGTGGGCGATACCTGACAAGGGCATCGAGCTGATCGGATTCGAGGTCGCCAATCCGAACCGCGTCGTCGTGGTCAACCTCGAGGGCTGCGCGCTGGTTCGAGTCGGAAGTGCCGCGCCCGCGGCGCAAAGCGGGCCATCGAACCGCGCGCCCGCATCGTCGAAAACAGGTGCGCCACCGCCGATCGCCAGCGTCACGCCGGCTCCACCGCCGTCGACGCCGTCGCGCCCGCCAGCAGAGGTCTGCCGAAACACGCTGCTCGACAAGCTCGGCACGGTCGGCGTCGATCAGGTGCGCGCGATGGCCAAGGTGCGCTTCACGGAAGCTGCGATCGAAGGCAAGGTGCCGAACACCGACAACCTGCGCCTCGACCTGCGCGGCAGTGCCTGCGGCGAAGACCCGCGCGTCAAGGCGTCGCTCTACGACTTCGACGCCAACGGCATGCTGCAGTCGATCACCTATGTCTGGGACCGCCCGCCCGGGCCGGCGCCGGCGCCGATATTTCAGGAGCGCGTGACAACGCTTTCGCGCTTCCACCGATTGCCGCCGCCGCAGTCGCCGGGGCGCCTGCAGGCCGACACTTCGCTCGGCCGGCTGGTGCTGCAGGACATGCCCGAGCGCAACCTGCTGCTCGAGGCCTACGCGGCGAAGAAGTAGGCGTGGCGCGCGCGCTCGATCTGCGCAATGCGACCGTTGTGAACTGATCTGCACGCGAGCGTCGCGTCGCGAGGCAGGCAGGTAATGTAGATACCTGCCCTGAGGAGCCTTGCATGACCGCCATCGACGATCGCTTCGCGCACGCGCTGCATCACTCAACGCAATCGACCGGCATCGGAGAGGCGTTCACACCGCCGATCGTCAACACGTCGGTCTACCGGCTCGCGGCCGATCCAAGCGGGCCGTACCAGTACGCGCGCTGGGGAAACCCGACCTGGACTGCGCTCGAAGAAGCGCTCGCGACTCTCGAAGACGCCGAGACCGTGACGTTTCCTTCCGGCATGGCCGCGATCGCCTCCGTGTTCTACGGCCTGCTGAAGCCCGGCGACCGCGTGCTGTTGCCTTCGGATGGCTACTACACCGTGCGCGTGTTTGCCGAGAAGTACCTGGTGCCGATGGGCATCGTCGTCGATCAGGTCGCGACCGCAGACACGGCCGCGCGTGCGCTCGACGGCTATCGACTCGTCTGGGTCGAGACGCCATCGAATCCCGGACTCGACCTGGCCGACATCGCTGCGGTCGCGCGCAGGGCGAAGACCGCCAAGGCTCTCCTCGTGGTGGACAACACGACGATGACGCCGGTCGGACAACGGCCGCTCGATCTCGGCGCCGATGCCGTCGTCTCGGCCGATACCAAGGCGCTGAATGGCCACTCGGATGTGCTCTTCGGCCACGTGAGTTCGCGCGACGCCGGCATCATCGGCGCGGTGCGTGACTGGCGGCGCGTGGCCGGCGCCATTCCCGGCCCGTTCGAAGCCTGGCTCGTGCATCGCGGCCTGGAAACTCTCGAGGTCCGCCATTCACGCATGTGCGCCAATGCGCAGCTCTTGGCCGAACGGTTGAGCGCGCATCCGAAGGTCGCATCGGTTCGCTATCCGGGGCTCGCTTCGCACCCGGCGCACTCGCTTGCACGCGCACAGATGACCAACGGCGGCAGCCTGGTCGCGCTGACACTCGCTGATCGTGACGCTGCCGAGCGCTTCATCGGACACTGTGGCCTGATGCGGGCATCGACGAGCTTCGGCGGCGTGCACACCAGCGCCGAGCGCCGCACGCGCTGGGGCGACGCGGTCGCTGAAGGGTTTATCCGGGTGTCGGTCGGTTGCGAGCCGACAGAGGTCCTGCGGCGAGCGATCGAACGCGCACTGGACGCCGTCTGAGCTCTTGTCGCTCGACCAAGCCCCAGCGCCCAGTGCGCTGAGGCACACCCGCCGCCGGTTCCGCCGCGGTCAGAGCCGCATCAGCTCGGCGCGTGCGTCGTTCATCAGGTTGGTGTTCCAGTTGACGTAGGAGCGGTGGATGGTTTTCTTCCCGGCCTCATCCTTGTACTCGAGATTGGTGCTGTCCTTGTACTTGAGCGAGTACTTGCCCGGCTCGTAGGTCAGTTCCATCACCAGCGTATGCGTGCGGACGACGACAGTGCAGATCATCTTGTCGGGTCCAGCGTCGGTGAAGGTCCAACCGCGCCGTGCACCGCCGACCATGAACGCGCGCTTGATCTCCTCGGCGGTCGCCGGTTTGCCGGATGACGTGATCGCGGCGACGTTGTTCCACTCGATCAGATCGACCGCCGCCAGCGCGGGAACCGGCGCGAGTGCCGGAACGAGCAGTGTCAAAGCCAACAACCAACGGCGAATCACCCGTGACATGACGCCCTCCTCACTTTCTTGTTCTTGAACCGTCCGCGGACTGCAGACCGGCCAGTCCGATCTTCCGCCTCGAAATACCTCGAGATGCCGATGGATTCTAAGCAATCACCGCGTGCACCTTCGACCCGGATGCAGCGTGCCGCATGTGTAAACTTGCTCGCTAACAGCGCTGCCTCGCTTGACGAAGGACATGCAAACACTCGAACTGTTACGCCAGTACCTGCAGCAGAAGGTGTCGGTCGATCCGACCAAGGTCACGCTGGAGGCGCAGCTGGAAGACATCGGCGTCGATTCACTGGTACTGATTGACCTGATGTTCGAGCTCGAGGAGTCGCTGAACGTGCGGGTGACCGACAGGGACAGCAGTCCGGCGACAGTTTCCGAACTCATCGACATGTTCGACGCGCTATCGGCTTCCCAGGCAAAGACTGCATGACGCGGCACCGCGTCGCGGTGACCGGGCTCGGACTCGTCGGGCCGTTCGGCTCAGACCCTACTGCTTCGTTCGACAGGCTGATGACGGGTGAATCGGCGATACGCGCCTATGTCCCTGACTCGGACATCCTCAAGACGCCCATGCCTGCCGTCACGTGCGATCAGTTCAATGCCGAGGCCGCACTGGGCAGGATGACTGCCTACATGACGGACCGCTATGCGCAGCTCGGCATCGCGGCCGCCCTGGCAGCGTGGGAGGACGCCGGTCTGCAGTGCAAAGCACCGCCCGAAGAGCAGTTGCGGGGTGCCGTGAGCTGGGGCACAGGCCTGGGCGGTACGGCCTCGATCGAGTCGACCTACTTTGACATCCTGCAGCGCGGTCGCAGCCGCGCATCGCCGCTGCTGATCGTCATGGGTATGCACAACGCGGCCGCCGCGCATATCGCGATGCGCCTCGGACTGGGCGGACCGGCGACGACGAGCGCCGTTGCATGCGCGTCGTCTGCCATTGCGCTTGGCGAAGCCCTCAGGCTGATCCGCGACGGTCAGGCGGATGTCGTCGTGGCGGGCGGCTCGGAGGCGCCGTTGACGGCGGGCATGCTGCTCGCGTGGGACGCGATGCGGGTACTCGCCCGTGGCGATGGCGACGCCGTGAAATCCGCCTGCCGGCCCTTTGCCGCCGATCGCGCTGGCCTGGTGCTGGGCGAGGGTGGCGCAGCGCTGGTGCTGGAATCGTTCGAGCGCGCACAGCAGCGCGGCGCGAGGATCTACGCCGAACTGGCGGGCTACGGTGCGAGCTGTGACCACCATCATCTCGCCCAGCCGCTGGCAGCCGGGCAGGCGCGCGCATTGCGGGCGGCGCTGGTCGATGCCGAGCTCGCCACGGACGAGCTCGACTACGTGAACTCGCACGGCACCGGCACCGTCGAGGGCGATCCGGTCGAGATCGAGGCGCTGCGGCAAGTGCTCGGCCCTCGCGCCGAGGGGATTGCGGTCAGCTCGACGAAGTCGATGCTGGGCCACATGCTCGGTGCCACTGGGGCGGTCGAGGCACTGATCACCGTGCTGGCACTTGCGCGACAGCAGGTGCCACCGACCGCGCATCTGGACAAAGTCGATCCGGCCTGCATGGGCGTGCGCCATGTCGCCGGCGTGGGTCAAAACCTGCCGCTGCGTGCGGCGCTGTCAAGTTCGTTTGCGTTCGGCGGTTCCAATGCCGTCCTCGCGTTCCGGCGCCACGCGTCCGCGCAGTAAAGTCGCCACTCCACCACACGATCATTCGATGCAGGCTCAACGGATCGAACCCTTGATGTTGTCACTCGACGCCGAGGCAGCGATGAGCGGCGACGTCGGGTGCTGGCTGGGCGGGGCGGTGTATGGCCAGCGCGCGATGGCCGGCCGGCAGCTGGCGCATCGGATCGGTGAACGCGCTGCCGCGGGCTGCGCCGTGGTCGACATGGTTCCGCTTGCCGCGGCCAACGGTTTTGCGGAACTCTGGCATGTCGCCGGCGATGGGCCGGTGACGCAGGGCCACTTTGGACCGAATGGCGAGATCACGTGGTCCGCGAACGAGTCGCTGCTGTTCGCGCACTTGACGCTCGATGAACGTGCCTACGGTGACGGTGCGCATAGCGCGCTGGAGCCGGCGGCGCACGCGGCCTACAGCGGCCTGTTCGGCTTGCTGCAGCACACCGGCTTTACGCATCCAATCCGTTTCTGGAACTACCTGCCGCGCATCAACGTCGACGAGGACGGCCTCGAACGCTATCGCCACTTCAACGTCGGGCGTCATGCGGCGTTCGTGGAAGCGAAGTGGCCACCGCATGCGGCACCGCCTGCAGCCTGCGCGCTCGGCTGCAGCGGCAACGCGATAACCGTCATGGTGCTGGCGGGGCGCGATGCACCGACAGCGATCGAGAATCCGCGCCAGGTCAGCGCGTACAAGTACCCGCAACAGTACGGTCCGTGCCCACCGACGTTCTCGCGCGCCACGCTCTACCGCAGTGGGTCGGTCGCGCTGCTGACCGTTTCCGGCACCGCGAGCATCGTCGGGCACGAGACGCTGCATCCCGGCGAGATTGCCGCACAGGTCGACGAGTCGCTGCGAAACGTGCAGGCGGTGGTCGAGGCGGCTAATCATGCAGCGGGTGAATCCCTGTTCAGCGTTGACGGTCTGAAGATGAAGGCCTACGTGCGCAATGCGACCGATACCGAAGCGGTGCGGCGTCAGCTGAAGCTGCGCCTGCCCGCCACGCTGGTTCCGCTGGTGCGGGCCGACATCTGCCGCGCCGACCTGCTGTTTGAAATTGAGGCGGCCGGCAGCGCGCTGCTGGCTGCGTCGTTATGACGAATTGCAGTGTGCTGCGACCGGGACGGCGTCGCGCCTTGTGTCCAGGAACACGCGCCGGCTGGCGGTGCTGAGCCATGACGACGCCGGACCGGGCGATGGCGCCGCCCTTGGGTCTCTTCGAGCGCATCAGGAGACAGCTGGCGGTGTTCTGGTGTGTCGGCTTGCTTGGTTTGGGGACGTTGCTCTGGACGCCGTTTGCGGCGTTACTGCGGCTGGTGTTGCCGCGAGCGCTCGGGCATCGCGTCGGCCGCGGGGTCGCCCGTCGTTTCTTCATGTTCTACCTGGCGAACCTGCGTGCCACAGGTTATGTCCGGATCGACCTCGACGAACTGACGCCATTGGTGAATCAACGCGGCATCATCGTCGCCGCCAACCACCCGTGCCTGCTCGATGCGTTGCTGCTGCTGTCGCTCCTGCCCGAGGGCGTGCCGCTGATGAAGGCGGCGCTGGAGCGCAGCGTGTTCTGGGGTGCTCCGGCGCACCTGGCCGGTTACATCAGCAATCGCAATATCATGGACGCGGTACGAACGGCCCGCGACCGTATCGCCGAAGGCGCGCAGCTGCTGATCTTCCCGGAGGGGACGCGCACGAATCCATGGCCGCTGGGCCCATTGCGTGGAGCCGTCGCGATCATCGCGCAGCGAGCGCGTGCGCCGGTGCAGACCGTGATCATCGAAACCGACTCTCTCTACCTGTCCAAGGGCTGGCCGCTGCAGCGCGTGCCGCCACTACCACTGCACATGCGCGCCCGTCTCGGTCGACGCTTTGAGCCGCCTGCCGATGCGGCCCGGTTCATGG
Source organism: uncultured beta proteobacterium (assembly GCA_963724605.1). Classification (GTDB taxonomy): domain Bacteria; phylum Pseudomonadota; class Gammaproteobacteria; order Burkholderiales; family Burkholderiaceae_F; genus JALORV01. Next base: position 74,730 of record CAVRVM010000028.1, read on the forward strand.
TCGAACTGCGCGAACACTTCGAGCACGAACTGGCGCACGCCGAACTGCGGCCGCCGGTCAGCGAGCAGTCCGAATGAATCCGGCACCGTCGAGCAGCCACCTCGTGCTGATCCCCAGCTACAACAGCGGGACACTGGTGTTGCGCACGGTGCGTGAGGCGCTGGCTCAGTGGGCGCCCGTGTGGGTTGTGGTCGACGGCAGCACTGATGGAACCGATGCCGAGCTTCAGGCGCTCGCGGCGACCGAGCCGCACCTGCGAGTACTGATGCTGCCCGTCAATCGCGGCAAGGAGCGGCGGTACTCCACGGGCTGCAGGCGGCGCGTCGCGAAGGCTACACGCATGCCCTGACGATGGATGCAGACGGCCAGCATCCTGCGAGCCACATTAGAGCCTTCATGGCCGCGTCGAAGCGCGCGCCCACGGCAATGGTGCTGGGCGTACCGCAGTTCGACGCCAGTGCTCCGGCGCTGCGCCGCCGCGGTCGTCGCATATCCAACTGGTGGGCCAACCTCGAGACGGTCGGCGTCGGCGTTCAGGATTCTCTGTTCGGTTTCCGCGTCTATCCAATTGCTCCGCTCGTCGACGTCATGCAGTCGCGTCGCTGGATGCGCCGCTTCGATTTCGACCCGGAAGCCGCAGTGCGGTTGGCCTGGGCCGGCGTGCCGCCACTGAACCTGCCGGCGCCAGTGAAGTACTTGACCGCTGGCGAGGGCGGCGTCTCGCACTTCAGATACCTGCGCGACAACGTGCTGCTAACCGGAATGCACATACGCCTGATGATCGAGTTCGTGTTGCGCCTGCCATTGTTGCTCGCGCGACGTCGCCAATCCCTGATGAGTGTGAAGCCCGAGTGACCCAACCTGTCCCCACTGAAGACCTGGTGCATGCGCCGCACCAGCCGTTGACCGACTACTACCCCAACGAGTCCGACCGCGCCGGCTTCGTGCGTGGCATGTTCGATCGCACGGCAGGCACCTACGACCGCATCGAACATATCCTCGCGTTCGGCAGCGGGGTCTGGTATCGCGGCCAGGCGCTGCACCGGGCCGGGCTGGCCGAGGGCCAGCGCATCGTCGACGTTGGTATCGGTACCGGGCTCGTGGCGCGCGAAGCGGTCAAGATCATCGGCGCGCCAAATCTGCTGGTCGGTGTCGATCCGAGCCCCGGCATGCTCGAGCGCGCGCGTGCAACGCTGCCCACCGAAGTGCAACTGGTCGAAGGGACAGCGGAGGCGATTCCGTTTCCGGACGCGAGCTTCGACTTTCTGTCGATGGGCTATGCGCTGCGCCACATCGGCGACCTGGCCGCGGCCTTCCACGAGTTCCACCGAGTATTGAAGCCCGGGGGGCGGCTCTGCCTGCTGGAGATCACGAAACCGGAAACGGCCGTTGGCCGCGCCCTGTTGAAGGTCTACATGCGCGGCATCGTGCCGACACTCGCGCGGTTCGTCGGCGCTGGCGGCGACACCGTGCGACTGTGGCGCTACTACTGGGACACGATCGAGGCCTGTGCCCCGCCGGAACAGGTCGTTGCCACGCTGAGCGCTGCCGGCTTCGTCGACGCGCGCCGCTACATCGACCAGCGGCCGATGCCGATCTTCGCCGAGTTCCAGGCGCGCAAGCCCGCCTGACTACTAAGGCAGCTTCAGCACCGCGACCTCGTTCAGCATTTGCTCAATGTTCATGCGCGCGGCGGCTTCGTTGCCGATGCGCACGCGATCGACGAACGCATACGCCTTGTCGGACGGCACGGTGTACTGCGTGTGGATACCCCCCGCCCAGACCTTGCGGTTCGTCGCTGTCTCGATCAGTTGATACCCCACCTCCAGCTCGACCCGCACGGTCATCCCCATCATCGGGCTGTCGAGCCGGCCGATGCACGCGAGCAGGCGGTAATCGGCCGACAGCGCGGCGGGCACGCGCGCGAAGGCGCCACTTTGTTCGCGTCCGCGACGTCATCGAGGCGCACGGTATGCAATTCCACCGCCCGCATTGCGCCGATGTAGCCGGGTCGCGACGCCGGGGCGTCGGCACCACCGAGCAGCGCTCCATGCAGCGCCATCGCCTGCGCCGCGGCGGATGGGCGGCCTGCGCCTACCTCAACGCTCGGGCGATCACCGTCGCCTGAGCCGAAGGGCTCGCCGCGCGTCAGGACTGCGCTGAGCGGCTGCGCCCATCCGAGTCCTGGATGTAAACGGCCCCGGTCGGCGCCTCGCTCGACGCTTTCTTCACGTTGTTGCGGCGCCAGAGCCACGTCTTGAAGGCCTGCGGCCAGATGCTGACGCACGAGACGTAGTAGATGAACTTGAAGGCCACCAGGCGCGGCCCCACCGGCGTGTCGCGGAACAGGTCGCCGGCCAGGATGGAGAGCAGCGCCTCCTGCATGCGCCACACGTTGCGCGGCTGCATGAAGATCTTCCGGATGGCCGGCGAAGTGATGCGGTAGATGAACCACGAGAACATCTTCGGGCCGTGGATCATCACCTTCTCGAAGCGGCGGAATTGCTTCTCGGCGACCTTGAACTCGCCCTTGAGCCAGTGGTCGACCGCGGTGGCGCTCTCGAAGGCGCTGTTCATGGCCAGGTAGACGCCCGACGAGAACATCGGGTCGACGAAGGCAAAGGCGTCGCCGACCATCACGAAGCGGTCGCCGCGGCAGAACTTGGAGTCGTAGGCGTAGTTGCCGGTGCTGGTCGCCGGCTCGAGCAGGGTGGCGTCTTTCAGGCGCGCGGCGAGTTTGGGCGCGAGCGCGATGGTCTGCATCAGGAAGTCGCTCAAGCTTGCGCCCTTGCGGTACTCCTTGAAGTAACCGGGGTGCGCCACCGCGCCCACACTGGTGGTGCCGTCGAGCAGCGGGATGAACCAGAACCAGCCGTGGTCGAACCAGTACAGCGTGATGCTGCCCTCCCACTTGCCCGGCGTGCGCACGGCGTTGGCGAAATGCCCGAACAAGGCGGCGCTGGCGTGCTTGGGATTGCGCTGCTTGGCATCGAACTGGCTGGAGAGCAGCGTGTCGCGCCCGCTGGCGTCGACCACGAAGCGTGGCCGCCAGGTCGTCTCGACCCCGTCTGAACCGGCCACCTTGACGATGGAGCGGCCATCGCCGGCCTTACCTGCATCCAAGTCGACATGCTTGACGCGCTGGCCTTCGAAGGCGCGCGCGCCCTGCTTGGCCGCGTGGCGGAACAGCAGTTCGTCGAATTCCGAACGCCGCACATGCACGGCATAGGGGAAGGATTTGTCCATCGCCTCGGCAAAGGAGAAGCGGCTGGTGTGCTCGTGCCAGGGCGAGACGAACTCGGCGCCGTACTTGATGATGCCGATGCGCTCGATGTCGGTGCGCACACCCAGGCGATCGAACAGCGGCATGTTCATCGGCAGCAGCGATTCGCCGATGTGAAAGCGCGGGTGGTGTGCCTTCTCGAACAGCACCACATCGTGGCCTTTCTCGGCCAGAAGCGCCGCCGTGGTCGAACCGCCGGGGCCGCCGCCGATGACGACGACGTCGGGTGAGGTGCCGGAAAACCGCTGCGCTGCCATGGGGGTCATGTCTTGTTGATTCACTGCGAGAGAAGACTCGAAACTGCCAGCCGTTAAGTCTAACGAGTGCCGCCACCGGCCCTCTCGCCCTGGAAACCCCCGTTCAGCTTCGGTTCGGGCTCAATGCCGAGCGCGACGCTGATGCGGCCTTCGAGAAGCAGGCGCGTGCCGGCGCGGATGCTGAAGGAATAGAGCACATGGCTCGCGTCACCGACCAGGCGTTCGGCGCGAATCGTCAGATCGTCCGCTACGTCATCGAGGCGCACGGTATGCAATTCCACCGCCCGCATTGCGCCGATGTAGCCGGGTCGCGACGCCGGGGCGTCGGCACCACCGAGCAGCGCTCCATGCAGCGCCATCGCCTGCGCCGCGTATTCGATGCCGTGCACCGCGGACAACTGGCTGCGCGAGCGCAATGGATTGGCCGGATCGCGATGCGACCGCGCGCGGCAGTCGATCGATTCCGCATCCCATGCCACGACCTCGTGAAGCAAACACATGCGGCCGGCGTGCGGAATGCGCGAAGCGATCGCCGCGTGATCGAGCCGCCCCTTCGTCACGCCGGGCACTCCACGTGCACAAGGAGCCGCGGTGGCGCGAGATAGTCCAGCACGATGGTTCCGGCGCGCCGCTGCGCCAATGCCGCCAGCAGCGGTAGCGCGCGCGCCGCCGGGTTGACGGCACGCAGCGTCTCGAGGGCGGGGTTCGCGCAGCGTTCGACCGTGCCATCGCCCAGGGCGAGGCTCAGCTGCGCAACCGCCCGTTCGCTGCGCTCGGGAACAAGCACCAGCGCGACGGCGAACGCATCCGGTATCGGGCGCTTCGCATGCAGAGGTTCCGGATAGCCAGTGTCGTAGGCGATCAGCATTCGAGGCTCGCAGCTGGCCTGTGACTGCACGATAGCTTCCAGCAGGCCCGCGGCAAAACTGGCATCGAAGGCGGCCAGGCTCGTTGATGCGGCCATTGCCTGTGCCGCGATGCTCCAGTAGCCGGCCGGTGCGTTGTGCACCGAGTTGTGGAAGCGTGTCGGCGAAATGAAGCGCTCGCTGCTCGCGAGGACCTCGCAGATCGCATGGCAATTGTCGCCGTCGCCGCCCGAGGCCGAGAACACGGTGGCCAGCGTCGAGGGCGGACGACCCGCCGCCTCGCACGCGGCCGTTGCAGCGGCGAGAGCGACGCGAATAGCCGCACCGGTGCGACGGCGCTCGGTCGCGGGCAGTGCTGGTGGCACGGGCAGCGCACAACGTCCCGGCTCGTAATCGGCCTCGCCTCGCAGCACTGCAGCGGCCTGTGGCCAGTCGGCGAGCCCAGGGCCGATGACCCCGATACCCTCGACCCACGCGTTCAGTCTGTCGCGCGTTTCGCTCATGACGACCGGCCCAGCACGAGTGCGCAATTGCTGCCGCCGAAGCCGAAGGAGTTGCTCAACACGTGGCGCAACGGCGCTGCTTCCGGCCGCAGCCGATAGCCCGGGAGCAGTTGCGCGTCGACCGTCCGCGTGCCGGCGCTGCCGGGTATCAGTCCGCGCTCCAGCGCGACGGCCGAGATCACCGCTTCGATCGCGCCGGCGGCGCCGAGCGCATGACCGGTTGCGCCCTTCGTCGAACTGCAGGCGACCGGGCGCCCGAAGACCGCCGACACCGCCAGTGATTCGGCCGCATCGTTGGCCGGCGTCGCGGTGCCGTGCAGGTTGATGTAGTCGATCGCGTCCGGCGCGAGTCGTGCATCCCGCAGCGCAGCTTGCATCGCCATTTTCGCGCCGAGCCCCTGCGGGTGTGGCGCCGACATGTGGTGCGCATCACTCGACTCGCCGACGCCGAGCAGGGCGACGCCGGCATTCCCACGCGCTAGCAGCACGAACGCGGCCCCTTCGCCGATCGAGATGCCGTTGCGTTCGGGATCGAACGGCCGGCATGCGGTGGCCGAAAGCACTTCGAGCGAGTGAAATCCGTAAAGCGTCGTCAGGCACAGCGAGTCGACCCCGCCGACGACGGCGGCATCGATCAACCCGGCGTCGATCATGCGGCGGGCATTACCGAAGACCTTCGCGCCCGACGAGCACGCGGTGCATACGGCCGCAGCCGGCCCCGTCAGATCGAAGTACGAGCGCACGAATTCGACGACGGAGAAGCTGTTTTGCGAACGTCGGTAATCGAGCGCGGCGGGCAGTGCGCCGGTGGCCGGGTCACGGTGTCGATAGGCGATTTCAGTCTCGAGGATGCCTCCCGTGCTGGTGCCCAGGAAGACGCCGATGCGCGCAGCGCCATAACGCTCGCGCGCATCGCGCACGGCGTCGGCGAATCCGTCCTGTTCGAGCGCGAGCTGCGCCAGCCGGTTGTTGCGGCACTCGAACGCGGCGAGATCGGCGCGCAGCGGCACGGCGTCGAGTCCCTCGACTTCGGCGACCATCGTGTCGAGCTGCGCTGTTTCAAAGCGGCAGGGTGCCAGTGCCGAGCGCCGCCGCGCCAGCGCGTCAGCGAGCGCGTCGACGCCACGGCCTAGACCGGTGACGGCGGTATACGAAACGAAGTGCAGCACGAACAGCCGGAGGGGAGGTAAGGGCGGCCCTGCAGGGCCGAGTGGTGGCGATTATCCCGAAATCGAACCTGCGGCGGGTGCGTGCGTCGAAGATGTCTTCCAGCGCGGACCGCGGCTCGCAAGGAACAGGCGCCACAGATCTCGCCAGGTGGGCCAGTCGTGCGCGCCGTCGACGAGCAGTCGTTGCTCCGGCGGCAGCGCCTCGCTCAGCAATTGCTGGCCCTCGGCGAAGCGGTCTTGCCGACCATAACCGATGACGATCTCCGGCCTGACGTTCGGACCCTCGCCCAGCCAGCGCCAGACCCGGCGCTCGTCGTCAAACTGGGCCTCGCGCTCGCGCGCGGCCCACGCGGCGAGGCCACCCGCGTCGGGAATGTCGCTCCAAACGGGACGCAGCCCCGGCCACGGCGCAATCGCGAACACGCCATCGATGAGATCGCGGTGCGCCTCGGCGCAGGCAAGTGCCGTCATGCCGCCGAGCGAAATGCCGACGATCCAGATCGCGCAACTTGCGTCGGCGCGCAGAGGATGCAGTATCTGCTCGCGCAGCAGCGCACCGATGCGATCGGCCGCATACATGTCGACCGGCACTTCGCTGCGCACGATCGTCGCCGCGATTCCATGCGCGTTCAATTCGTCGAAAAAGCCTTCGCGCAGGAAATCATCGGCGGTCGAGGCGGCGGCGGGCAGCAGTACCAATGTCAGCGCGGGCTCGACCGCGACGGGGCCGACGCGATCGACGCGAACTGCGAGCCGCTCAGCTTCGTTCATGGTGGTACGGCGGCTGTGCGAGCGCGGCCGAGAACAGGAACGCGAGAGTGACCCCCGGCGCCACCGTGCTGCCGATCATGCCGAGCACGGGCACGCTGGAAAATGCGAGCACACCGAAGGTCAACACGGTGGTGGCGACGGCCACCGCGATCGACACCACCATGCGCGTCGCTTCCGATGCCGTGGAATCGGGGTCCGGCCGGCTGCGTCGGTCGAAAAGCAGCGAGTAGTTGGAGCCGACCGCGAGCACCAGCAATAGGCCGACGAGGTGCAGCAGCGTCAGCTGCACGCCGGCCGCGATCAATGCGCCGACGACGCAGAGCACTGCGGCCGCGAGCGGCAGCACGACGTGCGCCAGCCGCGACACGCTGCGCAGGCTCGCGGCCAACAGCAGCATGATCGCGATGGCCGCCCCGCCGGCCAGCCACGCCGCCTCGTGCAGGTAATCGGCGTACATCGTGTCGGTCGCAGCCTTCGTGTCGAGCAGCAGCGGAAGTCGTCCGCCGGCATCGACGCCGGCCAGCGTCGCCCGCAGGGCCGCGACGTCGATCGGCTGGGAAGCTGGGGCATGCAACGGCAGCAGTGCCAGCCAGGCGGGCTCGCCTGCGGCCGGGGCCTCGCGTTCGACCAGAAGCGACTGCAAGGCGAGCGCGAGCGAAGTGCCGGCCAGCGACTCGGGCGTCAGCAACGGCGCCTGCCGCGCGCGCTCGACATCCTCGACGAAGCCCTGCAGCTTCTCCGGACGCAGCGGCAGCCCCTTGAGTGCCGCCTGCAGGCGCGACTGCAATTCGACTGTGGGTGGCAGCGCTGCCTGGCGCTCGCGCTGCGTCGTCTCGCTCGGCAGAAAGTGCGTCGGCGTATCGACGTGCGACAGGACACCCTGCTCGACCAGCGTGGCCAGCCGCGCGGCACTGGCTTCGGCGCCGCGCAGTGCCTCGTCGCGAGTCATGGCGGGCACCGCGACGATGTAGCGAACGTCGGGCGCGCCGAGGTCGGCGCGCAACGTCGCGTCGAGTTGCCGCGCATCGAGCGACAGCGGACTCAACGCGGTCAGCTCGCGTTGCCAGAGCCGGTCGGCCTTCCAGACAATGATCGCGGCTGCGGCGAGGCACGGCACCCAGATCAAGTGTCGCCAGCGCGCGAGACACCGCACGCCGGCTTCGAGCCGCGCGCCGACGGATGACAGGTCGCGCAGCTTGAATCCGCGCGGCACCAGCAAAGGCAGGACGTAGCGTGTGGCGAGCGCGGCCGTGATCAGGCCGATGATGGCGAACAGGCCGAGCTGGGCCAGGCCCGGAAATCCGGACAGCAGCAGCACGCCGAAGCCGGCGATGGATGTCGCCATGCCGAGGCGCAGGGTCGGCCAGAGGCGCTGCGTCCAGGCGGCCGAGCGCAGCGGGTCGCGTCCGCCCTCGGCCTGCACGAACAGGTACACCGCGTAGTCCACTGCTTCGCCGATCATCGTCACACCGAAGGCGAGCGTGACACCATGCACGTAGCCGAAACCTGCGCCGACGGCGGCGATGCCGGCGAGCACCCCACACGTCACCGGCACCAGGCCGAGCAGCAGTATGGGCACCGAGCGGTAGGCGAACCACAGCAGCGCGACGACGAGCAGGGTACCGAGCGAGCTCAGGGCCGCGGCCTCGGTGATGATGCGTGTGCGCGATTCGGCGGCGAACACCGCCGGACCGGTCTTCAACATGCGCAGTTGCGGTCGATTCAGCGCGACAAAACATTCATCCAGCGTCGCCAGCGCGCGTTGCTGCGCGTCGGAGTCGATCAGGGGTGCGCGCAGGGCGACCATCAGCACAGCGCGCTCGCCGTCGCGCGAAGCCCAGACGCCGGCCTCGCGGCGCGGAGACACCGGTCCTGCCAACGTGTCGATCAGTTGCAGCGTCTCGCCGGTCGGATCGCGCGGCAGTAGCGATGCGGCCAGCATGCCCGCCGGGGCGGCCACGGCCTCGATCGTCTCGCCGATCGCTGCGCGCAGCCCGTCGACCGAGAAGCGCGCCGCATCGACCGTCGGACTCAGCAGATAGCGTTGCTTGAAGACGAAGGCGCGATCGTTCTGCAGTGACTGGCCGTCGCCGTTGGCGACCTGCATGAACTGTGCATCTGCGCGCAGCGCCTCTGCCAGTGTGCGTGAGGCCTGTGCCCGGTCCTCCGCGGTGCTGCCTTCGATGCCGACCAGCACCAGGCGCGCGAGCGTACCGGCGCGCAACTGCTCGATCAGGATCTGTTGCTCGAGGCCGGGCGATCGCGGCAGGAAGACGGACAGATCGGTGCGGATCGGCGTGCGCGCTGCCTGCCATGCGGCGATCGCGATCAGCACCAGCCAGAGCAGCAGCGTTGCACGCGCGCGTTGCGTCATCGCGGCTTGTCGGCCGACCTCGCGGCCGGCACCGGCACAATCTGCATCACCGAGCGCACGCCGTCGGCCTGCCGGATCTCGATACGGTCGATCTGGTCCTTCCGGCCTTCGACCAGCACCGTATCGATGTACTGCGCCATCGACGCGGACAGCGGTGTGAGGACGAGGGTCCAGATGCGCCGCTCGCCGATCAGTGTGACAGTCCAGCCGCGACGCAGTGCCTCGAGGTCGCCCGCCATCGTGCCGCGCAGGCTGTTGATCGCCAGGCCGTTGTCCGGCAGGTCCGACAGCGCAAGGCTGCGCGTGCGCTGGCCTTGTTGCAGCGTCAGGTGGTTGCCGGCCAGCACCATCGATTCCGCCCGCGGTTGCAACGTGTGTTTCTCGAGCCGATCGGGGGCGACAAAGCGCAGAGTTCCCGAGGATTTAACAGGCGCATCCAGCACCGGGACGTAGCGCTGCTCGATGAATGTCGCGTCGGCGTCGCCGCGCGCGGCGAGTGCAGCCATCAAGTCGCTCACGGACCACTGGGCCGCGGCGGATAGCGCCCAAAGCGCAAGCAGCGTGCCCGCCAGTGCCTTAGCGAGCCGTGTCACCGTCGGCCTGCCAGAAGTCGAAGAAATTGAACCAGTTGTACGGATGCGCCCGGCACGCCTGCTCGAGCTCCGCCGCGTAGCGGCGCGCCGCTTCGTGCACCGCGGCGTCGCGATCACCCGCTGCCATCCAGGAGAAGTCCGCGATCGGCGCGAACCGCACCCGATAGCGGTGCCCGCCGAGATAGATCCCCTGCATCAGCAGCACACGCCGCCGCAGCAGCGCGGCGAGTCGGAACGCACCGAGCGGAAACGGCGCCGCCTCGCCGAGAAACGGCACGGCGAGCGTCGGTTGCTTGGCCAGCGTGCGGTCGGCGAGGAACCCGACCAGGTGTCCGTCGTCCAGTGCCCCTTGGACCTGCAGCATCGCGTCCGGACGTCCGAGTGCGATGACGCGCGACACCGCGCGCGGGTTCAGCGCGGCGAGTGCGGCATTGATCCGCCGCGCGTTGTCCTCGTACATGACCATCGTGACGTCGTAGTGCTGTCCCTGAGTCGCGGCGCTGCGCGTGGCGGCACGCAGCGCTTCGAAGCTGCCGAAGTGCGCGCCGACGAGAAACGCGCCCGGCCCCGCGGCAAGCGCGCTATCAACTTCGTCGGCCGACTCGATCTCGATCTCGAACTGGTCGAAACGGTCGTTGAGCAGGAACACGCGGTCGTGAACCGTCGACGCGAACGCATGAAAGTGGCGCAGCACGTCGATCCACGTCGCGGGCCGGCCGAGCGCGCGCGCGAGATAGGTGCGCGAAGCTCGCCGCGCGGCCGGCGCAGCGAGCAGGAAGTACAACGCAATGAAGGGCAGCACCAGCCGCGACACCGTGCGCCCGAGTCGGAGCGACAGCCAGCGCATCAACGTCAGCGCGGCATGGCTGCCGCGCTCGCTGCGGTGGGCCCAATCGACCGGCGCGGATGTGGTCACACGTCTTCCTCCTGCAGCCGGACAGTGCCGGTCGCCACGCGCACACCGTCGGTCGTCGCAAGTTCGAAGCGCACATCGGCGGTGCCGCGCTCGGCATGCAGCATCAACGCCATGCCTGGACGCACCGGCGCCAGGAACTTGGCCACCGGCAGGCCGCGCACCGACGCTCCGAAGTGTGCTTCGATCGCGCCGATCGCCGCATCGAGCAGCACGACGCCGGGATAGATCGGCTGCCCGGGAAAATGGCCGGCCAGCGCCGGGTGATCGGTCGGTAATGGCAATGGGGCATGCAGTACGGGCGTGCTCATGCCGACGACCGCGCGGAGCGCAGCAGCGCGTGCAGTTCGGTCACTGGCAGCTTGCTCGTTGCGCTGCGCGGTAGCGTAGGAACCAGCAGCAGCGGGCGCGGCAGAAACACCGGGTCGAGGTTTTCGCGCAGTGCTGCCATTACCGCATTTGATGACTGGCCGGGGGCGACGACCGCTGCGGCAAGGCGCGTGATGCTCGCGCCGTCCGCCGCCTCTTCCTCCGGAATGAAGAACGCGCCGTCGACGACGCCGGGCACGTGCAGCAGCACCTGAGTCAGGTAGGCAAGCGAGCTGCGCTTGCCGGCAATGTTGACCATGTCGGCCTCGCGGCCGAGCAGCAAGAATCCGCCGTCGCCCGTTGGCTCGATCAGGTCAGCGAGCGGCGTCGGCGTCAGCACATGCCCGCCATTGGCCCACGTGCGGCCGTCTTGCTGGGTCACGCGCACGCCGGCATACGGCGTCCAGTGCTGCTCGCGTGTCGTGCGCCGCATTGCCAGCTGTCCGCTTTCGGTCGCGCCGTAGATTTCCAGCAGGGGGGCACGGAATGCCTTTTCGGCAGCCCCCGCGAGCGCTGCCGCCAACGGCGCCGTCGCGCACAGCAGCAGATCGACCGGTGGCAGCGCGAGCCCCGCGTCAAGTACGGTACGCAGGTGAAACGGCGTCGTGACGAGGCCGCGTGGCCGCGGCAGCTGCTCGAGTTCGGCAGCGATGTCGGCCGGAAAGAACGGGTGCGACGCTGTCAGCGTCGCACCGGCCGCGAGGGCGAGCAGCACGGTCGACTCGAAGCCGTAGCAATGCTGCGCCGGCACCGTGCCGAGCAGCGCAATGCCCTCGGGAGACACCTCTTGCAGCCGCTGCGCCTGCGCCGCCGCGCAGCGCACCAGGCTGCCCCAGAGCTTCGGGTGCGGCTGCGGCTGGCCGGTCGAACCGGACGAATACATGCGTGCCACCAGCTGCGAGCCGGGGAATTGCGGAATCGACAGCGGTGTTGTCCGCGCCGCAGGCATGCCAAGTTCGATACGGTGCACCGGCAGCCCGCCGCGCGCCTCCGCGCCCTCGTCATGATCGACGAGCAGGGCAAGGTCCGGCGCCTCGGAGAGCAGATGCGCGATCACGCCCGGCGTGCGCGCCGGGGGCAGCAAAGTGACGATGCCGCGCTGCATGCCGGCGGCCAGGCTGACGACAAACAGATACCGATCGCTGCAGGCGTTGAGCACGTGCGTGGCAGGTGGCAGCCGCGCCGCGACCGCAACAACGTCGTGCAGGAAGCCGGCGACGCTGATCGGGTGGCCGCCACGCCAGGCAAAGGTGCGATCCAGCCCGCCCGGACCGTGTGCCACCAATGGCCACACATCCGCGAGCTGCGGGGCGGTGTTGAGCGCAGAGGCCCAGTTACCCATGCGGCTGACGCGCCGGCAAGGTCGGCCGCGCGGCCGGTTCGCGCATCAGTGCGAGGAAGCCGGCCACGGACTGCGCGATCGTGCCGCAATGACTGGCGGGCAGCACGCAACGACGGACTGCGAACTCGAGCACGAACATCAACGCAGCCAGGGGTCCGGACACCGCAGTGGCGAAGGTGGACCAGACCGCGGTACTGCTGCCAAAGTAAATTGCCACCGACGCCGCGGCCATCGCGACGAAATAGATCGTCCAGGCGAGCGTCACTCCGCGCGAGTACCGCACGACCGCCTGTGGCATCGATGGCAGCACGGCCCGCGCAATGCGTGTCGTGAGCGGAACCTTACCCGGCAGCAGCGACCGCCCGAAGACGAGTGCAAGCATCGCGTGCCCGGCGACGTGCTGCACGAACCAGAGCGCGCTGACGTGTTGTGCCAGACGATCCAGCTGAAGCGCAGCGGTGACGACGAGCGCGACCGCCGCCAGCAGTACGGGCCAGCGCAGGCGCGAGCGCCAGCTGAGCGCGACGGCGCCTGCCAGCAGTGGAGTCAGTGCAATGCCCACCGAAAGCAGTGGAGGCAGCCGGCCGCTCGAGCTGAAATAAGCCAGCGCCAGGCATGCAGCGCCGCCTGCGACCCCGGCAGCAAGTGCAGTGCGCTGCCTGGCGATCACTTGGTCCGGTGCGCGGCGACGTGGTCGGCCAGGCTTTCGAGTGAAGCGAAAATGCGCAAGTTGCTCTCGTCGTTCGCGCGCAGCTGGAAGCCGTACTTCCGCGACACGAGCAACGCCACTTCCAGGATGTCGATCGAATCGAGCCCTAGGCCTTCCCCGTACAAGGGCGCCTTGATATCGATCTCGGCCGGGGTGACTTCGAGGTTGAGCGTGCGGACGATTTCCTCGGCAATCTCTTGCGCGAGTCCTGGAGGGGCCGTTGGCGCTTGGCGCGGAATGGTGTTGCTGTTCATCGATTCAACGTATGGCGGAAGGCGACAAAGGGCTGTCGGTGAGGCTAGTCGGCGCTGTCATTCGGTCCGGCCCTCTGGTGCGGATGCGTTCCGGCGGAAGCGCGGGCGCCCACTCGCCGGGAAGACAACTCGCAGCCGGCGGAACGCGTCCCCGAGCCAGCATACCGGAAGCACCGCGGGCTCACTCTCAGCCGAACTTGCCGCCCTCAAGTGCGCGCTTCAGGTTCGCCAGCGCGTTCTCTGACCGCTTCCGCAGCGCCATGCGCGTGACGTTGTGGTCGAACATTGTCCAGGGCCACCGGTGCGAGCGGTACGCGAGTGTGCGGAAAAACCGCGTCAGCGTGCCGTCGTCGCGCAACTCGTAAACGATGCGCGCGTCGCCCCGCGGTGTGTCCGTTGCAATGACCCACAGCAGCGGCCGTTCGCACGCCAGCACCGTCCACGTCGCCGCAAAGCTCCGCCTTCCGGCGCGGATCGATTCGGTGACCTGCTCGCCGATGCCCAACGGTCGCGACGGGGTGGCGCTGACCGACGCCGTGACCGGATGCCAGAAATGCCAGAGCGAGGCGTTCGTCACGAACTCAAACACCACCTGAACCGGCCGCCCGATCAGCACGAACGACTCGATCGTCGCCAGCCGCGGCTCATTGGCGGCCGGTGGCCAGCGCAACGTCGGTGCGGTCATCGGGGCACCCGCGGTGGGACGTGGAGGCGGCGAGCATAGCCGCGCGCGGTGATTTCGCACTGCTGCAACGAGTCTTGACGATGGGCATCGCACTCCCTTGTGCAGCGCCTACAAAGAGACAAGTCTTCACATTGGCAGGAGCACGTTATGGACAAGATCTGGCTGCAGCAATACCCGCAAGGCATACCCGCCGAAGTTGAGTACACCGCCTTCAGTTCCCTGAAGGAAATCCTGGAGGCGACCTGCGCACGATTCCCCGATCTGCCGGCCTACGGCAACTTGGGCGTTTCGATCACCTATCGTGAACTCGACCAGCTCACGCGGGATTTCGGGGCCTACCTGCAAAAAGTCGCAGGGCTGAAGAAGGGCGACCGGGTGGCGATCATGTTGCCCAACCTGCTGCAATACCCGATCGCGCTGTTTGGCGCACAGCGGGCCGGCATGGTGGTAGTGAACACTAACCCTCTCTATACGGCACGCGAACTCGAGCATCAGCTGAAGGACTCCGGTGCAACTGCGATCGTCGTGCTGGAAAACTTCGCCCACACGCTGGAAGAAGTCCTGCCGCGCACGGGTGTGAAAACGATTATCACCACCCAGATCGGCGACCTCTTCCCGGCCTTCAAGCGGATGCTGACCAACCTGGTGGTCAAGCACGTCAAGAAGATGGTGCCGGAATGGCACCTGGCGACAGCGATTGCATTTCCGGAGGCGCTGGCTGCGGGCCGTGCCCATGAGTTGGAGGATGTCACCGTCGGACTCGACGACCTCGCGTTCCTGCAATACACGGGAGGCACGACCGGGGTGGCCAAGGGCGCGATGCTCACGCAGGCCAACATGGTGGCGAACGTGCAGCAGGTCGGGGCCTGGATCGCACGTGACCTCAAGGATGGCGAGGAGGTCGCGGTCATTCCACTGCCGCTCTATCACGTCTACGCACTGACCTCGAACCTGGTGTTCATGAAGATCGGTGCCCGGATCGAATTGGTCACCAACCCGCGTGACATGCCGGCCTTCATTGCGACGCTGAAGAAGGTGCCATTTACCGCGATGATCGGTGTCAACACGCTGTACAACGCGCTGCTCAACGCGCCGGGTTTCGCCGAGCTGAACCTGCATCAACTGAAGCTCGCTTCCGCCGGCGGCATGGCGGTGCAGCGCGCTGTGGCGGAGCGGTGGAAGCAGATGACCGGAATTCCGCTGGTCGAAGGTTATGGTCTGACCGAGACGGCACCGGTCGTCATCTCCAACCGGGTCGGCATCAAGGACTGGACCGGCAACATCGGCGTGCCGATTCCCTCCACCGAAGCCGCGATCCTCGATGACGACGGCAAGCCGATGGTGGTGGGCCAGGTCGGCGAGATCGCCATTCGTGGTCCGCAGGTGATGAAAGGCTACTGGCAGCGGCCCGAGGAGACGGCCAAGGCCTTCACGTCTGACGGCTGGTTCCGCACCGGCGACATGGGGTTCATGGATGAGAAGGGAAGTTTCAAGATCACCGACCGCAAGAAAGACATGATCATCGTCTCCGGCTTCAAGGTGTTCCCGAACGAGGTCGAAGACGTGGTCATGCTGCATCCGGGGGTGCTGGAAGTGGCGGCGATCGGCGCGCCCGACGAACGTTCCGGGGAGGCGGTAAAGATTGTCGTCGTGAAAAAGGACCCGGCGCTCACCGAGAGCGCGCTGCTCGAGCACTGCAGGAAGCACCTGACGGGCTACAAGGTGCCGAAGCTCGTGGAGTTCCGCACCGAGCCGCTGCCGAAATCGAACATCGGCAAGATCCTGCGCCGCGAACTGCGGTCGCTGCAGCCGGCCTGAGCTCGGAAGGGGCTCAGGCGACGGCTGTTCCGACCGCCTGCAGCGCGCGCCGCATCGCGCCGAAGCGCTTGCGGTACTGCGCCGGCGTCAGGGACACCTGGCGCCGGAAGAGCCGGCCGAAGAAGCCGGCGTCCTCGTAGCCGACCTCGTTGGCGATCGCTTCGATCGGAGCATCTCCGGCTTCCAGCATCTGCTTCGCTTCTTCCAGCCGCAGCGTGTGCACGTATTCCAGCGGCGACATGCCGGTGGCCTGCTCGAAGCGTCGCTTGAACGAGCGCTCGGGTATGCCCGACAGACGCACCATCGCTGCCACCGGCGCCGGCTCGTCATAGTGGAGCGCGATCCACGTCTGGCAGCGCGCGATGTCCGCGTCTTCCGACTGCCGTGAGCGCGCCAGCCGCGCGAACGGTTGCTGGCCGATGTCGTGCCACTCGATCAGGTTGATGCGTGCGGTCTGCATCGCGACCTCCAGGCTGACGAAGCGCGAGATCAGGTAGATCGCGAGGTCCAGCCAGGTGGTGCCGCCGCCCGCCATCACGAGCCGCTGGCCCTCACCGGTCACGACCAGCGCGCGCCGTGGATGCACGCGAATGCGCGGATGGCGTGCGCGCATGACGTCGCAATAGGCCCAGTGCGTCGTCGCGTCATTGCCGTCGAGCAGCCCCGTCTGTGCCAGCAGCATCGCGCCCGAGCACGCCGTCGCGATCGTCGCCCCCTGGGCGTGGCAGCGGCGCAGCCAGTCCACTTCCGCATCGAATCCGGCAATGGGCGCGCCGGGCGGAATCGCGACTTCCGGCACGAAGATGACATCCGGCCCCGTACATTCGTCGAGGGTTTGCTGCGCGCGGATCGGCACGTCGTTCGAAATCGTGAACGGCGCGTCGAACCGCGATACCACCACTACCTGTATCAGCGATGGACCCGGGCGGCCGTCGACGATCACGCCCCAGTCGCGTCCGGCCGACAGCAGGATGTCGTAGAGGCCGTAGAGCACCGAAGCGGTGACCTCCGGAAACGCGAGGATCGCGACGCGCACGGCGGGCGGGGACGCTTCTGCCATCGGGAGCCTCCTGCGAGCAGGCCACGTAGGCGCCGTGGCCGAAATGTCCGGTTACCTGCCGAAACGGCTTTAGCGCCGCGGCCGCCCCGGCCCTACCGTCTCGTCCTTTCCCGAATTCAACCAAACGGAGCGCTGTCATGCCATCCCCCCTTGATCTCTTGCTCGACCCTATCTCGCTCGCAGTCTTCGCCGTCTACGGCGCGCTGATCGCCTGGGAGGCGCTGGCCCCGGCGCGCAAACTCCCGGCCTTGCGCGGCTGGAAGCTGTTGGGTCTCACCGCGTTCGTCATCTACTTCTTCGTCTCGTCCTACCTGCCGCTGCTGTGGACCGAGCAGCTCGCACCGTTCCAGCTCTTCGACCTCACAGCGCTCGGCACCTGGGGCGGCGCGCTTGCTGGCCTGCTGGTCTACGAGGCTGGCGTCTATGCCTGGCATCGCTCGATGCACAGTTCCACCGTGCTTTGGCGCCTGTTCCACCAGATGCACCACAGCGCGGAGCGGATCGATAGCTATGGTGCCTTCTGGTTCAGTCCGCTCGACATGGTCGGCTGGACCGTCCTCTTCAGCCTGGCGTTGACGCTCGGCGTCGGCATCACCGCCGAAGCGACGACCGTCGTTTTGCTGACGACGACGCTGCTATCCGTGTTCCAGCACAGCAACATCCGTACGCCGCAGTGGCTCGGTGTCATCGTGCAGCGGCCGGAGGCGCACTCGCATCACCACGAGCGTGGCGTGCATGCGCGCAACTACTCGGATCTTCCGCTGTTCGATCTGCTGTTCGGAACTTTCCACAACCCTCGCGGCTTTGCACCACTCGCGGGGTTCTACGACGGAGCGTCCGCGCGCATCATCGACATGCTGCTGGCCCGCGATGTCTCAACGGCGCCGACGCCTGCCGCGCAGACGCGGGCGGCCTGATCCTCGCGACTACGGAGGCGCCATGAGCAAGTATCGACAGCAACTGCCGCAGCTAGGCGAGCGCCTGTTCGTCACCGACGGAGGGTTGGAGACAACCTTCATCTTTCATGACGGCATCGACCTGCCGTATTTCGCGGCGTTCGATCTGCTGAAGAGTGACGAAGGCACCGAGCGGCTGCGGGCGTACTACCGCCGCTACGCCGCGATCGCGGCAGAACACGGGCTCGGCATGGTGCTGGAGGCGCCGACCTGGCGCGCCAGCCGCGACTGGGGCGTCAAGCTCGGCTACGACGCGGCGGCGCTGGCGGCAGCCAACTGCAAGGCGATCGAGCTGATGCTCGAAATTCGCGCGGAGTTCGAGACTCCGGACCGTCCGATGGTGGTGAGCGGCAACCTCGGCCCGCGCGGCGACGGCTACCGGCCCGATGCACGCATGAGCGTGGCCGAGGCGCGCGACTATCACACGGCGCAGATCGACATCTTCGCGGACACCGCGGCCGACATGGTCGCGGTGTTCACGATGAACTACGTCGAGGAGGCGGCCGGCATCGCGCAGGCCGCCCGCGCGGCCGCGATGCCGCTCGCGGTTTCATTCACGCTCGAGACCGACGGCCGGCTGCCGAGCGGCGACTCGCTGGGAGACGCGATCACACGCACCGACGACCTTTCCAAGGGCCACCCGTCCTATTACATGATCAACTGTGCGCACCCGACGCACTTCGAGCAGGTGCTGGACTTGCGGGCGCCCTGGCCTGACCGCATTCGTGGTCTGCGCGCGAACGCCTCGCGTCGCAGCCACGCCGAACTCGACGAGAGCTCCGATCTCGATGCCGGCGACGCCGACGAACTCGGCGGGCAGTACCGTGCTCTGAGATCATTGCTGCGCAAGCTCTCGGTGGTTGGCGGCTGCTGCGGAACCGACCACCGGCATGTGGCGTCGATCTGTGCTGCGCTCAAGCTTGAGGCGCTCGCCGCTTAGGCGGGCCGGGTGGCCGTCGCGCGACGGCCGCTCGCAACCGCGGTTAGGCGAGCCACGCGCGCAGTTGCGCGTACACGTCCTCACGGTCGAGCAGGTCCCAGTGGTCGGTGGAGGTCACGATTCGCATGTGGTGCGGCCGTACCTTCAGGGTGCGCTGCGGATCGCGATGCTCGCCGAGGGCCGAGGCGAGCGGTACGAGGCCGTCGCCGATGACTTTGCTGTGCAGTCCGCCGACTCTTGTGGCCTTGGTGGCCGCCACGATGAAGGCTTCCACACCCGCCGGCAGCGGCGTCGGTCGCCGATCGTCGTGTCGCTGCGAATGACGGTCGCGGCCGCGCCAGTCGGCCTCCTGCAGGTTGCCGTAGCGCAGGTCCGTGATGCCCGCGCTGCGGGCCTTGCCCAGCCGCGCGAACGGCGCCACGTACGGGCTGATGCCGAACAGCATGTCGACCTGATGGCCGCCACGCTCGAGCGCCGCGCCGTGATGCGGAGTGCCGAGGAAGACGAGCTTCGTCAGCGCGGACATCCAGGAGCGACTTGCGCGTTTGGCCTGGTGGCAGGCGCTGCGCGCCACCAGTCCGCCCATGCTGTGGCCGACGATGACGAGTTCTTCCACCGGCACCGGCCAGTGCGCAACGAGTCGTTCGAGCAGTTCATCAAGGTCGTGTCCGCTCTCGGAAACGTGCCGCCCGCTGTTGTAGTGGAGGTAGACCGGCGAGTAGCCGAGATCGCGCGCCAGTGCCTGGCCGTGATCGTGGCCGTTGCGCATCCACTGCAGGTCGTTCATGCAGAGCCCGTGCACGAGCACCAGAAGCTTGCCACTCGCCGGCGCAAAGCGGGCGGCGAGCGCTTCCGTGTCGAGGTCGAGCGCCTGGCCTCCCGCGCGCAGCGTCGTCGGAATCGCCAGCGGATTGTCGCTCGCGGCCATGTGGTCGCCCCACAGTCCGTTGAGCACCGCGAGCGCTGCTTCGCGTCTTGGTGACGACGCGTCAGGCACGGCGTCAGGCGTGACCGCTCGCAGCACCACGTTCAGCCCGCGGCCCACCCATCGTGTCGAGCCGCGCACGGTTGTGTATACGAAACCGGTGATGCCGCTGGTGCGGCCCGCCGGAGCGGTTCCGACGATGCCGGCGCGCGCGACGATCGTGTGATGCATCGCCTCGACGAGATCGGTAATACCGAGCGCGGCATCGAAACCCAGTTGTGTCAGCCCGCGGACGTCGGAGGCCCGCAGGGGGCCCGCCGGGTTGGCGGCGGCTTGGAGGGCGGTCATCGAATGTGGTTCCCGGTGCATGGGCACCGAAGCACTATGCGGCGGCCGCCGGGTGCAGTGCAAGTGCTCGGCTAGTGCGCGCGCTCAAGTGACCCGCGAGGTGCAGGGCCGGATTTCGGGCCAGCCGCGTCACGGCACTGCGACCGTACCGTGCGCGATGGCCTGCAACCTATGCCTCGGCGATGTCGCGAGCGCGCAGCCGCCGGCGGCAGGTTTCCCAGAGTCCCGACCAGCCGCGGCGCGCGCGCTTGATGATGTACTCGGCCAGACGCGCCAGCAGCGCGCCCTGGACGGCGGCGCGCGCCTTGCGGGCTTCGATGTGGAGTTCGTAGCTGTCCTTCGCATTCATCGTCTGCTCCTTGATCGGGCTCCGATGGGCGAAATGTATGCAATGATTACGTTCCTGAAAAATGAATTATTCTGATCAGCATCATCTCGGAACGAGATATGGAACTCTCTGACCTGCATGTATTCAGGACCGTCGTCTCCTCTGGCGGTGTGACGCGCGCCGCCGACCGGCTGCACCGCGTCCAGTCCAACGTCACCACACGTGTGCGCAAGCTCGAAGATGACCTTGGGGTCGAACTCTTCGTGCGCGAAGGGCGTCGGCTGCAGCTTTCGCCGGCCGGCACGGTGCTGCTGGGCTATGCCGACCGTTTGCTCGCGCTCGCCAGCGAGGCGCGTGAGGCGCTGCAGGAATCCGGGCCGCGCGGTGTTCTGCGACTAGGCTCGATGGAAAGCACGGCGGCGGCGCGTCTGCCACGGCCGCTGGCGCTGCTGGCCAAGCGCCACCCGGCCCTGAGCGTAGAGTTGCGCACGGGTACTCCGCGCGACTTGATGCCGCGCGTCACTGCGGGCGAGCTCGAAGCTGCGTTGGTGGCCGAGCCCGTCGACGACGAGCGGCTGGCCTCGCAGGTGGCCTGGGTCGAGGACTACGTCATCGTTGTCGGCCCCGGGCATCCGCCGATCCGTACGCCCAGAGACGTGCACGGTCGCACCCTTCTGGTGTTCGAGCACGGCTGTCCGCACCGCATGCGGCTCGAGGCGTGGTTCGCCGAACACAACGTCGAAGTCGAACGCGTCATCGAGATGGGCTCGTACCACGCGATACTCGGCTGCGCGGTGGCCGGCATGGGCATCGCGCTGCTGCCGAAGATTGTGCTGGACACGTTCACCGAGCGCGCTTGCCTGTCGCTTTATCCGATGACCGGCCGCTACAGGAGCGCGCGCACGCTGCTCATCTGGCGTCGCAATGCGCTGTCAGCCAGGGTCAAGGCGCTGGCGGACGCGATTGGCACTGCAGGCAATCGGGGTCGCGCAGGCGCACGCTGACGCGACCAACGCCGCGTCCGGCCGCCGGACGAAAATTTCCTGGGAAGGACGTACACGAAGACGTCTCTTGCGCCGGTTACGCGCTGATCGGCCTGCGCATGGCTGGCATGCTTCAACGGTATGCAGTACGAGAAAACACCTTGCGGCGGACGTGGCCCGCACGGCGCGCTGAAGGCTTACTTCACTCCCACAGAGATCTCGAACCCCGCCGCGCGCAGCCGTGGCACGAGCGCTTCGCCGAGGGCGGTTGCGGGCGTCAGCACGCCGCCGCGCTGGGGTGCGCCCGGCAGTTTCGCGCCGTCAAAGGCGAGCGCGAGGCCGGCCTCGCACAGCATGCGCAGCGTCGCGCGGTTACCAGGGTCGCCGCTGTATGCGATGCGCACTCGCGCGCTGCGCCCGTCGGCCGTGTGGCCGATGAGATCGGTCTTGAACCAGCCGCCCATCATCGTGGCTTCCGACGGACCCTCGCCCGGCTTCGGCAGTACCCTGGCAAGCAGCGTTCGTGCCGACCCGTTCTCCATGGCGTGGTCGAGTCCCCACATTGCCGTCGCCAGTGCCACGGCCTTCGCGGCGGCGAAGGGTGGGCCGACCTTCGTGTACTCCTGGTAACGGAAGTGCGGTCCGTACGGCGTGCGATACGCGGCGTTCAACGCCGCACTGCGCCGGACCACGCGCGTATTGATCGGCCCCATGACGAATGGGGCGACCCAGGTGCCGGCAGTTTCATCGAAGGCCGCGCGGCGCGGATCTTGATTGTTCAGCAGCTCCGCTGCGGAGTGTCGGCCCGACGGATTCAGCAGGAATGGCTTGCGGCCCGCCTCGACCTCGCCGGTTTCGTAGTGATGCGCGTTGGTGGCGAGCGTCCCGCCGTTGAAGCCGCCCATCAGCCTGAAATACGCCTTCACCTCGACGCATGGCACACCGAACGCCTTCTCGATGTGCCGCACGAGCAGCAGCGTGCCGAGATCCGACGGCACCGAATCGAAACCGCAAAATGGCACGATGCGCGTGCGGTCGCGCGTCGCACGCGCGTGATGGCGATCGATCACGCGCCGCACCCAGGTGGTTTCGCCGGTGATGTCTGCGTAGTGTGTACCTTGGTGCACGCAGGCGTCGACGATCGCATCGCCATAAAGTGCGTATGGGCCTGCCGTCGTGATCAGCACGCGCGTGGAAGCCGCCATCGCTTCGACGGCGGCGACGTCGCTGCTCTCCGCCTCGACGATCGCCGGCAACGTTACCGAGTCTGTTTCGGCTGCCAGCTCGTCTCGCAATGCTGCGAGCTTGCCAGCATCGCGCCCGGCGATCGCCCAGCGCAACTTTCGACGTGCGCGCCGCTGCGCCAGGTAGGCCGACGCGCGCCGGCCGACGAATCCGGTCGCGCCGTAAAGGACCAGGTCGAATCGTTGCGGCACGCCTACTTCTTAGCCTTCGGCAGACGGTATTCGACCTTGTTGTCGTGAAAGACCAGAGTTCCATCGCGCTCCATCTGCGCGATGAGCGCTTCGATCTGGCCCGGTGCGAGGTTGCGGCCGAGATGCGACTCGATGTAGCGCTCCAGCCCCTTGCGTTTGCCCGGGCGCTCGTCGCCCTTGCGCTGCAAGCCCTCGATGACCCGTGCGATCGGGTCTGGAGCCGCAGGCGTCTTGCGGGCCGTGCGAGCGGCAGCGTGCACGGCTTTCTTCGCGGCTAGCTGCGGCGACGGGGCCTTCTTCGCCGCCGGTGCTTTCTTCGCTATCGCCTTCTTCGCGGTGGTCGCCTTCACCAGTGCCTGCTTCGCGAGGGCCGGCGCGGAGGCGGGCCTGCTGACGCGCACCTTCGCGGCCTTCACCGGAGGCTCCGCGCCTTTGCCGCCGAACGCCGCCTTGAAGCTTGCGGCCCGCGAGGCGTCGAGCCCCTTGCCTTGCAGGTACATCAGCAACGGATCGAAGTCTTTGTCGCGCGAGATCACGATGAAACGCGTCGACTTGTACGCGGGGGCTGGCAGTGCGGCGATCAGTTCGCCCAGGTGAAAGGCGATCTGCATGTCCGCCGCATTCTTGCCGGCCTTGGCACAGCGCGTGAACGACACCCGGTTGCCCATGCCGTGCAGCGCTTCGGCCAGGTCGGCTTCGTAACGGGTCTGCTGCGGCCCGCGCACAACGGCGAGGTGGACCTTTTCACCGCGCGCGAAGCCGATATCGGCGGCGCTCGGCTTGACGTTGTCGAAGTCGACGAGGATATAGGTGAGCGACATGCGAGTGGGCGCGAGTGGATGCGTGGCGCACTTTAGCCCTTTATCGCGCGGCAGCGGTGTCAACCGCGCGATGGAAAAACGGCGCAGCGCCAGCGGCCCCCCGCCCCCTGATCGCGAAGGCAGCGAGCCGTCGGCGCCGCTTCACTGCACTACGCGGCCGGGCGACGAGCCTTGAGCGCGACGGGCAGTTTCAAGACCCCATTTCCGGCGGGCACGACTTCCTGCCACGCCGCGGTTGCATCCCGCACGATGTGGCGACCGGCGAGCCTGACATTGCGCCAGAGCGCCGTCATCGGCTCACGCGAGGCCCGCACCGCGCCGGTCATTTCACGCATCGAGCTGCGCGCGAACCGGCCGGCGACGAGACCGGTCGTCTGGAGCTTGCGCCCCGCAACCTCTAACCGCGCCCTCATCGTCTTCATCGTTTCAGGTCGTACCGTCATGACGGTCGGCGCGTGGCGGGGTGTGGGCGCCATTGCGCGTCGCCGTGTTCCCGTGCCTTTCCTTGTACGCGTGACCATATCTTCTCCTTTCCTGCGAGCCACCGGCCAAGCGGACCCCGGCCGGACAACTTCACTTTGGCGCGCGGACTGGCCGTCGGCATGTCCTGCATCAGTGCCGAGGCACTCGAGGTAGAGTCGTCTACCCACTTGACCCGCGTTTGCAGTCAGGCGGCTTCCGGCACGCTCGGCAAGCCGGCCAGCGCCATCGCGAGTTCCTTCTCGTCGTAGGACTCGTCCTTGAGTTCACCGGCGAAGTACGCCTGGTAGGCACTCATGTCGAAGTGGCCGTGACCGCACAGGTTGAAGAGGATCGTTTCGCTGCGCCCCTCGCGCTGGCAACGCAGCGCCTCCTCGATCGCACCCTTCACCGCATGATTGGCTTCCGGCGCAGGGACGATGCCTTCCGCGCGCGCGAACAGCACGCCGGCCGCGAAACACTCGTTCTGCGTGTAAGCCGCGGCTTCGATGCGGCCCAGCTGCTTGAGGTGTGACACCAACGGCGCCATGCCGTGATAGCGCAGACCGCCCGCATGGAAGCCCGGCGGCGTGAAGCTCGATCCAAGCGTGTGCATCTTGGTGAGCGGCGTCATGTGCCCCGTGTCGCCGAAGTCGTAGGCATAGCGCCCGCGGGTCAGCGACGGGCACGCCGCCGGCTCGACCGCGACGATGCGCGGGCTGTTGCCGCCGCGCAGGCCGTGGCCGATGTACGGAAAGGCGATGCCGGCGAAGTTCGAGCCGCCGCCGGTGCAGCCGACGACGACGTCCGGCCACTCGTTCGCCATCTGGATCTGCTCGATTGACTCGAGCCCGATGACGGTCTGGTGCATCAACACGTGGTTCAGCACCGAGCCGAGCGCGTACTTGGTGTCTTCGCGCTGCGCGGCGAGCTCCACGGCTTCGGAAATCGCAATGCCGAGGCTTCCGGGATGATCGGGCCGCTCCGCCAGCACGCGGCGGCCGTACTGTGTCTCATTCGAGGGCGACGGCAGGCAACGCGCGCCGTAGGTTTCCATCACCGCGCGACGGTACGGCTTCTGGTCGTACGAGACGCGTACCTGGAAGATCAGCACTTCGATCCCGAAGAGCGACCCCGCGAAGGAGAGCGCCGTTCCCCACTGGCCGGCGCCGGTCTCGGTCGTCAGGCGCTTGATGCCGCACGCCCAGTTATAAAAGGCCTGCGGCACGGCGGTGTTCGGCTTATGGCTGCCGGCCGGGCTCACGCCCTCGTACTTGTAGAAGATCTTGGCCGGCGTGCCGAGCGCCTTCTCCAGCCGGTGCGCGCGGTACAGCGGCGACGGCCGCCACAGCCGGTAGATCTCGCGCACCGGCGGCGGAATGTCGATCTCGCGCTCGGTGCTCACCTCCTGCAGGATCAGGTCCATCGGGAAGAGCGGTGCGAGGTCGTCGGGGCCGATCGGCTTCAACGTGCCCGGATGCAGGACCGGAGGCAGAGCCTTCGGCAGGTCGGCCTGGATGTTGTACCAGGACCGCGGCATGCGGGATTCATCGAGGACGTACTTGGTGGGTGCGCTCATGCCTTGCCTCTTGCGACGTGGATGAGGCAATTATCGGATAGGTCGCAAAACCCGCCCGGCATCGGCGCGAGAGCGGCGGTCGACTCCACGCCGCTTACCGGCCCATGCCGCCGGTGCACCATTGAGTCTCGCACGGGATGCCGTCGCGATCGCCGTCCATCTCCACGCCGGTGCAACTCTTGAGAAAGAACTTGGCTTCCTCGCATGACGTCATCTGCGAGCAGCGGGTACGGCCATCGCAGCGGAACGAGCTCGGCGCCGGCGCGGAATGGAGCGTGGCTGGACTGGAGGAGGACCCGCTCGCCGCGGCACGGCGCGAGTCGCCGCTTGAAGATTGCGTGTAGGCATAGACACCGCCCACGACAAGCACGGCGGCGACAGCCAGGCCGGCCCACGAAGAGCGAGCGCCTTGTCCGGTATGGCGAGGTTCAGGCGTATGCGTCGAGCGAAGTTGCTTGTGCCCGGGCCTTTGCACGCTGACCGCGCGGCGCTTACCTTCGGCCGCAGGCTCGATCTCGAACGACAGAAGCTCGCCGATCCTGGGTCGTCGCCCATCCGACTGAAAAGCGGAGATGTGGACAAAGACGGGGTCGCCACCCCTCAGCGGCGTGATGAGGCCGAAGCCGCCGTCGTCGTTCCACTCTTTCAGCTTGCCGTCGAATCGCATTGAAACCTGCTACCGCCCGTTGATGGCCATCTTCGCCTGGCGTTCAACGTTATGCCACAGGCCCATGAGCAGTCGTTGAGTCTACGCGGCCGCCGGTGTCGCGAGCGGGAAGGCGAAGCTAAAGACCGCGCAACCGCGCTGCGGTTCACTTCCGCTGGCGTGGCAGCTCCTTCGGCGACAACAGCCCATGCCGCTGGTGCCACTCGCGCAGCGACTCCTTGGGCCAGCCCTCAACGCGCACGTAGCCCGCGCCACTCGGTACGTCAACCCAGTCGGGGGCGTTGGCGAGATCGGCCTTGACCACTTCCGGCGGCTTGGGCAGAGGTGTGTCGATGGCCGAGGCGTGCGGGTGGATCAGCTCGGGCCAGCGCTTGTCCCAGAGCCACAGCGGGCTGCCGCATTTCTTGCAGAAATGGCGCCAGGCCTGCGAGCGCCGCGTGCGCTGGCCCGGCTCGCGGAGCAGCGCGTGGAAGCGCGTGACGTACTTGCTGCCGGTCACCTTCAGCGATGCCGCGTCGCCGCCGAGGTTGATCGCATAGCCGCCCGAGCCGGCGGTCTTGCGGCAGATCGAGCAGTGGCAGTGCATGAACGGCACCGGCGAATCCGCTTCTAGCGTGAATCGCACGGCGCGGCAATGGCAGGAGCCTTTTAGCTGCATACGTCCTCCAGGGGTGAGCCAGGCCTAGCGTCGTCGCCGGCAGGACGCCGGTTTCGACTCGGCGGCTGCCATGTTGTTCCAGCATGTCATGCGCCGGGAATGATGCCAGCGACCGGTACCGCCCGGTCGATCTGAACACGTCACGCCAAGGCGGCGTCGTGCGGCGTGGCGAGTGACTCCTTTGCCGCCCGGGTGCACCATTTGCCCTTGAGGAGACTTGATGCCGACCGATCCGGACATTGACGCTGAGATCGTCGCCGACAACGTGCGAGCGGTGGGCGCGATTTACGCCGCCTACATGCTTGAAGAGTTGGGCGTGTTTCGGGTGCTGGAGCGGATCGCGGAACTCTTTCGGCAGGGCCTGCTGCCGTTGCGGCCCGGGCGTGTTGCCGAGGCGCTCTTTCGCGCCGCGCGCCCGGGCGAGGGAATGTCGGCGCGCGATCGCGCGGCCTTTTACGCGCAGGTTCTGGGCGCCCCGGGTGGTGAAGGCGGAGGTCAACCGAACCGCGAGTTCCTGTCACTGTGGATGCGCTTCCTGGTTTCGGTTTCGATGTATGTGCGCCAGCACGGAGCGGCCGCCCTCATGCAGCCACCGACGACAACGAACGCGGCAGTGCGCGCGGCGGCGCGGGCACTGGCGGCCAACGCCTCGTCGCACGGCGGTGGCGTCATGCAGTTCGCGGCGCAGGAGCTGAACCAGCAAGTGCAGCAGATGATCAAACTGCTGAACGAACCGGAGCTGCTGCAGGCATTTGGCGCGCGTGATGGCTGGCAGGTCATCGATCGCGTCAGCCGCGACCACCTGGGCGGCGCGCGCGACGTCGTGCGCTACCGGACGCAGGCGAGTGCCGGCAGCCGCATTTTCGAGTGGCTGGCGGACCACGGCTCCGCGTTGCACGATCCCGCGGCCGCGCCGGGTGCGGTGCCAAACGACGATGCGCAACTGGTTGAGGCCGCCGAGGCCTGGCTTGCCGCGAGCGCGGGGGGTGCGTCGGAGTCGGAGCTACCGGCCGACGCCGCGCCGCCGGATCTGCGGATCTTCGTGCACGATCTCGTGGCGGCGGTGGGCCTGGCCGTTGGCAAATTGAGCAGGGGCGCTGCTTCCGCGGGTCGCGGCATTGCTGTGCTGTTACATGGCCCGCGCCGCAGTGGCAGGACGCTTGCGGCGCACCTGCTGGCGCATGCGATGGGACTCGACGTGCTGCGCGTCGACCTCGCTGCCGTCACCAGCAAGTACATCGGTGAGACAGAGAAGAACCTGGACACACTCTTCGATCGCGCCGAGAAGGCGGACGCAATCCTGTTCTTCGATGAAGCCGACGCGCTGTTCGGCCGGCGCAGCGAGGTGAAGGACTCGCACGACCGCTACGCGAATGTCGAGATCGATTACCTGCTGCAGCGAATTGAAACGTACAAGGGCCCGGTGATCGTGGCCACCGATTCGCAGGCGAACATCGATGCCGCGTTCGCGCAGGAACTGTGGTGCGGCCGTCACTGGCGCGTGGTGCCGTTTCCGCGGCCGCGCGGCTAGTCGAAGTCGACGCCGTTCGCGCGCTTGAGCGCAGCCGAGTACTCGGCCTCGAGCCGCTCCACGATCGCGCCGGCATGCGGCGCATCGCTCATCTGCCCCACGCCCTGCCCCGCGCCCCAGATATCGCGCCACGCCTTCGCCTTGGCGCTGCCGGAACCGAAGTCCATCTTGCTCTTGTCGCCCTCCGGCAGGTTGTCAGGGTCCATCCCGGCGTTGACGATGCTGCCCTTGAGATAGTTGCCGTGCACTCCGGTGAACAGGCTCGTGTAGACGATGTCCTCTGCGCGGCTGTCGATGATCATCTTCTTGTATTCCGCGGGTGCGTTGGCTTCCTCGCTCGCGATGAAGCGGGTGCCGATGTAGGCGAGGTCGGCACCGAGCGCCCGCGCGGCGAGAATCGCGCCGCCGCTGGCGATGCTGCCCGACAGGATGATCGCGCCGTCGTAGAACGCGCGCACTTCGGGCACGAACGCGAACGGTGACAGGCGGCCCGCGTGGCCGCCGGCGCCGGTGCAGACGAGAATCAGGCCGTCGACACCCGCCTGCAATGCGCGCTGCGCGTGCTTGATGGTCGTCACGTCATGGAACACCAGACCGCCGTAGCTGTGGGCGGCTTCGACGACCGCATCCGGCGCGCGCAGGCTGGTGATCATGATCGGCACGCGGGTGCTTCACGCACAGGTCCAGGTCATGCTGCAGCCGCACGTTGCTCGAATGCACGATCTGGTTGACGGCGTACGGCGCGATCTTCGCGCCCGGCTGCTCCGCCTTGATTACCTGTAGTTCTTTGCTTATGCGCGTGAGCCATGTGTCGAGCATCGATTCGGGCCTGGCATTCAGCGCGGGGAAACTGCCGACAATGCCGGCCTTGCACTGCGCCAACACCAGTTCGGGCCCGCTGACGATGAACATCGGCGCGCCGATGACGGGCAGCCGCAGACGATCGCGCAGCAACGTTGGCAAAGACATGCGTTCCCTCTCGGATGGGTCTCACGGGCGGCTGCTGCCTCGAAGTCCGCGCAAGAATAGCGGGCATCGGATTGGCGCAAGTTTGTGTCGTGCAGCACGCAGGAGCGACACTTGCTCCGCGGCGATGCAGCGACCGCATCGTGAAGCGATGTTTCGTGTACGCATATGGGGGATGCGCGAACGAAGTGTGCTGGCTACTGTCCCATACGAAAGTCATCAGCACGCAGCAAAACTACCCGAAGCTTCTGCATCACGCCGCGAGAAGCGGCTCACGATCAGGACGCCAACGCATGAATTCTGAACGCCACGCCTTTCATGCCGAACTGATTGCCCGCGACGAAGAGGCGCTATGGAACTGGCCGCGCCGCTCCGTCGCTGTTATGGCCGAGGAGCTCGCGCAGATGTGCGAACAACTGGCGGCACTGCTGCGCAAGTCGCGTGACGCCGAGTCTGTCGACGGCGACGGCGGCGATCCGGTCGAGCGCGCCAAGCTCAACTATATGTACGGCAGCACCCTGCTGACACTGGCCGAACGCGAGAAGCCGGCGCTGCTTCCGCACGCGGTAGAGCGGCTCGGCGATGCGCTCTCGCTGGCGCGCCGCCACGTGCCGGAGCGCGTCGTCGCGATCAAGTCACAGCTGTATCGCGCCGAACACTCGCTGGCAATACTGAGAACCTCGACGGCGGCCGAAGAGCACTCGACCGCCCGGGAAGCGGCCTGACGCCCACCGGCCGAACATCCGACTTGCCGCCGTTGGCGGAACGTCGGATTCTTCGCCGGTCGTGACCGCTGCCCCTCCACCGCACCCTCCCTCGCCGCGCGTCCAGCGCGCGGTGATGTCGCGCCCGTCGACCGCGGGGCTCTCGCGTGGACCCCGCATCGGTTACGTGCGCCTTCACTGGCGTGGCGAGCTCCCGCTGGCCGCCGCCGTCATCGTCAGCGCCGCTCTGGTGTGGGGCTTGGTGGAAGCAGTGCGTCTCACCGGGCGCTTCTTTCCGTACACCGAATCTCCCTCGGCCGCAGCGCTCCTCTGGCTGTTCGAGGTCGCTCTTCTGATCGTCGGCGTGATCTGGTGGGGCATGGGAGTGCAGCGCGCGGCCATCCGCAGCGTGGACAAGGGCGGCTCGATGTTCGTCGCGTTCCTCACCGGCGTCGTGGGCTACGGCGCTTTCATCTGGGTGGGACTCTTCTGGCTCAATTCCGCCCGCCATGTGTGGCCCGATGTGAAGGCGACGTTGTCGGGCGAACTACAACCGGCCGTGGTCACACTGGAGCCCGGCGGAACGCTTGCCGTGCAGGGTGCCCTGGAATTCGGCACCACGCGCGCCGTGCGCGAAGCGCTCGCCGCCCACCCGACCGTGCGTACCGTGCGGCTCGAAAGCCGCGGTGGGCGCGTGGCCGAAGGCCTCGCGCTTGGGCGGTTGCTGGTGGACCGCGACCAGGGCACGCTCGTGACAGGTGAATGCAGCAGCGCATGCGTGACGGCGTTTGTCGGGGGCAACCGAAGGTTGATCGGGCCGGCCGCGCGCATCGGACTGCACAGCGCGGGCGGCGACGGCGTCAGTGCAGCGCACGTCGTTGAGGCCAATCGACGCAGCGATGCATTCATGGTGGCGCGCGGTGTCGATGCTCACGTGCTTGCGCTCGGCGCGGCGACTGCCAACGACGACATCTGGTTTCCAACGCAGGCAGTGCTGCTGGCCTCCGGACTTGCGACGGAGCGCGCGGGGCCGTAGCTACCGGGAAGGGGAGCCGACTCCAGCGCCGGCACCGTTCCAGGCCGCCTGCATCTCGGCGACGACGTCTGCGTCGCGACCTTCGTAGCGCGGCGAAAAGTGAAACGGCACGACAACCTTGGCCCTCACGCGGCGCGCGATGCTGCCCGCCTGCTGCGCCGTCAAATGGTTCTTGCGCGCCGCGTGGTCGGCCTCGGCCTGAAGGAACACACTCTCGATGTAGAGGAGGTCGACATCGGAGAGCAATTCCTCCAGCGCCTGGACGTTGGCCCCGGTGTAGCGAATGTCGGTGACGTATCCGATGCGGCGGCCGGGCGCGAGATCGAATGCCGGGCGCAGTTCGCCGAGCTTCCGTGTGAGGGCGTGCGCGCCGCTGCTGTCGTGCCACTCGATCGCGATCGCCGTGTCGTCCGGGGCGCCGGCCGCCAGTGCGCGCCGCGCCTCGCGCAGCCAGTGCCCCGTCGGCAGCCCCCACTCGGCGAGACGGTTCTTCCAGACATTGACGTGCGTCGCCTCCTCCATAGCGAAAGCGAGGCACAGTATGTCGTGATCGAGGAAGCGGCCGCGCACGCGGAATCCTTCCTCCGAGTGAAGCACGTCGCCATGCGACATCCACGGTTCGCCGTCCTCGCGCGCGAAGCGGTTACGGCTGCAGAAAGTGGCCTGCCGACTCGCACCCTCCGGCGTCACTTCGTGCACCGCGAGCGTCAGCGGCACCTCGTAGCGGTGCACGACGTTCCAGGTGTAGGCGGCGAGCTTGTGCTCGACACTATTGATGAAGCCAGGGCCGCCGGTCAACGTGGCGTGCTCCTTGCGTCCGAGCACAACGCGCAGCCAATGGTCGAATCCAACAAAGTGGTCCACATGGGTGTGACTGATGTAGATGTCCGAGATCCGCAGCAGCTTGCGCGGGGGCAGGCCAGAGACATCGCCGAAGTCGAACAGCGGCGCGCGCCGCTCGTCGCGGAAGTCGACGTACAGGCCGGGATCGCCGAAGGCGTCGTTCACCAGCCGCGGTTCGAACAGCGGGCGCATCGTGATTTCCACTCTACGCGCCGCTCGCGGGCGACGCGAGAGCAACATCAAAGTCGATAAAGTGACTGCCACGGCACACAAACAGGTCCGGTTCCGCTCTGCCGCGAACGAGAGAGTGGCGCGCATCGACCTCGAAAACGCCGTACCGGTCGCAAGTGTGCTGCCGCTGACCGAGGCCATGATGACCGAGATCGAGGAACCGAAATCCGGGCCCGGCCACCGTGGCGACGTGGAGATGTAAAGGACGCCGGATGACGTTCTTCGATGTCTGCAACGGCGATGCCGATGGCCTCTTTGCGCTGCGCCAGTGGCGGCTGGCGTACCCGGAGGAGTCGATCGTCGTCACTGGCATCAAGCGCGACATCGCGCTGCTCGCGCGCATGGAGGCCCGTGCAGGTGACTGCGTCGCCGTATTTGACGTCTCGATCAATCGCAACAAGGAAGCCCTGGATCGCCTGCTCGCGACCGGTGCGACGGTCACGTGGTTCGACCATCACGCGCCGGGCCGCATCCCGGTGCACGCCGAGTTCACGCCGCACATCGACACCGATCCGGAGATCTGCACCAGCCTGCTGGTCGACCGGCACCTGAAGGGGCGCTTTCGCCTGTGGGCCATCGCAGCCGCCTACGGCGACAACCTCGCGCCAAGCGCGGAGCGGCTGGCAGACTCGATTCCAGTGGCGCCGCCGCAGCGCGCGCAGTTGCGCATGCTCGGCGAGGCAGTCAACTACAACGCCTATGGCGACAGCGAGGCCGATGTGCGCATCCACCCGGCGGCGCTATACCGCTGGCTGGCGCACTACGAGGATCCGTTCGAAGCCATCGCGCAGGCACCGATCGTGCGCGAACTCGATGCGCTGCGCCGTGCCGACCTCGACCGCGCGAGTGCGATCGCGCCGCGGCACAAGGACGACCATAGTGTCGCAGTGGTCCTGCCGGACACCCCATGGAGCCGCCGCGTGCTCGGGCCGTTCGCGAATGAACTCGCGGCGCGTGACCCCCAGTGCGTCCAGGCTGTGCTGAAGGGACTCGCGAGCGGCGGCTACGCCGTCAGCATCCGCGCACCGGTCGCGTCCCCGCACGGCGCCGATGTGCTCGCGCGCGAGTTTGGCGGTGACGGCCGATCCGGAGCAGCTGGCATCGACCACCTGCCAGTCGCCGACCTGCCACGCTTCTTCGCACGGCTGGCGGCGATGCATTGACGCCAGTAGCGGTCAAAGCGATTCCCTGCCGACCACCCTCCGGGCAGCGCCACCGGAATCTTCACGCCCGCTTAATGCTCGGCCGATAACTTGCGTCCTGGCCGTCTAGGGTTGACGAGAATTCGTTCAGAGAGAAGCCAATGCAAACACACAGACTTGCCGCTGCCACGTTTGCCATCACAAGTACGTTCGGTGTCGCAGTCACCGCATCAGAGTCACGGCCGCGCCCGGCCGCGCGCTCGAGCGAGTGCTCAACCGCGGCGCGCGGCTCATTCAAGTCGGAGGCCGCGCTGCAGACGATCGCCGAGCGACTCGAGGATTGCGCGAACCGTACGAGTACGGACGAGGCGTGCCACAACATACTGGCGGCCAAACTCAACGGTAGCGAGATCAAGTTCTCCGGCGCCGATCTGAGGATGGTCAGTCGCGATGAGGCAATGGCCGAGCGTTTGCCGGCGGTCCTCCCATGAACTCTCTAGGAAGATCGGTCATGAGCGCGGTCCTGCTGCTCGCTTTCGCGAGTGCCGGCGGGGCGCAAGTGCCTATGGACTATCTCAAGTCACTGGAGCAGGCGGCGCGTGCAGCGGACTCGGGATTCGCCGGATTCTCGGCGCGACGCGGCCAGGCGTGGTTCAACTCGCGTCACGGCACCGACTGGAGCTGTTCGACCTGCCACACGGACAACCCGCTGGCAATGGGCCGACATGCGACCACGGGGCGTTCGATCGCCCCGATGGCGCCGGCTGCCAACCCCGAGCGGCTGACCGACGTCGCAAAGATCGAGAAGTGGTTCAAGCGCAACTGCGGCGATGTCCTCGGGCGTGCCTGCACTCCGGTGGAAAAGGGCGACGTTATCGCCTACTTGACCTCACTCAAACGTTAGGAGTCCTTGGTGTTCAACGAGCGCAAGCGAAAGTGGTTCGATGCCGTAGTCTGGAGCGTGTCGCTGCTTTTTGCGGCAGTTCTTGTCGAGGCGGCCCACGCCGACGGTCACCGCTATGCGGTCGACAATGCATCCTATCGGGCCGAGTGCGGTACCTGTCATATCGCGTATCCGCCGGCATTGCTCGGTGCGGCAGACTGGCGCTCAATCATGCAGGGACTGGATCGGCACTTCGGTACGGACGCCAGCATCGGTGATGGGAGGCGGGCTGAAATTCTGACGTATCTTGAAAGCGCTTCGGGCGACAAGCGGACGATGAACCCAGGCTTGCGTATCACGGAGACCAGATGGTTTCGAAAGGAACACGCAGAAATCGCGGCCTCGACCTGGAAGCTTTCGGAGGTCAAGAGCGCGGCCAACTGCGAAGCCTGTCACTCACAGGCGAATGTTGGCGATTTCAGTGAAAGTGGCCTCCGCCTGCCGCCTGGGACGAAGCGATGAACAATGCGAACGCGAAGACCCTGGTGTGGGATCTACCAACGCGCGTCCTCCACTGGCTGTTGGCGGCAACGTTTGTCGGGGCCTTCGTTACGGCGGAAGGTGAGCGGCTGCGTGATGTGCACATGTTGCTCGGTTACTCAGCGGCCGGGCTGGTGGCATTTCGCCTGCTGTGGGGCATCGTGGGCACGCGCTATGCGCGCTTCTCATCGTTCCCGCTGTCGCCGCGTGCAGTGGTCGACTATCTGCGATCGCTGTTAACGCTCTCGCCGCGGCATTACTTCGGACACAATCCGGCAGGCAGCTGGGCCATCGTCGCCATGCTGTTGCTGATCGCCGCGACTTCGGTGACCGGATGGGCGGTGGCGGTGGAGGTTGGCCCGCGCTGGTTGGAGGCTCTGCACGAGGGAGCGTCCAATGCGACTGTCACGCTGGTAGTCGTACATATCGTCGCGGTGATCCTGAGCAGCGCCTTGCACCGGGAGAACCTCGTGAGTGCCATGCTGACCGGTTACAAGCCCGGCCGCGGGCCGGCGGCCGCGGGAACGCGTTGGATCGTCGCGGTGATGCTCATCGCCGTCATCGGTGCGTTCTGGGCCGGAGCGATTCCGGCGCCTGGCCTCGAGTCCGGTCGGTCGCTCGTGCAGGCGGCGGCCAGGCAGGGCGCGCCGCGCGTTGAAGGTCAGGATCACGCCGACGACTGATGCGCCTCCTGCTCGTCGAGGACGACCCCATGCTCGGCGCAGCCCTGAAGGCGGGTCTGCAGCAGGATGGACATGCGGTCGACTGGGTACGCGGCGCCGACGACGCCGATACGGCATGGATCGCAGCCGGCAAGGCCGCGGCCTATGACGCCGTCGTGCTTGACCTCGGTCTGCCCGACGGTTCCGGTATTGACCTTCTGAAGCGGGCGCGCCAGCGCCGGATTGCGACGCCGGTGCTGATCGCGACCGCGCGCGATCGCGTCGCCGATCGTATCGTGGGTCTGGATGCGGGCGCCGACGACTACATGGTCAAGCCGATCGATCTGGATGAACTGGCGGCACGCCTGCGCGCGATTGAACGGAGAGTTGTTGGTCGTTCGGAGTCGACGATCGCCTTCGGTGATGTCACGATCGATCCGGCGACGCGCAGCGTGCTGCGGGCGAACCAGCCGGTGGACCTGACGGCGCGCGAACTCGCAGTCCTGCTCGCCCTGGCCAAGCGGCCCGGCATGACGCTGTCCCGCGACCAGCTGGTTGAAGCGCTATATGGCTGGGAAGGATCGATCGAAAGCAACGCGATCGATGTGCACATCCATCACCTGCGTCGGAAGCTCGGTGCGGACGTCATCGAGACACAGCGCGGTCTCGGCTGGCATCTCGCCGTCGGTGGCAAGTGAAACGCAACGGGTGGTCGCTGCGCAACCGGTTGATTGTCCTGCTGGCGGGACTGGCGTTCGTGGCCTGGGGTGCCGGCAGTCTTTGGCTGTATCGCACTGCCGAACGGCAATCGGGAGAACTGTTCGACGCGGCCCTGGTCGAAGCCGCGCATGCCGTGTTTGCCGCCGTGGCACACGAAGGCCTCGGCGATGACGATGAACACGAATTCGAGCCGGAGGAGCACGCTCACGTCGAGCGATTGTTCTACCAGTTGCGTGATCGCCGCGGATCCATCGTCTATTTCTCACGTGGCGCACCGCGCGAGGCGCTGGCTGCCGCGGATGCGCGCGGATTCTCCGAGCGCGTAGCCTCTGGCACTGCCTATCGCGTCTACTCAATTCGAGCGCCCGACGGGCGCTCGGCGATCCACGCTGCCCAGCGAGTCGCCGACCGGGCCGCTCTGGTGCGCTCGATGACTCTGCAACTGCTGCTGCCGGGCGTGGTCGTCGTGCTGCTGCTCGCAGCGGGAGTGTGGTTCATCGTTCGCCGAGTCACTTCGCCGGTCATTTCGTTCTCGCAGACCATCGACGCGCGCGCTCCTTCGGACTCCGGTCCGGTCGATAGCGACGGTTTGCCGCAGGAATTGCAGCCAGTCGGCCGGGCGGTCAATGGCCTCTTAGAGCGGGTCAAAACGGCGTTAATGCATGAACGAACACTGACCGCCGATGCGGCGCACGAACTGCGCACCCCTTTAGCTGCGTTGCGCGCGCAGGCGCAGGTCGCGCTGCGTGCGCGCGAAGACGCGGAGCGCAGCGAAGCGCTGCAGACATTGATTGGCGGTGTGGACCGGGCCACGCGTCTGGTGGAGTCGGTGCTGACTCTGGCCCGCCTGGACGCCGGCGTGATCGACTTCGCGACTCTCCCGGTGGTCGCGTTGCGCGGCATCGCGACCGAGGTCGTCGACGGGCTCCGTGCCGCAGCCCGCGCGCGGCATCTGCTCCTGGAGTCGGACGTTGCCGAGGTCTCGCTGCGCGCCGACCGTGACTCCCTGCCGGTCGCGCTGCGCAATCTCGTCGAGAACGCCATTCGTCATGCGACATCGTGTGTGCGGGTCGAGGCGTCCGCCGCCGCGAATCGCGTCGTCATCGCGGTGCGCGATGACGGACCCGGCATGACGGCGGAGCAGCGCTCGAGAGCCTTTGATCGCTTCTACCGCGGTGTGAGCGACGACGCTGGCGCGGGACTTGGCCTCGCGCTCGTCAAGCGCGTGGCCGAGTTGCACGGCGGCACGGTGCGCTTCGCGGAGGGACTGAAAGGACGCGGCCTCGGTGTCGAACTCGTGTTGCCAGACGCTGCCGTCAGCCCTTGACGCACACCAGCGGCCGCAGCGCGGCGACGCGCCGCGCGAGTCCCGCGCGTTCGGTCGCTTCGGCGACTTCCTCGATGTCCTTGTAGGCGCCGGGCGCCTCTTCTGCCACGCCCCGCATCGAGTGCGAGCGGATCAGGATGCCGCGCGCGCCGAGTTCGTCGACGACCGCGCGCCCCTTCCAGCGCTTCAGCGCCTGGTTGCGGCTCATCGCCCGGCCCGCGCCGTGGCTGGCCGAACTCCATGCGCGGTTTTCGCTCTCGGTGACGCCGGCAAGAATGTAGGAGCCGGTACCCATGCTGCCGCCGATGATGACGGGCTGGCCGACGTCGCTGTAGCGCGCGGGCAGGCTGGAGTGACCGGGTCCGAAGGCGCGCGTCGCGCCCTTGCGGTGCACGTACAGCAGCTTCTCACGGCCGTTGACGAGATGCCGCTCGGCCTTGCAGGTGTTGTGTGAGACGTCGAACAGCGTGTCGAGTTTCGCGCGTGTGAACTGGCGGCCGATCGTGTCGCGCGCGATGTGCGCGAGGATTTGCCGGTTCGCGAGCGCACAGTTGATCGCTGCGTTCATCGCGCCGAGGTAGACGCTGCCCCTCGGGCGAACGGATCGGCGCGCACGCGAGTTCGCGGTCAGGGAGGGTAATTCCCAAACGCGAGGCGGCCTTCGCGAGACTGACGAGGAACTCGGTGCCGATCTGGTGGCCGAGACCGCGCGAACCACAGTGGATCGACACGACGACCTGGCCTTCCTTGAGGCCGAACGCTTCCGCGGCGCCTACGTTGTAGATCTTCGCGACACGCTGCACTTCGAGATAATGATTGCCGGACCCGAGCGTGCCCATCTCGCCGCGCTGCCGCTTCTTCGCGAGCGCCGACACGTTGGCCGGCACCGCGCCCGCGACGCAGCCATGTTCTTCGATGAACTCGAGATCCTCGGGCTCGCCGTAGCCCTGCGCGACCGCCCAGCGCGCGCCCCCTTCCATCACCGCGTCGAGTTCGTCGGCATTCAGCTTGATGTCGCCCTCGACGCCGACGCCCGCCGGGATGTCGCGCAGCAGCGCATCGGCGAGCTTGCCGGCGCGCGTCGCGACGTCGTCTGCGGTCAGGTTGGTGCGGAGGCAGCGGATTCCGCACGAGATGTCGAAGCCGACGCCGCCGGCGCTGACGATGCCACCCTGCTCGGGGTCGAACGCCGCCACACCGCCGATCGGAAAGCCGTAGCCCCAGTGCGCATCGGGCATCGCCAGCGCCGCTCCGACCAAGCCGGGCAGCCGCGCGACGTTGGTGATCTGTTCGAGCACCTTGTTGTCCATCGCGGCGAGCAGATCGCGGCTGCCGTAGAGGCGCGCTTCGCGGCGTGTGTCGCCGCTCGCACGCGGCACGGTCCAGGTCCACGGATCGATCGAATGCAGTTGAGCGATGTCCATCGGTCGCCCGCCTCAGAGATCGACGACGCAGCGCGCCTCCCAGCCTTCGCCCTGCGGCTTGACCGAGAGCGCGGTCAGCGTGGCTCCTTTCACCTGTGTGCCGCGTTCCATGTCGGCACGCCAGGGTTCACCCCAGGCGGCTCCGCGCCAATCGTTGTCTTCCTTGGCCAGTTCGAAGCAGCCGAGCGCATAGCCGCGTTCGCCAGCGTGTGCCAGCAGCAGGTTAAGCCAGGTGACGAGTGCAAGTTCAGGGTCTTCCTCGTGGAACTCGACATCGATCCGGTCGCGCTGCGCCACGCTGATCGGGTCACACATCAACGCGAAAGTCGCCTCGGCGGCGTGCACGAACGCGTCCTGCAGCGTGGCGCCGCGGCCGATGACGCCAGTGTCGGCGTCGTGATCGAAGTAGTCATAGCGGGCTAGGCCGGTGGTCATCATGTCGATTCCTGTCTTCGCTTCTGGTTCAGATTCTTCGCGTCCGTGCGCGGCGCTCGTGGCGTCGCCGAGATCTCACCGGATAGGCCGCTCATGGCGGCTCGAGCTGCTGCAGTGCGGCCGGAAGCTTGCGTACAAGGAACTCGAATACCGCGATGTCGTTCATCCAATGCGGCCAGTTGGACTGCAGCGTCGTCAGTTGGTACAGATCGGTCAGCAGCGCCGACGCGGAAGGTCCATTCATGGAGCGTCCGAGCCGGCGGACCGCGGTGCCTCGCGCAGCAGCGTGACGACTTCGTCATCGCTCAGCTGATGGAAGTCGCGGTAGAAGTAACCGATCGCGCCGAAGAACGAGGGCTGCGCGAGGCAGACCACCTCGTCGACCTCGCGGCGCAGGTCTTCCACCGTCTCGGGCGGAGCGACGGGCACGGCGAGCACGAGCTTCGCCGGATTGCGTCGGCGCAGGCCCTTCAGCGCCGCACGCATGGTCGTGCCGGTGGCGATGCCATCGTCGACGACGATGGCCGTGCGGCCCGTCACAGAGACCGGTGCGCGGTCTGCGAGGTAGGCCCGGCGGCGCCGTTCGATTTCAGCAAGTTCCTCCTGCGCGCGATGTTCGATGTATTCCTGCTTCACTCCGGTTTCGGCCTGAATGTGCGGCTCGACCACGACGACGGGCTCTGCTCCGTCCATGACGGCGGCCACTGCGAGCTCAGGCTGCCACGGCACGCCGATCTTGCGCACCAGCAGCAAATCGAGCGGAGCATTGAGTGCTCGCGCAACTTCGAGAGCGACGGGGACACCGCCGCGCGGCAGTGCCAGGACGACCGGATTGGCGAGGTTCAGCAGCGCGAGCTCAGCGCCCAGCAGTCGGCCGGCCTCGGCTCGGTCATCAAACCGGTTACTAAATGCGGTGCGGAACATTTCAGACATGGCTGGCTTCCTTCAGGTGCAGCACGAGCCAGTCGGCGGCCAATGTTGCTGCGAGCTCGAGCGTCCCGGCTTCCTCGAACAGATGCGTGGCGCCGGGTACGACACTGAGTGCGTGCTCGCAGGTCATCTGCGCCGCGGCTTCGCGATTGAGCGCGAGGACTTCATAGTCGGCACCACCGACGATCAGGAGCGTCGGCGCGCGCACACGCGGCAGGACGCTTCCCGCGAGATCCGGCCGGCCGCCACGCGAGACGACGGCCTTTACGCGTGCGGGATGATCCGCCGCCGCGACCAGAGCTGCCGCCGCGCCAGTGCTCGCACCGAAGAGACCGGTCGACAGGTGCGCGATGTCGGCGCGGGCCTGCTGCCACTCGAGCGCATCGCCGAGGCGCTGCGCGAGCAGCGGGATGTTGAACACGTTGCGGCGATCCGCCGGCTCTTCATCGGTCAGCAGATCGAACAGCACCGTCGCAAGGCCGCGTGCCTGCAGTTGTCGAGCGACGGACTGGTTGCGCGGGCTCATGCGGCCGCTGCCGCTCCCATGCGCGAAGATCACGAGGCCGGTCACCGGTTGCTGCGGAGCCTGAAGGGTTCCCGGCAGTCGGTTCGGTCCGATACGGACGTCGATACGGGTCATGGTGACGCTCCCTGCCGGGCGAACCAGCCACGGCGAAACGTTCCAACAGCCCTTACAGCATCGGACGCGCTCCGCACCGGCGCTTGATGGGGGTCAAGTCGGCAGACGAAGTCCGGCGTAATCACGGAACCATGGAACGTGCGCCCGCAATCTCAACGGCGGTCACGCTCGATGACAAGGTGCGATTTCTCGCGTCGGCCGCGGCCTGGCCCGTATCGGTCCGGCCGGACGTCATCGAGACGCACATGTCGTGGGTATTCCTCGGCGCAGACTCGGTGCTGAAGCTGAAGAAGCCGGTCAGAACCGAGTTTCTGGACTTCTCGACGCTGGCGGCGCGGGAGTTCAATTGCCGCGAGGAGTTGCGCCTCAATCGACGCCTTGCTCCTGACGTCTATGTGGGCGTGCAGCCGCTGCTGCAGATGCCCGATGGCGCGCTGGCGATCGGATCCCCCACGGCCGCGGCCGGGACTGTCGTCGACTGGCTGGTGCAGATGCGTCGCATTCCGCGCGAAAGAATGCTCGACGTCGCTCTGTCCACTGGCAGCGTATCGGTCGAGGACATTGATCAGCTCGGCAAGCGACTCGCGCAGTTTTTCCGGGATGCGGAACCGGTGCAGCTTGCCGGACCAGCCTACGTGAAGCGGTTTGTCACATCGCACGCGGTGAACCGGGGTGTGCTGCTGCGGGCGTTGTTCCGCGAGGAGGGGACTAAGGCTGTGCTCGAAGATTTCGATCGCGCACTGGAACGGCACACGAGCGGACTTGGTGCCCGCGCCGAGGCCGGACACGTGTGCGAGGGCCACGGCGACCTTCGGCCCGAGCACATCGGTCTCGACGGCACCCCGGTCATCATCGATTGCCTCGAGTTCAACCGGACGCTGCGTGAGGTCGATCCGTTCGATGAATTGGCGTTTCTGGATCTCGAATGCCGCATGCTGGGCGCGGACTGGATCGGCCCGCGGCTGATCGCGCACTGCTCTGCAGCTCTGCGCGACGCGCCGCCGCCGGCGGTGATGGCGCTCTACACCGCGCATCGCGCGCTGGTGCGCGCGCGATTGGCGCTGGCGCACCTGCTCGATGCCCATCCGCGCACCCCGGCGCGCTGGAGGCCGCAGGCGCGGCGCTATATCGCGCTGGCACGCGCGGCGCTCGCGCCATTGGTGTCGGACACAGTCGCAGAAGGGTGAACAGGGCCTAGCACCAAGCCGCGTGCTGTTTGCGTATTTCCGCAGCGAACAGTGCGGCGCAGGGCAGA
Source organism: uncultured beta proteobacterium (assembly GCA_963724605.1). Taxonomy (GTDB): domain Bacteria; phylum Pseudomonadota; class Gammaproteobacteria; order Burkholderiales; family Burkholderiaceae_F; genus JALORV01. Next base: position 117,065 of record CAVRVM010000028.1, read on the forward strand.
ACTTCCACACGAGCGCGCGCGGTGGGTGAACTTAAGCGGAACAGCGGCACCGCATCGGTGACGAACACACGCTCGACCGGTGCGCGCTGCAGCGATTCTTCGGCCGGACTCACGAAAAGGCCGTGCGCGGCAAAGGCGAGCACACGGCGCGCGCCTGCCTTGGTGAGCGCGGTAGCGGCGCGCTCAAGGGTGCCGAAGGTCGCGACCAGATCATCGAGGATCAGCACCGTCGCGTTGCGCACGTCGCCGGTGACGATTTCGCTGCCGCTTACGATGCCGGCGCTGCGGCGCTTGTCGACAAAGGCCTGGCCGATGGGTCGCTGCCATGCCGCTTCGAGCGCCTCACGCCAAAGTTGGACGCGCTTGACGCCGCCGATATCGGGAGACGCCACCACGACTGGCGCCTCACCGACGATCTTCGCGGCGGCCGCGGAGAAGAGTTCGTAGGGCTCGAGGTTCACGGCTCGCCCGCGGAAGGCGTTGTCGAACGCCGCAACATTGTGTGCCTCGAGCGTGATCAGCCCATCGCAGCCGGTCGCCTCGAAGAGCTGCGCGACGACGCGCACCGAGACCGGATCGAAAGGTTTGGTGCGCCGGTCTTTGCGCGCATACGCAAGGTAGGGCGTCACCGCCGTGATGCGCCGCGCGCCGTGGTCGCGCAGCGCGGCGATGAACATCAGCAGGCGGACCAGCTTTTCGTCACCGCTCGCAGCGGGCCCGCCGTGCAGGCTCTGTACGACGAAGACGTCCTCGCCGTCGGGATCGACCAGCGGACGGATCTTGTGTTCGCCGTCCTCGAACGTACGTTCCTCGTGCGCGGCGAGTGTGCAGCCGAGTTCCGACGCGATCGCCGCGCCGAAGTCGCGCGAGGCGTCCAGCGCGAAGAGCAGCATGCGACGCCTCAGTGCTCTTCGAGACGCGTTGCGCCGTCCTCAGCCGGCTGGCCAGTATCGGGGTCGACCCAGTCAGCGATGCCGATCTCCGCTTCGACCTCGGCCACCGACTCTCCGGGTTCCAGTGTTGTCTCGATGCCTTCACGCAGTGCGGCGAGCGCCTGTGCGGCCGTTACAAACGGTCCGAACTCCTGGCGCCCGTCGTCGGCAATCCAGTAGTAGCCGTCCGGACGCGCCACCACGCGCGAGGTCTCGTCGTCGGGGCTGCCTTCTCCGGTCGGTCTCGATGCCGGTGGTGTCGCCATAGGCGTGTACTTCATCGCGATGCTCCCATCTGCGCCGAGCCTTGGTCGGCACATGTCAGCGCGGGCCGCTGTATGCATATGCACCCGGTAGCCGTGGCGAGGCCGCTCGTCTGCGACATGCCAAGAGATGCGTTGCATCGACTCGCAGGCCGATCATGCTCTCCATCGCGGCCCCGCAACGACGCGAAGCGTGACGCGGTTGACGACTGTCAAGCAACGGGTTGCCGTGAGATCGGCGCACGCAACGTGCAGGCGCGCGGACCCGTCCGGCGTAGGGGAAGTTGGGCGTCGCGTGCTGCTGTCAGCGCGCAGCGACAACGGTCAGGCGCTTCAGTTGAAAGGCTCGATGGGCAGGAAGGCGCCGAGGCCCGTCAGGTTCGTGCGGGACTCGATCTGCTGCAGGCAACTCGTCGCGTCGCTGCCGGTGACGGCGCTACGTTGATGCAACGCAGACCACGACTTGCGCGGCGCGCGTGCGGTAATGACATAGCGAGGCGCCCGATTGTCCGCCGGTTGCTGCCTGGCCGAGACGGCGACCAGCTGCACCGTCGGCAGGCCGGCAAAGGTTTCACCCATCAGCCGCAGTACGAGGCCGAGCGCGTGGCGATTGTGCAGCTTGGTGTGGATCACTTCGGACATGCGTCGCACAGCCACGCGGTTGCCATAGTCGATGGCGGCCTCGCGGTCCGGCAACGAGGGCACCAGAGGCAGCTGCACATCCATTCGTACCGCGCTGACGTCGTCGAACTGGAAGCTGATCGCCGTCGGCAGCGGCCACAGGATGTCCTTCAGGCAGGCGAGCAGATGCTCGCGCATCGCGTCCGGATCGCCCTGGGCTGCGCGCTGACTGTGCTCCTGCAGTTCGCGCTGTGCCGACTCCCACGCGAAGCGGCGCGCGATCCACTTGGCGCGATCGTCGAGGTAGTCGTTCATCGCGCGCGGGCTGAAGACGGGCTTGCCGTCCTTCTTCCCGATCGGTTTCGGCGCCTCGGGCGCAGCTTCCGCAAACTGACGCACGGACAGCGGCACCAGCTGCAGGTCGGGCGACGGCGTCCAGCGCTGCGGGTAGGCCATCGCCTCGACGTGTTCGTTCAGGTGCTGGCAGACGGCGAGCGCGGCCTCGCGCTCCATGTCGGCGGCGCCGTCGACGAGGTTGGACAGCGGATCGACGTGCTGGGTCGAGCGCGTCGGACGAATCAGGCGCGCATAGCCGTACTGGTCGATGCGCACTTTCATTTCGCTGTCGGGCAGCGCGAAACTGGTGGCGGCCCCGGCCGCTTCCTGCTCGGAGTCGCTGGTCAGCACGACCTGGGACCGTCGCCGATACACCGCGCTCTGGCCGTCCGCGCTGGCAAACGTGGGAATCAGGCGATACGGCGGCAACCATTTCACCTTTTCGCCGTACAGGACCACGTGCCGATAGCGCAGCGGGACCTCGAGCAAGTTGCTCGGAGGTTCGGCCACGGCAGAAGCGGAATACGTCACCTGCGGTCCTCGATTCACGGACGGCGAGGTCACGAACGTGTGCGCGTGCGCGTCACCCGTCCCCACCGAACGGAGATTACTGAGGCCCATGTTGGCATCCCGTTTCCGCGGGGCAAGGCGCAAAAAGCCGCCCGACGGTCGTCCTTTCCTGCGCCAATGGCGACTGTGGCGGCCTAAAGATCGGACGCGATGCTTTCGCGTTTCGGTCGTTTGATCGAACCGGCTAGGGACTTTCCGGTGCTCGGGTACCCTTCGCAGCCATGTCTTCCGTGCTCCCTGCCCTGCGCGGTACCGTCGCCTCGATCACGATCGCGTTGAGTACTTTGTTCGGCGTCGCGGCAATGCTTCCGTTCGCTCTGGCCAAGCTGCTGCTGCCGTTCACGCCGGTGCGCCACGTCACTGACCGCGCGCTCAATGCGATCGCCACCGGATGGATCGGCATCAACAGCGCCTGGATGGACTGGGTTGGCAGCACGCGCTGGGATGTGCAGGGCCTCGAAGCGCTGGACTCTCGCGGCTGGTACCTGGTGTCGAGCAACCACCAGAGCTGGGTCGACATCCTGGTGCTGCAGAAGATCTTCAATCGTCGCATCCCTATGCTGAAGTTCTTCCTCAAGCGCGAGCTGATGTGGGTGCCGGTGATCGGGCTGGCGTGGTGGGCGCTGGATTTCCCGTTCATGCGACGGCGCGGCGGCCTGGCCGGCGCCGAAGACCTCGAGCGGGCACGCCTCGCGTGCGAGAAGTTCCGGCTGGTACCGACGTCAGTCTTCAACTTCCTCGAAGGAACGCGCTACACGCGGGCGAAGCACGACGCACAGCGTTCGCCCTACGCGCACCTGCTCAAGCCCAAGGTCGGCGGCATCGCCACCGCACTCACGACCCTCGGCAGACAGTTCCATCGTCTGCTCGACGTGACGATTGTCTACCCCGACGGCCCGCCGGACTTCTGGACGCTGTTGTCGGGCCGACTGCGCGCGGTGACCGTGCGCGTGCAATCGCGCGAAATCCCCGCCGAACTGCTGGCGGGTGACTACGCGAACGATCCGACCTTTCGTGCGCGCATGCAGGACTGGGTCAATGATCTGTGGACCGAGAAAGACGCGCTGATCACAGCGCTGCGCGCATCCGCGTCCACAGTGAGCTGGGTAGGCCCGAACTCTCTGGCACAGGGAAGCTGACACGCACTTTCCGGCCGCGTATCGTTTGCGGCTGCCAGCAGGGAGCATGACCATGTTCGAAGCCACTATCGCCGGCAGCCTGCCCAAGCCGGGCTGGCTCGCCGAGACTGACAAGCTCTGGCCACAGTGGAAGTTGAGCGGAGAGGCGCTTGCCGCCGCCAAGCGCGATGCCACGCTGCTGTGGCTCAAGGAACAGGAGGATGCCGGGCTCGACATCGTCGGCGACGGTGAACAGTCACGCCAGCACTTCGTGCACGGTTTCCTCGAGTTCGTGGAGGGCATCGACTTCGAGCACAAGGTCGAAATGGGCATCCGCAAGGACCGCTACAAGGCGATGGTGCCGCAGGTGGTCGGGCCGTTGAAGCTGAAAGGCCGCGTGCACCAGGTCGAGGCGACACTGGCGCGGAGTCACACGAAGAAGAAGCTGAAGATCACGTTGCCGGGGCCGATGACGATCGTCGACACCGTGGCCGATCGCTACTACGGCGACCGCGTGAAGATGGCGATGGCTTTTGCCGAACTGCTGAACCAGGAGGCGCTGGCGCTGCAGGCCGATGGCGTGGACATCATCCAGTTCGACGAGCCCGCATTCAATGTCTATACCGATGACGTCAGGGCCTGGGGCATTCAGGCGCTGGATCGCGCCGCCCGGGGACTGACCTGCAAGACGGTTGTCCACATCTGCTACGGCTATGGCATCAAGGCCAATGTCGACTGGAAGGCCTCGCTCGGTTCCGAGTGGCGTCAGTACGAAGAGATCTTCCCGGCGATCGCGAAGAGCACTATCAAGGCGGTGTCGCTCGAGTGCATGAATTCGCACGTGCCGATGCACCTGATGAAGCTGCTTGAGGGCAAGGACTTGCTCGTCGGCGTCATCGACGTCGCCTCCGACGTGGTCGAGACGCCCGAGCAGGTGGCCGACACAATCGGCAAGGCGCTGCAGTTCGTCGCCAAGGAGCACCTGTTCCCGTGCACGAACTGCGGCATGGCACCGATGAAGCGCGAAATCGCGCTTGCGAAGCTGGCTGCACTCGGCGCCGGCGCCGCGCTGGCACGGCAAAGGTACAGCGACCGATGAGCCGCCGCCCGGCCGCTCCGAAGGGGGCTCGCACCGCAGTGCGCAGCACGGAGGTTGTCTCATGAGCCGCCGTACCCTAACGATGGACGACCGCCTGCACGACTACGTGCTGGCGCACAACCGCGAGCATCCGGAACTCGCGAAGCTGCGCGAAGCGACCGCCACGCATCCGCGCGCCAACATGCAGATCTCGCCGGAACAGGGTGCGCTGTTGCAGATGCTCGTCAGGCTGATCGGTGCGCGCCGCACGATCGAGATCGGAGTGTTCACCGGGTACAGTGCCCTGGCTGTCGCGCTGGCGCTGCCGCCGGACGGGAAGATTCTCGCCTGCGACATCAGCGACGAGTTCACGCGAGTCGGGCGGCCATATTGGGAGCGCGCGGGTGTCGCGGGAAAAATCGATCTGGTGCTGGAACCGGCGCTGCACACGCTCGATGCCCGGCTCGCGATGGGCGAAGCCGGCCGCTATGACTTCGCGTTCATCGATGCCGACAAGGCGAGCTACGACGGCTACTACGAGCGCTGCCTCAATCTGCTGCGCGTCGGTGGCCTGATTGCCATCGATAACGTGCTTTGGAGCGGGCGCGTCACCGCAACTGTGGACGCGACGGCAGACCCGGACACCGCTGCGCTGCAGTGGCTCAACGCCAAGCTGCAGCGCGATGAGCGCGTCGATCTTGCGCTGCTTCCCATCAGTGACGGACTGACGCTCGCGCGCAAGCGCTGAGACCGGCTACCGCCACACGCGTGTCAGCCAACGGGCCGACAGGACCGAACGTGCGTCCACTTCGCGTTCGACAGTGACGTCCCAATTGAGCTGGGCGCCGCCCCGGACTGCCTCGAACTCCGCGAGAGTGAATCGTCCTCGGATGCGGCTGCCCGCAGGGACCGGTCCCTCGAATCGGACGCGTTCGAAACCGATGTTGACGCCGGCGTGCACTCCGGTGATCGTGATGGCGCTTTCGAAGAGCGGCGTGAGCAGCGACAGCGTCAGAAAGCCGTGGGCGACCGTGCATCGCTGTCTCCCGGCGTTGCGAAAGGGCGATTCGCGCGCGGCGCGTTCCGTGTCAACGTGAATCCATTGCGCGTCGCGCGTGGTGGCGGCGAACTCGTTGATGACGTCCTGCGTGACCGTCAGCCAATCGCTGGCCGCTACCTCGTGGCCGACCGCGTGCGCAGGTCTTCGATAGAGAACTGCGCACTCATCGGGCGGCCGGCTCAGGAATCTTCGATTCCCCGCTCTGACTCGCGATGCGTTGGCGCAGGCACGCTTCACACAGGCACTGTTCGCCCGGGCGTCAGAACGCTGAGCGTCAAGCAGGGCAGGCGGCTGCACCAGCAGCCTGCGGGATCACTGGCTCCGCAGCCGGAACTCCGATCCGCAGGCAGCGCAGTGGGAGACTTCTGCATTTACTTCGCGCTGATCCATGGAGCCGCGAGCGTACCGCGAGTCGCGCGAGCGTGCCATGGGCTGAAAGGGACCGGCGACGGTCCCAGCGCTCAGTATCTGACGCGCAAAACCGACGGTGAAGTAGGCCGAGTCGGCGAAACAGCGTCGCATGGCTTGCGGTAAGACGCGTCGGCGTGTTGTCTCAGCGCGCGGTGGCGCGACCTCAGTTACAGCGTGTAACAAACTCATGAAGCGTTGCGCTCGACTCCCCATCCAACAGGGTGTTGGTGGCGTAGGATGAATCCAGACACGGCCATCGGTCGGATGGCGTCATCGAGATCCGCCGCTGCGCCGTTATGAGCGCAGGAGATCGTGATGAAGACCGCCCTCACCGCAGTTGCACTTGCCTTGAGCCTCGGACTGGCAGGCGTCGCGTCACCCGTCGATGCGCAATCGGGGGGCTACCGCGGCGGCTCGTCGGCTGGAGGTGGCTACCGCGGTGGCCCGCCGCCAGGCGGCGGTTACCGCGGCGGGTATTCGGCCGGTGGGTATTACGGTGGGTATCCGGCTGGCCGCTACTACGGTGGTTATCCAGGGGGTCGCTACTACGGCGGTTACTACGGTGGATGGCGTCCAGGATACGGATAGGCTACGGCTACTACCCTCGGCCGTGGGGCTATCGGCCCGGCTGGGGCGGATGGGGATGGGGCGTCGGCTGGTGGCCCGGGTGGGCATGGGGCGCAGCAGGCTACGGCGGCTACGGTGGCTACTGGGGCTGGAGCGTCGGCGCTCCGATCGTAGTGGGGCCGCCCGAAGTCTCGGTCTGGGCTCCTCCGCTCGGACCCACCGTCTATGTGGAGCGTGAGGGTGCGGCGGAGCCACTCCCTCCTGCTTCCGCGCCGCCGCCGCCACAACAGTGGTGGTACTGGTGTGGCAGTGCGCGCGGTTACTACCCTTATGTCGAATCGTGTCCGGAAGGCTGGCAGCGGGTTCCGCCGCAGGTTCCTCCGGCAAGGTAAATGATGCCCATCCGTCGTTTTGCGACTTCGCTTGGATCCATTGCCGCAGCGGGAATGCTGGCGGCGTGCGTGACCGTGCCTCCCGGTCCGTCACAGCCGTCGCTGCCGGGCAGGGGGAAGGCGTGGGATCAGTTCCAGGCTGACGATGCGTCGTGTCGGCAGGTGGCTGCGACGCGTGGCGGCGTGCCGAGCGAAGCCGCCGTCAGCGCCGGCGTTGGCAGTGCAGCCGTGGGTACTGTCATAGGTGCCGCCATCGGCGGCCTGCTGGGCGGAGGTGAAGGCGCGGCGGTCGGCGCCGGGATGGGGCTGTTTACCGGCAGCGTTGTCGGCACAGGCTATGCGCAGGGTGCTGCTGCCGTGACCCAGCAAAGCTACGACAGCGTTTACTTCCAGTGCATGTATGCCTACGGCAATCGCATCCCGGTACCGGCGGCATATGCGTCGTCGATGCGGCAGGGGTCGGCCGTGGCCGTGCCACGCGTGGCCACGCCCCCGCCGAATGCGGCCGTGCCGCCACGCGACGCTCCGCCACCGGCCGGGGCGTCGATCGCAACTCCACCGCCAAACGCGGCGATTCCCCCGCCGGACGCACCGCCGCCGTACCAGTTGCCACGCTGACGGCGGCGGAGGATTTCCATCCGGTACTCCAAGGCGGGTATCGTCGCGCTGGCGCCGACACCGTGATCCCCCTATGAGCCACAAGCACGCCAACCTGCTGCGCGAGATCTTTCACGATCCGATCAATACGAACATCCACTGGCGCGAGGTCGAATCGCTGCTCAAGCATCTCGGCGCGGACACCGAGTCGCTGTCCGGCGCCCGTATCCGGGTAAGGCTCGGTCATGCCGAGGGCATCCTGCACCGGCCGCACCATGGCGGGAACACGCTCGATCGCAGCTCGGTGCAGCACCTGCGCGAGCTGCTGGGGCGCGGCGGCGCCACGCCGGCGCTATACGAGGCGGCGCACAAGGAAGAGGACAACCCACGCGACGGCAAGCCGCGCGGCTGAGCTTCAGGTCCAGCCCGTCACGGCGCTCGGCTGAGGCGCCTTCGACGCCCGTGCGTAGCAGGCTGAATTGGCTGCGCCATACTGCGCGTCATCGATGGAGGCGCCATGACTTGGCTGGTACTCGGGCTGGTGATATTCCTTGGCTCGCACTCGGTGCGGATCTTTGCCGAGCCCTGGCGGGGCGCGCGCATCGCCGCGATGGGGCCGCATGCGTGGAAGGGCGTCTACTCGGTCGTCTCGATCGCGGGCTTCGTGCTCCTCGTCTGGGGCTACGGCGTCGCGCGCAGCGCACCCGTTGTGTTGTATGCGCCGCCCGTGTGGACGCGCCATGTCGCCGCGCTGCTGACGGTCCCGGCGTTCATCCTGCTCGCGGCGGCCTACGTGCCTGGCACGCGCATCAAGCGCGCGGTGGGGCACCCGATGGTCGCGGGCGTGAAGTCGTGGGCGTTTGCGCACCTGCTCGCCAACGGTACGCTGGCCGATGTCGTCCTGTTCGGCGCGTTCCTGGCCTGGGCGATAGCGGACTACATCTCGGCGCGGCGTCGCGACCGTGCCGCGGGCGTGGTGTATGTCGTTGGCCCGATCACGCGCGACATAACTGCAGTCGTCGTCGGGCTGGTCGCGTGGGCTGCGTTTGCGTTCTGGCTGCACGGTGCCTTGATCGGCGTGCGGCCGTTCGGCTGAACCGTGACAAGCCAGTGGGGCGCTAAGCTGGCATACCTGCCACTTCCTCGACAGAGCTGCCGACGATGAAACTGACGCTTCACTTCCGCCGCGGGCTGCTCGGCGCCGGCTTTTTCGCCGCAGCGCTTGCGCTCGCTGGCTGTGTGGCCTATGCGCCGCCGCCGCAACCGAGTACCTACGATCGGGCCTACAGCGCGATGCTCGGCGCGATGTCGGACCAGGGTGTCAAGGTCAACGATGCCAATCCGTCAACGGGCCTTATCACCGGTGTGCGCGGCGGCATCACGGTGACCGCGACCGTCGCACCGCAGCCGGACGGCACGACGAAAGTCGAGTTCCGTACCAAGGGCGACATCAGCAAGGACCCGCAGCTCATCGACCGCATCGGCGCGTCCTACAGCGCGCGCATGGGGCGCTGAGCGCAGCGCCGTCAGTCCGCCTATCCGGTGGCGCTGCCGACGATGCCGTCGATGCGCGTCAGCACCTCGGGCGTGAGCTTCGGCACGACGTCGAGCGCCTTCATGTTCTCGTGGATCTGTTCGACCCGCGTGGCGCCGGTAATGACCGTGCTGACGCGCGGGTTGCGCACACACCAGGCCAGCGCCAGTTGCGCGAGCGTGCAGCCGAGATCCTTGGCGACCGCTTCCACCTTGCCGACGATCGCGTTCTTCGCCGGATCGGTGAGGCCGTCGCGCAGGAAGGCGTAGCTTTCGAGCGCTCCGCGCGATCCGGGCGGGATGCCCTTCTGGTACTTGCCGGACAGCAAGCCCGAGGCCAGCGGACTCCAGGTGGTGAGCCCGAGTCCGATGTCCTCGTACAGCCGTGCGTACTCCTGCTCGACACGCTTGCGATGCAACAGGTTGTATTGCGGCTGCTCGACGACCGGCTTGTGCAGGTTGCGGCGATCGGCGATGTCCCACGCCGCGCGGATCTCGTCGGCGTTCCATTCGCTGGTGCCCCAGTAGAGCGCCTTGCCGCGCTCGATGATGTCGTGCATCGCCCAGACCGTCTCTTCGATGGGCGTATTCGGATCGGCGCGATGGCAGTAGACGACGTCGACATGGTCGAGCTGCAGTCGCTTCAAGCGATCCGTCGATCGCGTCGAGCAGGTACTTGCGATTCAGCGTGTTGTTGTCGTTGGCACAGGTGCGCATGCCCCAGTAGAACTTGGTCGACACGACGAACTTGATGCGCGGCCAGCCGAGTTCCTTCACCACCTTGCCCATGATGACTTCGCTGTCGCCCTTGGCGTAGATCTCGGCGTTGTCGAAGAAGTTGACCCCGGCATCGAAGGCCGCGGCCATCAGCTCGCGCGCCGCGCGCGTGTCGACCTGGTTGCCGTAGGTGACCCACGAGCCGAATGACAATTCGGAGACTTTGAGGCCGGAGCGGCCGAGGCGTCGGTAGTTCATGGTTCCCATCAGGCGTCGAGCAAGAGTGGGAAGTCTACTGACCGCGCCGGGACACCGCGGTCGCGGCGAGCGGAGCGGCTCAGCGTTCGCGTGTCAGCGGCACGAAGCGCACCGGGATCGTGCTGCGTGAGACCGTTCGGCCTTGCGCATCCTTGCGCAACAGCAACAGATCCTGCCCGGCGAACAGCGAGCCAACCGGGATCACCATGCGCCCACCCGGTTTCAGTTGCTCCACGAGTGCCGGCGGAACATGATCCGGCGCCGCGGTGACGATGATGCCGTCGAACGGTGCGGCCTCGGGCCAGCCGCGGTAGCCGTCGCCGATGCGGGTCTCGACGTTGCGCACGCCGGCAGCGTCCAGCGCGGCGCGGGCGCGCTGGGCCAGTGGCGCCACGATCTCGATCGTATAGACCTTGCGTACGCAGGCGGCGAGCACGGCCGCCTGGTAGCCGGAGCCGGTGCCGACCTCGAGCATCACGTCACCGGACTGCGGATCGAGCAGTTCGGTCATCAGCGCGACGATGAACGGTTGCGAGATCGTCTGCCCTTCACCGATCGGCAGCGGCCGGTTGTCGTAGGCCTGTGACGCTAGACCGGACGGCACGAAGCGCTCGCGCGGCACAGTTTCCATCGCACGCCGGACCGCAGTACTCAGCGCTGTGTGTCCCGTGCTGCCCGCCGTGGCCCGCATGTCCGCGTCGATCTCGGCCAGCAGACGTTCGCGCGCACGCGCGAAATCCGTTTGCGCTACGGCGGGCGCAGGCAGACCCATGCTGGCGAGTGTCGTCGCAAGGGAGGTCAGCCACCGACGGCGTGAGGACATGCCACTAGGCGCGAGTGATGTATTCGGGGGTACGCGACGAACTGAGCATCGCGGGCGTCACTTGTCATGATCCAAGCGACTGCCCCGGACAGCAAGCGACGTGGTCAATGTTGCGCGCGACCCGGCGGACGGTGGGGGCATAAGGTCATGACCGAAACGTCTCTGAGGTGCACGCGGCTTGCGGCACACTTCATGCTTCTGTCGCTGCGAGTCAAAGATGTGTGTGCGTCGCTTGTCCGCGTTCCTCTGGGCGCTGCTGCTGCCGCTTGCCGCGGAAGCGCAGCCGCTGGTCACGCCTGCTGAACTGGCCGCGAAGTCCGGTGAACCCTCGCTGCGCATCGTCGACATTCGCGCTGCTGATGGCGGCCCCGCCACGTACGCGCGCGGTCATGTGCCGGGGGCACTTTCCGCGCCCTATGCGAAGTGGCGCGGACCCAAGGAAAACCCCGGAGCCCTGCCCGACACACACGCATTGACCGCGCTGATCCGCACGCTCGGCATCGATTCCGCGACTCCGGTCGTCGTCGTCTACGAAGGAACCGATACGACGGAATTCGGTGCCGCGGCACGTGTCTACTGGACGCTGAAGGCGGCCGGACTGAAGCAGCTCGCGATCCTCAACGGCGGCATGAAGGCCTGGCGTGGCGCCGGGCTTGCCATCAGCACCGACGTGCGCGCGGTTGCGCCTTCGAACTATGTCGTCACCCTCGATCCGGCGGTGATCGCCACGCAGGACGAGGTCGCGCAGGCCGCCGCATCCGGCTCGGTCCTGCTCGACGCGCGCCCGCCGGCGTACTTTCGCGGCGAAGCGCGGCATGCTGCTGCGCGTGCACCCGGCACGCTGGTCGGCGCAAAGAACGTTGCACACGACGTGTGGTTTGCGGACGGCGCGGCGGCGCTCCGGACCACGGCCGATGTGCAGCGCATCGCGGCGCGCGAAGGTATCGACACCACGCAGCCGACGGTGTCCTTTTGCAATACGGGGCATTGGGCGGCGACCAACTGGTTCGTGCTGTCTGAAGTGCTCGGGCAGAAGGACGTGAAGCTTTATCCGGAGTCGATGGTGGGCTGGTCGCGCAACGGTCTTCCGATGGCCAATGTCCCAAGCCGGCTCGAACAGTTCTGGATGCAGCTGAAGGAAGCCGCCGGCGCGATGTAGCGCCGCGCAGGACCGATAATGGCTGCCGTGTCGATCACTGGCCAGGCCATACTACCTGCTGTCACAACGCGCGGTGTTCGTGCGGTGGCATGGCTCGTCGTGGCGACCGCCCTGGCGTGGTCGGCGGTCACGTGGTTCGTGGGACTGCGACAGGGACTGCTCTTCGTCGTCGGCATGGGCTACGGCGCGGTACTTGCCGGCGTGTCGTTCGGATTCACCACGGGCTGGCGCGTATGGATCCGCGAGCGCGATCCGACCGGGCTGCTGGCGCAGTTCCTCGCCATTGCGCTCGCCATGGTCGTCTCGATCCCGCTGATCGCGACTCATGCCGAGCTCAGCGGTGCCGTGGCGCCAGTCGCGGTGAGTGTCGTCATCGGCGCGTTCGTGTTCGGCCTGGCGATGCAGATTGCCGACGGCTGCGGATCGGGCACGCTCTACAAGGCAGGCCTCGGCAACGGGGTCTCGCTGGCGGTGTTGCCCGGGTTCGTCTTCGGCAGCTTCTTCGGCGCCGTGCACCTGGATCGCTGGCTGGCGCTCGGTGCGCTGCCTCCCATTGCGCTGCAGGACCACCTGGGCACGACGGGCGCCATCGTGTCGCAGCTGGCCGTACTGGGCGCACTGGCGGCGTGGTTGTGGCGCCGACGTCGCACGACGCAGACACGCTGGCGCGGCAAGGCGGTGTACGCCGGCGCGGTGCTGCTTGCGCTGTTTGCGGTGGTGAACCTCATCGTCGCCGGACAGCCCTGGGGCATCGTCTACGGCCTCGGCCTGTGGGGCGCGAAGATCGCGACCGCGCTCGGCATGGATCTCACCGCCAATGCCTACTGGGGCCGTGTGGCGCAGCAGGCGCACATCCACGCCTCAGTGCTGACCGACGTCACTTCGATCACGAATTTCGGCCTGCTCGCGGGCGCGATGATCGCGGCCACCTGGCGCGGCACCGCCTGCCCGCCGCCGGAGGCGCAACGCGTCTCGCAGTGGATCGCGGCGATCGTCGCGGGAATCGCGCTCGGCTATTCGTCGCGCCTGGCTTTCGGCTGCAACATCGGGGCCTACTTCTCCGGAATTTCCACCGGCAGCCTGCACGGCTGGATCTGGTTCATCGCCGCATTTGCCGGATCGCTGGTCGGCGTGCGTGTGCGATCGCGACTGGGGCTGCGCGGATGAAACGGACGCTCATCTTTGCAACGATCTTCTGGGCGGTCGTGCTCGGACTGCTGGCGCTCGACTGGGCCAAGTCGACGCCGCACAACCGATTCGACGAAGCGCTGCCGTGGCAACTGGGCCACGAGAAGGTCGAAGGCGCCGGCCACTGCGCGGCACCGCTGAAGTAGCCGCTCCCTACTCTGTCGGCAGGAAGCCCTCGGTCGAGAGGTAGCGCTCGCCGGTGTCGTAGTTAAAGCCGAGCACGCGGCTGCCGGCCTTGAATTCCGGCAGCTTCTTTGCGATCGCCGCCAGCGTGGCGCCGGACGAGATCCCGATCAGCAGGCCCTCCTCGCGTGCGGCGCGGCGCGCCATCTCGCGCGCTTCCTCGGCCTCGACCGTGATGACGCCGTCCAGCACCTCGGTCTTCAGGTTGTGCGGGATGAAGCCCGCGCCGATGCCCTGGATCGGGTGCGGCGACGGTTGACCGCCCGAGATCACCGGTGAGGCTGCCGGCTCGACCGCGAACACCTTGAGCCGCGGCCACTTTGGCTTCAGCACCAGTCCGACCGCCGAAATGTGGCCGCCAGTGCCGACACCGGTGATGATGGCGTCGAGCCCTTCGGGGAAATCGTTCAGGATCTCCTGTGCGGTCGTCTGCTTGTGGACGTCGATGTTGGCCGGATTGTCGAACTGCTGCGGTATCCACGACCCTGGAATTTCGGCAGCGAGTTCCTGGGCGCGTGCAATCGCGCCCTTCATGCCTTTCTCGCGCGGCGTCAGCACGAATTTCGCGCCGTAAGCCAGCATCAGCCGGCGGCGCTCGACCGACATGCTGTCGGGCATCACCAGCAGCAAGGGGTAGCCCTTCACTGCGGCGACCATCGCCAGCCCGATCCCGGTGTTGCCCGACGTCGGCTCGATGATGGTGCCGCCCGGCTTCAGGCTACCGTCCCGCTCCGCCGCCTCGATCATCGATAGCGCGATCCGGTCCTTGATCGAGCCGCCGGGATTGGCGCGCTCGGACTTCGACCAGACTTCATAGCCGGCCGGGAACAGTCGATTGATGCGAATGTGCGGGGTGTTGCCGATGGTTTCGAGGATATTGGCGGCGCGCATGACTGGCTCCTGGAGTGCAGGCTTGCAACGGTACGCGGCTGCGGCCGATGGCGATATCACCGCTGTTGATAACGATATGGCCCGATCGTCTGTCCGGTTAAGCTCGTGGCATGAAGCTCGCGATTTCCTACGGCGAGGTAGCGGCTGCGGCGCAGCGGCTGGCCGGCGTAGCGCACCGCACTCCGGTGCTGACCTCGCGCACCGCGAACGAACTCACCGGCGCGGAACTGTTCTTCAAGTGCGAGAACTTCCAGCGCATGGGCGCGTTCAAGTTCCGCGGCGCGTACAACGCACTGGCGCAGTTCACCCTGGAGCAGCGCAAGGGCGGCGTGGTGGCGTTCTCCTCGGGCAACCATGCGCAGGCGATCGCACTGTCGGCCCGCCTGCTTGGAATGCCGGCGACGATCGTGATGCCGCACGATGCGCCGGCGATCAAGATCGAGGCGACGGGCGGCTACGGAGCAGATGTAGTGCTCTACGATCGCTACACCGAGGATCGCGAGGCGATCGGACAGCGGCTCGCGCGCGAGCGCGGCATGACATTGATTCCGCCCTACGACCATCCGCACGTCATGGCCGGACAGGGCACGGCGGCGCTCGAATTGTTGCAGGACGTGGGCGCACTCGACTTGCTGCTGGTCTGCGTCGGCGGCGGTGGGCTGATCTCGGGCTGCGCGACCGCGGCGCACCACCTGCAGCCACGCTGTCGCGTCATCGGCGTCGAGCCCGAGGCCGGCAACGACGTCCAGCAGTCGCTGCGCCGGGGCGAGATCGTGCACATCGATGTGCCGCATACGATCGCCGATGGCGCGCAGACCCAGCATCCCGGCCGTTACACTTTCCCAGTGATCCAGGCGCTGGTCGCCGACGTGGTCACCGTCAGCGACGAGGCGCTGAAGCGCGCACTGCGATTCTTCGCGGCCCGCATGAAGATCGTCGTCGAGCCGACCGGTTGCCTTGGCGCGGCGGCGGCGTTCGAAGGCGCGATCGAGGTGCGCGGCCACCGTGTCGGCGTGATCCTCAGCGGCGGTAACGTCGATCTGGCGCGCTACGCGACGCTGCTTGTCGGCTAGTCCATCGCCTTTATGACACCGCACGCGATGCGCGCGCCGGAGTTGCCTGCCGGCTGTGTGCTGTAGTCATCCTTGCTTTCATGGATGATGATCGCGCGGTTGACGACGGAGTACGGTCCCGGCGCGACGGTCAGGCTCTCCGAAGTGACGCTGTAGACGGCGACGCCCTCGCCGTTGGAAGACATGTTCGGCAGATCGCCAGCATGGTGTTCCGGCGTGTCGTAGCGCCCGTGCGGCATGCTGCCCGGGTTGAAATGCCCGCCGGCGCCGGCGAAATTTCCGGTGCAATCGGGCTTCTCATGAATGTGGATCGCGAACTGCCGGCCGGGCGGAAGGCCCTTGATATCCCCGCGGATGTAGATTTTCCCGACGCTGCTCTTCGCCGCCGCGCTCGCCAGCGGAGCCGAGTATCCGGTCCCTTCGCCGATGTACGTGCCGCCTTCGGGCTGGTGAAAGCTGACGTGGCCCCAGACGGGGACGCCTTCGCCGCCTATCACCTGGGCCACCGCATAAGGCCCCTTGCTCAGTGTGTCGCAGCCCGCGAGCAAGACGGCGGCGGCAACCAAGGCGATCCAGCGACTCGACATCCTGTTCCCTTTCATACAGTCGAAGCGCCGTAGCGGCGCGCGTGCGCATGGTAGTCGTCCGCGGCAGGAAATGCAGCGTTAGCACGCCGCTTTCCCGCCCATCGTTGGAACGGGGCGTTCCTAGCATTCCTGTGTATGCAGACGACATTCCCGCTGCCCGGACGCCGTTGGCTTCTGTTCGCACTTTGCCTGCTGCTGCCGGTTGCGGCACAGGCTGTCGAGTGGGTCGGCACCGTGGTGGGCATCGCCGACGGCGATACGTTGACGCTGCTCGATGCGGGCAAGTCGACGCACCGCATCCGCATCGACGGCATCGACGCGCCTGAGCGTACGCAGGCCTATGGCCAGCGTGCTCGGCAATCGCTCGCTGACCTTTCGCAGGGCCGGACTGCGCATGCCGAATGTCCGAAGAGCGACCGCTACGGGCGCGCCGTCTGCCGCGTGACGGTGGACGGCGTGGATGTGGGCCTGGAGCAGATCCGGCGCGGACTGGCCTGGCACTACAAGAAGTACGCGCACGAGCAGCCGCTTGCGGAGCGCTCCAGTTACGCGGGCGCGGAAGAGCGGGCACGCGCCGCGCGCCTCGGCCTCTGGGCCATGCCGACGGCGGAGCCGCCGTGGGACTACCGGCACGAACGGTCCGTAGCGCCGAAGTAACCGGCTAGCCGGCGCGACCGACGATCTGCGCGGTCGCGATCAGTTCCTCTAGCAGCGCCAGCGATGCCCGGCCGGACACGGCGAAGGGATCGAGCACCGGCTTGTCCGAGTATTTCAGCAGCAGCGATGGGTTGACCTTAGTCAGGTTCACCTGGCCCATCGTCCAGCCGGCGAAGTGGCGCTCGGGTACCTCGGAGTAATGCAGCAGCACGACCTCGCGATGGCGCGTGTCGCGCACGATCTTCATATAGAGGGAATTAACCGCATCGCGGCCGCCTTCGAGCGCCTGCATGTAGACATCGCCGCCGTGGCACAGCACGCCGGTGATGCCGAGCGCCGGGTTATGCGCGCGCGACTGCTGCAGGATCGACTCGATGATCTCCTGCGTCACCGGGGCGGCGGCGCGGCTGGCATACAGCAGGCGGACGAGCATTGCAGGTCTCCGGTCAGGCGCTCTTCAATTTCAGCAGGGCGAGGAACTCGCGCCGCAGGTTCGGATCCTTCAGGAACGAGCCCCGCATGACACTGTTGATCATTTTCGAATCGGTGTCCTTGACGCCGCGCCATTGCATGCAAAAGTGATCGGCCTCCATGACGATCGCCAGCCCGTCGGGCTGCATCGTGTCCTGCAGCAGGTCGGCGAGGTGCGTGACGGCCTCTTCCTGGATCTGCGGTCGGCTCATCACCCAGTCGGCGATCCGTACGTACTTCGAAAGGCCAATCAGGTTCGAGTGCTCGTTCGGCAGCACGCCGACCCAGACCTTGCCGAGGATCGGACACAGGTGATGCGAGCAGGCGCTGCGCACGGTGATGGGTCCGACGATCATCAGCTCGTTGAGCCGCTCGACGTTCGGAAACTCGGTGATCGTGGGCATCTTCGTGTAGCGGCCGCGGAACACTTCCGTCAGGTACATCCTGGCGACGCGGCGCGCGGTTTCGCGCGTGTTGTGATCGCTCTCGACGTCGATGACCAGGCTCTGCAGCACGCCGAGCAGCTTGGATTCGACTTCGTCCTGCAGCAGCGCGAGCTCGTCTGCTTCGATGTACGGAGCGATGCAGTCGTTGGCGTGGAACCGGTGGCGCGCCTTTTCCAGGCGCTCCCGGATCTTCTGCGACACCGGCACACCGAGCTCAGTGGACTTGGCCTGGTCGCCGGCAGGTGTGCGCGCGTTCATGGTTTCAATTCCAGCGCGGGTTCGGCCGCCGACTATATATGAGGTCCCAGTCGTCCAGACCTTGCAGACGCCGTGGACTCTGGGGGCGGCCGGTGGCGCCGACCGGGGCCGCGCCCTCAACCGGTCGCGCCCTGGGCCCGCAACTTGGCGGCGATGTAGTCGCCGTGTGAAACGTGCAGCAGGTCGGCGACCTTGCGCATCAGGTGGTTCTCATGCGCCGACAGACTGGCGTCCGAATACGCGACGCGCCACATCAGTTCGATCACGCGCACCTTCTGCTCCTGTGTGAAGTGGCGATTGATCAGCGAGGTGAACTGGAAGTAGTCGGTGGCCTGCTTCATCTCCTCCTCGGCGAGCCCGATCAGGCGTTCTGCTTCTTCGGTGGAGAGTTCGAACTTCTCGCGCACGGCGCGCAGTACCGTCACGCGTTCCGCGTCGGTGGATTCACGATCGATCCGCGCCACCTCGATCAGCAGCGCCGCGGTGGCAAGCTCGATCGAGTGCCTCTCATTCGTCGGCGCCGACGAGCCGATGCGCCGGTCGAAGAAGTCGCGGATCGAATTCAACATCGCGCCATTCTGCATCGGTTGTGCGTTGCCGCAAATGCCCGGTCTTGTGTCGCGCTACAGTTTTGCCCGCTAGCAAGGAGGGACCGGTGTGACGGAGTGGCTGCAGACCGTGTTCGGACAGAACACGCTGCTTACGGGTGGACTCACGCTGGCGTTGCTGGGGTTGGCCGCCGTCTGGCTGCGCGATGTCCCCGGCAAGCTCTTCGGCTGGGCCAAGCATTTCCTGATCACGACGCTGACGGTCGACAGCCGCGACGAGTTGATGTTTCCGGCGCTCGTCGAGTACATGGACAGCCGCGAGTCGCTGCGGCGGCTCAACAACTTCACCGCGCGTGCGGTGCGCCAGGGCACCAGCTACCAGAGCCTGCACGACGAATTGCAGCAGGGTGGGCGGCCGCTCACCGTGCTCTCGCCCGGCGAGGGATTTCACCTCTTCTACCTCGACGGGCGACTGATGTGGATGAAGCGCGAAGTGCAGGTCGGCCCGTCGATCTTCGAGAAGATCGCACTGTCGACCCTCGGTCGCAACAAGCAGCCGCTCGAGGAACTGGTGCACGCCGCGATGGAGCACCGCATCGCGCGGGAACTCAACCGCATCGCCGTTTACATGCCGAGCCCCTATAACAATGAATGGATGCGGGCCCGGCTCGGCAACAACCGCAAGCTCGACTCGGTCGTGCTGAAGGCCGGTCAGAAGGAAGCGATCCTCGAGGATCTCAACCGCTTCTTCGCCTCGCACGCGCGCTATGAAGCGCTCGGCATACCCTGGCGCCGCGGATACCTGCTGTACGGCCCGCCGGGCACCGGCAAGACCTCGCTCGTCACGGCGATCGCCTCCGAACTGGCGCTCAACGTCTGCGTGCTGAGCCTGGCCTCACCGACCGTCACCGACGAAAAGATCGGCAACCTGCTGTCATCGGTGCCGCAGCGCTCGGTGATCCTGATAGAAGACGTCGATGCCTTCTTTCGCCAGCGCGACAAGGCCGACACCAGCGTCAAGGTCTCGTACTCCGGCTTCATCAATGCGCTCGACGGCGTCGCGGCGCATGAGGGCTCGGTCGTGTTCCTGACGACCAACCATCCGGAGCTGATCGACGAGGCCGCGATCCGCTCCGGCCGTGTCGACTTCCGGCTCGAGTTGG
The DNA here is from genome assembly GCA_963724605.1 of uncultured beta proteobacterium. Taxonomy (GTDB): domain Bacteria; phylum Pseudomonadota; class Gammaproteobacteria; order Burkholderiales; family Burkholderiaceae_F; genus JALORV01. The sequence goes on from CAVRVM010000028.1 coordinate 136,965, forward strand.
GGCTGTGCGACGCCAGTCAGCTCGAGCGGATGTTCCTGAAGTTCTTCGACGACGCCTCGGCGGCAGCGCGCTTCGCGGCTGTCGTGGCCCCCGACCGATGGTCGCCGGCACAGGTGCAGGAACGCCTGCTCAAGGCGCAGTCGGTTGACGAAGCGATCAATTTTTTTTGCGGCGCAACAGAGGCGCCAGCCAAGCAGCTGCGGGCGGTCTGACGTGACGGTCCGTTCCGATCAGATTTCATCGGGCGTCTCAAATCCCCCACATCGGAGGGGGGGCCGGGCGAGCCCGAAGCGCACATACTTCGAAATTGGACCTATAACGCGACGTGGACTGACCACAAGCACTTTAGGAGGGGAGATTAGATGAACCTAAAACAGACCGCCGGCGGGGGCCGCGGACTTCGACTGACGGCGATCAGCGCTGCGCTGGTCGCGGCGTTCGCCTTGCCGCACGCCGCAAACGCCTTCGAAATCGAAACGGGCAACGACGATGTCGTTATGCGCTGGGACAACACGGTGCGCATCAACCTCGTGGATCGGATCGCGTCCCAGGACGAGGCGATGATCAAGAATCCGAACTACGACGACGGCGACCGCAACTTCGATCAAGGCCATTGGTTCGAACGCTTCGACGTCCTGTCGGAGTTCGACTTCATCTACAAGAAGAACACGGGCTTCCGCGTCAGCGCGGCGGGCTGGTGGGATCCGGGCTACAACAAGCTCGACAACACGTCGACGCAGACGTCGAACCACATGGTCAACGGCCGTCCGTCGCTGGGCCTGCCCGACTACACCAGCCGCTACGCGAAGGGAGGGTCGGGCGAGTTCCTTGACGCGTTCGTGTTCGACAAGTGGAACATCGCCGGAGTGCCCGTCAACGTCCGGTTGGGGCAGACGACGGTGTATTGGGGCGAGAGCCTGTTGGCGAACGGCGCGTTCCACAGCGTCGCGTACTCGCAGAACCCGGTCGATATCTGGAAGGCCCTGGCGACCCCGGGTGCCGAGGCCAAGGAACTGTTCCGTCCGCGCGTCGGCCTGAATCTTCAGGGGCAGGTGTCGGACGAATGGACCGTCATGGCCCAGTACTTCTTCAACTGGCAGCGATTCAGCAACCAGGCGTGGCGCTATCCGGAGTCGGGCTCGTTCCTGTCGATCGGCGACGCAGTTCTGTGGGGCGGTGAGTCGAACATCGCCAACGCGACCGGCACGCAGCGTCTCGTGCGCGGCACTGACATCACTCCGGAGGAGAACAGAGAGAACTGGGGCCTCGCGGCGCGTTGGAGCCCCGAGTGGCTCGACGGCACGCTGGGCGTGTATTACCGCAAGTCCTACGACATGCAGCCGCAGTCGATGGCGACGCCGGCTGTGGCGACCCTGCCGGCGGCGCTATGCGCCGCCCGCGGCGGCACGCCGCTCGGAGCGACAACGTGCTACGTCAATCCCAGCGCGGCGACGCTGCAACAGATCACCCAGCTCGGCATCATCGGCAATTACAACGTGGCCTTTGGTTCCAACATGGACATCATCGGCCTGAGCCTCTCCAAGAACATCTGGGGTATCAGCTTCGGCGCGGAACTGAGCTACCGCCACGATATGCCGCTGATCAGCGAAGCCGTGTTCGTGCTGCCCGCGGCATTCGCACCGCTGATACCGGGCGCGATCGCGACCAATGCGCTGCCCGACGGCGACACGCCGGGCGCCAAGGGCAACACGATGCACGGTCTGATCAACGCGCTGGGAACCATTCCGAAGAACTTCCTGTCTGACGCGGCTACCTGGGCAGTCGAGCTGACGTGGATGACCTGGCTCGACGTCAATCAGAACGAGGCAGTGTTCAAGGGGCGCGACGGATATTCGCAGATCGACCGGGTCGACAAGAACTACTTCGGTCTGGCGATCAACTACACGGCAACCTGGTTCCAGGTGTTCCCGGGTGTCGACATCCTGATGCCGCTGTCGTGGTCGCAGGGGATTTCAGGTAATGCCGCCATTACCGCCGGCGGTAACGAGGGCGCCGGGACGTATGGCGTCGGCGTCGCGGCGGACATCTACCAGAAGTACCGCATCGATCTCAAGTACGTGGGCTTTTACGGCAAGAAGTCGATGTGCCCAGGCGTGCCGGTCAATCCGGGAACCTGCTCGGCCGGTGCCGCCAACATAATGAACGGTACGTACTCGATCCTGCAGGACCGCGACTTCCTGGCGCTGACGTTCAAGGCGACATTCTGATAAGGAGCATTTCCATGTTTCGACACACACTGATCGCGGCGGCACTGGCCGTTGCGTACAGCGGCGTGGCCCTGGCGGCGGTGACCGCCGAAGAGGCCAAGCAGCTGGGCACGACACTGACGCCAATCGGCGCCGAAAAGGCCGGCAACAAGGACGGCACGATCCCCGAGTGGACCGGTGGCCTGACGACGCCACCGGCAGGCTTCGTCAAGGGCAGCGGGGTTCGTCCGGACCCGTATGCGGCGGACAAGCCGCGTCTGACCATCGACGCCAAGAACATGGCGCAGTATGCGGACAAGCTGACGGTGGGCACGCAGGAACTGCTCAAGCGCAACCCGACGACTTATCGCCTCGACGTCTATCCGACGCGGCGGCCGGTCACGTATCCGAAGCGCATTGTCGACAACACGGCAAAGAACGCGGTAGCCGCCAAGACCGGCAACGGCGGGCTTTCGCTCGAGGGAGCGGCTCCCGGTGTGCCGTTCCCGATTCCGAAGACTGGCCACGAGGTAGTGTGGAACCACCTGGTGCGCTACACGGGGAACACCTACTGTCCCAAGTACGACGCTTGGAACGTCGACTCGGCAGGCGTGCCGACGCTGGCGACCACCGGCGAATCATGGCAGGAGTACCCCATTTATCTCGGCAACAAGAACGAGCCGTACAAGGGCACCGACCTCTATTACCGGATCAAGCTCAACTACCTGGCGCCGGCGCGCCGCAACGGCGAAGCCCTTCTGCTGCAGGACGCCGTGAATCCGATCGAGCAGCCGCGCCGCGCATGGCAATACCTGCCGGGCCAGCGCCGTGTCAAGGCCGCGCCCGACGTCGCCTACGACACGCCGAACCCTGGGACTGCCGGTGCAACAACGTACGACGACGCGTTCATGTACAACGGCGCGATGGACCGCTATGACTTCAAGCTGATCGGCAAGAAGGAGATGTACATCCGATATAACGAGTACAAGCTCTATTACCAGCCGGGCACGCCGCAGAACGTGCTGAAGCCCAAGCACTTGAATCCGGACCTCGAGCGCTGGGAGCTGCACCGTGTGTGGGTCGTCGAATTGACGCTGAAGGAAGGCAAGCGCCACATCTACGCCAAGCGCGTGCTCTACATCGACGAAGACAGCTGGATTGCCGTAGCCACCGACCAGTACGACGCGCGCGGCCAGCTCTTCGTGTCGCAGTTCATGGCCACGCCGTTCAGCTACGACCAGCTGGCTCCGACCACGTCGCTGCAGATGTACAACAACTTTATCGCGGGGACGTTCGGCTTCCAGGGCATGTGCGGCCTCTACAAGGGCCTGTTTTACAACGACGGCCTGCCCGAGAAGGACTGGACGCCTGACTCGATGGCTGGCGCCGGCGTGCGCTAGCCGGAGACACGCAAGCGAGGCAGGCGCCAGCGAGCGGACACCGGCGGGACATCCCGGCGTCTGTCTCACGGCCGGGCCCGCTGGCAGCTATTCAGTGGGATAACGGCGTCCGGATCCGGACGCCGTTTTGATCTGCGGCACATCCCGTGATGAAGGCGTGGTCACACGCCCTCCGCCGATCCGGGATCAGAGAGCAAAATGTGTGGCGCACAGCGGCAGCCCTCCCTTAGGCTGCCTGGGTTGTGCAGGGTGTCGCCACAGCGCTCGGAGAAGCGCGCGGCGTCGCAAGGCAAGCGTGGGAGACAAAGGATGAACAAGAAGGCCTTGCTGCTGGCGGCGATCGCCTGTGCTGTTCCTGCCCTGTGTGCGTCGCAGGAAACGAAGGCTCCGGCCAAGTCCGCTGCTCCGCCTGCGGCAACCATCGACGTGCTCGACCGTCCGGCGCAGATGACGCCGCTGGCTGCACGCCGCCTGCTGCAATCCGTCGCGCGTATCGGGGATCGCCTGGTCGCGGTCGGGCCGCGCGGTCACATCGTCGTTTCGACCGATGGCGGCACGAGCTGGAAGCAGTCGGTCGTTCCGGTCAGCTCCGACCTGACCGCGGTGTTCTTTGCGAATGACAAGAACGGCTGGGCCGTCGGGCACGACGGCGTGGTGCTCGCGAGCACCGACGGCGGCGAGACCTGGACCAAGCAGCTCGACGGCCGCGCGGCGAATGGGCTCCTGATGAAGCACCTGGAGGAGCGCACCAAGGCGGAACCCGGCTCGGCCGAGCTGAAGGCGCTGCGGGCCGAGGCGGAACGCTATATGGAGCAGGGTCCTGACAAACCCTTTCTCGACGTCTGGTTTCAGGATGAGAAGAACGGCTACATCGTCGGCGCTTACAACCTGATCTTTGCGACCAGCGACGGTGGCAAGACCTGGGAGCCCTGGTTCGATCGGACCGACAACCCGAAGTTTCTCAGCCTGTACGCGATCCGGCCGGCCGCCGGCGGCCTCTATATCGCCGGCGAGTCAGGGCTGGTGCTGCGCTTCGACCCGGCGACGAAACGGTTCCGAGCCGTACCAGTGGACTACAAGGGAAGCCTGTTCGGAGTCGTCGACGGCGGAAGCGATGCGGTTCTCGTCTTCGGTCTGCGCGGCAGCGTGTTCCGCAGCGACGACGGCGGCAAGACCTGGACCAAGATCGACAGTCAGCTTCCGGCGACGATCGTCAGCGGCGTGCGCACCGAAAAGGGCGCTCTGGTGATCGCCGACCAGGGCGGACGCATCTCGCTCAGCACGGACGGCGGCAAGTCGTTTAACCGCGTCAAGCTCGCCAAGTCCATCCCCGTGACCTCTCTGACTGACGCCGGCGGCGGCAAGCTCGCCTTTGCCACCCCCGTCGGCGTGCTGGTCGTCGACCCCGCCGCTGCTGCCGCGGCCAAGTAAGGCACGGCTGCCTCCCCGCAAAGGACACAAAGATGGTTGCTCCCACCGACAACATCGAAGCGATGCCGGTCGTCCGCAATCTTGCGGACTTCGACCCGAGCTCGGGCAACCAGCTCGAGCGCGTGATCTTCAACAACCGGATGTGGGTCATCGGAATCTGCGCCGTGATCACGATCGTGCTGTTCGCACTCGCGACGCGGCTGACCCTGAACGCGAGTTACGAGAAGATGCTGCCGCAGGGACATCCGTACATCTCGAACTACCTGGCGAACAAGAACCAGCTGCGCGGACTGGGCAACACGCTGCGTGTCGTCGTTGAAAATACCCAGGGCGACGTGTTCGACCCCGAATACCTCGATACCCTGAAGAAGATCAATGACGAACTGTTCCTGACGCCGGGCGTGGACCGCGCGTGGGTCAAGTCGATCTGGATGCCGGTCGTGCGCTGGGTCGAAGTGACCGAGGAAGGTTTCTCGGGCGGGCCTGTGATGCCCGACACCTACGACGGCTCGCCCAAGAGCATCGAGCGCCTGCGCGGCAATGTGGCCCGCGCCGGCCTGGTTGGCAGCCTCGTCGCCAATGACTTCAAGTCGAGCACGATCGTGCTGCCGTTGCTCGATGTGGATCCGGCGACCGGCAAGGCGATCAACTACGGCGAACTCACCAAGTCGATCGAGCAGAACGTCCGCGCCAAATTCGAGACAGCGGACGGCAAGTACAAGGTGCGCGTGATCGGCTTTGCCAAGATCATCGGCGAGCTGCTCGACGGTGTGCTGCAGGTGATGATGTATTTCGCGATCGCTTTCCTGATCGCAGCGGCGCTGCTTTTCAACTACACACACTGCTGGCGCAGTACCTCGCTGGTGCTGTTCTGTTCGCTGATCGCGGTCGTCTGGCAGATGGGCATCCTGACTCTGATAGGTATCGGTCCCGATCCGTTCTCGGTGCTGGTGCCGTTCCTGATCTTCGCGATCGGCGTCTCGCACGGCGCACAGAAGATGAACGGCATCATGCAGGACGTCGGCCGCGGTACTCACCGCCTCGTGGCCGCGCGCTACACGTTCCGGCGGCTGTTCGTCGCCGGTGTCACTGCCCTGCTCAATGGGGCGGCCGGCTTCCTCGTGCTGTTGGTAATTCCGATTCCGGCCATCCGGGAGCTGGCGATTGCTGCGACGATCGGCGTGTGCGTGCTGCTGTTCACGAACCTCGTGCTGCTGCCGGTGCTCCTGTCGTTCACCGGCGTGAGCCCGAAGGCGGCCGCGCGCAGCGTGAAGGAGGAGGAGGCCGGGGCCGGTGTGCGCGGCATATGGGGGGTGGTGGCCCACTTCGCCGATAACCGGACCTGGGCCGCTGGCGCGATTGCGGTCGCAGTAGCACTCGGCATCGGCGGCTTCTTCGTCTCGAAGCAACTGCAGATCGGCGACCTCGATCCGGGCGCGCCGGAACTGAGGCCGAACTCGCGCTACAACGTCGACAACGCGTACATCACGAAGAACTTCTCGCTGTCGTCCGACGTCTTTGCCGTCATTGTCAAGACGCCGAAGGAAGGCTGCCTGAAGTACGACACGCTGCAGCAGGCCGATCGCCTCGCGTGGCAGCTGCAACAACTGCCCGAGGTCCAGGCCACGATTTCGCTGCCCGATATCGTCAAGCAGATCACGGCGGGTTCGTTCGAGGGCAACCCGAAGTGGCTGACGCTGTCGCGCAACCAGGAGGTCCTGAATTACGGCGCGCAGCAGGCGACCGTCAACAACCCAGATCTGTTCAACACCGAGTGCTCGGTGATGCCGGTGATCACCTACCTCAAGGACCACAAGGCGGCCACGCTCGAAAAAGTCTCCGCCACGGTCGAAAAGTTCATCGCCGACAACCCGGTGGCCGATGTCCAGCTGCTGCCCGCGGCGGGCTCGGCCGGCATCGAGACGGCCGTCAACCAGGTCGTGAAAAAGGCCTGGATCGAGATGCTGTTCTACATCTACGGCGTGGTGGCGGTGCTGTGCCTCGTCGCGTTCCGCTCGTGGCGCGCGGTGATCGTCGCGCTGCTGCCGCTCGCATTGACTTCGATTCTGTGCGAGGCGCTGATGGTGGTGCTCGGCATCGGCGTGAAGGTGGCGACGCTGCCGGTGATAGCGCTCGGCGTCGGCATCGGCGTCGATTACGCGCTCTACCTGCTGTCGGTGCAGCTCAACGGGCAACGCCGGGGTCTTTCGCTCCCCGACGCCTACCGCGCGGCGCTGGCCTTCACCGGCCGCATCGTTGCGCTGGTCGGCTTCACGCTGGCGGCCGGCGTCATCACCTGGGCATGGTCGCCGATCAAGTTCCAGGCCGACATGGGGATCCTGCTCGCCTTCATGTTCCTGTGGAACATGCTCGGCGCGCTGATCCTGATCCCGGCGCTGTCGTACTTCCTGTTGCCGACGTCCGCGGTACGTGGCTCGCGCAAGTTGACGGATACGCGCATTCCGCACGCCGCATGAACGGCGGCGGCCGCCGGCCGCCGCCGTAACTGGCTCTTTCTAGGTCAGCAAGCCGAGCAGCCGTGCCCGGTCGACTGCGTGCTTGCGCGTGCCGGCATTGAGCTTGGCAAAGAGATTCTTGATGTGCCATTTCACGGTCTCTTCGCTGATGTCCATCGAGCGCGCGATCAGCTTGTTCGACAGCGCGTTGCCGAGTCGCTGCAGGATCTCGGTTTCCTTTGCGGTGAGCAGTCCCCCGGAGATGGCGGTGGCCTGCCGCGGCGATGCTGCCGGGGAGGCGGGAGCCCTCGCCTTTGCAGACGGTCCTGCGGCTGACTCGCCGAGGATCTCGTCGATCAGCGGGTGCAGGTCGGTGACCAGCCGTTCGAGCCCGTTGATCGATGCCAGGTCGCGCGCCTCGCGCAGCTTGACGCGCGCCTCGCTCATGCGGCTGCGATGCATCACGACCGCCTGCAGTGCCTTGATCACGATCGCGTCTCGACCGCGATTCAGCGCCAGCGCATGGGGCTCGGCCTCGCGCAGCGCCCGTTCGGCACGCGTCTCGTCGTGCGTGGCCAGTGCGACATAGGTACGCGCGAGCGCGGTCTTCATCAGGTAATACGGCTGGAAAATCCGGAATTCGTGGCGTTCGAATTCCGGAGCCAGGGCTTCAAGCTGGGCGACCATCGCGGCCGCGGTTTCCGGCCGCGAGCGTGTGGCATGGATGCGCGCCTGCTCGGCCAGACTCAGCAGCACCAGGCGCGGCATGTGGCGCGCTTCGCCGAGAACGCGAAGCCCGTCGAATACGTCGAGGGCGCGGCGCTCGTCACCCTCGGCATGGGCGAGGTCGCCGAGCGTGCGGTAGGCAAGCAGGACGGTGTCCGGCAGCCCCACGCGATCGATGACATCGAGCCGGTTGGCCAGCAACGCGCGGGCGCGCGCCAGCTGGTCGCGCTCAAAGGCCGCGGCAGCCAGAGCAGCCGCGATCATCACCGCAATCGGGCTGCGTCGCCCGGCGTCGCGTTCTGCTGCCTCCAGCGCGGGCTCCAGCACGGCATCCGCCCTGATCGGCCGGCCCTCCCACAGGTGAGTGAGACCGGAAATGACATCGGCGAAGGCGCGCGGCAGATTCATCGACGGATCACGTGGGGCGGTGCGTAGCGCTGCGTCGATGCGGCTTCGCGCCTGCTGGGTCGCGCCGCGATACAGATCCGTCAATGCGGACGGATTCACGTACGAAAGTTCATGCAGCGGCATGGCCGTTGGCGGCAATTGCTGCCAGCGTGCGAGGCGGTCGACGACGACTCCCGGCTGATCGCAGAAGGTGGCGGCGCAGGCGCCGATCAGATCGGCCTCGAGGCGCGAGTTGGGGTCGGCTGCAGCATCGGCGGCGACGGGATCGACCATCGCAAATGCATCAGCCGGTGCCTCGCCCAACGCCTTGATCCAGGCGACCGTCAGGCGCAGCGGTACGTTCCGCTCGATCACGTCACGCGGCAGACGCCCCATCCATTCCCTTGCTTCCGCCAGCCGACCTTCGCGCGCGATCGTGCGCAGCGACTCGGCCGCGTGCCGAATCGCCTGCGCTTGGTCGCCGCCTTCGAGCGCATGCCGCGCCGCTTCGCGCAGCATCTTGCGATCGGAATACCAGGCGGCCGCGCGCCGATGCAGCGCACGCTGTTCTTCCGCGGGCAGCTTTCCAAACTGGCCGAGCAGAAAGTCGCGCGCAAGTGTATGCAGCCGAATCCACCCCTGGACCTCCCCGACGGCCACGATCGGTGTCTCGCGCATCAGTCGCTCGAGGTGGGCCGAGGCCGCCGTGGTTTCAGTGACCGCCGCGCACAGTTCCGGGCTCATCGATTCAAGCATCGAGCAACGGATCAGGAAGTCGGCCAGCTCATGCGGCAACTGCGACAACAGTGACTCCAGAAAGAAGCGCTCGAGGTCGCCACGCCGGGCGCTCAGCTCGGCGATGGCAACGCCAAGCTGGGGCGCCCGCTCAATGGTCGACGCCGCCATCTGCAGGCCGATCGGCCAGCCTTCGGTGAGTTCGTGCAGGTGTACGCAGTCGTCGAGAGAGATGCGGTCGCCGAACCTGCGATTGAGGAGCTCGACGGAATCGTCGAGCCTCAGTCGCAGGTCGTCGACGCCAACAACGGTGAGCGCCCCGCTCGCCTGCAGATCGGTCACGGCTAACGGCAGTGCTCCGCGCGAGCCGATCACCAGCCGCAGGTTGGGTGGGGCGTTGTACAGCAGGTAGGACACCGCCTCGTCGAGCGTGACCGCCGGCAGTCGGTCGGCGTCGTCGAGAACGATCACCGTCAGCGTGGCGAAGTTGGCGATCTCGGCCAGCAGCGAGGTCAGGGCCTCCGCTTCGCGCCCGGGCTGGATCGAGCCGACCTCCGCTTCGAGTGCGTTGAGGCTGCTGCGTCCGCTCGCCGCGCGCAGCGACGCGAGCACGACCTCGGCAAATCGGGCAGGGGCGTCCAGCGCGTCCAGGGTTACCCACGCCACGAACGCGCCGCGCTCGAGCCAGGCGCGCCGCCATTGGGCCAAGAGCGTCGTCTTGCCGAATCCCCGCGGCGCGCTGACGAGCACGGCAGCGCGGTCCTGGGCGTCGCTCCACAGCGCCTCGAGCGCGGGCCGCGACACCGCCACGCGCGGCAGGCGGGGCGGCGTGATCTTCAGGACGTACTGCGGCTGGAGCATCGCTCTGTCGCTGACGGCGGGAGGGTCCAGGTGGCCGGCAAGCGTATCCGATGTGCGTTGCAGCAATCGGCGGTCGCCCCCTACAGCCGGGTGGGGCGCGCGCGCGCTTGGTCGCTTACATTGGCCTCCTCAGCGATGGCGCGGCGCGCCGGGGCAAATGACGATGGACGGAGTCCGGTTTCGAACGACGCTGCAATCTGTCGTGCGGCGCAGCGCGCTGCTGCTGATCCTGGCGACAGCCCTATCGATCTTCGGCGTGGTCCGCGAGCGGCGGCTCCAGGAGCAGGTGCAGCACGACATCCGGTCCATCGGGGCGCCTCAGGTTCACATCTATCTGCCGCTGCGGAATTTCGGCGAGTTCTTCCCAGGGCGTCTCTGATCCTGACGGGAGACCTGCCGCGATGCGCGCGGATCGGTGCGGTGCCCTGGCTGGGTGCATCGGTCCGGGCCGACGATGTCCTCTCGTCCAGCGCTGGTTCCCCGACTTGCCCCCTAACCGCGTGTTGCCAGGCCCGACCCCCACTCCGGGGTGGGGCATTTTTGCGCTAACAGTCGTAGTGTTCGGGTTTCGGCCGCGTGCGCAATCCGATCCCTCAGCAGACACGGCTCGCCGGCGGCTCCGCACCTCACTCACCAAAGGGTCACGCAATGATCAACGTGGACAAGATCACCACCAGCTACGTGGATGCCGAAAGCTATCCGTGGATTCCGTTCACGCCCTACAGCAACGAGGTATTCATCAAGGTGCTGAAGATCGAGCCGGTGTCCGGGACCTTCGTGACGCTGCTCAAGGTGCCCAAGGGTATGCAACTGCCGAAGCACCATCACTGCGGCACCGTGATGGTCTACACGATCAAGGGCTCATGGAAGTACATCGAGCACGACTGGACCGCGACTCCGGGGAGTTTCGTCTACGAGACCGCCGCCTCCGTGCACACGCCGAAAGCCGTGGCCGGTGACGAAATCATGACGCTGAACATCCAGGTCGGCGACTCGCTCTATATGGACGACAAGGACAACATCATCGCCATCGAGAATTGGAAGTCGGCGATGAAGCGCCATGTCGAGTTTCACAAGGCGCGCGGCACGGTGGCGCCCGATATCACCGACTTCACTGAATAGGCGTCTGTGGCCCGTATCGCCGCGGGCCGGCAACCATCGAAACGCCCATATCCAGCGCATAGCGCGCATCGATAGTGAGACATCTACAGGAGACACTCCAATGAAGGGACTGATGCAGGACCGTCCGCTGCTGATCTCGTCGCTGATCGAGCATGCCAACACCTTTCATGCCGGAGCCGAGATCGTTTCGCGCACGGTCGAGGGTCCGATTCATCGCTGCACCTATGGCGACATCCACCGCCGGTCGAAGCAGGTCGCCAATGCGTTGACGGCGATGGGAGTGAAGCACGGTGATCGCGTTGGCACGCTGGCGTGGAACGGCTACCGGCACATGGAGCTGTACTACGGCGTCTCCGGTATGGGCGCGGTGCTGCACACGATCAATCCGCGCCTCTTCCCGGAGCAGGTCGTCTACATTGCCAATCACGCCGAAGACCAGTACATCTTTTTTGACCTGACTTTCGCGCCAATGATCGAGAAGCTGGCGCCGCAGATGACGACGGTCAAGGCCTTCGTCGCGATGACGGACCGCGCGCACATGCCGGCGCTCAACATCCGCAACCTGTTGTGCTACGAGGAACTGATCGGCGAACACAGTGCGGACTACGAATGGCCCGTGTTCGACGAGAACACGGCGTCGTCGCTCTGCTACACGTCGGGCACGACCGGCAATCCAAAGGGCGTGCTCTACTCGCATCGGTCGACCGTGCTGCACTCGTTCGCGGTCTGTACGGTGGACGGCCTGGGGCTCTCTGCGAAAGAGTCGGCGCTGCTGGTGGTGCCGATGTTCCATGTGAATGCCTGGGGCATGCCGTACGCAGGCGCGATGTGCGGCGCCAAGCTTGTCATGCCGGGACCGGGCCTGGACGGGAAGAACGTCTACGAGATCGTGCGCGACGAGAAAGTGACGCTCGCGCTCGGCGTGCCGACCGTGTGGTTGATGCTGTTCAATCACGTCGATACCGCCAAGCTCAATCCGAAAGCAGATCTGAAACTGAACCGCGTCGTCATCGGCGGCTCGGCCGCACCGCGTGCGATGAGCGAGAGGTTCGAGACGCACTTCGGCGCGCAGGTCGTCCATGCCTGGGGCATGACGGAGATGTCGCCGCTCGGCACGGTGTGCAATTTCCTGCCGAAGCACGCGGGCTACACGCTGGACCAGCGCCTCGACGTGCAGGGCAAGCAGGGCCGCCCGGTCTATGGCGTCGAAATGAAGATCACCGACGACGACGGCAAGCGCCTGCCGCACGACGGCAAGGCCTTCGGCCACCTGATGGTGCGCGGGCCCTGGATTACGGCGGGCTATTTCAAGGGCGACGGCGGCGAGATCCTCGAAACCGATGGCTTCTTCGATACCGGCGACGTCGCGACGATCGATGTGGATGGCTACATGCAGATCACCGATCGCAGCAAGGACGTCATCAAGTCGGGCGGCGAATGGATCTCGTCGATCGACCTCGAGAACGCCGCAATGGGGCATCCCGCGGTGGCCGAGGCGGCAGTCATAGGAGTCTCCCACCCCAAATGGCAGGAACGGCCGCTCTTGATCGTGGTGAAGAAGAAGGATCAAGATGCGACGCGCGACCAGATACTCCAGTATCTCCAGGACAAGATAGCCAAGTGGTGGCTGCCGGACGATGTCGTCTTCGTCGAAGACCTGCCGCACACGGCCACGGGCAAGCTGCAGAAGATGAAGCTGCGCGAGCAATTCAGGAGCTATCAGTTTCCGACGACCTGACTGGGTCGAAGGGTTTTCGGGGCTACAAGCCCCATGCATCTTCCTGCGGATGCAAGAACGGACATCGGCGCCACAAGCGCCGCTGCGGTGATGGATATGAACGAACATCGGAAGGACGACTCGCCCGATCTGGATGCGGCTCGTGGGCTGGTGCCTGCCATCGTGGTGGGAGCGGCCGTATGGGCGATCGTCTTCGCGATCGCCGCACTGCTGTGGGGTTGCGCGGCGCCGGCAACGCACTGAGCACGCTGCGGTACGCTCGGGGTCGATCGATCGCCCCCGGCCACTACCGGCTCACATGACTGTCGACGTTCCTTCGGCCGCAACGGCGCCTTACGTGCATCTGCGCGCGGCGCCGGGCGGGAGCCTGAAGCGCTGGCTGTTGCACTGGGTGCTGCGCATTGGCGCTAAGTACTCGAAGATCGGTGCCGGCGATATCGCGCGGTTTCGTCGGCACAACGAGGCCTTCGACCGCCGTTTCGGCAAGGTCGATCCGGCACTGCGCCGAACACCTGTGGACGCTGGCGGGGTGGCCGCCGAATGGATCGAGGCGCCGGAGAGCCGCGCCGATCGCGTGCTCTTCTACATTCACGGCGGTGCTTTTGTCCTGCGCTTTCCCAACACGCACGCCGCGATGGCCGGCCGCTGGTGCCGGCGACTGGGCGCGCGGGCGCTGATGGTCGACTATCGGCTGGCGCCGGAGCATCGCTACCCGGCCGCGGTCGACGACTGCGTCACTGCCTATCGCTGGCTGCTGGCACAGACGACAGCTCAGCACGTTGCCATCGCCGGAGACTCCGCCGGCGGAAACCTCGTGCTGGCGACGTTGCATCGCCTGAAGGCCGAAGGGTTGCCATTGCCACGCTGCGCGGTGCTGCTGTCACCTGTCGTCGACTTCACACTGTCGAGCCCGAGCCTGTTGTCAAACGCCGCGCGCGATCCGATGTTCACTCTGGAAAAGCTTGTGGCGCTGCGACTGGACTATGCGGCGCCCGAGCAGTTCCTCGAGCCGACACTGTCGCCCCTGTTCGGGGACTTCGCGACGTTTCCGCCGCTGCTGTTCCAGGCGGGCGAGATCGAGATGCTGCGGGACGAATCACTGCGGGCGGCTGCACGCGCTTATGCGGCGGGTGTCACGGTGGAAGTCGACGTCTGGCGTGACATGGCGCATGTCTTCCAGGCACTGTCGCTGCCGCAGGCGGCCATCGCAGAGGCACGGATCGCCGCCTTCATCGAGCAGCACGCCGGATGGATCGCCGCCTGATCCTGATCGTTGCTCCGATGTGGCTGATCTGCGTGTCAGCGCTGGCGCAGACGAAAGACGAATTTGAATCCCGCGTGGTCCGGGTCGAAAGCGGCGACACGCTGATCGTCGAGCGCGACGGCCGTGAGGTCGAGTTGCGACTGACCGACATCGGCGCTCCGCAGGGCTCGCAGTTCCTCGCGCCGGTGTCGCGGTCGACCCTGGAGGCCATGGTCCGGAATCGCACGGTGCGGGTCGAGGTGACCGGGGCCGAACAGGGGGTTCGCCTGTATGGGCGTGTCTTTGCCGAAGCGCTGAATGTGACTCGAGCGCAGGTGGAGCGGGGCAACGCCTGGGTCTGCTGGGATTACGCGCTCGATTCCGAGCTGATGCCGGTCGAGAACGAAGCCAAGCGGCACCGGCGCGGCGTGTGGCGCAACACGCTGGAAGTCACCACGCGCAGCGAGTGCATGCGGCGCCCGCCCGTGCCGCCTGCGTCGAAGTAGGCAGGTAGCGCGCGGTCAGCGTACGGCCCCTCGTCGCGAGCGCGGACGGACCGCCGCCTTCGCGCCGGCGGCCCGCCGCGCTGCGGCCTTGGCGAGCGCATCGAACTCCTGCCGGGTGAATTGCGCGAGCAGCGGCAGTTCAGGCAGCGCAAGCCCGTTGCCGACGAAGCCGAAGTCCATCGAACCTGCATGCGACGCAAGCGTGACGTTCAGGCCGATGCCCGCGCCGAGGGCGGAAACGGGGTACATGCCGACCAGCGCCGCGCCATCGAGAGAAAGCGGCTCACGCGAGCCGGGCACGTTCGACAGCACGAAGTTGGCCAGATGGCCGGTAACGCGGCCAATCCGCGACGCATCGGTCGCCTCGCCGAGCCCGAAGGCGGTCAGCCCGTAGATCATCGCCGCGTCCTTGCTCATTGCGCGCAGTTCGTCCTTGCCTGACTTCATCGCAACGACGATCTGCTCGATGCGGGCTTCGATCGTCGCTGTCGGCGCTCCCAGCGGCGCAAAGATCATCGATGCCTTGGTCGTCGCCGTCTTGTCGTCGCTTTCACGCAGCGACACCGGGCACAGGGCGACCAGCCTCTTCTTCACCGGGTGGCCAATATGGCTTAGGTAGGCGTGCACGCCGGCGTCGACGACGGCCGCAGCGACGTCGTTGAGGGTGCCGCCGTATACGCTGCCGACGGCTTTCATTTCGGCGAGCGGCAGCGACAGCGTGGCGAACGAGCGAGGCGTGCGGGTCGGCGCATTGAGCGGCGAGTGCGGCGCCGTGAACGGCAGGCTTCCTTCATCGCTGCGCGCGAACAGACGGCCGATGCCCTTGCGGATTACGCTGACTGAAAAGTCCCTCACCGCGATCGATTGCCGCAGAGCTGTCTGATTCAGCGCCGCCAGCCGCCGTACGACAGTCTCCGGCGCGCGGGGCACATGGCGCGAGACCTCGACCGCAAAGAACGGCGGGGGCAGCCTGCCGCCACTGCCCGCATTCAGGCTCGCGGTGATCCGCATCATCGCTGACATGCCATCGACGATGGCGTGATGGATCTTCAGGTACAGCGCAAAGCGGCGCCCGGGCAGGCCCTCGATGACCCAGACGCGAAACAGCGGTCGATTGCGATCCAGCACCGGCTCGTGCAGATCCTGGATCACGCGCAGAAACTGTTCGTAGCTCGCCCCGGCCGGCATGATGAGGTGCTGCACGTGGTAGTCGAGATCGACCTTCCGGGCGATGCGCCAGTGCGGCCCATTGCGTCCGAGCATCTCGGGCACGTAATTGAACGGCGCCAGCGGGGTCGCGGCCCGGTACTGGTGGACGATCTTGCCCACCGTGTTCGAGCCATTGCCGGGTGGCAGATCGAAGACGAGGGCGGCGCCGACGTGCTTCGGACTGTTCGGAGTCTCGGTCAGCAGGAACATCAGGTCGAGCGGCGGGATCGTGCGGGACATCGTGTCTCTCCGGGTTGGGGCGTCGTGCGCCTGTCGTGTGCCGTCTGGGAGTGGGTGGTCCTGGTCCGGCGCAAGTTACACCGTGGCAAACGCGCAGGTCCCACCCTTCCACGGGTGGGTTGCGCGCAATCAGTCCGGCGTGATCTCCTGGCGGGCCGGCCGTTGCACGCCGACTTGTACGGGCGTATAAATTCGCATGGTTGCGACCGCCGCAACGACTCCTGTGCGTGAACGCATGTTGCGCGCCGGCGCGCGTCAGGCACGGCGCGCAGGGTTGCGCTCGATCACCGTGCGCGGAGTCTGTCAGCAGGCGGGTGCAAACCTCGGCAGCTTCGTCTATCACTTCGGGTCGCGGGAGGCGTTCCTGGCCGAGGTCATAGAGCGCTGGTACGCGCCGCTGCTCGAGCAGATGTCGGCGACGGTCGACCGGGCGCTGCCATCGGCCGAGCGTCTGCGCGCACTGGTGCTGCAGCTCGGCGACTGGGCCGCGGCCAATAGCCGCTTCATCACGCATGTCCTTATGGACGCCGCCTCTGGCGAGGCGGCCGCGCAGCAGTTCGTTCGGTCGCTGGCAGGTCGGCATCCCGCACTGATCCTGCGCGTGGTCGCGGATGGGCAGCGCGCCCGCGAACTGCCGCGCGGTGAACCGTTGAACGTGGTGCTGTTCCTGATGGGAGCGATCGCGCTGCCCATCCTGCTGACCGATCGGCTGGCCGAGGCGCGCCTGGCGCCGGCCGAGTTGACCCGCATGCTGGTCAGGTTCGCACGCGAGCGCGAGCATCGCGTCCAGCGCCTCGACTGGGCGTTGCACGGACTGATCCGGGAGAGTCGCGATGATCAAGTTCAGACCCGGCATTGACGTCACGCTGTTCTGCGGCCTGCTGCTCGCGCTCGCGGGCTGCACGCGCATCGATCCCGATCGATTCAGCGGTTACGCAGAGGCCGATCTCGTTTACGTCGGTCCAGCGATCGGCGGCCGGGTGGAGAAACTCGCGGTCGAACGCGGTGCGCGCGTCCAGCCAGGCCAGCTGCTGTTCGAGCTCGAGCGCGATCCCGAATCACTCGCGCGTGCCGCGGCGGCGGCGCGCGCCGAAGGCGCAGCGGCTCAGACCCGCAATTTGCGCAAGGGCAAGCGGGTCGAGGAACTGCGGGCGATCGAGCAGCAGCTCGCCCAGGCCCGCGCCGCCCTGGCGCTGTCGACCAGCGAGCTGAAACGCAGCGAAACGCTGGTGGCGCAGGGCTTTCTGTCACCGATCAAACTCGACGAACTGCGCTCGGCCCGCGATCGTGACACGGCGCGCGTGGCCGAGCTGCAGGCGAACCTGGCCGTGGCGCGCGACGCCGCGCGGCCGGATGAGATCGCGGCGGCCGAGGCGGAGCAACGGGCCGCGGAA
Source organism: uncultured beta proteobacterium (assembly GCA_963724605.1). Lineage (GTDB taxonomy): Bacteria > Pseudomonadota > Gammaproteobacteria > Burkholderiales > Burkholderiaceae_F > JALORV01. The sequence goes on from CAVRVM010000028.1 coordinate 154,620, forward strand.
AATGACCTCGCATCGTCGCGCTGGCGCGAGGATCAGACGCGCGGCATGGCGGCGCGCACGGCCACCGTGCAGGACGTCATGTATCGACCGGGCGAGTACGTCGCCCAGGGCGCGCCGGTCGTCGCCCTGCTGCCCGACGGCGCGCTGAAGGTGCGGTTCTTCGTACCGCAGGCAGCGCTCGCGCGCTTTCGCATCGGCGACGCGGTGGCAGTGAACTGCGATGGTTGCCCGCCGGGAATGTCGGCGCATGTGGCCTTCGTCTCGAACCAGGCCGAGTACACGCCGCCTGTCATCTACAGCAATGAGAGTCGCGCGAAGCTGGTGTTCATGGTCGAAGCGCGGCCGGACGAGAAGACCGCGCTGCAGCTCAAGCCCGGGCAGCCGGTCGACGTTCGCATCGCCTCGGGTTCATGACGCGGCCCAGCAGCGGATGAGCGACTCCGATCTTGCGATCGATGTACGCGGCCTGACCAAGGCGTTCGGCGGCCGCACCGTTGTCGACCATATCGATCTTGCGGTTCCGCGCGGGCAGGTCTGCGGCTTTCTCGGGCCGAACGGCAGCGGCAAGACGACGACGATCCGCATGCTGTGCGGCCTGCTCGAGGTCGACGCTGGTGAAGGCACCTGCCTCGGTTACGACATCCGGCGCGAGGCCCGCCGCATCAAGCTGCGCGTGGGCTACATGACGCAGCGCTTCGGGCTCTACGAAGATCTCTCGATCGCGGAGAACCTCGACTTCACGGCGCGCGTCTATCGACTCGACAATCGCAAGCAGCGCGTCGCCGACGCGCTGGAGCGGCTCGGGCTTGCGACGCGCAAGGCACAGCTCGCGGGGACGCTGTCGGGCGGCTGGAAGCAGCGCCTCGCGCTGGCGGCCTGCCTGCTGCACGACCCCGAGCTGCTGCTGCTCGACGAACCGACTGCCGGCGTTGACCCGAAAGCGCGCCGGGACTTCTGGCGCGAGATCCACGCGCTCGCGGCCGACGGCATCACGGTGCTGGTGAGTACGCATTACATGGATGAGGCCGAGCGCTGTCACCGGCTCGTCTACATTTCATACGGCAAGATGCTTGCCGCCGGTACAGCGCCGGAAGTGATCGCGCAGGCCGCGCTCAGGACGTGGGACGTGCGGGGCCCGCGGCTCGATGCCGTGCTCCAGCTCGTCGAGCAGCGTGGCTGGATGGTCGTGCCATTTGGCACCAGCCTGCACGTCAGCAGCACGAAGCACGACGACTTTCCGCGCTGGCTGGCGGAGCGCGACCCCGCGCTGGCCCAGGCCGTACGCATCGAGCCGATACCGACCGGGCTCGAAGACGTTTTCATCGCCTTGACCCAGGATGCCCGCGACACCGTCAGCTGAGCGCCCACGGGGGTGGGCGCTGTCGCTCGAACGCATCGGCGCCGTGCTGCACAAGGAATTCATCCAGCTGCGGCGCGACCGGCTGACGTTCGCGATGTTGATCGGCGTTCCGATCATGCAACTGGTGCTGTTCGGCTACGCGATCAACTCCGACCCCAAGCATCTGCCGACCGCCGTGGTCGCGCTCGACTCCTCGCCGCTGGTGCGTAGCATCGTGCGGGCGGCACAGAACACCGACTACTTCCACATCATCGAAGTCGGCTCCGAAAGCGAGGCCGAGCGCCTGATCGCGCGGGGCGAGGTTCAGTTTGCGCTGGTGTTTCCGTCGGACTTCAGCGCACGCGTGGTGCGCGGAGAGTCGCCCGCGATGGCGGTGTACGCGGATGCCACCGATCCGGCGGCAACCGGAACCGCGGTGTCGGCGCTGCAGCGACTGCCGCAGCTCGCGCTGCGCAACGACCTGCACGGGCCGCTCGCGCGGCTGGCGCCCGACCGTGAGCCGTTCCAGGTCATCGTGCACAAGCGCTACAACCCGGAGGGGCTGACGAACTACAACGTCGTCCCCGGCCTGATGGGCGTGATCCTCACGATGACGCTGGTGATGATGACGGCGATGGGCATGACGCGCGAGCGCGAGCGCGGCACCCTCGAAAACCTGCTGGCGACGCCGGTGCGGCCGGCCGAGGTGATGGTCGGCAAGATCGTGCCGTACGTGATCATCGGCTACATCCAGGTGCTGATCGTGTTCACTGCTGCGCGGTGCTGTTCGAAGTGCCGATGTTCGGCAACTTTGCGCTGCTGTCCGCGGCGATCGTGCTTTTCATCGTCGCGACGCTCGGCGTCGGCTTCACGTTCTCGACGCTGGCGCGGTCGCAGATGCAGTCGATGCAGATGACGATGTTTTTCTTCTTGCCCAACATTTTGTTGTCGGGCTTCATGTTTCCGTTTCGCGGCATGCCGCGCTGGGCGCAGTGGATCGGCGAGGCATTGCCGCTGACGCACTTCCTGCGCATCGTGCGTGGCGTGATGCTGAAGGGCGCCGGACTGTTCGACATCCTGCCCCAGACCTGGCCGATCGGACTGTTCATCGTCGTCGTCGCAGCGATAGGCCTCAAGCGGTACAAGCAGACGCTCGACTGAGCAGGCACAGTGCGGCCGCACCCGGTGCCGGGCCGGCATGCGCGAATCACGCTACTCTGCGTGTGTGTACCTGCGAAAAGTCACGGGTTGGGCGCTGGGCGCAGTGCTGACCGTCGCCGCAACTGCCGCGACGGCTGCGCTCGACATGCAGATCTCGGTACTCCGCCGCGGCGAAGTGTTCGTTATCGACGCCGTGTTCGTGGCGCCCGTCACACAGCGCGAAGCCTGGGGTGTGCTGACCGATTTCGATTCGATGAGCACGTTTGTTCCGAATCTCGATCTCAGTCGAGTAACGGTGCGCGATGGCGTGCGGCTGCGGGTCGAACAGCAGGGCGTGGCCCGCTGGGGACCGCTGACCCACGCCTTCACTATGGTGCGTGAAATCGAACTGTCGCCGATGGACCAGGTGCAGTCGAAGTCGATCGGCGGCTCGCTGCAGCAGATGAAGTCGCTGACGCGATTCGCCCCGGCGGGGCCAGGCACCGAGATACGGCATCACATCGAATTCATCATCGACACCTGGATGCCCGCACTTATTGTCGAGCCGTTCCTGCGCCACGAGGTGCAGGAGCAGTTCGAGGCAGTGGTCGACGAGATGCTCCGCCGCCGCGCCTCCGCTTCCATGCGCTAGAGACCGCGGAGCGTCGGGGACGCCCGGCGAGTAGACTCCCGACCCGCGTTGCAGTCTCGGTTCGAGAACGCCGTCTGCGTTCGACGAGTCGGTATCGCCCCATCGACAGGCAGGCACGGGTCTCAGGGCCCGGAAAGCCGGCCGCCAACTCACTCGAGAGGAAAACAGCATGCGCAAGTTGACCATCATCGCCGCCGTCGTTGCTTCGATCGCGGCTGGATCGGCCCTGGCCCAGACGGACGGCATGTCGGCCATGAAGTCCGAGCCCGGGAAGGTCTCCATGGCCGAAGCGATCAGCGCGACCGCCAGCGTCGAAGTCGGTCGACAAGGCCAAGCGCCTGATTACGCTGAAGGGGCCGCAAGGCAATACCTTCGTCGTACAGGCGGGGCCTGAAGTCAAGAACTTCGACCAGATCAAGGCCGGCGACCTCGTCGTCGTCAAGTACGTCGAGGCACTGACGCTCGAACTGAAGAAGGGGGGCGGCCAGATCCGCGAGCGTATCGAGCGCGAGAACATGACCTCGGCCAAGCCGGGCGACCGCCAGCTGCAGTGGCCGGCCGTACCGTGACGGTGATTGCGGACGTGATCGGCGTCGATGCGGAGAAGCAGACAGTGAAGCTGAAGGGTCCGAAGCGTACGGTCGACCTCAAGGTCAGGGATCCGGAGCAGCTCAAGCTGATCAAGGTGGGCGACCAGGTCGAGGCGACGTTTACCGAGGCGGTCGCGGTCGCGGTGGAGCCCGCGCCGAAGAAGTAATCCGGCCGCACTCGAACGGAATTCTCGAAGGGCCGGCCATGCCGGCCCTTCTGTTTTCAGACGCCTGCTACGTTCACGCGGCGCTCGAGCTGCGCTCCAGCGCTCGAACTTCGCGGTAAGTTCATGTTCGATCGCCACGGCGCGCAGCCGGTCGGTCTTGATCCGCTCCGCTCCCTCGCGGGAGTACTCGGGACGGCTCATGCGTTCGGTGATCTCGTGCTGTTCGCGCTCGAGCGCCTCAATCTGTCCTGGAAGGAGCTGGATTTCGCGTTGTTCCTTGAACGACAGCTTGACGCGCGGGGCGCGCGCACTGGTTCGTTCGGCGCGCTCGTTGCGCTCGGCGCGCTCCGTCGGTGCGGCACCCATCTTCGGTCGCAGTGCGAGCCAGTCGCTGTAGCCGCCCGCGTACTCGATCCAGCGCCCGCCACCCTCGGCGACCAGCGACTGCGTCACCACGTTGTCGAGAAACGCGCGATCGTGGCTCACCAGCAGCAGCGTGCCGCCGTAACCCTGCAGCGTCGACTTCGAGCAATTCGAGCGATTCGATGTCGAGATCGTTGGTCGGCTCGTCGAGCACCAGCAGGTTGGCCGGACGAGCGAAGAGTCGCGCCAGCAGCAGGCGGTTGCGCTCGCCGCCGGAAAGCGTCTTGATCGGCGAGTTCGCGCGCTGTGGCGAGAACAGGAAGTCACCGAGATAGCTCAGCACATGCTTGCGCGCGTCGCCGACCTCGATCCAGTCCGAGCCCGGACTGATCGTTTCGGCGACCGTGCGCTCCGGGTCGAGCGCCTCGCGCATCTGGTCGAAGTAGGCGACCTGCAGGTTGGTGCCGCGCCGCACGCTGCCGCTGTCGGGGTCGAGCGTGCCAAGAATGAGCCGCAGCAGCGTGCTCTTGCCGGCGCCGTTTGGTCCGATCAGCGCAAAGCGGTCGCCGCGCATGATGCGATGTCGAAGGTGATCGACCACGACGCGCTCGCCGAAGCGTTTGCAGACGTCCGTCAGTTCAGCGACCAGCTTGCCCGAGCGCTCGCCGGCATCGAGCGTCATCGCCACGTTGCCGATGCGCTCGCGGCGGGCGGCGCGTTCTCCGCGCAGCGCTTCGAGCCGGGCCACGCGGCCGGCGTTGCGCGTGCGCCGCGCCTCGATGCCCTTGCGGATCCACGCCTCTTCCTGCGCCCAGAACTTGTCGAACTTGCGGCTCGCGCTGTCTTCCGCGGCGAGTTCGGTCGCACGCCGCGCTTCCCATGCGCTGTAGTTGCCGGGATACGAGCGCAGCAAGCCGCGGTCGAGTTCGACGATGCGGGTCGTCACGCGGTCGAGAAAAGTGCGGTCGTGGGTGATGACGATCAGCGCCGGGCCCTTCAGCAGCAGTTCCTCGAGCAGCGTGATGCCGTCGATGTCGAGGTGATTCGTCGGCTCGTCGAGCAGCAGGATGTCCGGGGCGAGGGCGAACGCGAGCGCGAGCGCGGCGCGCTTGCGCTCGCCGCCGGACAGGCGCGCCGGATCGAGTCCCCTCGTCCAGGCCCAGGCGATGCAGGAATTCGACCAGCCGCGCCTCGACGCGCCAGCGCTCGCGCTCGTCATGCAGCCGCTCCAGCGATCCCGCGCCGCGCCAGGCTCTCGCGCAATGTCGACGCCGCAGGCAGTTCCGGTTCCTGCTCGACCAGTGCGACGTGCAGGCCGTCCTTGCGCTTGACCTCGCCGTCGTCGAGGTCGAGCCGGCCCGGCGATCACGTTGAGCAGCGAACTCTTGCCGGTGCCATTGCGGCCGATCAGTCCGATGCGGTCGCCCTCGAGCACCGTCAGCGACGCGCGGTCGAGCAGGGGCTGCAGGCCGAAGGCCAGTTCGGCGTCGAGCACGGTCAACAGGGTCATGGCCCGATTGTCGCAAGTGCCAGCGGGCAGGTCGGACTAGAGGGCATTTGCCTGCCGTGCAAGCCAGTGCACCGCGGCCCGGTTTTCCGGTGCGATCGGCACTTCCCTGGTCGTGCCCTGCCGCAACGTCCCAAGCATCCGGTCGACCACTTCGATCTGGGGCAGAACGGGCCCGAAGAATACGGGGCGTCCCCGGTGCAGCACCAGCAGTGTCGGAAAGGTTTCGATGTCGAGGTCGCCGAGTTGGTCCGCGTCGTCTTCGATGTCCACCCAAAGATGCAGTTCGTCCACCACCCTGGCCGCGCGCGCTGCCAGCAGCGGCCGGTAGTCGCGACAGCTGCCGCACCATTCGGCGCACAGGCCGACGACCACCCACTCTCCGGGCGCAGGCGCGGCGGACAACACGATCGGCATGCGCGGATTGTGCCTGCGCAGCGCTCGGCCTCGTAGACTGCACGGCCATGGAGATCACCGAACCGCTGTGGCGGCCCTCGCCGGAGCGCATTGAGCGCGCGCATATCACGGCGTTCCTGCGCTGGCTCGAGCGCGAGCGCGGCCTGACATTCGCCAACTACGAGGCGCTGTGGCAATGGTCGGTGAACGACCTCGAGGGGTTCTGGGGCGCGCTCTGGCACTTCCTCGACATCCGCGCCGCGCAGCCCTACGAGCGAGTGCTCGGGTCGCGCGCGATGCCCGGCGCCGAGTGGTTCGTCGGCGCGCGGCTGAATATCGTTGACCAGGTGTTCCGCCATGTGACTGCGGCGCGCCCGGCGATCATCGCCGGCGACGAGAGCGGCGCCGTGCGTGAAGTCTCCTGGGCACGAACTGCAATCGCAGGTGGCATCGGTGGCCGCGACACTGCGCGGACTCGGGGTCGTTCCGGGCGACCGTGTCGTCGCAATCCTGCCAAACGTTCCGCAGACCATCGTCGCGTTCCTCGCCTGCGCCAGCGTCGGCGCCACCTGGTCGGTGTGCTCGCCGGACATGGGCCCGCTCGCAGTGCTCGACCGCTTCCGCCAGATTGCGCCCAAGGTGCTGATCGCGTGCGACGGCTACCGTTACGGAGGCAAGGTGTTCGACCGCGCCGCGGTGCTGGCCGAGATCCGCGCGGCAGCTGCCGACGGTGCAGCACACGCTGATCGTGCCGATGCTGAGTGAGCGCATGGACGACTCGCGCTTTTCGCACGCGCGCTGCTGGACCGTAGTCAGCTCGAACGTAGCGGCTCTACAAACCGAGCAGTTGGCGGCCGATCATCCGCTCTGGGTCGTGTACTCGTCAGGCACGACCGGCCTGCCGAAGGCGATCGTGCACGGCCACGCCGGCGTGCTGCTCGAGATGCTTAAAGGTGTGCATCTGCATCGTGACATCGGGCCCGACGACCGCTTCTTCTGGTACACGACGACCGGCTGGATCATGTGGAACGTGCAGTTGAGCGGGCTGCTGGCAGGCGCAACCGCGGTGCTCTATGACGGACACCCGGGCACGCCGGATCTCGGCGTGCTGTGGCGTTTCGTCGAACGTGTCGGCGCGACGTTCTTCGGCGCGGGAGCGGCCTACTTCGCCAACTGCATCAAGGCTGAGATCGAGCCGGCGCAGATCGCCGACCTGTCGTGCCTGCGCACGGTTGGATCAACCGGATCGCCGCTGCCAGCCGATGCCTACCGCTGGGTCTACCAGCACGTGAAGCGGGACCTCTGGCTCGTATCGATCGCCGGTGGCACCGACCTCGCGGGAGCGTTCCTGAGCGGCCTGCCGACGCTGCCGGTGTACGCGGGCGAGATGCAGTGTCGCGCCCTCGGACTCAAGGTCGAGGCATGGGACGATGCCGGCCGGCCGCTGCTGGACGAGGTGGGCGAACTGGTCTGCACCGAGCCCTTCCCGTCGATGCCGCTGTACTTCTGGAACGACGCAGAGGGCACCCGCTACCGCGAAAGCTACTTCGACGTGTACCCGGACGTCTGGCGGCACGGAGACTGGATGCGCCTGGTGCCGCGGCCGGAGGCGGTGGGTGGCATCATTTACGGGCGCTCGGACGCGACCATCAACCGGCACGGCATCCGCATGGGCACCGCTGAGCTGTACCGCGCCGTCGAAGCCCTGCCCGAAGTGCTGGATTCACTGGTGGTCGACCTCGAATACCTCGGACGCGCCTCGACGATGCTGCTCTTCGTCGTGCTGCGGTCCGGCGTAACACTCGACGAGAGCCTCGGGCAGCGCATCAACGCCCGCATCCGCGAGGCGCTGTCGGCCCGTCACGTGCCGAACGAGATCATTGCGATCGCCGAAGTGCCGCGCACGCTCTCGGGCAAGAAGATGGAGTTGCCGATCAAGCGGCTGCTGCTCGGCCATCCGCTCGAAAAGGTGGCGCACGCCGACGCGATGGCCAATCCGGCGAGCCTGGCCTGGTTCATTGAGTTCGCGCGGCTGCGCGGCCGGACCAGCCGCTGAAAATTTGCCGACATGTGACTGCGGGCGCGGGCCGCGTGCCCGGCTGTTCGTTCGCTCAAATTGACTTGCAATAACTATTACAATATGTAATAATTACTACATGCAAGATGATGGCTCGCCCTGGTCATCGCTCTGCCGACTTCGCCCAGCGCGGTGCGCGTGCGGATCTGGCGCGCCATGAAGGCCAGCGGCTGCGGTGCGTTGCGCGACGGCGTGTACCTGCTGCCCGATCGTCCCGACTCTGCGCGCGTGTTCGAGGGGCTGGCCGACGAAGTGCAGCAAGCCGCCGGCGAAGCAACCATGCTCGAACTCGCTGCGCGCGATGCGGAGCAGCAGGCGAAGTTCGTGGCGCTCTTCGATCGATCAGCGGAGTACCGGGACTTCGAGCGCGATCTCGCGCGGCAGCGCCGGGAGCTGAAGTCCGCCGCGGAGGTTGCCGGGCGTCGCGCTCTGCGCGCGCTGGCGCAACGGCTCGACGCCCTGCGTGGCATCGATTTCTTCGGCGGCGAGCGTGGCGCGAACGTTGCCACTGCGCTGGAAGACCTACGCGTGGAGTGCGAAGCGCGCTGGTCGCCCGGTGAGCCGACGGCTCAGGCCAAGGGCCGCATCGAGCGACTTGATCCCGCCGATTACCAGGGGCGCACCTGGGCGACGCGGCGCCGTCCGTGGGTCGACCGCCTGGCCAGTGCGTGGCTCATCCGACGCTTCATCGACCCGTCGGCCCGCATTCGTCTGGCTCAAGCCGTCCGCCAAGCCACCGAAAGGGGCGCTGGGCTTCGACTTCGACGGTGCGACCTTCAGCCATGTGGCGGGCAAGGTCACGTACGAGGTGATCGCCGCGAGTTTCGGTCTCGACGAGGACGAGTGGCTGCGGAGGATCGGCGAAGCGGTGCACTACATCGATGTCGGCGGCGCCGCGAGCGACGAAGCCGCCGGGCTTGAAGCCATGGTTCGCGGCCTGCAATCCCAGCACGCCGACGACGATGCGCTGCTGGCCGGAGCCCTGTTGGTGTTCGATGCCCTGTACGCCGGTCTGCGAGGCGCCGCATGAACGACACGCCGGATCGACGTGCGCCTGAACGTGTGAGCTTCTGGAAGGGGTTCGCTTACTGGCTGCGACTGGGTTTCATCAGCTTCGGCGGACCGGCCGGGCAGATCGCGATCATGCATCGCGACCTGGTGGAGGAGCGTCGCTGGATCTCCGAGAAGCGGTTCCTGCATGCACTCAATTACTGCATGCTGCTGCCCGGTCCGGAGGCGCAGCAGCTCGCGACCTACATCGGCTGGCTGATGCACCGGACCTGGGGCGGCATCGTCGCAGGGGCGCTGTTCGTGCTGCCGTCGCTCGTGATCCTGGTGGTGTTGTCGTGGATCTACCTGAGTTTCGGCGACGTGCCCGCGGTGGCAGGAATCCTTTACGGCATCAAGCCGGCGGTAACCGCGATCGTGCTGGCCGCGGCATGGCGCATCGGTTCGCGCGCGCTCGGACATCCGTTGCTGTGGGCTATTGCCGTCGCAGCCTTCGTCGCGATCTTCGCGTTTGACGTGGCGTTCCCGCTGATCGTGCTGGCAGCGGCGGTGGCGGGCTGGATTGGTGCGCGCGTTGTACCGGCAGCCTTTGACGGCAGCGCTGGCCACAAGGGCGCGGCTGCGACGCAGGGACCGGCGCTGATCGATGATGACACGCCGCCGCCGGCGCACACGTTCTGGTCGACACGGCACGCGGTGCTTTTGCTGATCGCCTTCGTGCTGCTGTGGGTTGTCGCGATGGGCGCGTTGATGGCGCTGGCGGGCTGGAGCGGCACGCTGACACAGATGGGATGGTTCTTCACCAAGGCCGCGCTGCTGACCTTCGGTGGTGCCTATGCTGTGCTGCCTTATGTCGTGCAGGGCGCAGTCGAACACTACGGCTGGCTCACGACGGCGCAGATGATGGACGGCCTCGCACTGGGCGAGACCACGCCGGGGCCGCTGATCATGGTGGTCGCCTTTGTCGGATTCGTCGGCGGCTGGACCCAGCAGGTGCTCGGCCCCGGGGCGCTCGTTGCCGGCGGTGTCATCGCTGCGACGGTCGTGACTTTCTTCACGTTCTTGCCGTCGTTCCTCTTCATCCTGGTCGGCGCGCCGTTCATCGAGAGCACGCACGGACAGCTGCGCTTCACCGCACCGCTGAAAGGCATCACGGCGGCGGTAGTCGGCGTCATCGTCAACCTGGCAGTGTTCTTTGCGCTGCACGTCTGGTGGCCGGACGGGCGTGCCGGCGCGATCGACATCACTTCGATCGTGATTTCGTTCGCAGCGCTGGTGGCGCTGATGCGTTTCAAGGTCGGCGTCATCCCGGTCATTGCTGCCAGTGGGCTGGTCGGGTTGGCGCTGCGTTTGTTGCTCGCGTAGGAGGAGCGATGGACAGGATCACCCTGATCGAGCTCGAGGAATGGCAGCGTGCTCGCCGCAGGTTCACGCTGCTCGATGTGCGCCGTGCGAAGGTGCGGGCGGCCGACTCCGCGGAGATCGTCGGCAGCGAATGGCGGTCGCCCGACGGCCTCTTCAGCTGGAAGGACGAGATCGTGCGCGATCGCCCGGTCGTGGTCGTCTGTGCGCACGGCCACGAACTGTCGCAGGGCACCGCGGCGACGCTGCGCGCGATGGGTCTCGATGCGCGCTATCTGGTCGATGGCTTTACCGGCTGGCGCGACAGCGGCCGGCCGACCGTCCCGCGTCAGCAAGACATCGGAGGTGCAACCATGAAATGGATCACACGCGAACGTCCGAAGATTGATCGCATTGCCTGCCCGTGGCTGATCGCGCGCTTCATCGACGATCAGCCAGAGTTCCTGTTCGTGCCTGCGCTGCAGGTGGCCGAGGTCGCGCAGCGCAACGGCGCGATTCCATACGACGTGCCGGATGCCGAGCTATCCCACGTCGGCGAGCGGTGCAGCTTCGATGCGTTCCTCGAGCGCTATCAGCTCAAGGACGCGGCGCTGCAGCAGCTGGCGGCGATCGTGCGGGGCGCCGACACCTCGCGGCTGGACCTGACGCCGCAGTCAGCCGGGCTGTATGCGCTGTCGCTCGGGCTGTCGCGCAATTTCACCGACGATCACGAGATGCTGAAGCACGGTCTCGTGATGTACGACGCGCTGTATGCGTGGTGCCGTGAGTGCCAGGGCGAGACGCATAATTGGCCGCCGAAGATGAACTGACGGAGACCGCGATGGAAGAAGCTAATCCGGACGCCCAGGGTCCCGACCTGACGCTGGGCATCGCGGTCGATGATCTGGCGGACGGTGGCATGCTCGCCGGCCATGTTGGCGATGAGTCTGTACTGCTCGCGCGCCGGGGCGACGAGTTCTTCGCGATCGGCGCGACCTGCTCCCATTACGGCGGGCCGCTGGCGCAGGGCATCGTCGTCGACGACACCGTTCGATGTCCGTGGCATCACGCCTGCTTCAGCCTGCGGACCGGGGAAGCGCTCCGTGCCCCGGCGTTGAGCCCCGTCGCCTGCTGGGTGACCGAGCTGCGGGACGGCAAGGTCTTCGTGCGCACCAAGAAGGAAGAAGCGGCGCCGAAGGCAAAGGTCAACGAGCGGGGCGCGCACGCTCCACGCAGGATCGTGATCATCGGCGGCGGCGCGGCGGGTTTCGCCGCCGCCGAGAGACTACGGCGTGAGCAATACCAGGGCAGCATCGTCATGATGAGCAGCGAAGATGCGCCGCCGGTCGACCGTCCGAACCTGTCCAAGGATTATCTGGCCGGCAATGCGCCGGAAGACTGGATCCCACTGCGGCCGGAGAGCTTCTATTCCGAGCATGGCATCGAACTGCGACTCGGAACGATCGTCAACGGCATCGACGTGGCCGCGCGTGAAGTGGTTCTGGCCGATGCAAGCCGGATGCCCTACGACCGACTGCTGCTGGCAACCGGCGCCGAGCCGGTCCGGCTGGCGTTGCCGGGCATGGACCTGCCGCACGTATACACATTGCGCTCGCTTGCCGATTGCCGCGCGATCATCGCGCGGGCCAGCTCGGCGCGGCGAGCCGTCGTGATGGGCGCGAGCTTCATCGGGCTCGAAGTCGCGGCGTCGCTCCGCGCGCGCGAGATCGAGGTCCACGTAGTGGCGCCGGAAAAGCGGCCGATGGAGCGCATCCTTGGTCGCGAAATGGGAGATTTCGTTCGCGCGCTGCATGAGGAGCACGGTGTGATCTTCCATCTCGAGGACACGGCGACCGTGATCGACGAACGACGAGTGCGATTGAAGAGTGGCGCGCAGATCGAAGCGGATCTCGTGGTCGCCGGCGTCGGCGTGAAGCCGCGGATCTCGTTGGCGGAAGGCGCGGGCCTGGCGATCGATCGCGGCGTCGTCGTCGATGCCACCTTGGAAACCAGCGCGCCAGGAATATTTGCGGCCGGCGACATTGCGCGCTGGCCCGATCGTCACACTGGCGAGTCGATCCGTGTCGAGCACTGGGTCGTCGCAGAGCGCCAGGGGCAGATCGCCGCGCTCAACATGCTCGGCAGGCGCGAAGAGTTCGACGCGGTGCCATTTTTCTGGAGTCAGCATTACGACGTCCCGATCAACTATGTTGGCCATGCCGAGTCGTGGGACGAGCTGACTATCGAAGGCGACATTGCGGCGAGGGATTGTCTACTGCGATACCGGCGCAACGGCCGTGACCTCGCCGTGGCTTCGATCTACCGCGACGTCGCGAGCCTGCAGGCTGAACTGGCCATGGAGCGGGCCGCCGCCTGACGGGGCGATCAGGCGTCGCTACGGATGCCGGTGCAGGTGATGCGCGTCTGGCACGTGTGGGTGTGCGTGCCGCACCGATGCGTGGCGGTGCCGGTGGCTGTGTTCGCCGGCGGTCATTTCATCGTGGATGTGATCATGGTGGCCGTCGTCGTGGCGGTGCGCGTGCTCGTGTTCGAGCGCCTCGTGCTCGTGCTCGTGGCCGTGCGATTCGGTCACGTGCAGCAGCACACCGGCCAGCATCAGCGCGCCGCCGACTGCCATCAGCCAGCCGCCCGAGCGATCCCCGAGCGCCAGTGCCAGGGCGGCGCCGATGAATGGCGCAAACGCGAACACCGAGCCGGCGCGGGCAGCGCCGAAAGCGCGCTGCGCCAACAAATACAAGCGCAGGCTGAGGCCGTAGCCGGTAGCGCCGACCGCGAGCAGCCCGAGCGCCGAGCCCACTGAGGGCAAGGGTTCCGTGGCGGCCAGCGCGAGCAGCACTGTCGCGATCGCTCCCAGGGTGGCCTTGGCCATCACCACCTGGCTTGGGTCGCGCTCCGCAAGCGCGCGCGACAGCGAGTTGTCGACGCCCCAGGCCGCGGTCGCCACCATCACCGCCAGTAGGCCCCAGCCATGCGTGCCGCCACCGCGGCCCTGGTCCAGAACGAGCACGATGCCGCCGGCGAGCAGAAGCAGCATCGCCGAGCCCACGCGCCGGTCGATCGTCTCGTGATACAGCCGCCACGCAAGCAGCGCAGTGAACAGCGCCTCGAGGCACAGCATCAATGACGCACCAGTCGCGCTGGTGCGCTGCAGACCCCACGCCAGAGCGACCGGACCAAGCACGGCCCCGAATGCCGCCATCGCGAGCAGGCGCGGCAGATCATCACGCCCGAGCCGCGCCTCGCGCTTCGCCGACCGCCGCGACAGCGCGCCCACGAGCGCCGCTCCGACATAGAGCAGAGCGGCCGTGGTAAACGGGCCGAGACCGACCCCGAGCCGTTGCACCAGCGGCGTACTGATGCCGAATAGCGTCGCGGCCAGCAGTGCGAACACGCTGCCGCGCAGTGCGGGCAGGTTGCGCGAGGACATCTCTCGTCGCTCCGGGGGCGGGACGATGAAGCGTACCGCGGGCGTCCCTACTTCAGCGAAGGCGCAAAACCAGGCGCCGGCAGCTTGCCCGGGGCGCAGCGCCGTTCCGCCATCCGATGCCGTCCGGAACGGCAGCACCGGCCGGCAGCGAAACGAAAGCTAGACTGTCCACAGAGAGCCATCGCCATGGGCACACGTCCAATCCAGAAATACCTCGGCAGCTGTCACTGCGGCGCGGTGCGCTTCGAGATCGAAACGGATTTTCCCGAGCTCACCATGTGTGACTGCTCGATCTGCCGGCGCAAGAATGCGCTTATGGTCAAGGTTCATGAGAGCAAGTTTGCGCTGCTGGCCGGCGAGAGTTCACTGACCGAGTATCAGTTTCACACCCGGACAGCGCGCCACTACTTCTGCAGTGTCTGCGGCATCTATCCGTTTCATCGGAAGCGCGTCACGCCCGATTACCTCGGGATCAACGTCTACTGCCTGCACGAGTTCGACCCGACGGGGATTCCGGTACGCCAGGCGATCGGCGCCGCCATGCCGTGACGGACTTGACGTCGCTCGCATGCGGCGGACGTATCCGTCACACGCCGAGGTAGCGCCCCGGTCTGTGATTGACGGCCACGACGAGGTTCAAGGCCACTGCCCCAAGAACGGAAATTGCAACACGCGTGGGATCGACAATCGCGAACGCAGCCACGACGATGAGGCAGTCGATGCCCATCTGCACGGCGCCTGCACGCCAGCCGTAGCGCTGCTGCAGCCACAGCACCAGCACGTTCAGTCCGCCAAGGCTCGCGTGATGGCGAAACAGCATCAGCAGCCCGACGCCAATCAGAAAGCCGCCCATCACCGCGGCGTAGATCGGTTGCAGCCAGTCGAACCGCACCACGAGCGGCAGCGCTTCCGTGAAGACGGAGAGCAGCGCGACCGCGACGAATGTCTTGACGGTAAAGCGCCAACCCATCGTGCGCACGGCAAACCAGGCGAACGGCAGATTGATCACGAAGAACACCGGGCCGAAGCGCCAGCCGGTGGCGTAGTGGACGAGAAACGCAACGCCGGCGGTGCCGCCGGTCAGCAGGCCCGCATGAGCGAACATGCCGACGCCGAGTGCGACGAAGAGTGCCGCCGTGACGAGGGCCTGCACGTCCTCGAAGAGCGTGTGCTCGGATGGCGCCTCGGTGGGGTGAAACATGGAGGGGCAGTCTAGATGGCGCAGCGTTCCCTCCCTTGACCGTGGCCAAGCAAGGGCCCTCCTCGGCGTCGCGCAGGAGAGACTGTGCGCTCAGGTGACGAGCAGCCCCTGCCGTTCAATGAAACCGATCACGCGATCGACGCCGTCGCCGGTCTTCAGGTTGGTCATCACGTAGGGCCGCGTGCCACGCATGCGCTCGGTGTCATGCCGCATGACATCGAGATTCGCTCCCACATGCGGCGCAAGGTCGGTCTTGTTGATGACGAGCAGGTCGCTCTTGGTGATTCCCGGCCCGCCCTTGCGCGGGATCTTCTCGCCTCCGGCCACGTCGATGACATAAATCGTCAGGTCGGAGAGCTCCGGACTGAAAGTCGCGGCGAGGTTGTCGCCACCCGACTCGATGAAGATCAGATCGAGGTCCGGGAAGCGGTGGCACATGCGGTCGACCGCCTCCAGATTGATCGATGCGTCCTCGCGGATCGCGGTGTGCGGGCAGCCGCCGGTTTCCACGCCCATGATGCGGTCGGGCGTCAATGCCTGCGCCGTTACGAGCAGGCGCTCGTCTTCCTTCGTGTAAATGTCGTTGGTGATGACGGCGAGGCGGTAGCGATCGCGCAAGCGCTTGCACAGCACCTCGACCAGCGTCGTCTTGCCCGAACCCACCGGCCCGCCGACGCCGATGCGCAGAGGTCCGGCAGCGCGAGCCGCCGTTACCGGCGGTTCTACGGGTGCAATCAGTGTCGTCATCGTTGAACTCAGGAGCGGAAAAGTCGGGAGTACTGTGTCTCATGGCGCGCCGAGTGGAGCGCGTAGCCGAGGGCCGCCGTGCCAAGGTCGTCGTCGGCCAGCGTTGCGGCAATCTCGACTGCGCGTTGCACCGTGCCGTGAAGCGCGTACAGCATCGCCTGGCCCGCCTGCTGTCCGAGCGGGACGGTCTTTACTGCGACCAGTACCTGGTTCTCGGTCCACGCCCACAGGTAGGCGGCGAGTCCGTCATCACGCGCGATGCCGAGTTGCGCGCACGCGATGGCGAACGCTGCCGCATACGTCGGCATCTCCAGCGGTGGCGCAGCGAGATCCAGTGCCGCAAAGACGCGCAGCATCGAGGTACCCATCTGCAGCGACTCGGCGCGCAACTCAGACGTCTCGCGTGTCGCGAACAGCTGCTCGTTCCAGCGGGCGAGT
This sequence comes from uncultured beta proteobacterium, assembly GCA_963724605.1. GTDB lineage: Bacteria > Pseudomonadota > Gammaproteobacteria > Burkholderiales > Burkholderiaceae_F > JALORV01. The sequence goes on from CAVRVM010000028.1 coordinate 171,034, forward strand.
GCGTTGTCGTCCTGCGCTAGCGCGGCATCGTAGATCCGCAGCCATACCGGGGCCTCGAAGCGCGTCAGTGCGAGCACCAGCACGTCATCAATCCAGCGTTGCGTCGAGGCAGCATCGTTCACGCGTCCAACGCTGATCGCGGCTTCGAGACCCTGGGAATACGCAAAGCCCCCCACCGGCAGAGCCGGGCTGGCGAGCTGCATCAGCGCGAGCAACGGGCGCAGGCGTGGGAGGCTGCCGGGCCTGGCGTCGTCAGGCTTCATGCCTTGCGCCGCGCGTGGGCGGCGATCGACAACTGCTCGCCTATTGTGGCCGAGACGGCATCGACGTCTTCGCGATGCGACGGACCGTGCTGATGTTCACCGTGATAGGCCCCGCCTTCCGGATCGAATGGCGCTTCGATGTGTTCGATGCGCGCGCCGAGTCCGCGCAGCATGGCCTCCAGCACCGGATCGCGCTCGATCAGCGCATGGTCGGCCGCGAGTTGCGCGCGGTACATGGCGGTTCGCCAGGTGGTAGACGGCTCGCAGCAGCGCCAACGGCGTGCCGGCGGTCACGCGGGTTACGGGCTCTGGCGCCGCTTCGACCCGCGCCAATGCACCGTCATCGCCCGCGAGCAGCGCGCCGTCGCGCATGACGCTGCCGCGCGGCAGCGTGATCGCGACGGCCTGACCGTCAACGCTCATCGTGGCCAGGCGACTCTTCACGCGCTCGCCGTAGGCGAGACGCAGCCGTACGGCGCGCTGCGTTTCATGCGCGGCGAGCGGGCGATCGAGGAGCTGTGTCAGGCGCAGCATCGAGGCGCTTTCAGAACAGGAAGTAGCGCTGCGCCAGCGGCAGCTCGTTCGCTGGTTCGCAGTCGAGCAAGATCCCGTCGGCGTGTACTTGATAGGTTTCCGGGTCTACGGTCACTTTCGGTGTCAGCGCGTTGTGCACCATGTTGCGCTTCGAAAGCTTACGAATGCCTTTGACCGCGACGGCCGGCTTCTGCAGGCCGTACTTTTCGGGCACGCGCTTTTTCAGCGCCGCCTGTGACACGAACGTCAGCGAACTCTTTGCCAGCGCGCCGCCGAACGCGCCGAACTGCGGCCGGTAATGCACCGGCTGCGGTGTCGGGATCGACGCATTGGGGTCGCCCATCGCGGCAGCGGCGATGGTGCCGCCCTTCAGGATCAGAAATGGCTTGACGCCGAAGAACGCGGGCTTCCACAGCACGAGGTCGGCCCACTTGCCGACTTCGATCGCTTCCTACTTCGTGTGCGATGCCGTGCGCCATCGCCGGGTTGATCGTGTACTTGGCGACGTAGCGCTTGATGCGCGCGTTGTCGTGATTCTTCGGATCGCTGAACCCCTTTTCGCTGAGCGAGCCGCGCTGCACCTTCATCTTGTGCGCGGTCTGCCAGGTGCGAGTGATGACCTCGCCGACCCGTCCCATCGCCTGCGAATCCGAACTGATCATCGAAAACGCGCCGATGTCGTGCAGGATGTCCTCGGCGGCGATCGTTTCCTTGCGGATGCGGCTCTCTGCAAACGCAATGTCCTCGGCGATGCTGGCATCGAGGTGATGGCACACCATCAGCATGTCGAGATGCTCGTCGAGCGTGTTGACGGTATAGGGCCGTGTCGGGTTGGTCGACGACGGCAGCACGTTCGGCTCGCCACAGACCTTGATGATGTCCGGCGCGTGGCCGCCGCCGGCACCCTCGGTGTGGTACGTGTGGATCACGCGGCCCTTGAACGCCTTGATGAGGCTTCGACAAAACCGGCTTCATTGAGCGTGTCGGTGTGGATCGCGACTTGTGTGTCGGTCTTGTCGGCCGCGGTGAGCGCGGCGTCGATCGTCGCGGGCGTGGTGCCCCAGTCCTCGTGCAGCTTGAGGCCGATCGCGCCGGCCTCGATCTGCTCCAGCAACGGCGGCACGAGCGACGCATTGCCCTTGCCGAGGAAACCGAGGTTCATCGGGAACGCATCGGCTGCCTGCAGCATGCGCTCCATGTGCCACGGCCCCGGCGTGACCGTGGTCGCGAACGTTCCCGTCGCAGGCCCGGTGCCGCCGCCGATCATCGTTGTGATCCCGCTCATCAGCGCGTCGTCGATCTGCTGCGGACAGATGAAGTGGATGTGCGAATCGATGCCGCCGGCGGTGACGATCATGCCTTCGCCGGCGATGATCTCGGTGCCCGGACCGATGACGATCGTGACGCCCGGCTGGATGTCCGGGTTGCCGGCCTTGCCGATGCCGCGATGCGGCCGCCCTTGAGCGCGATGTCGGCCTTGACGATGCCCCAGTGGTCGATGATCAGCGCGTTGGTGATCACCGTGTCGGCACAGTCCTTCGACAGCCGCTGGCTCTGCCCCATGCCGTCGCGAATCACCTTGCCGCCGCCGAACTTCACTTCCTCGCCGTAGACCGTGAAGTCCTTTTCCACCTGTGCGATCAGCGCGGTGTCGGCCAGTCGCACGCGGTCGCCGACGGTCGGGCCGTACATCTCGGCATAGGCCTGGCGCGAGATCTTCATCTGCGCCCGCCTTCTTCGCTGGCTTGGTCTAGCCTCCCTCGCGGAGGGAGGGTCGGGAGGAGCCTTGACTGTCCCTTGGGACGGCTGGCTTCCAGCCGTCCCATAACCTTGGCGTTGAAGCCGTAGACGATGCGGTCGCCGGCGAGCGCCACCAGTTCCACCTCGCGCTCCTGCCCGGGCTCGAAGCGCACCGCGGTGCCGGCGGCGATGTTCAGCCGAAAGCCGCGCGCCGCTGCGCGATCGAAGCGCAGAGCCTCGTTGGTCTCGAAGAAGTGGAAGTGCGAACCGACCTGGATCGGACGGTCGCCGGTGTTAGCACGGTCACGCGCACTGTCTTGCGGCCGGCGTTCAGTTCGATTTCGCCGGCTGCGGCCAACAGTTCGCCGGGTATCACGGCCGAAGTCGTCATGTCATACCCCGTGAGAAGAGAGTCTTGTAGTAGATGGCATTGGCGCGCCATTCGCCGTGCGGGCTGCACGCATACTCGGGCAGGCCGCCGATGCAGGTGTAATCGAGCGCGCGATAGAACGCCTCGGCGTCCGAGCCGGCTTCGGTGTCGAGGAAGAGCAGTCCGCGCCCGAGTTCGCGGCGCGTCGCCTCGGCCGTCTGCATCAGGGTCCGCGCGACGCCGCGGCGCCGGGCCCGCCTGTGCACCAGCAGCTTCTGGATCTCGGCGCGATTCACGCCATTCTTCTTCGTCGCGAGTTCCATCTGTACCGTGCCGAGCACGCTGCTTGCGTCGCGCGCGATCCACAGCAGCCGGCTGCCGGTGGCAAGCGTGGCACCAGCCCGTTCCAGTAGGCCCCGGCCTCCTCCCGTGACAGCGGCAGCACGGAAGCCGACCGAGTTCCCGCCTTCGACGATGTCGATCAGCAGATCGGTCAGCGCCGCATGGCAAGCGCCCAGCGACTCGGCGGTCGATGCGTCGACGATCTCCATCGTCAAGCGATCGGCTGATGCACCGTCACGAGTTTCGTGCCGTCCGGGAAGGTCGCCTCGACCTGGATGTCCGGGATCATCTCGGGCACGCCGTCCATCACTTCTGCGCGCGTCAGCAGCGTGGTGCCGAAGTCATCAGTTCGGCGACCGTTCTGCCGTCGCGCGCGCCTTCGAGGATCGCGGCGCTGATGTAGGCCACGGCTTCCGGGTAGTTGAGCTTCAGTCCACGCGCCTTGCGGCGCTCGGCGACCAGCGCCGGCGGTGAAGATCAGCAGCTTGTCCTTCTCGCGTGGCGTGAGTTCCATCGTGCTTTCCTGTCGGCTACGTGGCCCACAGCCGCGGCGGCTGCGCAGGCAGACCGAAGAGCCGCGGCCGCAGCGCGCTCCAGATCGAACTCAACGCGGCGCGCGCACCGGCGGTGCTGCCGGCCGACGTGCGGGCAACCAGCAGGCGCGGTGCGAGTCGAGTCAACGGCGCGGCCTCGCAGTCGCGCCGAGTCCTGCGCGAACCTCGTCAAGGTCCAGCGTCTCGACTGCAGCGCCCACCGCCCACAGGCAACCGAAGACAGGATGGCCCGCCAGGCCGACCGGGGAGTCGAGCGAGTGGATCGCCGCCGACAATGCGGGTGCGCTCGATGCCAGGCCAGCGTGCCGCCGAGGTGAGCCGGATCGTCTGCGCAAACCGGCCGTGCTCGAAACGTTCGCCCGCCGCGCGACGCCCGAGCGCCACGATATCCCAGCCGATCATCGACGCATCGGCGTCGAGATTGATATCGATCGCCGAGGCGACTCAGCGGCATCGAAGACGATGGCCTCCTGTGGCAGCCACTCGAGGTGCCCACTGACGTCCAGGCGAACCTGCTGGGAGCGCCGTCGCCCGTTAGCCTTGTACCACTTGGCTGCGCCCGGCGTGGTCACCAGCGCATGCGCTCCGGGTTCAATGGCGACCGTGACCTGCAGCGCATCACCACCGGCGATGCCGCCGGGAGGATGTACGACGACGGCATGGCAGACCGCGTCGCCCTCCGGGTAAAGTGCCTTCTGCATCCGCAGCGGGCCCTGATGCCGGTTGCGCGCAGAGGTGCGGCGCCGCTGCGCTGCGAAATGCGCAGCGCGAGCGAGGCTTGCCATGAGAGCCCGACCGTCGAACATGCGGAGTCCCGTGCACCGGCAGCGCATTCAGATGGCCAGCAGACCGCGACATTCTCCTCTTTCATCTCGTGCGCCGCTGCCGCGATGCGTGATCTGTCCGCGCGACATGACGGCATACGAATCCGCCAGCGATTCGGCGAAATCGTAGTACTGCTCGACCAGCAGCACCGCCATTTTCTTTTCCGTGACCAGCCTGCGGATGACGGCGCCGATTTCCTTGATGATCGACGGCTGGATGCCCTCGGTCGGCTCGTCGAGAATCAGCAGCTTCGGGTCGGCCGCCAGCGCCCGCGCCGATCGCCAGCTGCTGCTGCTGGCCGCCCGACAGATCGCCGCCGCGGCGCTTCAGCATCTGCTTCAGCACCGGGAACAGCTCGAAGATGTGCTCGGGCACCGTGCGCGCGGCGGCGCCCGACGCGGCGCGAGGCCCATCATGCAGGTTTTCCTCGACCGTCAGCCGGTTGAAGATCTCGCGGCCCTGCGGCACGTAGCCGATGCCGGCCCGCACGCGCTGGTACGGCGGCAGCCGCGTGATGTCCTGGCCGTCGAAGCGCGATCGCGCCGCTGCGCGCGGCGACCAGGCCCATGATGCGTCTTCAGCAGCGTCGTCTTGCCGACGCCGTTGCGGCCCAGCAGCACCGTGCAGGCTGCGGCGCGTACTTCGAGCGAGACGTCGCGCAGGATGTGGCTGCCGCCGTAGTATTGATTGAGGTGTTCGATGGTCAGCATGCTTCGCGCTTGCCGCGTAGACGTGCAGAAAGCGGTGCCGCGCGGCACGTGCTCTTCCTTCCACGGTCGCGCTTCAGGGCCGCGCGGCCCGTTACTTTCTTTGTCTTGCCAAAGAAAGTGACCAAAGAAAGCCGCGCCCACGAAGCCGCCGCCTGCGGCGGTGCCCTCCGCTGCTCGGACGGTCCGGCGGCCATCGAAACTCGCGCGATCTCGGCGCTGCGCGCCGAGCCACGTGCTTCGGACAGTCGATGGCCGACAGCCCCGGCCCATCCTGCGTTGCTCGGCGGCTTCGAGGGCATCGAAACCCCGTCGCGGTCGGTGGCCAGGGGGCGACGCCGTTGATGCCGCTCGAGGACGCCGCAGCGGCGCAGGGCGGGCGCGGGGCAATTGGCCAGTCGCGTGTCTCGAAGCCCGTGGTCGCGCCGCAGGCGCAGATCGGGCGAGTTTCGCGCATGGCCCGCCGATGCCCGTGCGAGCAGCGAAGGGGAGCCGACGGCCGGCCTCGTGCGGTCGCGACTTTCTTTGCCTACTTTCTTTGGCAAGCAAAGAAAGTAGGCGGCCCGCGCCCTGAGCGCGCTTCGGACAGAAGAAGGCTCAGAGCATTTCCGCGCGCAGCGCGAGCAAACAGCCACCGCGCGCGCTGCGCAGCGCGAACGCGTCACCGTCCAAGGTACACCTCGATCACTCGCTCGTCGTACTGCACCGCCTCATCGCGCCTTCGGCCAGCACGCTGCCCTCGTGCAGCACCGTCACCTTGCGCGCGATCTGTCGACGAAATCCATGTCGTGCTCGACCACGACGATCGAATGCACTGCCTTCGAGTTCGAGGATCAGCTCCGCGGTGCGCTCGGTTTCGGCGTCGGTCATGCCGGCCACCGGCTCGTCGAGCAGGATCAGTTCCGGCTCCTGCACCAGCAGCATGCCGATCTCGAGCCATTGCTTCTGCCCGTGCGACAGCGAGCCGGCGCGGCGCTGTTCGCTGCCGTCGAGCCGGATCGTCTTCAGCGTGCGCGCGATCAGCGCCTGCTGCTCGGCGTCGAGCCTGCGCGAGCAGCGTGGGTCGCACGCGCTTGTCGGTCTTCATCGCCAACTCGAGGTTTTCGAACACCGTGTGGTTCTCGAACACCGTGGGCTTCTGGAATTTGCGTCCGATGCCGAGCCGCGCGATCTCGGTCTCGGCAGGCGGGTCAGGTCGAAGGTCTGGCCGAAGAAGGCGGTGCCGGCATCCGGCCGCGTCTTGCCGGTGATGACATCCATCATCGTCGTCTTGCCAGCCCCGTTCGGGCCGATGACGCAGCGCAGTTCGCCACGCTCGATGGTGAGGCTCAGAGTGTTCAGCGCCTTGAAGCCATCGAAGCTGACCGTGATGTCCTCGAGATAAAGGATGGGGCCGTGCGAGGTGTCGACCTGGTCGGGCTTCAGCACGTGGCCATAGCCGGACACGTCTCCGCTACCGGACAGCGCACGGACGAGGATTCGCTCACGAGCGCGCCTCCTGCGCTTCGCCGCCGACGGCTGTCTCGCGGGGTGCCGGGCTCCGGCGCAGCCGCAGCGATGCGGCAAGTCCCATCAATCCGCGCGGCAGCAGCAGCGTCACGAGCACGAACAGCAGGCCGAGGAAGTAGAGCCAGAGTTCCGGGTACGCGACCGTGAACCAGGTCTTCGCGCCGTTGACGGCGAACGCACCGAGGATCGGGCCGAACAGCGTGCCACGTCCGCCGACCGCTGCCCAGATCGCGATCTCGATCGAGTTGGCCGGGCTCATTTCGCCCGGGTTGATGATGCCGACCTGCGGCACGTAGAGCGCCCCTGCGACGCCGCTCATTACGGCGGCCAGCGTCCAGATCGAACAACTTGAAGTAGAGCGTCCGGTAGCCAAGGAACATCAGGCGCGACTCTTGGTCGCGGATCGCCGGTCAGAACCCGCCCGAGCTTGGTCGCACGACCCAGCGCGCGAGCAACAGCGACGCGAGCAGCGCCAGCCCCGAGAGCATGTACAGCGCGGTGCGTGTTCCCGGCGCGGTGATCGGAAAGCCGAGATGCGCTTGAAATCCGTGAAGCCATTATTGCCGCCGAAGCCCATGTCGTTGCGGAAGAACGACAGCATCGCGGCATAGGTCAGCGCCTGCGTAATGATCGAGAAGTACACGCCCTTGATGCGCGAGCGGAAGGCGAAGAAGCCGAAGACGAAGGCGATGAGTCCGGGAACTGCGACCACGAGGATCATCGTCCACGACAACGAGTCGCTGAGCATCCAGTACCAGGGCAATTCCTTCCAGTCGAGGAAGACCATGAAGTCGGGAAGATCGCTCTGGTAGACGCCATCGCGGCCAATCTGCCGCATCAGGTACATGCCGAACGCGTAGCCGCCGAGCGCGAAGAAGAGGCCTTGGCCGAGGGACAGGATGCCGGTGTAGCCCCAGATCAGGTCCATCGCCAGCGCCACGACCGCGTAGCACATGAACTTGCCGAGCAGCGTGATCCAGAAGCTGGACACATGAAGCGCGACTCGATTCCGGAACCGCCAGGTGCAGAACCGGAACACAACCAGCAGCACGGCCGTGACCGCGAAGATCGCGGTCCATGCCTGCAGTGGGAACAGGCGCGTCATGCTTCCGCACTCCGCCCCTTCAGCGCGAAGAGCCCTTGCGGACGTTTCTGGATGAAGAGGATGATGAAGATCAGAACCATGATTTTCGCCAGCACGGCGCCTGACCAGGGCTCGAGGAACTTCGCGATCGAGCCGAGGCCAAAGGCCGCGATCACGGTGCCAGCGAGCTGACCGACGCCGCCGAGCACCACCACCATGAAGCTGTCGACGATGTAGCTTTGCCCAAGATCCGGCCCGACATTGCCGATCTGCGAGAGCGCCACTCCGCCGAGGCCCGCCACCCCGGAGCCGAGCCCGAAGGTCAACATGTCGACGCGGTTCGTCGGCACGCCGGTGCAGCTCGCCATCGCGCGGTTCTGCGTCACGCCGCGCACGAAGAGCCCCATGCGCGTGCGATTGATGACCAACCACACGGCAGCGAGCACTGTCAGCGCAAACAGCACGATGACCATGCGATTGAACGGCAGCACGTAGCCGCCACCAAACACAATGCCGCCGGACAGCCAGCTCGGGTTTTCGACCTCCACATTCTGTGCGCCGAAGATCATGCGACTGGCCTGGATCAGCAGCAGGCTGACACCCCAGGTCGTCAGCAGCGTTTCCAGCGGTCGGCCATAGAGCCAGCGCAGCACGCCGCGCTCGAGTGCCATGCCGATCGCAGCCGTCACTGCAAATGCGACGGGCAGCGCCGCGACCACGTACCAGTCGAACGCTCCCGGGAAGTGCGAGCGGAAGATGCTCTGCACGACATAGGTCGCATAGGCACCGATCATCAGGAATTCGCCGTGGGCCATGTTGATGATGCCCATCAGGCCGTAGGTGATCGCGAGGCCCAACGCCGCCAGCAGCAGGATCGAACCGAGGCTGACGCCGGAAAACAGCGCCGTCCGATCTCGGTCGTGCGCAGGCGCGCATTGATTTCGGCGAGCGAAGACTGGGCAGCAGCGCGCACATTCGCGTCCGCCTCGGGAAACTGCCGTCCTTCTGCTTCCGTCAGCATCGTCGCCAGCAGTTGCCGCACCTGCGGGTCGTCGCTGGCGGATAGTGCCCTTGCGGCTTTGGCACGCTGCTCCGGCTCGCTGCTCTTCAGCGCCAGCGATGCGCCGGCGAGCGCCAGGATGCCTTTGATTTCGGGATCGGACTCCTTGGCGAACGCGCGGTCGATGATCGGCAGCGCGTCCTCGTTGTCGGAGCCCTGCAGCTCCTTCGCCGCAGCCAGCCGTTCGGCGCGGTCGCTGCTGCCCAGCCGTAACGCCGCCAGGGCGGCGCCGAGTTCACCGCGGATGCGGTTGTTGATGACGATCGTCTCGAGATTGGCCGGGGCGGCACCCGCGACCCGGCCGGTGGCGGCGTCTGTCAGCTGGCCGCCGGTGACGATGACTGCGCGCGTGCCGTTATCGATCAGTGCTAGGGCTTCGCCGTCGAGCGCCTTGAGTATGTCGATGACGCGCGGATCTTCGGTCGCGACCAGCTTGCGGATCGCTTCGACACGCGCATCGGAGTCCTCCGCGCCGAGCTGGGCCACCAGTGCCGGATCGAGCGCCCAGGCTGGCGCTGCGATGAGCGCCAGCACGCAGGCCACCGCGCGCAGGAAAGTGAGCAACATTGAGAGTCACGGAGGGACGCGCAGGTCACCGCCGTTCCAGGGATCGGTGACCTGCGCGCCTGCCGCTTGCTCAGGCCGGAGAGTTGGGCTTTTTCTCGTTACCCGGGATGAACGGGCTCCACGGTTGAGCGCGCACTGGGCCCTTCGTCTTCCACACCACGTTGAACTGTCCGTCCGGACGGATCTCGCCGATGAACACCGGCTTCCACAGGTGGTGGTTGGTCTCGTCCATCTTGATCGTGAATCCGCACGGAGCAGCGAAACTCCTGCCCGGCCATCGCCGCGATGACCTTGTCGGCCTCGATCGACTTGGCTTTTTCGACCGCCTGCTTCCACATATGGATGCCGACGTAGGTCGCTTCCATCGGATCGTTGGTCACGACCTTGTCGGCGTTCGGCAGCTTCTGCTTGACCGCCCACTCCTTGTACATCTTGATGAAGGCCTCGTTCTGCGGGTTCTTCAGCGACATGAAGTAGTTCCAGGCCGCGAGGTGACCCACCAGCGGCTTGGCATCGACACCGCGCAGTTCTTCCTCGCCCACCGAAAAGGCGACCACCGGCACATCCTTCGCCTTCAGTCCGGCATTGCCGAGTTCCTTGTAGAACGGTACGTTCGAGTCGCCATTGATCGTGGAGATGACGCAGGTCTTGCCGCCGGCCGCGAACTTCTTGATGTTGGCGACGATCGTCTGATAGTCGCTGTGGCCGAACGGGGTGTAGACCTCCTCGATGTCTTTTTCCGCCACGCCCTTGCTCTTCAGGAACGCGCGCAGGATCTTGTTCGTCGTGCGGGGGTAGACGTAGTCCGTACCGAGCAGGAAGAAGCGCTTCGCGCCGCCGCCTTCCTTGCTCATCAGATACTCGGTCGCGGGGATCGCCTGCTGGTTCGGCGCCGCTCCCGTGTAGAAGACGTTCTTCTCTAGCTCTTCGCCTTCATACTGCACCGGGTAATAGAGAATTGAATTCAGTTCCTTGAACACCGGCAGCACCGACTTGCGCGACACCGACGTCCAGCAACCAAACGTGGCAACCACCTTGTCCTGCGTGATAAGTTGGCGGGCCTTTTCTGCGAACAGCGGCCAGTTGGACGCGGGATCGACGACGACGGGCTCGATCGGACGCCCCATCACGCCACCCTTGGCATTGATTTCCGCGAACGTCATTAATGCCGTTTCCTTCAGCGCCGTCTCGGAAATTGCCATCGTGCCCGACAGCGAATGCAGAACGCCGACCTTGATCGGTGTCTTGTCCTGGCCAAACGCGGTCGAAATCGAACTACAGCTGAGGGCGGCTAAGCCCCCGGCCTGGATGAATTGTCTGCGGTCCATTCCTCTCTCCAGAAGCAGCGCATATTCGCCGCACTGCATTGCAATACAAGTTCTGTGCCATCCTCATTTCGTGCGTGTTCTGAACGTTTCGCGTGCCCACTGCACCAGTAGCGGGTGGAATGCACCCGATCGAAGATTGGAGCGCCCTCGCATGGTGCGATGGAAGGGAAGGAAGGCTGCGCGATGAGCAGGAAGCCGCCCGCGGCGTCGCGCGTGCCGCAAAGTCGACTGGGCCGGCTGGCCCGACTCGGCCTGGCTGCGGGTGAACTGGCGGTCGGAGGCGCGATGCAGGGACTGCGCCGCTTGAGCCGGGGCACGATCGAGACCGAACCGGTGTTCTCCGTGGCCACCGCGCGCCGGCTCGTCGAGCGACTCGCGAACCTGCGCGGAGCAGCGATGAAGCTCGGCCAGCTGATCTCGCTCGAAAGCCAGGGTCTGTTGCCGCCCGAGTTGGCCCAGGCGCTCGAGTCGCTGCGTTCACAGGCCGCGCCGATGCCGCTCGCGCAACTGCGACGCGTGCTGGGGCGCGCCTACGGCAGTGGATGGGAACGGCACTTCGCGCGCTTCGACGAGATTCCGATTGCGTCGGCGTCGATCGGCCAGGTGCATCGGGTGCGCACGGTCGACGGCCGTGAACTTGCACTGAAGGTGCAATACCCGGGTGTCGCGCGCTCGATCGCGAGTGATGTCGACAACGTCGCGACGCTGTTGCGCCTGGCGCAGCTGTTGCCGCTCGGGGTCGATGTCGAGGAAATCTCGCGTGAGGCGAAACGGCAACTCACCCAGGAAGCCGACTATCTGGCGGAGGCGCGCTTCCTCGAGCAGTACGCACGGCTGGTGGCTGACGATCCGCTGATCGTGCTGCCGCGGGTGCACTGGGACCTCACAACCGCGCGCGTCATGGCGATGGACTATATGGACGGCGTACCGCTGGACACGCTCGGGGCCGAGACGCCGCAGGCCGTGCGCGATGCGCTCGGCACGGCCTTACAGAAGCTGATGTTCCGTGAACTCTTCGAGTTCCGCGTCATGCAGACCGACCCGAACTTCGCCAACTACCTGTACCAGCCGTCGACTGCGCGGCTGGTGCTGCTCGATTTCGGTGCGACCCAGGAATTCAGCCGCACATATTCGGAGCGCTTTCGCCGCATCACAGGTGCGATCGTTGCTGCCGACCGCCCGACGATTGAGCGCGAGGCGCGCCGCATCGGGTATATCGCCGAGGACGCCAGGCAGGAAGTGGTCGAAGCCGCGCTCGACGTCATCGAACTCGTGTGCGAACCGCTGCACACGGAAGACGTGTACGACTACGGTGCGTCGGACCTGCCGCGCCGCGCGCGTGCATTCGGCATCGATCTCGCGTTCAAGCGCGGCCTGCTGCGTATTCCGCCATCGGACACGATGTTTCTGCATCGCAAGCTCGTGGGCGTATTCCTGTTGCTGGCTCGCCTGAACGCACGGGTTGCGACCGGACGCCTTCTCTTGCCGTTCCTCGCTCCGCGCCGGGAAGAACGCTCAGGCTGAAACAGTCGCCGTCAGGTCGATCACCGGCTCGGCCGCGGCCAGCACGCGCGGATGCAAGTGGCGCCGATGGCTGGCCGTGAAGCACACCGGCCCGTCGAAGCGGATCATGCGCTCGAGCAGCGCCGTCGTGCTCGCCTCGTGAGCACTGTCCGAGAGGTCGATGGGCCGCCCATGCGGACCAAACAGTGCATCGGCTTCGTCGAACAACAGGAATACGCCGGCGTGTTCGGCGGCATCGAACAAACGCTCGACGTTGAGCTCGGTTTCGTGTGCGTAGGGTGAGTACAGTCGTGTCCAGTCGACACGCTGCACAGGCGCGTTCACGTGACGCATGATCACCGCGGTCGCGGCCGAGCGCGCGATCGCATACGGGCTCAGCAGCACGGCGATCAGTGGCGGGCGACGTGCGGCGCGCGGCTTGCGTTGCTCCTTCAGCCTCGACTTGGCGTTGATGGCGAGTACGGTGACGGCCATCCGCACCTGCGGCGACAGGCTTTCGGCGATTCTGAGGTGGTCGGCAGTCATGCCCCCGAAGATACGGAACGCCGGGCGCCAAATGCGCGGCCGCCGGTCGGAATCGCGGACGTGCGTGATCGCGCCCGCAGGGGACGCCGAACGGCCGGTCCTTCATCCTGTGTTTTCGACCGTACGTCGGTCCTTGCCGTCGTCAGGATGGCGCTGGCCGCGGCGCCGACGTGATCAGCACCACACCGGCCGCCGCCATCACCATCGCGATTGCGTGGATCGCCGTGAATGGTTCGCCCAGAATGAACACGCCGACTGCGGTTGCCGCGAGCGGTAGCGCGACGGTAAACACGCCGGCCTGGTTCGCCGGCACGTGCTTGAGGCCGGCAACCCACATCCAGACCGCGAACAGGCTCGCGGCGAGTGAATAGAAGAGGAGGAGGGCCCACAGCGGCGGCGTGATCGCGCCCGCGTCGTAGCGCGCAAGCTGCCACAGCCCGAGCGGTGCGATCAGCACCAGGCCCCATAGGTTGATCAGCGCCGAGACGCGCAATGGTGCGCGGGTCGCGGCCAGCCGCTTGGCGATGATGACGTAGATCGCCTCGCAGACCACGGCGCCGAACATCAGCAGATTGCCGAGCAGCGCAGCGCCACGCGACGATCCCTCGTCGGGACGTGCGAACTGCAGAAGACCGATGCCACCGACCGCGAGTCCAACGGCGACGAGAACGCGCGGCGTGAGCTTCTCACGCAGGAACAGCCACGACTGCAGTGCAACGACGGCCGGCAGCGTCGCAAGGATGACACCAGCCGCCGTCGCTGTCGTCAGTGAGACCCCGTACAGCATGCAGATCGAGAACAGGAAGTTGCCGAAGAACGACATCACGAAGAAGAGGCCGTGCTCGGTGCGCGAAAGGGCTGCTTCGTCGCGGCCGCGCGGTGTCCACGGCACCATCGCGATGGCTGCAATCGCAAATCGTAGGAAAGCGAGCAGGAAAACCGGGATGGCCGCAGTCAGCGGCTTCGACAGCGCGACGTAGGTGCCAACGAGCGCCATGGAACCGCTGAGCAGCAGGTAGGCGCCGTAGCGCGACGTGGGGGCAGGCATCGCGCGCGACGATACGCCAGCGTGTTCGCGCTGCGGGCCGTGCGCGCACCCCGAAGCTTCGGTGGATGGGAAACGGTTCCACCGGGGGCGGAGCGACGTTACCCATTGGCGCTCGCTCCGAAGGCGAGCAGGCAATATACGGGTACCGGTAGTAGTACTAGCGGATTCTGGCTATATGAATATGTCGTCCATGGCGTGCCGCGCTGCTCGAGGACTCCTATGATTTACCCTCGCCGTGTTGCGTGCGGCGTGCCATCACTTTGGGAGAGTCAATTGCGGTTTGTTGCCTGGATCATCGCACTGCTGGTCGTCGCAGCGGCCGCGCCCGCCGACGCACAGACGGTCGATCCGTCGCGAGTGCCCGAAGAGCAGCGGTCAAAGCTGGGCTTGTATGTAATGCCCAAGCAGACCCCGGCCTTCATTAAGTCGCAGGGCGGCAAGGTTCTGTTTCTCGATGTGCGCACGCGCGGCGAGGCGCAGTTTCTGGGCATGGCCGACGGCGTCGACGCACTGGTGCCGTACGTCGAGTTTCAGGAATTCATGACCGACTGGGACGAGAACCGCGGTTTCTACAAGCTCGAGCCGTTCAGCGACTTTGCGGCCGAGGTCGAACGACGGCTGAAGGCAAAGGGCCTCGGCAAGAACGACGCGATCCTGTTGATCTGCCGCGCGGGCGAGCGTTCATCGCGCGCGGCGGATCTGCTGCAGTCGCTCGGCTACACCCGGGTCTATACGGTGTTGAATGGGTTCGAAGGCGAGCTGTCGGCGAAGGGTCGCCGCGACGTCAACGGCTGGAAGAACGACGGCCTGCCGTGGAGCTACGAACTCGACCGCAAGAAGATGTACTTCCCGCGCTGAGAGTTCGAGCGCTCCACTTTCTCGCTTCCGTGTGACTTACGCCGGCTCGCGCGCATCAGCGGCGATCGTGGCTCCATACTCCTGCGCCAGAAAGCGCTCGGCCTCTTCCAGCATGAAGTAGCGGAACGCCTCCGCCGCTGGCGACAGCGTCTTCGCGAGCGTGTTCACGATGTACCAGCGCTTGGCCAGCGGCAGGTCCTCGATGTCGGGTGCCGCGATCAGCCCGGCCTTCAGCTCGAGGCCTATCGTGTGCAGCGACAGGAACGAGATGCCCATGCCGGCCATCACCGCCTGTTTGATCGTCTCGTTGCTCGTCATCTCCATCGCCACACGGGGCGCCAGCCGGTGATCGGCGAAGAATTTCTCCATCGCCGCCCGCGTACCCGAACCCTCCTCGCGGATCAGAAATTCGTAGTCGGCGAGTGCGGCAGCGGGCGCATGTCCGGCCTTCACCAGTGGATGGTCCGGAGGCGTCACGATCACATGCGGATGGACCGCAAACGGCTCGGCCCGCGTCGCCAGTTCGCGCGGGGGACGGCCCATGATGGCCAGGTCGACGTCATTGGCCTGCAGCAGTGCGACCAGCTGCTCGCGGTTGCCACCGATCGCTAGCCGAACTTCGATTCCAGGATGTTCAGCACGAAAGCGAGCCATTAGGCGAGGTACAAAGTATTTGGCGGTACTTACCATGCCAATGGTCAAGCGGCCGGTCTGCAGTCCGCTGAGCCGTGCGACAGCGTCTTCGGCGTCCTTCAACGTCGCCAGGATCTTGCGCACATAGACGAGCAAGTACTCGCCGGTCACGGTCAGGGCGACGCTGCGACCACTTCTGTCGAAGAGTGGAAGTCCAACTTGCCCCTCCAACTCCTTGATTTGCATGGAGATGGCGGGTGGCGTCAGGTGTAATTCCTCAGCCGCCTTGCCGAAGCTCATGTGACGCGCGACAGCCGAGAACACTCGTAGCTGCCGCAAGGTGACCCCTTTCATAAGAAATCCTTAACTCATGGCTCAGAAAATGTGACTGTACCTTAGGGAGGCGGCTGCCTACAGTGCATCCCATTGTGTGGACGTCAAGGTGGCGTCGCAAAACCCAAGGGGCATGCATGAACAAGCCGGTTGAAGGGCACATCAAGGACGTGAAGGAGCGCTACAAGGGCGGCGTCCTCAAATACAGGCAGATGGGCTACTGGCGGCCGGACTATGAGCCGAAGGACACCGACGTTATTTGCCTCTTCCGTATCACTCCGCAGGAAGGCGTCGACCCCGAAGAGGCGGCCGCCGCTGTCGCCGGCGAATCCTCCACCGCGACGTGGACCGTGGTTTGGACTGACCTGCTGACCGCACACGAGTCGTACCAGGCCAAGGCGTATCGCATCGAGCCGGTGCCGAACCAGCCCGGGCAGTTCTTCGCCTATGTCGCGTACGACCTGATCCTGTTCGAAGAGGGATCGATCGCGAACATGACGGCGAGCCTGATCGGCAACGTGTTCAGTTTCAAACCACTGAAGGCAGCCCGACTCGAGGACATCCGGATCCCGGTCGCGTACGTGAAGACGTTCAAAGGGCCGCCGACCGGCATCGTCGTCGAGCGCGAGCGGCTCGACAAGTACGGCCGCCCACTGCTGGGCGCGACGATGAAGCCCAAGCTGGGTCTTTCCGGCAAGAACTACGGCCGCGTCGTCTACGAGGCGCTGACCGGCGGCCTCGACTTCACGAAGGACGACGAGAACATCAACTCGCAGCCCTTCATGCATTGGCGCGACCGGTTCCTGTTCTGCATGGAGGCGGTTAACCGCTCGCAGGCGAACTCCGGCGAGATCAAGGGGCACTACCTCAACATCACCGCGGCGACGATGGAAGACATGTACGAGCGCGCGGAATTCGCGAAGGAACTCGGCTCGAACATCCTGATGATCGACCTCGTGATCGGCTGGACGGCGATCCAGTCGATCTCGAATTGGTGCCGCAAGAACGACATGATCCTGCACATGCACCGCGCCGGTCATGGCACTTATACCCGGCAGAAGAACCACGGCGTCAGCTTCCGCGTGATCGCCAAATGGTTGCGACTTGCGGGCGTGGATCACCTGCACGCAGGCACCGCGGTCGGCAAGCTCGAAGGCGACCCGATGACGGTGCAGGGCTATTACAACGTCTGCCGCGACACGTACACCAAGACCGATCTGCAGCGCGGACTGTTCTTTGACCAGGACTGGGCCGATCTCAAGAAGGTGATGCCGGTCGCGTCGGGCGGCATTCACGCCGGTCAGATGCACCAGCTCTTGGACCTCTTCGGTGACGACGTCGTGCTGCAGTTCGGCGGCGGCACGATCGGGCATCCGGCAGGCATCCAGGCGGGCGCGATCGCGAACCGCGTCGCGCTGGAGTCGATGGTCAAGGCGCGCAACGAGGGCCGCGACATCGCCAACGAAGGCCCGGAAATACTCGCCGCCGCCGCCAAGTGGTGCACGCCACTAAAGCAGGCGCTCGAGACGTGGAAGGACGTGAGCTTCAACTACACGTCGACCGACACGCCCGATTTCGCCGTCACCCCGACTGCCAGCTGAGGACAACGATCATGCGCATTACTCAAGGCACTTTTTCGTTTTTGCCGGACCTCAGCGACGACGAGATCCGCGCGCAGGTCGACTACGCCCTGTCCAAGGGCTGGGCGCTGTCTGTCGAATACACCGACGACCCGCATCCGCGCAATGTCTACTGGGACATGTGGGGCCTGCCAATGTTCACGATCAAGGACGGCGCCGCAGTGCTCTTCGAAGTCAAGGCCTGCCGCAAGGCGCACCCGAACCACTACATTAAGGTCAACGCGTTCGACAACACGCGCGGTGTCGAGTCGATGTGCCTGTCGTTCATGGTCAACCGCCCGAAGGACGAGCCGGGCTTCGGCCTCGAGCGCCAGGAAGTGGAGGGCCGCAGGGTGCGCTACACGACGCGCGCCTATTCAGCTGCCAAGCCCGCCGGAACGCGCTACGAGTAGACGAGCGATTTGATGAACGCTCCCGGCGCGCCGACCGTCGATCTGCAGGCGATCCTGCGCGACACCAATGTGCAGGAAGTGTTGCAGGAGCTCGATCGCGAGCTCGTCGGGCTCGCGCCGGTGAAAAGACGCATCGAGAACATCGCGGCCTTTCTTGTCGTGTCGAAGGCGCGTGCCCAGCTCGGCCTCGAGGCCGCCACGCCCTCGCTGCACATGAGCTTCACCGGCAACCCGGGCACCGGCAAGACGACGGTCGCACTGAAGATGGCGCAGATCCTCCATCGCCTGGGCTACGTGCGCAAGGGCCATGTCGTCAGCGTCACGCGCGACGACCTGGTCGGCCAGTACATCGGCCACACCGCGCCGAAGACCAAGGAAGTATTGAAGCGCGCGATGGGAGGGGTCCTATTCATCGACGAGGCGTACTACCTGTATCGCCCCGAGAACGAGCGCGACTACGGCCAGGAAGCGATTGAGATCTTGCTGCAGGTGATGGAGAACAACCGCGACGACCTGGTCGTGATCCTCGCCGGCTACAAGGATCGGATGGACACGTTTTTCAAGTCCAACCCCGGCATGAGTTCGCGGATCGCGCACCACATCGACTTCCCGGACTATGGCGCGGCCGAACTGATGCAGATCGCCGAGAAGATGCTGGCGTCGCAGCACTATCGCTTCGGCGACGGCGCGCGCGCGGCCTTCGAGCAATATCTCGCGCGCCGCATGCAGCAGGCGCACTTTGCCAACGCCCGCAGCGTGCGCAACGCGCTGGAACGTGCGCGCCTGCGCGCTGCCTCGCGCCTTTTCGCCGAGCGAAACCGCGCCCTCACAGAATCCGACCTGACCACCCTCGCGCCCGAAGACATCCTGGCGAGCCGGGTGTTCCAGGCTGCCAACTGAAGCAAACGAGAACGCCATGCCTCTTTCCAATCGACGGACGCTGACGCAGTACCTGATCGAGCAACGCCGTCGCTTTCCGCAGGCGAGCGGGGCGCTCAACGCGCTGATCCTCGACGTCGCGCTCGCGACTCAAGGCGATCGCGCGGGCGGTTGCCTTCGGCGAACTGGGCGACCCGATGAGTCGACAACTGGCCGCCGCCGCGCAGTCGCACGCGCAGGTCAATGTCCAGGGCGAGGTGCAGAAGCCACTCGACGTGGTCAGCAACGAAATCTTCATCCGCACCACCGAGTGGTCGGGCCACCTCGCCGGCATGGGCTCCGAGGAAATGGAAACGCCGTACCAGATCCCGGCCACCTACACGCGCGGCAAGTACCTGCTGGTGTTCGACCCGCTCGATGGCTCCAGCAACATCGACGTCAACGTCTCGGTCGGCAGCATCTTCTCCATCCTGCGCGCGCCGCAGGGAGTGGTGGACTCGGGTCGCGATGCGATCGAAGCGGACTTCCTGCAGCCGGGCACGACACAGGTCGCCGCTGGCTACGCGATCTACGGTCCGGTGACGATGCTGGTGCTGACGGTCGGCAGCGGCGTGGTCGGCTTCACGCTCGACCCCAGCCTCGGCGAGTTCAAGCTGACGCACCCGGATATTCGCGTGCCTACGGACACGCAGGAATTTGCGATCAACACCAGCAACAGCCGCTTCTGGGAGCCGCCGATCAAGCGCTATGTCGACGAGTGTCTCGCCGGCAAGACCGGGCCGCGCGCCAAGGACTTCAACATGCGCTGGATCGCCAGCATGGTGGCGGAGGCGCACCGCATCCTGATGCGCGGCGGTGTCTTCATGTATCCGCGCGATACCAAGGATATGAGCAAGCCCGGCCGCCTGCGGCTGCTGTACGAGGCCAACCCGATTGGGTTCGTCATGGAACAGGCCGGTGGTCGTGCCAGCAATGGCCGCACTTCGGTGCTCGACGTGGAGCCGGAGTCGTTGCACCAGCGCATCGGCCTGGTGTTCGGCTCGAAGAACGAGGTGGAGCGCATCGAGCGCTATCACGCCGAGTACGACGCCGGCACCGACAAGCCCTACAGCTCGCCACTCTTCAACGAGCGGTCGCTGTACCGGCCCGAAGCGCTGACCTGAAAGCGGCCGCCAGCAAAAAGTCATCGAGGGAGAACCCAGTTGTCCAAGAAGCATCCGATCATTGCCGTGACCGGCTCGTCCGGCGCCGGCACCACCACGGTGATGCAAAGCTTCCAGCACATCTTCCGGCGCGAAGGCCTCAAGGCGCAGATCATCGAAGGTGACTCCTTCCATCGCTTCAACCGGCTGGAGATGCGCGCCCACATGAAGGACGCCGAGGGGCAAGGCAACAAGCACTACTCACACTTCGGTCCGTATTCGAACCTGCTCGAGGAACTCGAGTGGCTCTTCAAGGGCTACGGCGAACACGGCAGCGGACGCGTGCGCAAATACGTCCATGATGCCGGCGAGGCCGCCGAGCACGGCGTGGAGCCCGGCAACTTCACCGCGTGGAAGGACATCGAGCCGGATTCGGACCTGATGTTCTACGAAGGCCTGCATGGCGCCTATTTCGACGACAAGATCAACGTCGGCAGGCATGTCGACCTGCTGGTCGGCGTGGTTCCGATCATCAATCTCGAATGGATCCAGAAGCTGCATCGCGACAAGAAGATGCGCGGTTACTCACAGGAGGCGGTGGTCGACACGATCCTGCGCCGCATGCCCGACTACGTGAACTACATCGTGCCGCAGTTCGGCGTCACGCATGTCAATTTCCAGCGCGTGCCGACCGTGGACACCTCCAACCCGTTCATCGCGCGTGACATTCCCAGCGCCGATGAAAGCATGGTGATCATCCGCTTCACCAATCCGAAGGGCATCGACTTTCCATACCTGCTGTCGATGCTGCACGACTCCGCGATGACGCGCCCCAACACCATCATCGTTCCCGGCGGCAAGATGGGCCTGGCGATGCAACTGATATTTACGCCGATGATCCTGCGTCTGATCGACCAGAAGCGACGCGCGCACTAGGACGCATTCATGAACGCACCGCTGCAATCCCTGGTCACGGCGACCGATCACCGCCGACTCGCCAACGCACTGCGCTTCCTCGCGATCGACGCGGTCGAGGCGGCGAAGTCCGGCCACCCCGGAATGCCGATGGGCATGGCCGACATCGCGGAAGTGCTCTGGCGCGATCACCTGAAGCACGACCCGACGGCCCCGCGCTGGGCCGATCGTGACCGCTTCGTGCTGAGCAATGGCCACGGTTCGATGCTGCTGTATGCGCTGCTGCATCTCACCGGCTATGACCTGCCGCTGGAGGAACTGAAGCGGTTCCGCCAACTGCACTCGAAGACGCCGGGCCATCCCGAGGCCGGTCTTACGCCGGGCGTGGAGACGACCACCGGCCCGCTCGGGCAGGGCCTCGCCAACGCTGTCGGTATGGCGCTGGCCGAGAAGTTGCTCGCGGCCGAGTTCAACCGGCCCAGCCTTCCGATCGTCGACCACCGGACCTACGCCTTCCTCGGCGACGGCTGCCTGATGGAAGGCATCAGCCACGAGGTGTGCTCGCTCGCCGGCGTGTGGAAGCTCGGCAAGCTCGTCTGCTTCTACGACGACAACGGCATTTCGATCGATGGCAAGGTGACGGGCTGGTTTGCCGACGACACGGCGGCGCGCTTTCGCGCCTACGGCTGGAACGTCATCGGGCCGATCGACGGGCACGATGCGGCGCTGATCGACCAGGCGATCCGTATCGCGCATACCAACGACGATGCGCCGACGCTGGTCATCTGTCGCACGACGATCGGCTGGGGATCACCGAAGATGGCCGGCACGCACGAAGTTCACGGTGCGCCGCTCGGTGGCGACGAAGCGAAGGCAACGCGCGCGGCACTGGGCTGGGAGTGCGGGGCATTCGACGTGCCGTCCGATGTGCGTGCGGCCTGGGACGCGCGTGCCAAGGGCGCGTCGGCGCACGCGGAGTGGGATGCGTTGTTTGCGCGCTACTGTGCCCAGTACCCGCTGGAAGCGGCCGCCTTCGAGCGGCGCATGCGCGGTGAACTGCCGAACAGCTGGCCGGCGACCGCGCGCGCCATGCTCGACCAGGCGCGTGGCATCACCGCCGCGACTGCGACACGCAAGTCGTCGCAGCAGTCGCTCGAAACACTGGTCGCCGGTGTGCCGGAATTGCTCGGTGGTTCAGCCGATCTGACCTGGTCGAACCTCACCGCCGTAAATTCCTCGCGTCCGCTCGGCAGCGACGGCGGCAACTACCTGCACTTCGGCGTGCGCGAGTTCGGCATGGCGGCCATCATGAACGGCGCCGCACTGCACCGCGGCTTCATTCCCTACGGCGGCACGTTCGCGGTGTTCTCCGACTACGCACGCTCGGGCATCCGCATGAGTGCGCTGATGAAGCAGCGCGTCGTCTACGTGTTGACGCATGACTCGATCGGACTCGGCGAGGACGGCCCCACGCACCAGCCGGTCGAGCACGCGACCGCGTTGCGGGTGATCCCGAATCTGGAGGTCTGGCGCCCCTGCGATGGCGTGGAAACCGCCGTGGCGTGGCGCTGTGCACTCGAACGCTCCGACGGCCCGACGGCGCTGCTGTTGTCGCGCCAGAACCTGCCACAGCTCGCACGCGACGAGACGACGATTGCCGCCATCGCTGCCGGTGGCTATGTGCTCGCCGAAGCGGCAAGCGCGGTGCCGGCCGCAGTGATCATCGCCACCGGTTCGGAAGTGGCCATCGCGCTCGACGCGCAGAAGCGGCTGGCCGTGCGTGGCATCGCAGCGCGGGTCGTCTCGATGCCGTCGACCACGCGCTTCGATGCGCAGTCGCTCGCCTACCGGCGCAGCGTTCTGCCGCCGGCACTGCCGCGAGTCGCAGTCGAGGCCGGACATCCGGACTTCTGGCGCAAGTACGTCGGGCTCGAAGGGCGCGTCATCGGCATCTCCGGTTTCGGCGAATCTGCACCGGCGGGGGCGCTGTACGAGCACTTCGGGCTGACATCAAGCGCGGTGGCCGATGCCGTCCTGGAAATCGTGGCCGCGGCGGATCAGCCGATGGCCGCCTGAAGCGTAGCGCCGCCATGGCTGTCCACTCCGCTGCCATCGAACTCGGATCGCTTGCGCCGGACTTCGAGTTGCCCGACACGTGCGGGCAGGTCTGGACTCGCAAATCGGCCACTGGCCCCAACGGATTACTGGTGATGTTCATCTGCAACCACTGTCCCTACGTGCAGGCAGTGCTCGATCGCATCGTGCGCGATGCGCGTGATCTGCAGGCGGCCGGCATCGGCGTGGTCGCGATCAGCAGCAACGACGCCGCGGCGTATCCGGATGACTCGTACGAGCAGATGCAGCGGTTGTGGCGCGACAAGGCGTTGCCGTTTCCGTATCTCTACGATGAGTCGCAGGCGGTGGCGCGCGCCTATGGAGCGGTGTGCACGCCGGACTTCTTCGGCTACGACCGCGCGCTGCTGTTGCAGTACCGGGGGCGGATCGATGCCTCGGGCCGTCAGCCCGCGCCGCCCGATGCAAAGCGCGAGTTGCGCGACGCCATGCTGCTGATCGCGACAACCGGGCGCGGCCCGGCCGTGCAGGCGCCGAGCATCGGCTGTTCGATCAAATGGAAGTGATTCGGGCGCGCAGCCCGCGCTAGCGAACGGCGTGCGCCTGAACGATCGGCGCCGAAAGCGCAGCCAGTCGACGCTCGGTCACCTGGAGCCGGCACGCCTGCTCGGCGAGCGGCGTCGGCGCAAGCACGCCGGCGAGGCACTTCTGCTCCTCTTCCGCCCGGCCGTTGTTCAGCCAGGTGCGTTCGGCTTGCGCAAACGAGGACTTTTGAGCGACGTTGAGCCGCATCCACACGGCGCGCCGCTGATCGACCAGTTGCTCGTCCGCCGCATCGGCTGCCGCGCGGAGCTCGGCCACTGCCGCGCTGGGATCCGCGGCGTGTGCGGCTCCGAACGCCGAGATGGAGAGGACTAGGGCGACGGCAAGCGAACGTGGTGCGGTCATGGCGGATCCGATGCGCTGAAAGTGCTTGCTCATGCTAGGACGTCGGGGCGTACACGCAGCGACGGATACGTAATGTCGATATAACGCGACGCTCGGCCGTCATTAGCGTCGATTTGTGACGCCGTGAGTGCGGGCGCTCACCACACAGCCGGGCGCCCGCCCCATAATGCGCCTCGCCCATGGCCGACCAGCCCAAACAACTCTTCCGACAAGAGGCGATCGACGCGCAGCGCGAGAAGCTGCTCGGTGAGGTCTCCCTCGCACGCCCGGTCCCGCTGTGGGTGTTTACAGCGCTGGCGGCAGCCTTCGCCTTCGCGCTGGTGGCCTTTTCCATCTGGGGCGAGTACGCGCGGCGCGAGCGGGTTGACGGCTTCCTGGCGCTTGACGTCGGCGCTGCCCGCATCCTTGCGTCGGAAGCCGGGACGGTGGCCGAGTTGCTCGCGAAGGAAGGCGACGAGGTCGAGGCCGGTCAGCCCTTGATCCGGTTGTCGTTCGAGCGCGGCACTGCGTCCGGCGTCACCTCGAGTGAACTGGTCCAGCGCGAGATCGCCGAACGGCGCCTGGTGCTCGATCGCGAGCAGCAGCAGGTGAAGCTGCTCGGCCAGCAACAGGCCGATGCGCTGCGGCGCAAGATCTCCGACCTTGAGCGCGAACTGGCGCAGTTCGACGTCGAGATCAGGGCGCAGCAGAGCCGGTACGCGTCGTCGCGCAACGAATTCCAGCGGGCCGAGGAGCTCTACAAGGAGAAGTTCTATTCGGAGTCCAAGCTGATCGAGTTCCGCAACAACGTGCTCGACCAGCAGGTCAAGGTCGAGGCGCTGCGTCGGCAGCGCGCCGGCGTCGAGCGGGAATTGTCGGCCGCGCGTGCCGAGGAACCTTCGATTTCGCTGAAGACGCAGACCGCGCTCGAGCAGATCCGCCGCCAGGCGAGCGAACTGCAGCAAGGCAGCGTGCAGGAGGAGGCCAAGCGCGAGAACGTGATCCGGTCCCCCGTGGCCGGCGTGCTGACGAATATCGCCGCCGCGCGCGGGGAGACGGTGGCCGAGAGTGCGCCGCTGGCGGTGGTCGTGCCCAAGGGCAGCGGCTTGCATGCGCAACTGCTGGTGCCGACGCGCGCCATCGGATTCGTGCAGCCGGGGCAGGAGGTCGTGCTGCGCTACGACGCGTTCCCGTTCCAACGCTTCGGCCAGTACCGCGGAAAGGTCGAGCGTGTCAGCCGCACCGTGTGGTCGTCGGGCGAGAAGGTTGGGCAGCTGGTCGTGAAGGAGCCCGTCTACCGCGTCGACGTGAAGCTCGACGCGCAGTACGTCGCCGTGGGCGACCAGAAGCTCGCGTTGCGCTCCGGCATGATGGTCAACGCCGACATCCTGCAGGAAAAGCGCAGAGTCTGGGAGTGGGTCTTCGAGCCCGTTCTGTCGCTGCAGCAAAGGATGCAATGAAGCTCACGCATCATCGCAGCCTGACGGTGTACGGCCTGCACGCGCGGACCGTGTTGAAGGGGCGCCTCCATGCTCGCTAGGAGGATCCCGATGATCCTGCAGAGCGAGGCGCCGGAGTGCGGCATCGCCTGTGTGGCGATGATCGCGAGCTACCACGGCTTCCGCACCGATCTGTCGGCGATGCGGCTCCGCCTGGCGCCGTCGATGAAGGGCGTGACGCTGAAGCACATCAGTGCGATCGCCGACACGATGAAGCTCGCGGCGCGCGGCGTGAAGGTGCCGCTCGAAGGCCTTGGCCAGCTGAAGCTCCCGTCGATCCTCCATTGGGACATGAACCACTTCGTCGTCCTGACGAAAGTGTCCGGTGACAGGATCACGGTCAACGACCCGGCCCGTGGGCGGCGCATGTTGACGCTCAAGGAGGCCTCGGACCACTACACCGGCGTGGCCATGGAGCTCACGCCCACGGCCGGCTTCGCCGAGCGCGACGAGCGCGAAAAGATCAGTGCGTGGCAGCTGGTGCGTACTGCCACAGGCCTGCGCGGCGCGGTCACTCAGGTGCTGCTGCTGTCGCTGGTGCTCGAAGTCCTGGCGATTGCCTCGCCATTTTTCCTGCAACTCGTCGTCGACCGTGTCGTCGTCGGGCGCGACCGCGACCTGCTGGCGGTGCTCGGCATCGGCTTCGGGCTGCTGGCAGTGATGATTGCCATCATCACTGCGTTGCGGTCGTGGCTCGGCGTATACATCAGCACGCGGCTCAACCTGCAGCTGCTCGACACGCTGTTCGCGCGGCTGCTGCGGCTGCCGCTGGCGTGGTTCGAGAAGCGCCACATCGGCGACATCGTCTCGCGCTTCCGCTCGGTCGACGCGATCCAGCGCACGCTGTCGCTCACGTTCCTCGAGACCGTGATGGACGGCGTCATGGTGCTGGTGACGCTCGCCGTCATGCTCTGGTACAGCGGAACGCTGACCATCATCGTCGCGATCGCCGCGCTGCTCTACGGGGCGCTACGCTGGGCGCTGTACGGGCCGCAGCGGCGCGCGACCGACGAGCGCATCGTGCACGAGGCCAAGGCGGCGACCCACTTCATCGAGACACTGCGCGGCATGATGGCGATCAAGCTCAACCTGCGCGAGACCGAGCGCCGCGCCGCGTACCTCAATCACGTCGTCGACCAGACCAACGCCGACGTGCGCGTGCAGAACCTGGCGTTACTGCAGCGTGCGGGCAACGTGCTGATCTTCGGGCTGGAAAACGTCCTGGTGATCTGGCTCGGCGCGCTACGCGGTGCTGGAGGGTCAGCTTTCGGTCGGCATGCTCTTCGCGTTCATGCTGTTCAAGCTGCTCTTCATCACGCGCGTGAACAACCTGGTCGACAAGACGATCGAGTTCCGCATGCTCGACCTGCACGCCGACCGCGTTGCCGACATCGCGCTGGCGGCGCCCGAGAGTTCGGCTGAGTTGCCCGCAGTGGCGCGCGCCGACGCGCCGGCTGGCGCGTTCGTGCTGGAGGCGCGCGAGCTTGGCTTCGCGTACGGCATCGAGGGGTTCGTGTTCCGCGGCATGGAGTTCAAGGCTCGGCCGGGCGAAACCGTGGCGATCGTCGGCCCGTCAGGTAGCGGAAAAACAACACTCGTGAAAGTTCTTGCCGGCCTGCTCGACCGGACCGAGGGCAGCCTGACCGCCGCCGGCCGCGACGTCCGCGACTGGGACAAGGCCGCCTACCGCGGCCGGATCGGCGTCGTCATGCAGGACGACCACCTCTTCGTCGGCACCATCGAAGACAACATCAGCTTCTTCGACCCCCAGCATGACCCGGTGAAAGTCCGCGAATGCGCCAGGCTGGCGATGATCGACGAGGACATTTCTGCAATGCCGATGGGCTACAACACCATCGTCGGCAGCCTGGGCGTGGCCCTGTCAGGGGGGCAGCGGAGCCGCGTCCTGCTGGCACGCGCGCTCTACCGCCAACCACAAATACTTTTCCTCGACGAGACGTTCGATCAGCTCGACCTCGCTCGCGAGCGAGCGATCACTGACGGACTAAGGCACACCGGTATTGGACTCGTGATTGTCAGCCACCGGCCGGAAACGGTTGGGGCGGTCGATCGCATCGTTCGGCTCGGCGAAGGCTAAAGGCGGCGTGCAAGCGAAAACGGCGCCCGCAGGCGCCGCTCGGTCGTGCCAGCTAGCAGTGCTACTTGACTACCTGGACCCCGGTCACGCCCGGCTGGGTACGCAGCGAGGCCAGGCACTGCTCGATGCTCGGAACCCGCTGCGTGGCGCCGACCTTGAACTGGAATATCGGCTCGGCCGGGCCCTTGCCGACGTATTCGACATAGCAGCCGGTGACCTCGCTCAGCAGCAGAGCCCCCTGCGGGTTCGGCGACACGCGGGCCGGCTGCAGCGTCAGGTTGACGAGCTGCGTCGCGCCAACGGGCTTGTCGGTACCGCCTGAGGCGCAGGCTGAGAGGGTGGCGGCGACCGCCACGAGGACGAGGGTATGTGCGGTTTTCATAGACGAAAGTCTCGCACAAAAGGCGCGTCCTGTAAGCGGGCAGTGGTGTCCGGACAGACCTCTGGGCGCGACTCCCGCTCCAAAATGGAATCACGCGGGGCGGGACCAAAAGAACGGCGCCCGTCGGCGCCGTCAAGGTGCGGAATAACTGAGTCCGGGTGAACCTAGCGCATCATTTGTTGCAGGAGAATCACTCCCGGGAATTGGTTAGCTGCTGTTGGCGGGCCATTTCCGCGCGCCGCCCGACAGCGCGAAATGTTCTAGTAGCCGGTCCGAGTCAGGTCTACCTCCGCCAATCAGCGTCGAGGTCGCTGAGTGCGAGTTCAACGACTTCGGTGGCGTCGGCTTTCTTGGGTTTCGTTCAACGATGGTGGTCTCAAGCGCAACGTTCGTGTTCATGGTGTCGTGTCCCTTTCCGCGTGGTTTTGCTTGGATTGTCCGGGTCCCCTTCGGGCCGGCGTGAGGCGAACTTTGACGGAAGGTGCGGCGCTGGAAAATCCCCGCTCGAAGTGCTTTTATTGCCGGTCAAACTAGAGGAAACTCGGCCGGCCTACGACATCCCTTTGGCCACCGGCGCAACGCCGTAATGGAAAAGCAGCTCTCGGGCATCGAGGCGGACCTGCGAGCCAACCAGAGCGCGCCCGCCCCCGACACGCCAGCGTTCCTCGATGACTGCCTGAGAAGGCTGCGCGCGGTTCCGGTGTCGGTCAGCCCGGCGCGGCGCATCGCGGTACTGATCGACGTGGCCTGGCAGTACTACATCCACGGTCAGAAGAGTTTTCAGCGCCGTTGAGCCGATCGCGATGGCGGTCATGCTCGCCGAACAAGAGGGGCTCAAGCCGCTGCTGCGGCGAGCACTCAGTATGCAGGGCCTCATTCTGGGCGCTACCGCGGCCACCACAGACGCGTTGGATAGTCTGCTGCGGTCGCTCGATCTTGCCGAGGAGATCGGCGATCCTCTGGCGGTGGTCGCCGCCTGGTTGAACATCGGGCAGGCTTTCCTCGAAGCGACGCTCTATAACGACGCCCGCATCGCATTCGAGCGGGCCGTCGCGGCTGCGTCAGACCTCGCCGACTCACCCATCGCTCGGTCCATGGCTGCACGAGCTCTACAGGCCTCGGCCTTATGTAGCTTGCGTCTGAAGGAATATCTGCGCGGACGGGACGCGATCGAGGACGCGATTGCCCTGCTTGACGACCCCAAGGATCGCGAAGAGGAGCAGGCGCGAGTCCTTGCAGAGGGCACCTACGTTCGGCTTCTTCTTGAAACGAATCGACTCGAGGAAGCCGCGGCCCGCGTGGAGTTCGCGATTCCGTTTGCGGAGCGCTCCAAGTCCGTTCGGGCGGAGCTCGCCGCGGCGATCATGCGCGCGCTCGTCGAGGTCTTCAGCGGCAAGACCGACGTAGGCCTTTCGCGGCTCGCCAGCGCCGTCGACCAATCGCGAACGCTTCCCGGCTCGCTGCATGAATCGCTGCAGGCTGCCGCCATGGCACAGGAGCGCGCGGGACATCCGGACCGCGCTGTGTCGACGAATCGCGAAGTTGATGATGCGAATGCGCCGGGCCAACCAGGAGGCCATCGAGCGGCATCAGGCCCTGCACCTGAAACGGCTGGGTCTGCCTGATCCGGATACGGCAGGCGTTCTTGCACGTCGAGTCGACCGACGCGGAGCTGCGCCAGAAAATCATCTGACCGTGGCCGCGAAGCAGTACGAGTTCCTTGAGCAGATGGCGATGCGCGTCGAGTTGCGCGAGGAGCCCAAGGGCGAACACGCGTTTCGCGTCGCGGCCTGGGCGCGGATGCTGGCGATCGAGGCGACATGAGCGAGGCGGAAGCAGTCGGAGCTTGAGAAAGGCGGCCCGCTTGCACGACATCGGCAAGGTCGTCATCCCGGACACCGTTATCCTCAAGAAGACCGCCTTGTCTCGAGGCGAACGGCAGATCATCGAGACCCATGCTGCGACCGGCGCGGAGTTGCTGGCTCGCGCAAAGCTCCCCTATGCGCGGCTGGCCGAAGAAGTAGCTCGCTATCACCACGAACATTGGGACGGGCGTGGCTATCCTGAGGGATTGTCTGGCAACGCGATTCCGCTCCCGGCGCGCATCGTCGGACTCTGTGACGCCTTTGATGCGATGGTGCACGACCGGGTCTACCGACGCGCCAACACGCTGGAAGAGGCGCTAGGGCAAATTGCCAAGGAAAGTGAACGTCAGTTTGACCCACGGCTGGTGGATCTCTTCATCCCGCTGGTCCGACGCATCTACGCGCAACATGCCGACGTCAACGCTTTCCTCACACAGCGCCGCCCAGGCAACGTCGCTGTCGACCGCTATCCGCAGCGTAGAGGAGCGTGCCTCGCGCGACTCACCGGGCGATGCGAACGAACAGGTCAGGCAACAGCCAGCAGACCAAGCTGATGATTCCCGCTCCCGGACAAAGCCTTCCTGAGCGAAGAGAAAAAAAACGGCGCCCGTCGGCGCCGTATAGTGCGGAAATCAGTCGGGGGTTCTGGCGACCCCTCCCGTACCGCCGATGCGATACGCGGGAATTTGGGATGCGTCCGGCAGGGGTTAGTGGCCCTGCGACGGCAAGACGATCTGCTTATTCAAGCGCGCCCGATGGGCAGCCGCCGCCAACCAGGTCCAGATCATCGATCGAAAAGCCAGGAGCTCGAAGGCCTCGTCAGTCTTGGCAGTCTCGGCAAGGCGATCAGTTCAAGCGTCTCGATGTTCATGGTGTCCTCTTCCGCAGAATGTTGGTTTCGTTTCTAGAGGCACGCTCCGCGGCGTGCACGGAGCGAACTTTGAAGGTTTCCAGGGGGTCGGGAAATCCCTCCTTACCGGAGTTTGCTTTCGCCGCGACTCAGGGCAGAATTGAAGGGCCTCCCTCTTGCCGACGAAATTCGATCGGCTCCTCGATGGACGAGTTCGACGCGCAACTCGACGACTTGAAAAGGAGTTGCGCGGAACATTGCAGCTCCGCCCGCAGACTTGCCTGCGTACCTCGACGACTGGCTAAGCGTCTTCGGGCAATCCCTTTTTCAGTCGACCCATGGCGTCGAGTCGCACTGCTGATCGACGCCGCGAGCCAGTACTACCTGCACGGGCAGAAGGTTTTCAATGCTGTTGAGCCAATTGCTCTCGCCACCATGCTGGCGGAGCAGAACGGCGAGCAGTCGTTGTTGCGTCGGGCTTTATCGATACAAGGCTTGATACTCACTGCCACGCGCAACACGCCCGACGCTTTGCGCAGTCTGCTGCATGCGCTGGACATCGCAGAGGCCCTGGACGATCGCTATGGAAGTGCCGACGTTTGGGTGAATATCGCAGTCACCTTCTTTGAAGCAACGTTGTACAACGATGCGCGAGTTTGCTTTGCGCGGGCCAACGCAATGGCTGCTGCGGCCTCCGAGGAGAGCCGGAGCGCGAAACTGAGAGCCAAAGCCCTTCATGGGGCGTCGCTATGTGGACTCTATCTGCATGAGTACTTGCAAGGAGTCGACGCCTGCAAAGAGGCGCTCTGGTTACTGCGAGAGCCGAGCGATCGGGAAGAAGAACAGGTGCGCGCACTAGTGGAAGCGACATACGTCCAATTGTTGCTTGCGCTGAATAGAAGTCGAAGAGGCGGCCGAGCATGCTGCATCGGCCCGTGAAATGGCGTGCAAGATCCGGCGCGGCCCGCGCGAAGATTTCCGCGGCAACGGTCAGTGGGCTGGTGGAGGTTTACAGAGGCAATATCGACGTTGGAATTTCGCGAATTGTCGCGGTGCGCGATCAGTCGAAGATATTGTCGGCATCCTACCAGGATGCGCTACGGGCTTCTGTGAGCGCATACGAAAGGGCGGGGCAGCCCGATCGCGCGCTTGTCGATGCACCGTGAACTCATGATGCATGTCCGGAACATCCATCGTGAGGCAATTCATGCAGCAGCAACAGCAACACCTGCAGCGACTCGGCGCTGGATGAAGCGACACGGCCGGTACTTCGCGTGATCGAGGACAAGGACGAAGCGTTAAAGCTAAAGCTCGAAGACGCCGCCGCGAAAGCAGGGGCGAATTCCTCGAGCACATGGCGCTGACTGTCGAGCTGCGCGAGGAGGTCAGCGGCGAACACGCGTTCCGGCGTGGCGATGTGGGCACACCTGCTCGGCGCTCGAGCACGGGCTCGAGCCGACGAAGCCGAGCGCATTGAGCTCGCTGCGCGACTGCATGACATCGGCAAGGTGGTCATTCCCGACTCAGTGATCCGAAAGCGCACGGCGCTTGTCACAGGGCGAGCGGTCAGCTTATCGAAACGCACGCTGCGACTGGTGCGGACTTCTGATCCGAGTCCAAAGTTCCGTATGCGGCACTGGCCGAAGAAATCGCCCGCCATCACCATGAGGCGTGGTCGGGCGAGGGGTACCCGGACGGGATCTCGGGCGATGCGATCCCGCTGCCGGCGCGCATCGTCGGACTGTGCGACGCATTCGACTCGCTGGTGCACAACCGGCCGTGGCGGCCAGGCTGGCGCATCGAGGAGGCGCTCGGCCACCTGGTGCGCGAAAGCGGGCGGCAGTTCGATCCCAAGCTCGTCGAGCAGTTCATTCCGCTCGTGCGGCGTACCTACGCCATGCACGAGGACGTCGACGCCTACCTCGCGCAGTCGGCGCAGCAGACGCCGCTGTGGACGATGCGCCGCTCGCTCGTCGAGCGCCTCATGCGTCCGGCACCCGGCGAGCAGTTCAACGAGCAGCTGCGGCAGCAGCAGCTGAGCCGCCTCAAGACTGCCGCCAAGCAGTAAACGAACGCAGCCATCGAGCCGACGGCTGGCGTGCTTCCCGGCCTTGGCGGGCTTTGTCCCGCCAGTGGCTCGCGCTAACCTTCGCACCGTGGTGCGGCCAGCCATCGCCTTGGCAAGGGTCACGTCAGGGCGCGGCCGTGAAGGCATCACCTTCCAATTGAACTCGGGGAATCCATGAAGACATTTCTGTGCGCGCTCGGCTGTGTCCTGGCGCTGTCGACTGTCACGTCCGTCACTGCGCAGGAAAAGGCGGCCGCGCCGCTTTCGTCGGCCGAATGGCTGGCGAAGATCCAGGCCGACAAGCGTGGCATCATTGCTAGGCGATGGACCTGACTGCCGAGGAAGAAGAAGAAATTCTGGCCGCTGTACGACAGTTCCAACGCGAGCTCGCGGTGCCGCAGAGCAGCGATAACCGCGCGGTGATGGACTTCATCGCCGCTGGAGATCGTTGACCGATGCAAATGCAAAGCGCATCATCGATCAGGTGTTGGCGGCGGCGCCGATGACGTGCGATCTGCGCGAAAAGCAATACAGCAGCTGCTGAAGGTGCTCCCGGCCCGCAAGGCGACGCGCTACATGCAGATCGAAAGCAAGATCCAGGCGGTCGCCGGTACGAGACGGCGAAGGCAATTCCGCTGGTCCCGTAGTGTGGCCTGCCGCCGCCGCGCGGTAATCGCAGCGGCGCGGGTCGCCTCAGCCGGCGGCAGGCCCAGAGCGCCACTGGTCCAGCCGGCGGCCCGCAGTTCGCACGCCGGGCACGTCCCGCAGCCCGACTCCCCATGCGTGCCGCGTGCCCGCTCGCCCAGGTAGCAGGTGTGAGTTTCGGACGGATCGAGGTCGACCAGGCAGTCTCCGCCGAGGCCGTAGAGCGAGTTGCCAGGTCTGCGCCTTGTCGAGCCACATCAGCGGCGTTTCGACGTGAAGCGCTGGTCCATGCCGAGCGACAGCGCGATCTGCATCGCCTTCAGCGTGTCATCGCGACAGTCGGGGTAGCCGGAATAGTCGGTCTCGCACATGCCGCCGACCAGCACCGGGATGTCGCGCCGGTAGGCGATCGCGGCGGCATAGGTGAAGAAGAGCAGGTTGCGGCCGGGCACAAAGGTGGTCGGCAGTCCTTTCTCGGATATGCGGATTTCGGCGGTCTGAGTCAGCGACGTATCTGAGAGTTGCGCCAGTTCGCGCATCGGGACTCAGTGGTCGGCGCCAAGCCGAGCCCGCCAGTCGGGAAAGTGCTCGCGCAGCGCGGCCAACACACGCGGGCGGACGGTCAGTTCGATCGCGTGCCGCTGTCCGTAGTCGAAGCCGACGGTCTCGACCTGCCGGTAGCGGTCGAGCGCCCAGGCGAGGCAAGTCGTGGAATCCTGTCCGCCCGAGAAACAGAACCAGCGCCCGATCATGCATTCGGCGAGTGTAGTGGGCATACTCGCGGGATGAGATCTCGATCGATTCCCGCGGTTTTCATGCGCGGCGGCACCAGTCGCGGTCTGATGTTCCGGGCGGACGATCTGCCGGCTGACCGCGCGCACTGGGACGCGATATTCTGTGCCGCGATGGGCTCGCCCGATCCGAACGGCCGGCAGCTCAACGGCATGGGCGGCGGATTGTCGTCGCTGTCAAAGGTCTGTGTGATCGGCCGACCTTCGCGCGCCGATGCGGACATCGACTACAGCTTCGCCCAGGTGGCGATCAACGAATCGCGCGTCGACATGAGCGGCAACTGCGGCAACATGAGTTCTGCCGTCGGGCCGTTCGCGGTCGACGAGGGGTTCATCACCGCGGCCGACGGGCCGGTGACGGTGCGCATCCACAACACCAACACGCGCAAGATCATTCATTCTTCGTTCGAAGTGCGTGATCGCCGAGCGCTGCAGAACGGGAACGCTGGCGATTCCGGGCGTGGCCGGCACCGGTGCGCCGATCCGCCTGGAGTTTCTTGAACCCGGCGGAGCCATCACCGGCAAGCTGCTGCCGACCGGGGAAGTCACCGAGGAACTCGACGTGCCGGGGGTGGGCCGCATCGACGTATCGATGGTCGATGCCGGCAACGCCTGCGTGTTCGTGCGGGCTGAAAGCCTTGGACTGAGGGGCACCGAGACACCGCATCAGATCGAGCACGACGCGCGGGTGATGGAAGCGTTGCTGGCGATCCGCGCGCACGCCTCGGTCGCGATGGGCATTGCGGCGGACGTGGCGCAGGCGAGGGCGAAGATGACAACACCGTCGATCGGCATCATTTCTTCGCCGCAGGCGTGGAGCTCACTGGACGGCGAGCCCTTCGGTGCCGACGCCGCCGATGTCACGGTGCAGGATGATCTCAAGCAACCAGCCTCACCGAGCGTTGCCGCTGACGGCGTCGCTGTGCGTAGCGGTAGCGGCCAGCGTCCCGGACACGCTGGTGCACAGCGTGGCGCGCTTCCCGGGCAACGGTCCGCTGCGGCTGGGTATGCCATCGGGCGTGCTGACGGTCTCCGCCGAAGTGCGCAGGGACCCGACGGCTGGTATGCACAATGCGGCAGTTTTTATCGCACCGCGCGACGCCTGTTCGAAGGACGGGTCTGCCTGCCGCGTGTAGAGGGCGCTCAACCTAGTCGGCCGCCAGCTTCCGCCAGTTCGCGGATGCGAACCACCGTGTCGAGATCCGCGCCTTCGTACGCCTGCTGTCGCAGGGCGACGGTCATTTCATCCAGCCCGCCTTGCCCAACCACCTCCGAGTCGGATTCGTAGACAAAGCGCAGGTAAAGGTCGTCCGGCGTCGGTTCCTCGATGGTGATCGTCATCCGGCTCGCCGGCCAAGAGGAGCCGGCCGCGGTATGGATCTCGGTTCGTTGCTGCGGGACAAGCTCGCACACGGTCGTGCACCTTGAAGCTGCCGTAGTCGAGCGTGCGTTCGAGTTCGGTGAGCCGCCCAAGCCGGCGCCGCGCATCGATGTGACGCCTTCCAGCCCGACGATGAATTGGGCCGGATCCTCCGCCCGCAGAACCAGCCCGCGCCACAGTTGCTCTCGCGTGACCTCCGGTCAGCAGCGGCATCAGCGGATCGTTGATCTGCACCAGGTGTTCGAAGCGCATGCTCGCGGATCAGCCGCGCGGCAGGAAGCCCTGCCGCTCGAGCAGGGCGAGGATCTCGGCCGACTTCGGCCCGAAGTAATCCGGGTCGTACTTGATCTTCGACGTATAAAACTGCGCGAAGTGAAGTGATGCCGGCGGCCTCGATTTCCGCCTTGATCTCCGGCATCGACATGTAGCGCTGCCAGCCTCGGACTTCACGTTCGGCGTACACGGCGTCGATGTCGCTCGCTGTCGGAGTCTGGTAGGTCTCGTCGTGTAGCAGCGCGGCCGTCGGCAGCCGGTCGCGCTTGGCGGGGTCCTCGGCCGGATGCCCGACGACGATCGAGGTTACCGGTACCACGGTTTCCGGCAGCTGCAGAAATTCAACCAGTTCCCGCAGCGCGTACAGCGTCGTGCCCATGTAGCAGATGCCGAGGCCGCGCGCCTCGAAGCCGAGGCATACGTTCTGCGCGACGATCATCGCGTCGTAGGCGGCGACGTGGTAGCCGAGCAGATTGTTGAAATTGTCGCGCGCGCCGCGGCTCCGCAGCCATTCGCGGGTGCGGAACCAGTCGGCGCAGAAGGTCATCACCAGCGGCGCCTCGAGCACCATCGGCTGTTCGAGATGCAATTCATACAGGCGACGCTTGCGCTCGGGGTCGCGCGTCAGCACGATCGAGATGCTGTTCAGATTTCCGGACGAGGACCCCCCGGCGATGGCGTCGGCGCAGATTTCCTCGACCAGAACGGGGTCGAGCGGGTCCGGCAGGTAGCGCCGGATCGAGCGGTGCGAGCGCAGCAGGGTCGGCAGGTCGTTCATCGGCAAGGCCGGGTCGGTTAACCCCATTGTCTCCGATGCCACGTTTACAGGCGCATCGGACCACGAAAGGACTCCCGATGCCGACCCATATCCGAACCCTGGCCGCTGGACTCGCCACCGCCGCGGCGCTGCTCTGTTTCGACCTGCCGGCGCATGCCGTCGGTTCGCTGATCGATGTTCAGGTGATCGACCGCGCGTCCGGCGAGACGCTGCCGATGTACTGGCACAACGGCCGCTGGTGGGTGCCCGGCAAACCCGGGCACCGCTACGCGGTCGCGCTGACCAATCGTGCCGGCGGCCGAGCATTGGCTGTCGTGTCGGTCGATGGTGTGAACGTCGTCAGCGGCGAGTCGGCCGCGCCCGACCAGACGGGCTATGTGCTGAGCCCCGGCCAGTTCGCGCAGATCACAGGTGGCGCAAGGACATGTCGCGGGTTGCGGCGTTCGAGTTCACTGCGCTTGATCAATCGTATGCCGCGCGCACCGGACGGCCGGACAACGTCGGCGTGATCGGCGTGGCGGTATTCCGCGAGCGTGCGAAGCCGACGCCGCCGCCGGCCGTATTGAAGTCAGGAATCGTCGCGCGACGCCGGTGCAGCGGCGGCGCCAGCGCCGTCGGCCGAGGCGAACGCGTCCACGGCCGATGCGCGAGCGGTCGCGCGGACGAGGCGCAGGCGAAGGAGCAGCGACTCGGCACCGGACACGGGCGCAACGAGCACTCGCCGACCTGGTACACGGACTTCGAGCGCGCCCAAGCCACGCCCGATGAGCTAGTCGCGATCCACTACGAGAGCCGCGACAATCTGATCGCGATGGGAGTGATCCCGCGGCCGCGCCCGATGCCGAATCCGTTCCCCGCCACGGCGGGGTTCGTACCCGATCCGCCGCGGACCTACCGACGGACAGTCCTGTGTCTGCGCGGTGGTGATCGCCGGCTCAGCCGCGAACGATCGGCCGGCGCGTGTCGCGGGCAGAATCGCCCGCCATGAGCGCCGCGTCCCACCGACGAGGAGTTGCTCGCCGCCTATGCGGCGGGCGATGCGCGCGCTTTCGGCGAGATCTACGAGCGGCACGAGCGGCCGGTCTTCCGCTATTTTCTGCGACAGGGCGCCGCGCCGGCCGTCGCGGAGGATCTGCTGCAGGAGACCTGGATGGCGGTCATCCGCAATGCCGAGCGATTCGAGCCGCGGGCGAAGTTCAGGACCTGGCTTTACACCGTGGCACGCAGCAAGATGATCGACCACTGGCGCGGCAAGGACGAAGCGATCAGCCTTGACGAGGCCGCCAACGATCCCGACGACGCACCGCTCGAAGTGTGCCGGCAGCGAGGCGGACCGGCCCGACGTGCAGGCGCTGTCGCGCGCGCAGGCGCGCGCCTTCGTCGAGGCTGTTGAAGCGCTGCCGGCCGCGCAGCGCGAGGCGTTCCTGCTGCAGGCGGAAGGCGGCCTGTCGCTGGAGGAAATTGCGGCAGTCACCCAGGCCGGGCACGAGACCGTCAAGAGCCGACTGCGCTATGCGATGAGCAAGCTGCGTGGCGCGATGGAGGAGTGGCAGTGAGCGGTGACGACAGCCGGAGCTTGCGCGGCTACCGCGCGGCAACCGATGCGCTCGACGAGCGTCCCTCGGCCGCCACGCGCGCGGCGATCCTCGCGGCGGCAGCCCGCCAGGTGCAGGCCACTCCGCGCGATGTGCAGGAACCGCCGGCGGCGCCACGCATCGCGGCGCGCCGGCGCTGGCCCTACGCTGCTGCAGCCGCGGTCATGCTGTCGACGCTCGCCGTCATGATGGCAACTCAGACCGAACGCGAGATGCCGACGTTCACGGCGCCGGCGGATCGGGCGGCCGAGAATGCAGCCGCGACCGCGCCGTCATCGGCGCCGCCTTCGCCCGCCGTCCTGCCGATCCGCCACCGATCGCTGAATCTGCGCCGGCATCTGCCCCGTCGAAGACCGAAGCAAAGGCGAAATCGCGAGCAACGCGCAGTTCTGTTGCGGGGGCCTCGAGCGAGCCGAAGGCCATTGGCCCCGGCGCCGCGCCGCGCGCCAAGGAAGAAGTCGATGTCATACGGGACACCGCTGCGCCGGCTGCGGCACCGGTCCCGCAGGCGAGTGCAGAAGCAGCACCGGGCACGATGATGCCGGCGCCGCTTGCGAAACGGCAGGACGCACCGCCCAGCGAATCGACGAGCGCCGACGCAGCGAAAGTGCCGACGGTGCGGCGGTCGCACGCTCGAACATGCGACAGGCCGAAGCACCACCCGCGGCGGGGCTCGGTGCGGCCGCGGGTGGCGTTCGTCACGGAAGCCGAGGTGACGACCGGTCTTCCGGCCAGCGAATGGCTGGAGCGGATCATCAAGCTGCGTCGCGCGGGTCGTCATGACGAGGCCGACGTCGAGCTGAAGCGCTTCCGCGAAATCTACCCGCAGGTCACGGTCCCGGCCGAGGCATTGCCGGTCACCGGGACGCGCTAGCGGGCAACGGGCCGATGGGCCAGCTTCCGCCGCAACCGGTGCTGATCGACTCGATCACGCAGGTGACGCAGGACGACGCAGGGAAAGTCGTCGTGACCGGCTCGCATGGCGGAGTCTCGGCCGCGCGCTACGCCCGCGCCGTGGCTGCGCGGCTCTACGTCTTCAACGATGCGGGCATCGGCAAGGACGAGGCCGGCATCGCGGCGCTTGCGCTGCTGGAAGCCGAAGGACGAGCTGCAGCGACGGTGTCGCATCTCAGTGCGCGCATCGGCGAGGCGCGCGATTCCTGGGAGTGCGGCGTCATCTCATGGGTCAACGCGCCGGCACAGCGTCTGGGGCTGCGGCCCGGCGTCGCGCTGAAGCTCGCGCTCGCGGCGCTGCCCGGCGCCGACTAGCACCTGCGGAGTGCGCCGGGCGGGCCGGCGTCCCGCGTCAGACGGCGCCCATTACGCGCTGCAGCTTGGCGCGCACCTCACTCGCGACCACGCCGAGCGCGGCGCTGTCCGACAGCTGCCCATCATCGCCGGGTCCATGAACTCGACCTGGATCGCGCCTTCGTCGGACTCGCGCACGACGACATTGCACGGCAGCAGCAGGCCGATCGTGGGCTCGGCCTCGAGCGCGCGGCGCGCAAGCGGCGGGTTGCAGGCCCCGAGGATGCGGTACGGCCGCACATCAATGTCGAGCTTCTTCTTCATCGTGGCCTTGACGTCGATCTCGGTCAGCACGCCGAAACCTTCCTTCGCGAGTTCTGCCGTCACCTTCTGCACGGCATCGTCGAAGCCGAGTGCCACTGTCTTGCCGAATCCGTAGGCGTTCTTCATCGTTGTCTCATTGCACACCACGTGCACTTCATGATGCCAAGGTCGCGACACGAGCGTCTTGAGCGGCGCCAAGCGCAACGCATTCGATGGCGTATCGCCCGGCATAGGCCTGCAGTGCCAGGCGGGCGGCATCGGCCTCGAAGACCCGCGGCGCCGATCGGGCCAGCGTCTCGGCGGCGTCGAGCGTCCTGACTGTCCCCAGCCAGCACCAGTGATCGAACACGTGCAAGTCCTCGCGCAGGCGATCGGCATCGGCGCTCGAGCAGCGCGACCGCGCCCGCGTGGGGCCAGGACGGAATCAGCCACGGCGCCAGCAGCTCGCGCAGGCGCTGCGCGTGGTCGGCGAGCGACTCTGCGCCGACGCAGGCGCCGGCACAGCGATGCAGCTGCCGATGGAAACACGGCGCACCCTCGGCCGAGCGCCGCCGTCCCTCGAGCTGCAGCACCTTCATGCACAGCCCGTGCTCGGTCGCAAGGTCGCTCAGCATTCGCCGTGCGGATGCGCGTGAGCCGAACGGCCCGTAGACGCGGCCGAAGGCGTCCAGGGGCAGCGTCGATGGCAGGGCGGTAGCGCGGCCGGCTGTCGTCGTCGAGTTCCAGCATCACCTGGTTCACCTTGCGGCGCAGCGCGATGTTGTGCGCCGGCAGGCGCGTCTTGACGAGTTCGCCTTCGCGCAGCAGCGCGCCGAGCTCGCCCGCCGTTTCCTCCCATTCGAGGCGATGGACTTCCTGCGACAGCCGCAATTCGCGCGGCGCGCGGTACTCGGCGTTGAAGTGGCCCGGTGACGCGCGCCCGCAGGTCGACGCTCTTGCCGATGTAGATCGGATGTTCATTCAGACCATAGAAGAGATAGACGCCGGGTGCATGCGGTACGGCATCGAGCGCATCGGGCGGCAGGTGGGATGGCAGGCTGGGATGGCGCAGCAGGGCCGCGACTGCGAGCTCCAGCTCCGCCGGCGGATGGCGGTCGGCGAGCTTCTGCAGCAGACGCCACAGCACGCGCGCATCGCCGAGTGCGCGGTGGCGTTGTTCGCCGCCCGAGCCCGAAGCGCTCGATGATGGCGTCGAGCGTGTGCGGCGCGCGGTCGGGATACAAATGCCGCGACAGTCGCACCGTGCATAGCGTCTTGGCATGGAAGTTGAGTCCGGCGCGCGCGAACTCGGCGCGCAGGAAGCCATAGTCGAAGCGGGCGTTGTGCGCAACGAAGATCGCGCCTTCGAGCCGGTCGTACAGGTCCTGCGCCAACTCGGCGAACAGCCGGCGCGTCGCGCACCATCTCGTTCGTGATGCCGGTCAGCCACTGGATTTCCGGCCGGGATCGGGACGCCGGGGTTGACCAGCGATGACCATTCGGTGACGCGGGCGTCATGGTCTTCCATATCGACGACAACCACGCCGACCTCGGTTACACGTTCGCGCTCGGGGCTCGAACCCGTGGTTTCGACGTCGATGAAGGCCAGGCGAGGAGCGAAGGAGGGCAGCATGAAGCGCGGGCAGTTGCAGGGCGCAGGCCGATTATCCGGCAGCGCAGGATCGCGGTTCGTCGCGTCAATAGGCATACTGACAGGTCAGAGCCGCCCGCAGCCTCACGGCGGCCACGGGACAGAACACGGAGACACACGATGACGGGCAATACACCGACCGCGTCCAGCCCCGAGCAAGACAAGGCTCGGCGGCTTGAGGACGTTCTCGCCCTGATCGGCGCGCGCAATCCGCCGCAGGAGCAGGCGTTGTTGACGACGTTCTGCCGCGGCTACTTCCGGCTGGCGGACCCGGAGGACGTCTGCGAGCGCAGCGCCGAAGACTTGTACGGCATGCTTCAATCGCATCTGCAATTCGTCCGCCATCGCGCCCCCGGGCGACCGAAGCTCCGCGTGCTCAACCCGTACAAGGAAGACATCGGGTTCAGCTCGCGCCACACGGTCATCGAGGTGGTCAATGACGACATGCCGTTCCTGGTCGATTCGACGACGGTGAAGATCAACCGGCAGGGGTTGACCCTGCACCTGATCATCCATCCGATCTTCGCGGTACGGCGCGACGTAGACGGCAACCTGCAGGAACTGGCGAACCGCGAGGATCGGCCCGACTGGCCGCGCGAATCGGTCATGCATCTGGAGATCGACCGTCTCGCCGATCCGGTTGCGCGCGCCGGGCTGGTTGAGGGCATCGAGCGCGTGCTCGGTGACGTTCGCGCTGCCGTGGAGGACTGGAAGCCGATGGTCGCGCAGCTGCGCGCGGTGATCCAGGAGCTCGACGAGCAGCCACCGCCGGTGCCGCGCGAGGAGCTGGCCGAGTCGCGCGCGTTCCTGCAGTGGTTCACCGAGGACCATTTGCTGCTGCTCGGTTATCGAAGCAACGACCTGCTCGAGCGGGACGGTGAGCTGGAGCTCGTGCGCGAGAAGGCAGCGGTCTCGGCATCCTGCGCGATTCAGGCGCGCGGGGGATCTCAATCAGCTTTTCGTCGGCGCCGCGCGCCGTGCGAAACCTTGCGAGCGGCGCCGTCGCCGATGCTACTGGTGACGAAGGCGACGACACGCGCCACCGTGCACCGGCCGGGTTATCTCGATTATGTCGGCATCAAGCGCTACGACGCGAGCGGCAAGGTGATCGGCGAGCACCGCTTCGTCGGGCTCTTCACGTCGGTGGCCTACGCGACGCGCGTGACCGAGGTGCCGCTGGTGCGAGGCAAGGTGCGCGCGGTCAGCGACCGCGCCGGGCTCGCACCGGGCAGCCATCTCGGCAAGGCGCTGACGCACATCCTGGAGTCCTATCCGCGCGACGAATTGTTCCAGATCACTGTGGAGGAACTCGCGGAGATCGCGAACGGAATCCTGCGGCTCGGTGAGCGCCAGCGCTTCCGCCTGTTCATCCGGCGCGACGCCTTCGAGCGCTTCGTCTCCTGCATCATCTTCGTGCCGCGCGAGAACTACACGACGGAGCTGCGTCGCAAGTTCCAGTGGATCCTGCTCGAAGCGTTCAACGGCTCCGCGGCCGAATTCGACGTGCTGCTGACCGACGACGGTACTGGCGCGCATCCACATCACCGTGCGCACGACTCCGGGACGCATCCCGGTCGTATGACCGCCGCGCGCTCGAGGCGCAGCTCGCGGCGACGGCGCGGCGCTGGGAAGACGACCTGCGCTCGGCCCTGAACGAGCGGTCGAGGAGATGGACGCCGCGCAGCTTCTGCGGCGCTACGGAGCCGCATTCCCGGCGTCCTACCGCGAACATATCGACGCGGTCAGCGCCGTCGAGGATATACAGCGACTCGAGCGCCTGGCACGCGCCGAGCTCGTGCTCAACTTCTATCGACCGCGAGCTTGCGCGCCCAACCGTCTCGGCTTCAAGGTCTACCGCGGCAGTTCGCCGGTGCCTTTGTCGGATTCGCTGCCGATGCTCGAGCACATGGGCGTGCGCGTGCTGGCCGAACGGCCCTACGCAGTCACGCCCGACGGCGCCGAACCGATGTGGATTCACGACTTCGAGCTCGACGTGCCGGCAGGCGACGAGATCGATATCGGGGCCCTCGCGCCGCTGTTCGAAGACGCGTTTGCGCGCGTGTTCGAGGGCCGCGTCGAGAACGACGACTTCAACCGACTGGTCCTGAAGGCAGGGCTCGCTGCCGACGAGATCGCGATCCTGCGCGCCTACGCGAAGTACCTGCGGCAGATCGGGTTCCCGCTGTCGCAGCCGTACATCGAGACCACGCTGTCGGCGCACCCGCGCATCGCAGGCATGCTGGCACGCCTGTTCCGGTTGCGCTTCGATCCCGCTGAGCGCGATGACACGGCGGCAGCCAGTCAGGTACGCGCCATCGAGCAGGCGCTCGACAAGGTGCCGAACGCGAGCGAG
Source organism: uncultured beta proteobacterium (assembly GCA_963724605.1). Lineage (GTDB taxonomy): Bacteria > Pseudomonadota > Gammaproteobacteria > Burkholderiales > Burkholderiaceae_F > JALORV01. The sequence continues at coordinate 214,586 of CAVRVM010000028.1, forward strand.
GACCGCGTGTTGCGTCAGTTGCTGGCGCTGATCCAGGCGACGCTGCGCACGAACTTCTGGCGCACCGGGGTCGGCGCGAGCGACGCAGAGGGTCCGCGTCGCAGCTTCCTGTCGTTCAAGTTCGACCCGAAGCAGGTACCGACGCTGCCTGAGCCGCGTCCGATGTTCGAGATCTTCGTGTACTCCACGCGGTTCGAGGGCGTGCATCTGCGCGGAGGCCAAGTCGCGCGCGGCGGATTGCGCTGGTCCGATCGGCCGGAAGACTTCCGCACCGAGGTGCTCGGGTCTGGTCAAGGCGCAGATGGTGAAGAACACCGTCATCGTGCCGGTCGGTTCGAAGGGCGGATTCGTGCTGAAGAAGGCGCCGCCAGCGAGCGACCGGGAGGCGTACGTGAAGGAAGGCGTCGCCTGCTACCAGGACTATCTGCGGGGACTCCTCGACGTCACGGACAACCTTGTGCAGGGAAAGGCAGTACCACCGCCGCACGTCGCGCGGCACGACGGCGACGATCCCTATCTGGTCGTGGCGGCCGACAAGGGCACGGCGACCTTTTCCGACTACGCCAACGCGATCAGCGCGGAATACGGCCACTGGCTCGGCGACGCATTCGCTTCCGGTGGCAGCGCCGGCTACGACCACAAGGGAATGGGCATCACCGCACGCGGCGCGTGGGAGAGCGTGAAGCGGCACTTTCGCGAGATGGGCATCGACACCCAGACGACGGAATTCACCTGCGCAGGCATCGGCGACATGTCGGGTGACGTGTTTGGCAACGGCATGCTGCTGTCGAAACACATCCGTCTGGTCGCGGCCTTCGACCATCGTCACATCTTCGTCGACCCGGCACCCGACTCCGCGACGAGCTTTGCCGAGCGTGAACGCGTGTTCGCGTTGCCGCGGTCGTCGTGGGCCGGATTACAACGCGCGTTTGATCTCGGCCGGCGGCGGCATCTGGTCGCGCGCCGAGAAGTCGATCCCGGTGTCGCCGCAGGCGCAGGCCGCGCTCGGTATAACTGCGCCGCATGCGACACCGACCGAGCTGATCGCGGCGATACTGCAAGCGCGCCGGTCGACCTGCTGTACAACGGCGGCATCGGCACCTACGTCAAGGCATCCAGCGAGAACCACGCCGACGTGGGAGACCGTGCCAACGATGCGGTGCGCATCAACGGCGCCGACCTGCGCTGCAAGGTGATCGGCGAGGGCGGCAACCTGGGCCTCACACAGCGCGGGCGCGTCGAGGCGGCACTCAAGGGCGTGCGGCTCTATACGGATGCGATCGACAACTCGGCCGGGGTCGACACCTCGGATCACGAGGTCAACATCAAGATTCTGCTCGGCCGCCCGTGGCTGAAGGACGTATCTGACGCTCGAGCAGCGCAACGCGCTGCTGGCGACAATGACCGACGACGTCGCGCATCTGGTGCTGCGAAGACAACTACTTCCAGACGCAGGCGCTGTCGGTCGGCTTCGTACACGGCGCGCAAGCTGCTGGAGCAGCAGCAGCGATTCATCCGCTTCCTCGAGAAGGAAGGACGGTTGAACCGGGCGCTCGAATTTCTGCCTGACGACGAGACCATTGCTGAGCGGCGTGCCGCAGGACCAGGCGTTGACCGGCCCGGAGCGCGCCGTGTTGCTGGCCTACTCGAAGATGTGGCTGTTCGACGAGCTGCTGGCCTCGGACATGCCGCGAAGATCCTGGGTCGCCGCAGCGCTTGTCGACTACTTTCCCAGCGGCTGCTCACGCAGTTCGCCCACGACATCGAGCGCCATCCGCTGCGCCGCGAGATCATTGCCACCTGGTGCTCAACGCGATGATCAACCGCGTCGGGCCGAGTTTCGTCTATCAGATGACTCTCGAGCACCGGAGTCCGCGCTGGCGCAGGTCGTGCGCGCCTATCTGCTGACGCGCGAAGTGTTCGCGCTGGGCCCGACGTGGAAGGCGATCGAGGCGCTCGACAACGCCGTCGCCGATCAGACGCAGGCCGAGCTGCTGATGGAACTCGGTCGCCGGACGTCGCGTGCGACGACCTGGTTTCTGCGCTCGCACCGCCTTGGCGAGCCGATAGCGCAGACGATCGATCGCTTTGCGCCGGCGGCGCCGGCCCTGTTGCGCTATTGCGAGGGGCGCCCGTCGCGTGCGGCGTGGCGGACGCCGATCGACGAGATGCAGGCTCGCTTCATGCAGCGACGTATCCCGGAGGCGCTGGCCTTCGATGTCGCGGCGGCGGCCACGCTGTTCGCGGCGCTCGACGTGGCCGAGGTAGCGGAGGCATCGCGGCAGCCGCTCAGTACGGTGGCGTCGACCTACTTTGCGATCGGCGATGCGCTCGGTCTCGCGCGTGTCCGCGCCCAGGTCGCGGCTCTACCCTCCGAGGGGTACTGGCAGGCACTGGCAAAGGCGGCCTCCAGCGACGATCTCGCCAGCCTCCAGCGGCAGCTGACCGCCGATGCCCTGGAGGCCGGCGGCATGGAGGCGTGGCAGCACGCGCAGGCTCAGCCGCTCGACCGCGCACGCCGCATGCTGAACGAACTGGCCGAGAGCAAGAGCGCGGACCTGGCCATGCTGTCGGTGGCGCTGCGCGAACTGCGCAACCTCGCCTGAGGGCACCACGGCGAGCGCAGGAGACGCAATGGCGAACGATGGGGAAGGCGGCCAGCGTACGGAAGTCATGCACCCACTTGACGCGATGACAGCAGCACCTGGACACCACCACGTGCTGCTCGAAAACGAGAAGGTCAGGGTGCTCGACACGCGGCTGGGGCCGGGTGATCAGACGCCCGTGCACGCGCACCAGTGGCCAGCCGCGTTGTACGTGATGAGCTGGAGTGACTTCGTTCGCTACGATCCGGACGGCAACATGCTGCTGGACTCGAGGGCGATGCCGGCGGCGCCGGTCATCGGTGCGGCGATCTGGTCCGCCGCCATCGGGCCGCACTATGTTCGGAACGTGGGGCAGAAGGAGCTGCGCATCATCGCGGTCGAAGTCAAGACGTAGGTCGTCGCCGTCATCCACGTCTGCACTCGCACCGCGCGACAAGTTGCGCTGGATAGCATGGAGATCACCGAACTCCCGGCCCACGCGCTCGCCGCGGCGATCCGCGCACGTCAGGTGTCGTGCCGGGAGGTGATGCAGGCGACGCTCGCGCGCATCAAGGCCGTCAATCCCGTCCACAACGCGCTCGTCAGCCTGCGCGATCCCGATCAATTGCTGCTCGAGGCCGACGAGCGCGATGCGCAGTTGGCGCGCGGCGCAACGCCCGCCGGTCCGATCGGCTGGATGCACGGAATACCGCAGGCGATCAAGGATGCGGCCCAGACGGCCGGCATCCGCACGACTTTCGGCTCACCACTGCTGCGTGACTTCGTGCCGTCGCAGGACGGGCTGATGGTGCAGCGGATGAAGGCGGCCGGGTGCATCGTCATTGGCAAGTCCAACACGCCCGAGTTTGGCCTGGGCTCGCACACCTTCAACGAGGTCTTCGGTGTGACGCGCAACGCGTACGACCCGTCCAAGTCCGCCGGTGGAAGCAGCGGCGGCGCGGCGGTTGCGTTGGCCACGCACATGTTGTCGGTGGCCGACGGCAGCGACTTCATGGGGAGCCTGCGCAATCCGGCCGGGTGGAACAACATATTTGGCTGCGGCCGAGTCACGGACGGGTGCCGCTGTGGCCGGCGCAGGACGTGTGGATCGCGCAGCTGGGGACCGAAGGGCCCATGGGGCGGACTGTGCGGGATCTTGCGTTGCTGCTCGAAGTGCAGGCCGGCTACGACGCCCGCGTGCCGCTGTCGCTGCAAGGTGGCGAGCGATACGCGCATGCGCTCGATGACTTCGATTGCAGCCGCGTGCGCGTCGGGTGGCTCGCCGACCTGTCCGGGTACTTGCCGGTCGAAGCGGGCATCCTCGACTGCTGCGAACAGGGGCTGCTGCGCCTCCAGGGGCTCGGTTGTGTCGTCGAGCCGACGCGGCCCGGCTTCGCGCCGAGCGAGGTCTGGCAGGCGTGGCTGGTCTGGCGGCACTTGCTGGTCGGCGCGCGCATCGCGCCTTACGTGGTCAAGCCGCAGAACCGCGCGCTCATCAAGTCCGAAGCGCTCTGGGAGTACGACCAGGCCGCACAACTGAGCGGCATGCAGGTCGTGGCTGCAAGCGTGCGGCGCAGCGCGTTCTACCAGCAGATGCTCGCGATGTTCGACTCTTATGACGTGCTGGCGCTGCCGTCGGCGCAGGTATGGCCATTCGACGCGAACCTGCGCTGGCCGACGCACATCAATGATCGCGCGATGGACACCTACCACCGCTGGATGGAAGTCGTGATCTACGCAACGTTCTCCGGGCTGCCCTGCCTCAGCGTGCCCGTCGGCTTCGGCCCGTCAGGCTTGCCGATCGGCATGCAACTCATCGGGCGTCCGCGGGGAGACCGGGCCGTGTTGCAGCTGGCCCACGCCTACGAGCGGGCGGCGCAGGATGTGCTCGCGATCAAGCCTCCATCCTGAGCGAAAGCCGAAGGTGGCACGGCTCGGTTCCGCTCGAGATTGAAACTTCCAGTCCCCAGCGAGGCTCGAACGACGTGCGCGTCCGTACCCGACACCAAGTTGTGGGCCGAGGACCGGGAGACGCGTGCAGCGATGCGATCAGCCAGCACTGACGGTGTCGCGTGGGCAATAATCGGCCGGTGGCAGCCTCCATCACACGAGCGATCATTCTTTTTGCGCATGGCGCGCGGGACGCTCGCTGGTCGGACACCCTGACAGACCTGCAAGCGCGTGTCCAGTCGCGCGCACCGAATGCCTTCGTGAAGGTCGCGTTTCTCGAGTTTCAGCCCCCGACGCTGGGCTCGGTCCTCAACGAGGCAATCGAGTCGGGCTGCGTGAGCATGGACATCGTGCCGGTGTTCTGGGCCAGTGGTGGGCACGTCGCCGATGACCTTCCGCCGATGCTTGCGGAATTTCGGCGCACGCACCCCGAAATAGACTTGCAACTCCTGCCCGTGCTGTCCGAGTTGCCGGGCCTGCTGGACTTCGTGGCTGACGCAGTCACGCGGTCGCGGAGCGGCTGACCGCGATCCGGCGCCGTGTCGAATTGCAGACGACCAGGCTGCACGACGTCGGCTGAACGACTGCCCATCAGCCGTACTTGCGCAACAGTCGGAACGAAGGGCGCTACGCGGCCGCCGCTTCGACGAAGAACTCAGTGTCAGTCCCGAGCCACACGTCGAGGCGGTGTGCCACGTCGGCGAGGGCCGGTCCAATCAGCAGCACTACCGGTCCTCCTGCCTGAGGTCCGGGCCAGGCCAGCGCAGTGCCGAGTGTGCCCGCCCAGCGCCGCTCGGTAGGGAGCGTAGCGTTCTCCACGGCGAGCAGTGGAGTCGAGGCAGGCCTTCCGGAAGCGATCAGGCGTTGTGCGAATCGGCCCAGTAGTCCGCCGGCCATGTACACCGCTAGCGTCTCGTCGCCCGTCGCCGATGGCAACACCGCGTCCGAGCATAGATCTCCGTCCGCGGCAACCCGTGGGGTCAGGAACCGGACGCTGCGCGCCACGCCCCTGAGCGTCAGGGAAGCCTTCAGGTTCGCGGCAGCGGCACAGGCTGCAGTCACGCCGGGCACCACCTCAAATGGAATACCCGCATCGCGCAGCGCCTGCATTTCTTCATCGAGCCGGCCGAAGATCGTCGGGTCGCCGCCCTTGAGCCGCACCACGCATGGATGATGGAGTGCGCTGGTGACCAGCATTCGATTGATGAAACGCTGCGCTGTAGAAGCCTTGCTCGCGCGCTTTCCCACATCGATCAGCCGGGCGTTCGATGCGATCTGAAGGACCCTGGGATCGACCAGCGCATCGTGCAATACGACGTCGGCCTGCCGCAGCAGCCGCGCCGCCTTGATCGTCAATAGGTCAGGGTCGCCGGGCCCGGCACCGACCAGGTAGACGCGCACCGGTTCCCCGGCGGATGGCTTGTTCAGTGCGTGCAGCGTCATGATGCGTGCGCCACGCCGCGCAGCATTCCTGCAGCGACGGTGTGGTTGGTGGTCGCGTCGACAAGCACCACAGCGCCGCCGGCTCGCAGGCGATCAAAGGCGTCGAAAGGAAGGGGGTGCTGCACCTCGATGACGACCCGGCCGATACCGTTGGGACCAAGGGCGGTTGGCGGGCCGTCGCCGAGTATCGGCGAATGCCATGCGACTTTGTCGAGGTCGAGCAGCGCGTCGACGCTGCGCACTCGCGCAAGCACGAAGCGCGTGCCGTGCCGCAGCCAGAGCCGACGCTGCGGCGCGAGAGGTTCGTTGTCGAGCCAGGCAAGATCGGCACGTAACTGGCGCGCCAGCTGCGGCTGGGATGCAGCGTCGGCGTCGACCAGCCAGTCACCACGCGAAACGTCAACTTCACGGTCCAGGCGAACGGATACGGACTGACCGGAGTTCGCGGCCCGCAGATCGCCGTCGAAGGTCTCGATCGCCGACACCACAGCCGTCGCTTCCGACGGCAGCAACCGTACTCGCTGCCCGACTCTCAGTTCGCCTGCACTGATGCGTCCCAGATAAGCGCGCGCGCCGGAGCCCGCGCGCGGCGCGCCCTTCTGCACCAGTTGCACGGCAAAGCGGAGCGGATCGAGCTGGTCGCCGCCATCCGCTGCGGCGCTGTCCGAACTGTCGATGTCGACGTCTTCCAGCCATTGGAGCAGCACGGGGCCGTGATACCAGGGCGTGTGCGGCGAGCGCCGCACGATGTTGTCGCCGTGCAGCGCCGACATCGGGATGGCGACGAAGTCGCCGATTCCGAATCGCTCGGCAAGGTCTGCAAAGGCAGCGACGATGGCGTCAAACCTGGCGCGATCGAAGCCGAGTCTGGTCCATCTTGTTGACGGCGACGACGACGTGGCGCAGACCCAGCATGTGCGCGAGCGCGGCATGGCGCCGCGTCTGCGGAAGGAGTTGGGCGCGCCCATCCGGTGTCATCGTCACGCGCGTCGCGTCGATCAGGATCACGGCTGCGTCCGCCGTGCTGGCGCCGGTGACCATGTTGCGCGTGTACTGCTCGTGGCCTGGTGTGTCCGCGATGATGAACTTGCGCCGCGCCGTCGCGAAGTAGCGGTAGGCAACGTCGATCGTGATGCCCTGTTCGCGCTCGGCCTCGAGCCCGTCCGTCAGCAGCGACAGGTCGACCGCCACATCACTGGCTGTCGTTGCGATGGACCGTCGCTGCCCGGCCCGTGCGATGGCGTCAAGCTGGTCGCTCAGGACGCTGCGCGTGTCGTACAGCAGGCGCCCGATCAACGTGCTCTTGCCATCGTCCACGCTGCCCGCCGTGATGAATCGCAATACCCCGCGATCGGCGAGTTCGGTGTCTGCAGCGATTGATGCTTCAAGCCTTGCGTTCATCGTCCCAATCCGTTTTCAGCCGCCAGCCCACTCACTGCCGCCCCGCTTGGCGGGGGCGGGCTGGGGTGGGGGTGCCCGCAGTTGCATTGCGGCAGACGCCCGGCCGCTCCGAAGGTCGCCGCACAAATTGCTTTCGACGAGGTGCACGTGCGAACGCGCAGCGTTCGCGTACACCGAGTCGACCTAGAAGTATCCCTCCCGCTTGCGTCGCTCCATCGAGGCTTCGCTGGTCTGGTCGTCCATCCGGGTGGCGCCGCGCTCGGTGAGCGCCGCCTGCGCGGTCTCGACGATGATCTGCTGACGGTTGCCGCCGCGCTCGCCACCGGGCACGTGCAGCTGATGTCGCCTACGGTGCGAAAGCGCACGGATCTGCGCTCGACCGCTTCGCCGGCCTGCGGCGGCGTCAGTGGGGTCACAGGCACCAGCAAGCCGCGCCGTTGCACGACGTCGCGCCGGTGCGCGTAGTAAAGCGATGGTAACGATAGCTTCTCGCGCGCGATGTACTGCCACACGTCGAGCTCGGTCCAGTTGGAGATCGGAAACACGCGCAGGTGTTCGCCCGGATGCACGCGCGCGTTATAGAGGTCCCACAGCTCGGGACGCTGGTTCTTCGGGTCCCACTGGCCGAAGCTGTCGCGGAAGCTGAAGATCCGTTCCTTCGCGCGTGCCTTCTCCTCGTCGCGCCGCGCGCCGCCGATCAGCGCATCGAGGCCGAGTTCCTCGATCGCCTCGAGCAGCGTCACAGACTGCGCGGCATTGCGCGAGTCGTTCTCGCCGCGCAGCCGCACGGTGCCCCTTGCGATGCTGTCTTCCACCGAACGCACGAGCAGCGTCTCGCCCAGCGCTGCGGCACGTTCGTCGCGGAAGTCGAGCACCTCGGGAAAATTGTGTCCGGTATCGATGTGCAGCAGCGGGAACGGCAGGCGAGCGGGCCGGAACGCCTTCTCCGCCAGGCGCAGGACCACGCAGCTGTCCTTGCCCCCCGAGAACAGCAGCGCCGGCCTGCTGCACTGGGCCGCGACTTCGCGCAGGATGTAGATCGCTTCGGACTCGAGCCACTCCAGGTGGTCGAGGCGACGGCGCGTCAATGGCATCGCCAGCGTGACCGGGGAACCTACTTCGACTTCGAGCACCGCAGACATCACGTTCCTCTCGCAACTTTTGAATGGTCCGCCGCCACGACATGCAGGCCGCATTCTTTCTGTGCGCCGTCGGCCTCCCACCACCAGCGCCCGGCGCGGGCGGGTTCGCCGACCTTGATGGCGCGTGTGCACGGCTCGCAGCCGATCGACGGGTAGCCGCGCTGATGCAACGGGTTGAATGGCACGTCGTGCCGGCGGATGTACTGCCAGATCGCTTCATCCGGCCACAGCGCCAGCGGGTTGAACTTCCTGATGTCGCGGCGACTGTCGACTTCCTCGATCGCCAGCGTCGCACGCTCGGGTCCGTGCGCCCGCCGCTGGCCAGTGAGCCAGGCGTCGCGACCCTGCAATGCACGCTCCAGCGGTTCGACCTTGCGAATCTCGCAGCAGCGATGGCGCAGTTCGACGCTCTCGTAGAACGCGTTGCGTCCATACCGGCTCACATAGTCCCGCACGGCCTGCTCCTGCGGCCGATAGACCAGGACTTCGATGTCGTAGCGCCTGCGCGTCCGCTCGAGCAGTTCGAGTGTCTCGGCATGCAGGCGGCCGGTGTCGATGACGAACACATCGATCGGGACGCCGGTGGTGGCGATCGCATGCGTCAGCACCATGTCCTCGGCAGACAGGCTTGAAGACAACGCTGCGCGACGGAACCGGCGGCCGATGTCGACGATCTGCCGCTCGACCCCCGCTTCGCGGTCGGTAGCCGGGACGGAAGCAGTTGCGGTGTCGGTGTTCATAGCGACTCGATGCGCGATGGCGCAAGCGCCATCACGGGGCGTCGGCGGAAGGCCGGCAAGGTGCCGTCGGCCGCGGCTTGGTAGACGTCCGAGTAGCGACTCAGCGCGGAGCGCGCCGCCTCAGTGGACGGGTCGCCGCGCAGCGCAAAGGTGCTGTACCCGACACGCCGGAGCATGAAGATCTGGTCGACCAGCACTTCGCCGATCGCGCGCAGCTCGCCTCGGTATTGCAGGCGTGTCCGCACCAGCGACGCGAGGGAGTATCCGCGGCCGTCGGCCGCTTTCGGAAATTCGATCGCGATCAACGGCAGAAGGCTGACCACGCTCCTTCAATGCGAATACGTCGTCGTCCGGCGCGAGCCACACTCCCAGGGTGGTCGAAGGCGCTTCGTGCAGGTACGCGGCGAGTGGCAGCAGGGTCGGTAGCGTCTGGTCGTAGCCCTCGCTCTCGCGCAGCACATGCCAGGGATCGTCGAGCAGGCGACCGTCGGCGTGCAGCACACGGGGAATGGGCAAGGCGTTCATCGTTTCGGGGCCAAGGCAGGTCAGGTCACCACTTCGTGTCGGCGTGCCTGCGGGGCGGCGGGCCGCTCGGACGCATCGGGATGGCGCTCGTGCGCGTGCACGGCGCCGCGATAAACGTTGTCCTTGAACGGCGCGAGCCCGGCACGGCTCACCGTGTCCACGAAGCGCTCGCCCTCGTGGCGCAGGCTCACGTAGGTCTCGACCAACCGCGCGACGACTTCGGGCACTTCGCCGGCGCGGAACGACGGCCCGATGATGCGGCCCACCGCCGAGCGACCGCCCGAGGGCGCCGAGCCATCCGCGCCGCCGATCGAAACCTGGTACCACTCCTCACCGTCCTTGTCGACGCCGAGCACACCGATGTGGCCGACATGATGGTGGCCGCATGAGTTCATGCAGCCGGAGATGTTGAGATTGATCTCCCCGATGTCGAACAGATAGTCGAGATCGTCGAAGCGACGCTGGATGTCCTTCGCAATCGGAATCGACTTGGCATTGGCGAGCGAGCAGAAGTCTCCGCCGGGGCAGGCGATGATGTCGGTCAGCAGCCCGATGTTGGGCGTGGCGAGTCCGGCCACCCTGGCCTCCTGCCAGAGCGCGGGCAGCCGGTCCGCTCGTACGTCGGGCAGGATGAGGTTCTGCTCGTGCGACACGCGCAGTTCGCCGAAGCCGTAGCGCTCTGCCCAGTCGGCGACGCGTTCCATCTGCTCTGCGGTGATGTCGCCCGGTGCCACGCCGGTGGGCTTGAGTGAGAGGACGACAGCGTGATAGCCAGCGTGCCGATGCGCACGCACACTGCGTTCGAGCCAGCGGTGGAACGCCGCCTCGTGCTGCTGCGAAAGATCCACTTCTTGCGCGGCATCGTATGGCGGCGATGCGAAATGCACGGTGACGCGGTCGAGTTCCTCCTGCGTGATCGTGGACACGCCGCCGCGACCGTGCACGAAGTCGTCCTCGACCTGGCGGGCGAACTCTTCGACGCCCAGCGCCTTCACGAGGATCTTGATGCGGGCTTTGAATATGTTGTCGCGCCGACCGTGCAGGTTGTAGACGCGCAGTATCGATTCGACGTACGTCAGCATGTGCCGCCACGGCAGGAACTCGCGGATCACACTGCCCACCATCGGCGTGCGGCCCATGCCGCCACCGACCAGCACCCGGAAGCCCAGTTCACCGTCGGGCGCACGCAGCAGGTACAGGCCGATGTCGTGGAATGCGGTGGCCGCGCGGTCCTCGCGCGCGCCGCTCACTGCAATCTTGAACTTGCGCGGCAGCCAGTTGAATTCGGGATGAACCGTCGACCACTGGCGCAGGATCTCGGCCAGCGCGCGCGGATCGACGATCTCGTCCGGCGCGATGCCCGCAAACTCGTCCGAGGTGATGTTGCGCACGCAGTTGCCGCTGGTCTGGATCGCATGCATCTCGACCTCGGCCAGCTCGGCGAGGATGTCCGGCGTGTCCTCCAGCTTTACCCAGTTAAATTGGATGTTCTGCCGCGTAGTGAGGTGTCCATAGCCGCGGTCGTAGCGGCGGGCGATGCGCGCGAGCGTGCGCAATTGCGTCGACGACAGCAGACCGTATGGGATCGCGATACGCAGCATCGGTGCATGGCGCTGGATATACAGCCCGTTGCGAAGACGCAGGGGGCGAAACTCGTCTTCGCTCAACTGGCCAGCGAGAAAGCGCTGCACCTGGTTACGGTATTCGGCCACCCGTTCGAGTACGAGCGTGCGGTCGACGGTGTCGTAGCGGTACATACGGGCTCAGGTGAGGATCAACTTGAGGCCTATGCCCACCAGCATCAGCGCCAGCGCCGCGCGCAACGCGCGCTCTGGCAGGCGATGCGACACTGCGGCGCCCAACGCGATCGCGGGCAGCGAACCGATCAGCAGCGCGCCCAATAGCGACCAGTCGACCGTGCCGAGTGCCGCATGGCCGATCCCTGCGACCAACGTCAGAGGTACCGCATGCGCGATGTCGGCACCGACGATCTGCCGCGCCGGCAGCAGCGGGTACAGGAAGTACAGCGCAACCACGCCGAGCACGCCTGCGCCGACTGAGGTCAGTGTCACCAGGGTTCCGATCACCACGCCGACCAGCGCGGTGGGCAGCGGCCGCGCAATCCGCTCGACGGTGACCGGCAGGTAGCCGGCTTCGGTGGCCGCCAGCGCGACCACGCGCTCGTCCGATGTCACGAATCGCCGCCCGAGCGCCTGGATCTGCGTCTTGAACACCAGCGCCGTTGCCGTCAGCAGCAGCGCCGCGCCCAATGTCGGCGTGATCAATTTCGAGAACGCAGTCGCGTCGGGTGCGGTCGAGCGCAGCAACGCCAGGGTCACGATGGCCGCGGGAACCGATCCCGCGACGAGCCAGCCGGTGATCGGCCACGACACGCTTCTCAGCCTCGCATGCGTCGCCGCGCCGCCGGCCTTCGTGATCGCCGCAAAGAGTAAGTCGGTGCCGACGGCCACCGGTGCCGATACGCCGAAGCCGAGCGTCAACAAAGGCGTCATCAGCGAACCGCCGCCGACGCCGGTGGCGCCGACGATGAAGCCAACCAGCGCGCCGCCGAGAATGAAATGCAGGTCCATCGTCCGTTGGGCAGTGCCCGAGCAGAAGTCCGCGCAGCGTAGGCGGGTTCACGCCACCGGCTTGGATCAATAGACGATTCGGTTATGCCGCTGGGTTATGAAAGGCATCGTCCTGGAACGGAAGCCGCTCAATCAATTCGACCCTTTCGCCCGCTCTAAGGAGGAGACTGAGGTCGAGTTCTGCCTCCTGGCCCGCGCCGCTCACATGTCTCTGCGCGACGATCCGGCCGGCAAAAACGTCCACTTCCGCAGAGTACGATCGGGCCTCGCGATGCGCGGCGTTTTCCGTGCACGGAATGATCCGGCGGGGTATCCATTGAAATCGTTCGTTTCGATCCTTTCCACGGCCAGCACGTTGCCTGAGGCCATCGTCTCGAACCGGGAGATCGGACAGCGCCTGCTGGACGGAATCGAGATCGACGACGAAGCCTCGGCCGAAATCGTTGCGCGCATCAGCGAGCGCGCGGAAATCATCGAGAAGAAGACCGGCCTGCGTGCGCGGCGTTTCTTTGCGCCGAATGAATCTCCGGTCACGGTCGGCATTGAGCTGCTCGAGCGCCTGATGGCGGAGCAGTCTTGGTCCGAGCTGGACGCGATCATCGTCTCGTCTTCGAGCACGCATGGATTCCCCGGGCTGTCGCAACAGATCGTCGCGTCGGCGCGCAGCAGGCATCCTGAACTGGGAGCGCCGTTCGTGCTCGATGTCGGAAGCAATGCCTGCACGGGGTTCATGTACGCGGTCGCGATCGGCAGCAGCGTGATGCAGGCGCTCGGTTACCGCCGTGTGGCCTGCATCGCGCTGGAGTTTTCATCGCGCTGCATTGCCTACGATCCGCTCGCGTTCGGCACCAGCACGCTCTTCGGCGATGCGGCGGCGGGACTGCTGCTGGGGCATGATGTGCGCGGCCTTGCGACGCTGCGCTCGGTGCGTGCCAGTTCGATGATCGACGCCGAGACCATCGGCATGGTCAAGGGCATGGGCATGCAGGCGTCACATCTCGCGCTCGACGTACCGAAGTCGGCACGCTGGTTCATGGCCGGCCCGCCGGTGGCGATCGGCGCCACGCGCATCCTGGTCGAGGAAATCGAGCGTGTGCAGCGCTCCGGCACAAAGATTGACTGGTTGATCCCGCATCAGGCCAACCTCACACGCATCCTGATTCCCGCGTGTGTCAAGACCGGCATCGATCCCGATCGGCTCTGCGCATCGTTCGCCGAGACCGGCAACACGTCGAGCGCCAGCATTCCTCTGCTGCTCGATCAGCTGGTGCGCGGCAGCCGGGTCAGGACCGGGCAAACCGCGCTGATGGTGGGATTCGGAGCAAGCTTTTCCGTCGGATCGGCTCTGGTGGAATTCGACCGAGTTGATGGTGCAGCCCAGTCCGGTTGAGCGAACGACATGCAGCATGCTGGTTGATTGCCGCGCAATAGTTGCGAGCGAGGCAGATCTCGGGAGTCCACAATGACGACGCGCCGCTTTGAAGACTTCGAGGCCCAGGCCCGCGCCGAAGGCTACGACGAGATCCTTGAACGAAAGTGGCCCGCGCAGTCGGTGCTGGAAACCCACACACACCCGTTCGACGTCAAGGCATTGATGGTCGAGGGCGAGATGTGGCTGACGCTCGGTGCCGAAACGCGGCACCTCAGGCCCGGCGATGAGTTCACGCTGGCGCACGGTGCGCCACATGCCGAGCGGTATGGCGACGCGGGCGCCACATACTGGGTGGCCCCGCGCACTGTGATGCGCTGAGGCGCGCGGCCGCGCGTTGGCCGACGCTGCGAAATCGCTTTCTCGAGCTGCCGGGGGTGACGTCTGCACGCATTCGAATTGCAACCGCAGATCCGCAGGGGTCGGTCGCCCTGGAACTGCTGCATGCGGCGGCTCTCGAAGCAAGGGCGTTGTACCCCGAAGGTCAGGAGGCCGATGCGCCGTGGCCGACCAATTCACCGACGCCGGCACGCGGGACCTACGTCATCGCCTACGACGCCTTGCTTGCCGTGGGCATGGGAGCGCTCCGTCCGCTCGACGATCGCGTGGCCGAGGTGCGGCGCATGTACGTGCTGCCTTCGCACCGACGCCACGGCGTCGCCCGCCTCATATTCGGTGAGCTCGAGCGACGTGCGCGGGAGCTCGGCTATCGCGTGCTGCGGCTAGAGACGGGCTTTCGCCAGCACGCAGCGCTGCAACTTTATGAAACGTCGGGGTTCCGCCGGATCGATCCGTTCGGGCCGTACACCGACGATCCGACGAGCGTCTGCTTTGAAAAGCAGATCGTGTCCTGAACGCGATCCTGGAGCGCGATCGTGGCCGGCTCGCGACGGCCGTCGGTGGACTCAGCGCGCCGGTGCGGCGTGCAATGGTGCGTGAACGCGGGGCGATTCAGAATCCGCGCGCGGGCGAAAGCGCTTGAGCAGTAGTGCATTGCTGACCACAGAGACGCTCGAAAGCGCCATCGCCGCGCCGGCAAACACCGGTGTCAGCACGCCGAACGCCGCGAGCGGGATGCCGACAATGTTGTAGATGAAGGCCCAGAACAGGTTCTGCCGGATCTTGCGCACGGTCGCGCGCGAGATCTCGATCGCGGTGACCACCAGCCGCGGGTCCGGTCGCAGCAGCGTGACACCGGCCGCGTGCATCGCGACATCGGTGCCGGACCCCATTGCGATCCCGACATCGGCTGCCGCGAGCGCTGGAGCGTCGTTAATGCCGTCGCCGACCATCGCGACCACGCGACCTTTCGCGCGCAGTGCCTCGACCCGCTTCGCTTTGTCGCGCGGCAGCACGCTCGCCTCGTAGTGCGCAAGTCCGATCATCTGCGCCACATGGCGGGCCGCGCCCGCGCTGTCGCCCGAGATCATCGTGGTGTCGATGCCGAGCTGAGTCAGCGCAGCAATCGCGGCACGCGCATGCGCCCTCGGTTCGTCGCCGAATGCGACCAGGCCGATCAACTGCGACCCGGCCGGCGTACGTTGCGCGAGCCAGGATACGGTCCGCCCCTCGGCCTCGAAGTGCGCTGCGCGCGCGGCGAGCGCTCCGGTATCGACCTTCCATTCAGTCATCAGGCGCTGGCTGCCGAAGCCGAGTTCGATAACGCCGGCGTGGGATTCGTCGCTCAGGCGCGACGTGACACCGCGCCCGGGCAGTACGCGATGGTCCACCGCCTTGCGATGGAACATCGCCGGATGTCGCGTCACCTCGCGCCCATAGGCTTCGCGCAGCGCGCCCGCCAACGGGTGGTTGCTGCCGGCATTGGCGGCCTCGGCGAGCGCCAGCACTTCCTTCGGGTCGAACAATTGATGGCCTTCAACCGCCACGACGCGCGGCTTCCCGACCGTGAGCGTGCCGGTCTTGTCGAAGGCGACGACGCCGATGCGGCGTGCCAGTTCGAGCGCCTGTGCGTCCTTGATCAGGATGCCCTGGCGCGCGGCCACGCCGGTGCCGGCGATGATCGCCGCCGGCGTTGCGAGCCCGAGTGCACATGGACAGGCAATCACCAATACCGAGACGGCGTTGATCAGCGCGGTTTCCAGCGGTGCGCCGGCAAGCAGCCAGCCGCCTACCGTGACAGCGGCGATGACCAGCACGATCGGTACGAACACCGCGGCAACGCGATCGACCAGTCGCTGGATCGGCGCCTTGGCTGACTGCGCCTCTTCGACCATGCGGATGATGCGGGCGAGCATCGTTTCGGCGCCGACGGCGCGCGTCTCGACTTCAAGCCGGCCGGGCCCGTTGATCGACCCGGCGCTGACCCGGTCGCCCGGCGCCTTGTCGACCGGCAGGCTCTCGCCGGTCAGCATCGATTCGTCCAGGCTGGACGAGCCCGTACGGATCAGCCCGTCAACCGGAACGCGATCGCCGCCGCGCACGATGACGATGTCGCCGAGGCGTAGATCCTCGACCGGAATCTCGACGGTCCGTCCTTCGCGCAGTACGTTAGCCACAGTCGGCCGCAGCGCCGCGAGCAGGCGGATCGCTTCGGACGTCTGAAACTTCGCGCGCGCTTCGAGCCACTTGCCGAGCAGCACCAGCGCGATGACGACGGCCGCGGCCTCGAAGTACAGGTGAGCAGTATGCGTTGCGCCGTGCGCTGATCCACCCCCCAGCCAGAGATAGATCGACAGGCCATAGGCCGCCAGCGTGCCGAGTGAAACCAGCAGGTCCATGTTGCCGGTGCCAGCTCGCACCGCCTTGAACGCGGCGACATAGAAGCGCCGCGCACACCAGAACTGCACCGGGGTCGAGATCAGCCATTGCATCCAGGCTGGCATCGTCCAGTCGACGCCCACGACCGACAGGTGGGTTCCGATCAGCAACGGAGCGGCGAGCGCAAGCGCCAGCAGAGCGTCGCGTCGCAGTCCGCGAGTGCGATCGACCGGCGCAGCAATGCCGGTCCCGGATGGCGCGGTGGCGCCGTAGCCGGCCGCGGTGACGGCATGCATCAGGTCGCGCACCGAGGCCGCGCCCGATATCAGTTCGACGGCGGCGGATTCCGAGGCGAGGTTCACGCTGACACTGGATACGCCCGGCACGGCGCGCAGCGCCTTCTCGAGCCGCGCTACGCACGTGGCGCAGGTCATCCCCTCGATGTCGAGCCGCACGGTCTGCATCGGCACCGCGTAACCCGCCGCATAGACGACACCCGCGAGAGCCTTGGGATCGAGGCCGTGTCCTTCGACGGCGGCGGACTCGGTGGCAAGGTTGACCGCGACGCGAGCGACACCCGGAACCTTTGCCAGTGCCTTTTCCACGTGCGCGACGCAACTGGCGCAGGTCATGCCCTGCACCGGTAGCACAAGGCGCTCAGGAACTCGGGTGGGAGCGCCGCCAGGCGAGGCGGCGGTGCGCGCGTCATCCATCGTGGGGCACTGTAATCCTTTGTCGCGTGGGCGATCTCCGGATGCGCGGCGCGCTTGAGCCGGGTCAAGCGCGCCGCCTTCAAATGTCCATTCCAATGATGCGGGCAGTTCGGTCCAACGCAAGGGCCACTGCGGCGCGTTCGGCCTCAGCTCGGCTGCATCGCGCAGCGTGTGCAGCCCATCGGGACGGTCCTGCGCGCCGGCAGTCCAAGCAGCGCAAGCTCTTCGGCTTCGTTGCGCCGCCTGACTCCGGTCATCCGTTCAATCGCGCGCTCGAACCGGGCCCAGAGGCCGATTTCCTCAAGCAGAGGATTCAGGAAGTTGGTGATCACGCAGTAGTGCGTCATGCGGGTGCCCGTGTGATGGCGTGCATGATGGCGCGGCGTCTGCAGCAGGAAGAGTCGCTGCAGCAAGCGCACCAGAAAGGGCAGTTCGCTCCGATTCATGTGAGTCCACTTGTGGATCTGGTTCGCGTTGGCCACGAGTATGGCGAAGACCAAGACGTGCCAGGTCAGCCAGCCAGTGGCGGCCGCTGCAGCGACGACCACGGCGGCGCCAAGGGCGAGATCCCATGAGCTTTGCAGCCACGAGCGCGCAAGGAATTCGCGTGGACGCCAGTGATGGCGCAGATTGTCCTGCGCAAGCCGCCCGAGCAGCGGCGTGCCTGGGCGCGCATAGGCGTCCTCGCCCCAGTGCACGGCTCCGGACACAAAGTCGGCCAGCGCGACGGTGGCAACGGCTTCGGCGATCAGGGAAGACATGGATTACCCGTTCGGTGTGCCGCGACATCGCGGCGACGCCACGGTGCCGGGAATTAACCGAAATCCGAGACTTAACCGATGAGGTATTGTTTTTCAATACCCAGGGGCGATGGAGGCGGGACGAATGACCGACCAGTTGATCGAGGCACTGAAGCGCGTGCTGAAGAGCCGTCATCTGACGTATGCGGAAGTCGCAGCCGGCATCGGGCTGTCCGAGGCGAGCGTGAAGCGGCTCTTCTCGCAACGTACCTTCACGCTGGAGCGGCTGGAAGAGCTACTGCGCTGGCTCGAGATCGACTTCTTCGAGCTGGCACGGCTCGCACGCGGCGCGACCGATGTGCCTCAGTTGATGACCGAGGTTCAGGAGCAGGCTCTGGCCGCCGAACCGCAGCTGATGGGCGTGTTTTACCTGTTGTTCAACGACTGGCAGCCCGCACGGATTCTCGAGCGCTACGAAATCGGTGGCGCGATGCTGACACGGCTGCTGACGCGGCTTGATCGGCTCGGCCTGATCGAACTGCTGCCAGGCAATCGAGTGAAGCTGCGGATCAGCCGCCACCTGCGTCTGCGTCCGAGCGGCGCGATCCGCGCCCGTCACGGACAACGCGCGATGACAGAGTTTCTGGCCGTCGAATTCGACCGGCACGGAGGCCACTTCCGCTTTGAGTTCCGAGACATCTCGGCAGCGTCCTTCGCCATTTTGGAGCGCAAGATCGACCGTCTGGCCGCCGAATTCAACGAACTCGCCGAACTCGACAGCACGCTTCCGCCGGAGCAGCGCCGGTCGGTGGGGCTCGCACTCGGCATGCGGCCATGGAGCGTTGGGCAGGTGACGGGACTGAAGGACCGGCCGCGACGCGCGGGCCGCTAGCTGCGCGTGCGGCCCGCGGCGTCAGTCCGCGACGACAGCCGAGCCGGCGGCCGCCGCCGAGGGGGCCGCGGCGGTCGGCGAATGCACGAACGACAGTACGGCCTCGCGATACGCAGACGCGGAGCCGCGCATGCCCGAGTGCGTTGCTCCTTCGAGCTTGACGACACGCTTGTCGCGGCTGCCGGCTCGCTGGTACAGCTCGTCGGCCATCGTCTGCGGCACGACGTTGTCCGCCGTACCGTGCAGGATCAGCAGTGGCGCGGTGACCTTGTTGATGCGCGCCGTGGAATCAAAGCGCTGCGTCACGACCAGGCCGATGCCTGGCACCCAGCCCCAGCGCATGCCCTTCACGAGATCCGGTATCGAGGTGAACGTCGATTCGACGATCACGCCCGCCAGCTGGTCGGCAGGCACCTGGCTTGCGAGCTCGATCGCCAGGGCGCCGCCAAGACTGTGGCCATAGACATAGCGGCGGCCCGCGTCGGGCTGACGGCGCTTCAGTTCGTCGAAGGCCGCACGTGTGTCTGCGCTCGCGCTTTCTTCCGAAGGCAGGATTTCGGTGCTCTTGCCGAAGCCGCGATAGTCGACCGCCAGCACGTTGAAACCCAGGTCGCGCCAGCGCGAGATGCGAAACACGCTGCCATTCATGTTCCACCGGGCGCCGTGCAGATACAGCACGGTCGGCGCGCGGCCGGCGTCCGGCTGTGGCAGATACCAGAAGTGCAGGGTGTCGCCGTTGGCCAGACGGACGTCGTACTCCTCGGTGCCGTCGAGCGGCTCGGCGAACCAGCGCGGGTTGTCGCGCGCGGGGTTGAAAATCGCCTGTCGCTGCCACTCGTCGAGCGAGGTACAGCCGCCAACGGCGCCAACGCCGACCAGCGCGATCGCGAGCGCAGCCAGCCAGCGGCGGATGGAGCGAGTCGGTGCGCCCGTCATCGCGGTTCGACCGGACCGAACGCCGGAGGTTCGCAGTGCAGCCCGGCGCAGGCCTCAGATCGCGCCGATGAAGTCGCGCTTGCCGAGTTCAATGCCGTTGTGGCGCAGGATGTCGTAGGCCGTCGTGGCGTGGAAGAAGAAGTTTGGCAGCGCCATATGGGCCAGATATGGAAGACCCTTGAAACTCAGCGTCTGGTCGCGGATCTTCAGCTGGACCTCACGTTCCTCGGCGCCGGCGAACTGCGCCGCCTTGAAACCCTGCACGTAGTCGACCGTCTTCGCAATGCGCGCCTTGAGCGCCGCGATCGTGGTCTCGTTGTCGTCGTACTTCGGCGGCTCCTGACCGGCCAGGCGCGCGACGGTGCCCTTGGCGAAATCGCACGCGAGCTGAATCTGCCTGGTCAGGGGAAACATGTCCGGGTACAGCCGCGACGCCAGCAGCACGGCCGGGTCGATCTTTTTCGCCTCCGCATGGGCGGCGGCCTTGTCGAGAACGGCGGACAGGTTGCCGAGCGTCTTGGCGAATACCGGCACCGACATGGAATGCATCAGGTTCATTTGGCTTCCTTCTTCTTGCGGGTCTTCAGGGCGAACATCGTGCCGCGGCACTTGGGCGAACCGCAGCGACATTCGTGCTGCTTCTTCAGCGCAGGCGTGAGGCGCTCGTCGATGATGAGGCCGTAGTCGTAATTGAGTTCCTCGCCGCGGCGGATGTCACGCAGGGCCTCGATGAAGACTCGGCCATCGTCGGTTTCCTCGCTTTCGCAGTTCGGGTCGCAGGAGTGATTGATCCAGCGCGCCGCATTTCCGTTGACGTTGGCATCGATGACGGTCTTGCCGTCCGACAGCGAGAAGAAGAAAGTGTGGTTCGGATCTGCAGGATCCGACGGCGGACGACGGTCGGCCTCCTTCCACGTGATGCGCTCACCCTTGTACTCGATGATGCGTTCGCCGGCGGCGAGCTTGCGGGCGGCGTATATGCCGCGGCCATGGATCCGGGAATTGCGTATGACAATGCGCGGCTTGCGCGTTACAGACATCGGGGAATCCTGCGAAAGGTGCGTGGAATGAGGAGCGGTGTCGCGTCACCGGGTGAAGCCGGCGGACGCAAGTATCTCAGATCGCAGCCTGTATCCCGCCTGGCGCGCGGGTCACCCCGCAAGGAGCCGCTTGATTTCCTCCAGCGGCCTGGTCTTCAGAACGTCGAGCAGGTTATTGAACTGATCGGTCCAGAGTGAGAAGCCGGGCGTCGGCGCAATCGGCTCGGCCACGGCTAGCGCCTCGGCCGCAAAGGGTTCCGCCGTGGCCGAGATCAGGACCCAGTCGGTCGTCGAGGCCGGTTCGGCCGGTTGATCGCTGACAAGCCGCACCTGCAGTCCCTCGGCCGCCGCTATGTTCGCCAGCACCGGCTTCAGGTCGAGGAATCGGTTGGAGATGTGCACTGCCAGCACGCCGCCCGGGGCAAGCTGTTGCATGTAGAGCCGGATGGCCTCGCGCGTGATCAGGTGCACGGGGATCGAGTCGCTCGAAAACGCATCGATCGCCAGCACGTCGAACTTCTGGCGTGTACCGGCTGCGAGTTCCCGCTCCATGGACAGGCGCGCGTCTCCAATGACAAACTCGATCTTCGCCGGCGCCGCACTCAGGTAACCGAAGTGGCTCTTTGCCAGCGTCAGCACGTCGGGATCGAGTTCGTAGATGCGGACGACGTCACCGGCGCGCCCATAGGCCGACAGGGTGCCCACACCAAGACCGACTACGCCGAGCTTCACCGGTCCGGCGGCCTGCTTGGCCTCGATCGCGCGGCCGACGCCAGAAGTTCGCGCATAGTAGGTGCCGGGCTCGAGCCGATCCGGGCCGATCGTGAACTGCTCGCCGTGCAGGATCACGCCGTGCAGCAATCGACGCACTTGATGGTCGCCACTGCCCTGTTCGCGCACGCGCAGCGTGCCATAGAAGTTGCGCTGCATGAACACGACGTCGTCGCGGATGAATTGCAGGTATTCACCCGCATACCAGAGCGTAGCCAGCGAAGCGACGATCGCCGGCCCGACCAGCCATTTGTTACGCCACGCGACCACGATCGCGAGGCCTGCGAGCAGCGCAAGCGCGAGGGGCAACTCGAGATAGGTCGGGAAGATTCGCGGCGCGACCAACCCGACGAAGAGTCCTCCGAGTGCGCCGCCGAGCGAGACCGTCAGGTAGAAATGCGTCAGGTAGCGCGGTGCGGGCTTGCGATGCGCGAGTTCACCGTTGCAGAAGAGCACCGCCATGAACATGCCGAGCGTGTAGAGCGGAACGGCAACACCAACGTCCAGCACGCCGCGCGCCGCCGACAGGCCAGCGGCCATCCCGACGATCAGTACCAGCGTGATGAACAGCCACCAGTTCTGCTCATACCAACCCCGGCCGCCGCGTCCTTCAAATGCTATGACGAAGGTCAGCAGGTACAACGACAGCGGCAGCACCCAGAGGAACGGCACCGAAGCGATGTTTTGCGTGATGTGGCTGGTCGATGCCAGCAGCATCACCGACCCGAGGATCGAGAACGCAAGCCACAGGAGGTAGTCCCGCCCACGGGGCGGGGCGGCCGGCGTGTCGTTCGCGGCAGGCGCCAGGTCCGCGGTCGCAATGTGAGGGCCAGGGTCGTGGCGGCCGATCTTCCATGCTGACCAGGCGCAGACCCCCACGAACAGCGCGTAGGCAGCGCTCCAGACCGTCGATTGCGTGGCGGAGGTGGCGAATGGCTCGACGGCAAACGGAAACGCCAGCAGGCCGATCAACGACCCGAAGTTCGACAGCGCAAACAAACGGTAGACGGACTTTTCAGGAAAGTGCGGCGCCACCCACTTCTGCAGTAACGGGCCCGTCGTCGACAGCAGGAAGTACGGCAGGCCGATCGTCGCCGCGAGCAGCACAAGGATCCGCAGCGCGGCATCGGAATCAGCAGAAGGCTTGAGCGACGCGCTGGGAACGATCGGCAGGAAGAGGAGACTCGCAAGCAACAACACGATGTGCAACTGCGACTGTCGCCGCGGCGCGAGTCGCCGCGTGGTCAGATGCGCGTAGGTGTAACCAGCGAGCAGCAGCACCTGAAAGAACACCAAGCAGGTGATCCAGACGGCGGAACTACCCCCGAACCAGGGCAGGATCTGTTTGGCGATGATCGGCTGGACCAGGAACAGCAGGAACGCCGACAGCAATATTGTGGAGGCAAAGAGCAGCATGGGGCGGCACGATAACAGCCATCATGGGCGTCACTCGTTTGGCGTCACTCGTGTACGCAACTCCCGGCTTTGGCCGGGAGTTGCACGTGCACTCGTTCCGATTGGTTAGTCGGCTCCGCTTCGGAGCGGCCGCGCGCTCCGCCGAACAGCAACGGCGGGCACCCCACCCCGCGATGCGGGCCGCAGTGCGATGGTTACCTTGCCCTCCCCTCCGGGAGGGGAGGGTGAGGGAGGGGTGTCAACACCCTTCCGCTTGGCGGAAGGGCAGGGTAGGTGCAGTGTCGTTGTGTGTCGGCGGAGCGCGCGGCCGCTCCGAAGCGCAGCCGACTAACTTGTCACTTCCGGTCCGAGTGCACGTGCGACGCGCGAAGCGGGTCGCGTACACGAGGATCGCCGCCTAGTTTGGCGCGTGAATATTGCTGCCTGGCAGGCAGGAATCGAGGTCGGCGCCGAAGGCGACGCGGTCGATGTCTCCGGCGGTGCTGTTGTTGATGGTGCCGACGTACTGTTTGATCCCGCCGCTGAAGCTTCCGGTGCGCGCGGCGAGTCCATACGGATCGCTGTAGAAGATGTTGCCGCCGCCGGCGTTCGCGATGCGTGTTGCGCCGAGCGTGACTCGGCGGCGACAGCCGTTGAACACGCTGCGTGGATCGTCATACGGGATACGAGTGATGCGCGTTGTAGACGGGCCGTTGGGGGCAATACCCGAGCACTCGGGGCCGCGGGCCTGGCGCACGATCAATGCGGCGCGCAGCGGATCATCGATCACCTCGCCGGTGATGCTGATCCCGATGTAGCAAAGATCGACGGTCCGCGCGAGTCCGTTCAGGTTGGTCACATTGAAGTAGCGCGATGGCGAGGCGACCGCGTACGACGGGTCGACAAACACGAGCTCGCTGCCGTCGGTGCGCCTCAGCGCGAGTCCCGCGTACCAGGTCTCGGTCAGGCCGGCGGTGAAATCCGACGTCTGGCCTACGGGCACCAGTACCGCGGCGTACACGCTGTCCGCGCGCGGGATCACACGTCCGCGTTCGGCCCCGCCCGCAGGCGAGTTCAATGGTTGCGACGTGCCGTAGCGGATGATGGTGAAGGTCCCGTTGGACTCGATCACGGTGAACTCGCCCGGATTGCCGAAGGTCGCCATCGCGCTGACGATGACCTTGCCGCCGAAGCGCGCGGCATCGGTGCCGCGGCTGCAGTCGATCGCGTACAGCACTTCGTGCAGGTTGCTCGCGTACGACTCGTCCGAGTGTGTTTCCTGGTGCATCACCGACAATGCGTCGCACGACAGATCGAAGGTCTGCACCTGGCCATTCACCGTGCGTGTGCGGACGATGCCGTTTTCCCACCCGATCTTGTAGCCGACGTGGTCCTCGTCGCGGTTGGCGTTGGCGATTCCGTTGGCTGCGTTGTAGGCGCGCAGCTGCTCGGACGCGTAACCGAACGGCACGCCGCTCACATCCAGTTCACCGGTGTCGATGGTGCCGTTGGTGTTGGCGTCGTAGGCGTAGTGACTGCGCACCGACTCCCACAGCGCCGACCCGCGCGGGTCGCGCCCATGCTCGTGGCCGAAGGAACAAACCTTGCCGGTTGCAGGGTCGGTCGCAGTCGGCGGATGCCAGGTCGGGTACTTCTTGCCATCCGGTCCGATGACGTAATACGTGTCGTGGAAGTCCTTCGTGCAGGTGTCGAAGTCGGAATTGGGTGTCCATTTGCCCATCGCGCTACTGTTTGTTGCGCTGCCCGGATTCGACGGGTTGTCCGGGTCGAGCGACGGATCGCCCTCGCAGGAGATCAGCGCCGCACCGGTGAGCAGGAACATGGCTCCCAGCGGAGCGGCCGTCCGCACGATCGCGCCCAGAGCCGCTGAACCCTTGAGTTTCATCGCGGCATCAGCGGCGCAGCAGCCACAGGATGGCGCTCACCACGATCGAAATGACGACCGACGTGGTCAGCGGGAAGTAGAACGAAAAGCCTTCGCGCTCGATATGCATGTCACCGGGCAGACGGCCCAGGCCGAGGCGAGCCAGCCACGGCCAGGCAATGCCCAGCGCGACTGCAACAAGGCCGGCGGTGATGAGGAAACGCTGCATGCGGCGAGCATAGCCGAGCGCACGTACCGCACCGACTGCCGTGCTCGGATGAGTGCCGGATTAGCCCGCAACGCCAAGTGGCGATGGCCGGGCGAAGTGCCCGGACTCTCGGGCTCTTTCAGCGCGCCGACTTCGCAGCCTTGCGTGCCGGTGTCTTGGCGCCTCGCTTGGCAGCGGCCTTGGCCGGTCGTTTCGCTGCGGTTCGCGTTGCCTTGCGTGGGCTGGCCTCTACCGCGGCAGAGGCGAGCGGCACTGACTTGTTTGCCCGCCGTGCAGGCGCCTTGGCTTCGGACTCCGGTGCCGTGGCGCGCGGCCTGGCGGGGGTCTTGGCGGCAGCTTTAGCGCGCGGCTCGAACTCGAATCCGACCGTGCCATCGGGCTTGCGCACCAGGAAGGCTGAAAACTTGCGGCGCGTCCGGTTCGAGACGAAGGCGCGCAGGACATCGGTGCGCCCTTCGCTGAGCAGTTTTTCCATCTGCGCGCGCTCGATCGGCTGCTGCAGGATGACCTTGCCAGAACGGAAATCGCAGGTCTTGGCCGGCCCCGTTGCGCGCTCACAGAGGTAGTTCATCGGCTGCTCGAATACACGACCGCCGCATTTCGGGCACGGCCCCACGGGTGTCTGGCCGCTGAAGTCGACCGCCTCATCCGACGCACCGTCGTCGCTGCCCTGACCAAAGTCGAATTCCAGCTTGTATTCGGGCGTCAGCTTGAGCACCGCGGAAAATGGCCGTCCCATCTTGCTGATGAAGCCCGACATCGGTCCGATGGTGCCCTTGCCCAGTAGTTCCTCGACCTCTTCAACTTCCAGCGAGCGACTGCCGGGGTGTTTCGGGATCGAAAAGTCGCAACTGGTGCAGGCAAAGCGGCGGTAGTTCTCGATGACCCCCTTGCCGCACTTCGGGCACGGCGTCGAAAGCTGCGCCGGATCCTCGATCGGAACCGTGTCCGACTCGTAGCTCTTGGCGCGCTCGACGATCTTCTGCGTCATGCCGGCAATCTCGTGCATGAAGCGGTCGCGTTTGAGGCGTCCGCGTTCCATCTGCGCCAGCTTGAATTCCCACTCGCCCGTGAGCTCGGGCGCAGTAAGTTCCGGCACATCGAGACCCTTGAGCAATGTCATCAGGTCGAAAGCCTTGCGGGTAGGACGCAGGTCCTTGCCATCGCGCACCATGTAGCGCTGATCGATCAGGTTCTCGATGATCTGCGCACGGGTGGCCGGAGTGCCGAGGCCTTTTCCCGCCATTGCGGCGCGCAGCTCGTCGTCCTCGATCAGCTTGCCGGCGCCTTCCATCGCGGTCAGCAGCGTGGCCTCGGTGTAGCGCGCCGGCGGTCGCGTGGCGAGCGCCACCGACTCGATCTCGGCGGTGCGGACTTTCTCGCCGGCGTCGACCTTGACCAGCGCGCCCTGCTCTTCGATCGCCTCGCGGCCGTAGATCGCGAGCCAGCCGGGTTCGAGCAGCACCTTGCCTTCAGTCTTGAAGGCGTGGCCTTCGACACGGGTGATACGCGTCGTCACGAGGTACTCGGCGGCCGGGAAAAACACCGCGAGGAAGCGCTTGACCACCAGGTCGTAGAGCTTGGCCTCGAGCTCGGACAGGTGACCGGGAGTCTGCAGCGTTGGGATGATCGCAAAGTGGTCCGAGATCTTCGTGTTGTCGAAGATGCGCTTGTTCGGTCGTACCCAGCCATTTTTCAGTACCTGCTTGGCGAAGGTCTTGTATGGAGCCTGCGCCCCCAGTTCCTGCATCGTCTTGCCGACGACGCCGAGGTAGTCCTCCGGCAGCGCGCGCGCATCGGTCCGCGGATACGTCAGCACCTTGTGCCTTTCGTACAGGGCCTGCGCGATCGAAAGCGTCGTCTTGGCGGAAAAACCGAACTTGCTGTTGCCTTCGCGCTGCAGCGACGTCAGGTCGAAAAGCAACGGCGACAGCTGCGTGCTCGGCTTCGACTCTTCCGTCACATCGCCCGGCCGCCCGCTACACGCCGCCACGATCGCAGACGCCTTCTTGGGGTCCCACAGCCGCTCGGCGCGCGCATCCGGGTCATCGCTCTTCTTGAACGCCTCGTCGAACCAGCGCCCGTCGTACTGCCCGGCCTTCGCATCGAACTTCGCGCGCACTTCCCAGTAGTCGCGCGAGACGAAGCGGCGGATCTTGTCTTCGCGCTCGGCCACGATCGCCAGCGTCGGAGTCTGCACGCGCCCGACGGTCGTGAGGTAGAAGCCGCCTTCCTTACTGTTGAACGCCGTCATCGCGCGCGTGCCGTTGATGCCGACCAGCCAGTCGGCTTCCGAGCGGCTGCGCGCGGCATCGGCCAGCGGCAACATCTCATCGTCGCTGCGCAGCGTCTCGAAAGCCTCGCGAATCGACGCCGGCGTCATCGACTGCAGCCACAGGCGGCGCACCGGCTGGCGCGCCTTGGCCGCCTGCACGATGTAACGGAAGATGAGTTCGCCCTCGCGGCCGGCGTCACAGGCATTGATCAATTCGCCGACGTCTTTGCGCTTGATCAGCTTCAACAGCACCTTGAGGCGCGACTCGCTCTTTCCGATCGGCGCGAGCTCAAAGTGCGGTGGAATGACCGGCAAATGCGTGAAGGTCCACTTACCGCGCTTGACGTCGTGCGACTCCGGCGCCTTCAACTCCAGCAGATGGCCGACCGCCGAGGACAGAACGTAGCGATCGCTCTCAAAGAAGTCCTGCTGCTTTGAAAAGCCGCCGATGGCGCGCGCGATATCCGCGGCGACGGAGGGCTTCTCGGCAATGATCAGGGCTTTGGACATGGGTGTCGGCAGAAAAACAAACCGCCGGATCACGGCGGTTTCTATATAGGACTCTCTTTTCTCAGGATAACAACGAAACGGGGAAGGCGCGCAAGTGCCCGGCGCAGCGCAACAAATCGGCAAAGCCCTCCCTCGCGGAGGGAGGGTTGGTAGCGAGTTGTGCCGTTGAATGTCGGCGGAACGCGCGGCGCTCCGGAGTGGAGCCGACTTACTTGCTGTTACGCCGCCAGCGCACGTGCGATCCGCAGGATCGCGTACGCGAGCGGCGCCTAATGCAGATCCCGCTCAGACCCGTCGTGCAGCAGTTCCTCGAGTAGCAGGACGTCGATGTCGGCCTGCTGGCTCCAGAGCACCATGAGTACGATCACCTTGGTCATGGCGAGCGGAATCGGCGTCTCTTCGATGGCCAGCGCCCGTTCGATCACGATCTCGCGCTGCGTCGGTGTCAGCTGCCCCGCGTGCTCGAGGAAGCTAAGAAAGCCGATCGACTCGATCCCGAGCCGCTCGCTTTCCACCTTGGCGAAGACGCGGAAGGAGCGCGCGCTTTCAGGCCCGACGGCCACCGACTGCTGAGTTACGAGTTGCAGCCCCTGCAGCCAGGACAGCGCTTCGCTGATTTCTTCGTCATCGAAGCCGGCGGCGGTGAGCTTGCGCGAAAGGGAGTCGGAATCCGGGCACGCATGCAGCGCGCCGTAGTTTTCGTAGAGGTAGACGAGGACGTCGAACACGTTCTTCGAACTCTATGCGAGGGCCGGGCCGCTGTAAAGCCCTACCTCAACCTTTGGTAGCGGTTGCCCGGGAGACGCTCAACATCTTGTGCCAGTTCGAGTTCGAGCAGTGCGGCCGACAAGGCAGCCGCATCGCGTCCGCTGCGCGTGGCCAGCGTGTCGAGATCGACCGGATCGTGGCCAATCAGTGCCAGCAGTTCGGTGTGCGGGCCGGGGACGACGACATTCGGTGTCGCCGCCGTCGTCTGCTCCAGCCCGAGGTCGCCGGCAATGTCGTGGGCTGACTCGACGAGCTTCGCGCCGTCGCGGATCAGGCGATGGCAGCCTCTTGCCAACGGCGAGTGGATCGAGCCGGGAATCGCGAAGACATCACGGCCGGCGTCAGCGGCGAGGCGTGCCGTGATCAGCGAACCCGAGCGCAGCGCCGCCTCGACCACGAGCACGCCGCGCGACAGACCGGCAAGGATGCGATTACGGCGCGGGAAGTTGTGCGCGATGGCCGGAGTGCGCAACGGAAATTCAGACAGCACGAGGCCTTCGGTGCGGATGCGCTGCGTCAGCGCCCGGTTGCTCGTCGGATAGGTAACGTCGACGCCGGTGCCGACGACGGCGATCGTACTGGCGTCACAGTCGGCATCGAGTGCCCCACGGTGGGCCGCGGCGTCGATGCCGAGTGCCAGGCCGCTGACGATCGTCAGCCCGCTGCGTGCGAGAGCGTCGGCAAAGGCCTCGGCATTGGCGGCGCCCTGCTGCGTGGCGTTGCGGCTGCCTACGATGGCAAGTGCAGGACGGTTCAGCAGTTCGCGACGCCCGATCGCAAAGAGCACCGGAGGAGGATCGGGGGTGTCGAGCAGGAGCCGCGGGTAATCGTCATCGGCCAGGCAGATCAACGCGTGAGCCGCCGAGCTGGCGAGCCAGTGTTCCGTCGCATCAATCGTCGATCTGCACTTCGACGCTGGGCGAGGCGGCGAGCAGGCGCGCGAGCGGCTCGGGCACTGCCCGCGCCAGTGCGGCGACACCGGTGCCGAAGATCACGTCGGGCAGGCCGAAGGATGCGAGCAAGTGCCGCGCTGTGCGCGGCCCGAGCCCGGGCGTGGCCATCAGTCGCAGCCATGCAGCGCGCTCTTCCGGCTGCATGGGCGGCTGCCAGGGTTACTGCACGTTGAGCGGTCGCAGCGGTTGCCGTAGCACGCGGTCCGCTTCGGACTCGGGCGTCTGCAGTCGCGGCAGATCGAGATCGTCGGTCGGGCTGGAGGCGCGGTCACCAACTTCGACCGGCTCCGTGCCGCGCTGGATCAGCGCGTACGAAATCGCCGGAAAAACGCGAAAAACGAAGGCGAGTCCGATCTGTTCGTCGGGGAGCTTGACGTACTGCTTGCCGGGCAGCGTGCGATCGGCAACCGTCTCGCCGGCACGCCACAGTTGAACCGTGTCGCCGATGGTCAGGCCCTCATTGGAACCGCGGTTCAGCGTAATGATCTGCGTGCCGCCGGCGAAACGCACACCGTCGCCATAGATTGCGATGATGCGGGCTTCGATGGGTGAAGCCGGTGCCTTGGGCACATAGCTGATCAAGGGCTGCGGCTCGACGGGCAGCAGGCGATCGTCGACGCCAATTTCCTGCTTGCTCTCCGTGACCTCGATACGCGCGACTTCGCCCGGACGCGTGATCTTGGCAGTGCCAAGATAGAAAGCCTCGTACGCGATCGGCGACTTCCGATTGACGTCGTCAACGTCGTAAAGCGGCTTCAGGGGCCGGAACACGCTGTAGTTGAGGACCGAGTCGTTCTTGATGCCGCGCACATAGGCACTGTCCCCGCGGCCTGTGTAGACACGGCCGACCTGCGTGGCGACGATGCGCGGAGCATCGTTCAGCGCGGACGGGTCGAGCACCAGGGGTTGCGACAGGAACGGCTGAATCAGATTCGTCGGAATGCTGCGGATCGCCGCCCGCTCCGCACCGAGGTCGCGGATCGACGGCTGCAGCTTGCCTTCGGTCGAGGCGCCGCCCGTGCCGGCACCGGCGATCTCCAGGCGCGCCCGCCCGTCTTCCTTGACCAGATGCAACTGCTGGCCCGGATAGATCAGGTGCGGGTTGGCGATCTGCTGCTTGTTCATCCCCCACAGTTCGGGCCAGCGCCAGGGACTCGTCAGGTACATGCGCGACAGGTCCCAAAGCGTGTCGCCGGACTTGACGGTGTAGAGCTCGGGAGCATTCGGGGCGAGAGCGGCGAGCGGCACGCCAGCCTGGGCCACCTGGTCCGCCGTCGTGCGCTGTTCGGGCGTGATCGGATACCGGCTGGTGGCCGATTGCGCCAGGGCGGTGCCTGCCGCCGTCATGCTGACGCAGGCGGCGGCGAGAACGCCCATGCTAGTCTTCTTCATGCAAGCTCCCTCTGGCCGTCCGGCGGGGTTGGTACCGTCCCGAACAGGTGTGCTACCGGCTTGAAATTCATGGTGCCGGCAGTACTTAAGCTGAGACAGGACGTCAGATTCTGCCCATAGTGCCTTGATATCGCAACGGATAGACGGACTGACTGATCCCGACTAAGCGCGATACCGAATGGCGTGGGACAGCGTCGGACGAGGCCCTGCCGATCGTTCATCAGGGTGCAGTGTGGCGGCATTTCCCTTGACTCGGGCGACGGAAAAGCAGGGTCAGATCCGGTGACTTATCCGGATCGCCGACGGCGGCCGGCCCACGCGTTGGAGAGATTGACGTGGCATTGCTTCCAATTCTCGAGTATCCCGATCCTCGCTTGCGCACTATCGCGCGGCCTGTCACGGTATTCGATGAGCGACTGCGCCAACTGGTCGCCGACATGGCCGAGACGATGTACGAAGCACCCGGCGTCGGCCTGGCGGCGAGCCAGGTCGACGTTCATGAGCGCGTCATCGTCATCGATACGTCGGAGAACAAGGACCAACTGCTTGTTTTCATCAACCCCGAGATCCTCTGGGCGTCCGACGAAGTGGTCGAATGCGAGGAGGGCTGCTTGTCGGTGCCCGGCGTGTACGACGCCGTGACGCGCCCGGCTCAGGTCCGCGTGCGTGCCTTCGATGCCCACGGGGTCGCCTTCGAAAGCGATTACACGGGCCTGCTCGCAGTGTGCGTCCAGCACGAAATGGATCACCTGCAGGGCAAGGTATTCGTGGAATACCTTTCGCCGCTGAAGCAGGATCGCATCAAGAGCAAGATGAAAAAGCGGCGGGCGCGCGCGGCCTGAGCCCGCACATCCCGTCGTCCGCATTCCGGTCGATTGGCGCCGCGCTCGGGTCGATTGGCGATCTGGAGCTGGCAATCGCGTGCGACGACGGCCTGCAGCAGACGACGCGATCTTGCCGGCGAGCTCTTTGTCCGGCTGCGCGATCACCCGCGCGAACTGCCGGTGTCACGGCAGTACTTGCACCTGCTCCAGAAGATGTGAGCTGCTGTCTCCCGCGGCGGCGGGGGCTGTTTGTGCGGTGCCGGAAGCGCGCGCGATGTGCCGCTCGATGAGCGTAGCGATCTCCGGCTGCAGCGCGGGGGGAAAGTCATGCCCCATGCCGGGGATGACCTTCAGCTCCGCGCCGCGGATGTTGTGTGCGGTATCCATGCCGGCCGCCACCGGTACGAGCGGATCGTCGCGGCCATGGATCACCAGTGTCGGCGCTTCGATGCGCGCCAGCTGCGCTCGGCGATCGCCCGACGCAAGAATGGCGAGCAGTTGCCGAGCCGACCCGGCCGGGTAGTAGCCACGTCGTGCGACGCGCTCCAGGTGTTCCCGTTGCATCGCCGGATCCGGGGGAAAGCCCGGACTCCCGATGACGCTGAACACGCGTATCAGGTGGTCGGTGAGCTGCGCGACATCGTCGACGCTACGCGGACGCAGCAGTATCGCGCGCAGGGCCCGATGGCTGCCGAAAGCGATGCGCGGACTCGGGTTGCCGCTCGACGACATGATCGACGTGAGCGACAGCACGCGCTGCGGATGGCGCGCCGCCAGCACCTGGGCGATCATGCCGCCCATCGACGCGCCAACGACATGCGCCCGCTCGACGCCGAGCGCGGCGAGCAGCGCATCGGCATCGGCCGCCATGTCGTCGAGCGTGTAAGGCGCGCGAACCGGCATGCGCATCAGGGCGCGTGCGATGGCGAACTGCAGGTTCGGCATGCGCGTCGTGCGCAGCTTGGTCGAATGGCCGCTGTCGCGGTTGTCAAAGCGGATCACGCGCAAGCCGGCGCGCACCAGGTGGTCGACGAGACCCTCGGGCCATGCGGCGGCGGGCATGCCGAGCCCCATGATCAACAGGACGACCGGCGCACCCCGTTCACCGACGTCCTCGACGTCGAAAGTCAGGCCATTGGCGGAGATTTGAGTCATTGCGTTCAGTACCACGACTTGCGGTTCGGATCACGGTACAGCCAACTCAACGCGCCACTGCGGTCAAAGGGCTTCCAGCGGCCCTCCGGTTGCGCGAGTCGGTCGGCAATCGCGTACCACGCCAGAGGATTCAGCCCCAGCCCCAGATGGCTGGCCTCGACTTCGACGTTCTCGGTGCGCGGGCTCGCGCGTTCGACGCTGCACTGCCACGCGACCACGCCGTCGGTCCGACTGTAGATCGAAGTCGTCGGTACCGGCGGTGCAACGCGCAGGGGCGCGTGCACCTCGGGCGCCCCGATGCGGTGGCCAGTCACGAGTTCGTACAGCCGCCAGGCGTTGGTTGCCCTGGGGTGCCCGGTGAAAGGCGTGCCCAGCGTGATGACCAGTCGCACGTCGCGCGGGAAGTCCTTGGCCATTTCGCGCGCGTAGATGCCACCGAGGCTCCAGCCTATGAGGCTCACGCGCCGCTTGTGTTTGCGGCGGATCTGCCGCAGCTGTTCCATGCAATGTTCCAGCACGCCTTCCTTCGGGCCGAGGTTTGAACCGTTGTCCCAGCCGTACGCGACGTAGCCCTTGCGCTCGAGGAATTTGCGCAACGGCTTGGTCGAGGTGTCCGACGCCATCAGCCCCGGAAACACCATCACCGGGTGACCGTCGCCCTCTGGCGACTGATCGAGCCAAGGCGCCGCGAGCATCGTTGCGCCGTATTCCCACGGCGCGCGCCATTCCAGTGCCATGCGGACGAAGCCAGGCGGACGCGTCCAGTCGAATTCATACCAGTGCTGCGTGGGATCCATGTATCAGTGATCGTTGGGAGTCGGAAGTCGGCCTACGGAGCGGAGCGCCGGCGCGGGAGCGCGGACTTGCGCACGCGTTGCGGTTCTGCGGCGGCCGCCGCGTGGGCATCGCTCGCGCGTTGTAGCGCGGTTAGCGCATGTTCCAGTCCGCGCGCCAGCGGTCGGGCATCCGGAATAGCGATGCGCGCCGCAATGATCCCGAACTCGAGCGAGCCGGCGTAGCTCTGCAAGGTGATGTTGAGCCCAAGGCCGTGCTCGACGATCGACACTGGCCAGTACGTCTTGAGGCGGGCTCCGGCGAGGTACAGCGGAACATCGGGCCCGGGAACGTTCGAGATCACCAGGTTGGCAATCGGCGGGATGCGATCGGCCAACGACGTGCGGCCGTACAGGCCCGCCGCGGCCGACAGCAACCAAGGCAAACCGAGTGACGGAAAGTCCGTGGGGATCAGGCCCTTGAGCTGCCGCGTCACTTCCTTGGCGGCCTGCGTCGATGCCTTGACGGCCTGCAGCCGCTCGATCGGATCGGCGATGTGAGTGGCGAGCGACGCCAGGGTCATTGTCGCCAGCGTCGTGGCTTCGGTGTTGCCGGCCTCGCGCAACGAGACCGGCATTGCGACGATCAGGGACTTGGCTGGTACGCCGCCGCGCGTCCTGAAGTAATCGCGCAGGGCGCCGCCAACCAATGTGAGCACTACGTCGTTCAGCGTGGCTTCGTTTGCCTTTGCCAGACGACGCACTTCGGCCAATGGCAACGAGGCGGTTGCAAAGCTGCGTCCGCCATCGATCGCCCGATTGAACGCCGTGCGCGGTCCGAACGCGAGATTGCGGCTGAATCCCGTCGATCCCGTGACAAGCCGTCCCGCGGCCCGCGCGAGCCCGGGCAACAACCGCACCAGGTTCACGGTTTGCGAGCCGCTGGTCTTGAGCGCGGTGCCGATCAATGCGACAACGCCCGGGTGCTCGATGTGGCGGCGACGTGCAGGTTCGACAGCGCGCGGCGAGGGCGCGAAATCGAGCATGGCCTGCGCGAACGCCACCCCGGAGGCGCCGTCAAGCGTCGCGTGATGAACCTTGGAATAGAACCCGAGGCCGCCATCCTGCAGCCCCTCGATGACGTGGAATCGCCACAACGGCCGGGAGCGATCGAGTGGCAGCGCGTGCAGGCGCGCGATCGCCGCCTCGAATTGCGCCTGCGTGCCGGGCGCCGGCAGCGTCACACGGACGATGTGCTTGGCAAGATCGACCGTCTCGGCCCGGACCCACACCGGATTGGCGAAGTCGAGCGGCATGTTCGCCAGCTGCCGCGTGAACACGGGTGACAAGTGGAGTCGCCCGGCAATATGGCGGCGCACGCGAAGCAGGAAGTCACCGCTCCGGCGCGGCCGCTCCAGCAGGTGCGCCGCGCCGACATGCATCGGCGTGGCCGGCGTCTCGAGGTGCAGGAACAGCGAGTCCAGCCCCGACAGTGGTTTCAAGAGTCTCCCTTGCCGCTCTTGTATTGGCTGCGGCAGCCCGGATGGTAAACGCAGTGGGCCGATGCCGTGCCCACCTAGAATGCCGCGATGCGCATCGTATTCGCAGGAACACCGGACTTTGCTGCGCGGTCGCTCGCGGCAGTCCTTGCAGCGGCACCGGCCGAGGGCTGGACAGTTCCGCTGGTGTTGACCCAACCCGACCGGCCCTCCGGCCGCGGCTTGCGGCTGCTGCCCAGTCCGGTGAAGGCGATGGCGCTGGCGCAGGGGCTACCGGTTGCAACACCCGGCTCGCTGCGTAAAGGCGATGAGGCCCAGGCGGCGCACCGGCGCCTGGCGGAGGCGGCTCCCGACGTGCTGATCGTGGCGGCCTACGGTCTGATCCTGCCGCAGTCCGTGCTCGACATTCCGCGCGGACTGCGGGCCGGCTGGAACCCCGGACTCACTGCGATCAATGTGCATGCGTCGCTGCTGCCGCGCTGGCGCGGTGCGGCGCCGATCGCGCGTGCGATCGAGACCGGGGACCGTACATCGGGCATCACAATCATGCAGATGGACGCCGGTCTCGATACGGGACCGATGCTGCTCGCGCAGGCGATCGACATCTCGCCCGATGACACTGCGGCCACGCTCACGGCGCGCCTTGCGGATCTCGGGGCGGCGCTCCTCGTGCAGTCGCTGAGAGACGTGCAGACCCTGGTGGCGCAACCGCAACCCGCGGAAGGCGCGACGTATGCGGCGAAGCTTGAGAAGGCCGAGGCCTGGCTCGACTGGTCGGCGGCCGCCGCTGCGCTCGCCCGCAAGGTTCGGGCCTTCGATCCGTTCCCCGTCGCGTTGGCACGGATCGGCGCGACGCCCATCAAGATCTGGCGCGCCGAGGCCATCGAGACCGCCGCTGTGGCAGAGCCGGGGACAATCGTCGCGAGCGGTCCCCGCGGCATCGACGTGGCATGCGGAGCAGGCTGCCTCCGGCTCGCCGAACTGCAGCGGCCGGGCGGGAAGCGTCTGCCCACGCGCGAATTCCTCGCCGGGTTTCCCGTGACCTTGGCGCAGCAATTCGAGCGCACGTCAGTGCATGGTTGAAGTCCGAGGCGCCGCGCCGCCCCTTTCCGAGGTGCTGACGCTTGCGGCGCGCGTGTGGCAGGCTGTCCTGGACGGCCGTTCTCTCGATCGGGCTCTCGCGGCAACTGCCACGGAAGGCGGCCGCCTGCGCGCGGCGGTGCAGGACGTGAGCTATACGGCTGTGCGGCGGCGCGCGCTCAGCGAGGCGATCATCGCCGAACTTGCCGCGCGCCCGCCGGCCAACGATGTTCGCGCGCTGCTCGCAGTCGCGTTGCCGCAGCTGCTGACCGGGCGGCATGCCGCCTATGCGGTGGTCGACCAGGCCGTGACGGCCGCACGCGCGCACCACGCAACGGTCGGCGCGGCCGGCTTCGTCAATGCGCTGTTGCGTGGCTTCCTGCGGCAGCGGGATGAAATTGTCGAGCGCCTGAGCCGGCAGGATGCGGTGCTGTTCAACGCGCCTCAGTGGTGGATCGATCGGATCCGCGCCGCGCATCCGCAACATTGGCGCGCCATCCTTGCCGCGGGTAGTACCCCGCCGCCGCTCATCCTGCGGGTGAACCCGGCGCGTGTCGCGGTGAGCGAATACCTGGAGCAGTTGCGCCTGCTCGGACTGCAGGCGACGCGCGTCGGCGAGCAGGCCGTGTGGCTGCATGAACCCCGTCCGGTCGGAGAGATCCCGGGGTTCGACGACGGCGTGGTCTCGGTCCAGGACGCTGGCGCGCAGCTTGCCGCGGCATGGCTCGGCGTCCGCGACGGCATGCGCGTACTGGACGCCTGCGCCGCACCCGGCGGCAAGACGGCTCATCTGGCCGAGCTTGCCGAATTCGATCTCACCGCGATCGAAGCGGACAGCGCGCGCGCAGCCCGCATCCGGGAAAATCTCGATCGGGTCGGCCGCCGTGCGCATGTGCTCGTGGCGGACGCCCGCGACCCCTCCGCGTGGTGGGACGGTTCCCCGGTGGACCGCATCCTGTTGGACGCGCCCTGTACCGGCAGCGGCGTCGTTCGACGCCATCCGGACATCCCTTGGCTGCGCCGGAAGGCTGATGTTGCGCATTTGGCAACGTTGCAGGGGCAGTTACTGGACGCTTTATGGCCGCTGCTGGGGGTGGGTGGTAGATTGCTCTACGTCGTGTGCTCCGTATTTCCGGAGGAGGGTCGCGAGCAGATTGAACGCCGCGCGGCGCGGCTCCCGGGGGCTGCCGTGAGTCCATTGCCGGGGGGGTCTCCTACGGTGCAATTGTTGCCACTGGCACCGGGCCCGGCGGTCTGGGACAGCGGACGGCCGGCGCCGACCGTGCATGACGGTTTCTTCTACGCACTGCTCGAAAAGTCCCGATGAACCTCGTTACTGTGCTGCGCGGCTTCGTCATCGCGCTGCTGATGCTGGGCGGCACGCTGCCGGCGCACGCCGACGAGCGCATCGGGGTTATCGCCGCCGCACTGGAGACGGCACCGGCCGGGGCGGGTGGCGTTGTGCTCAACGCCACCTTCGAGTTCGAAATGCCCCAGGCGCTCGAGGAAGCGGTGCAAAAGGGCATCGCCATCTATTTCAACACCGAGTTCGAGCTGTACCGCAAACGCTGGTACTGGCTGGACCGCAAGGTCAGCAGCGCCACGCTGACGTACAGGCTCTCCTACAGCCCGCTGACGCGCCAGTTCCGGCTTGCGCGCGGCGGACTGTCGCAGCCTTTCGACTCGCTGGAAGAGGCCCTGGGACTGCTGAAGAGCGTGCGGCAGTGGAAGGT
The DNA here is from genome assembly GCA_963724605.1 of uncultured beta proteobacterium. Classification (GTDB taxonomy): domain Bacteria; phylum Pseudomonadota; class Gammaproteobacteria; order Burkholderiales; family Burkholderiaceae_F; genus JALORV01. The sequence continues at coordinate 252,673 of CAVRVM010000028.1, forward strand.
CATCGAAAAGGGCATGCTCACGCCGGGGGACAGCTACGAGGCGCAGGTCCGCATGCGGCTCGACGTGAGCCAGCTTCCCAAACCGTTCCAGGTCAACGCCATCACCAGCCGCGAGTGGAGCCTCGCCTCCGACTGGCGCGAGCTTGCGGTGCCGGCGGAACTGGCGCGCTAAGGCAATGAAGCGGGCGATCCTGATGGCGCGCGGCCCGACTGACCTCGCCTTGGATATGGTCCGGGCACGGTGCGCGGCGAGCCGGCCGATGGCTCGCATGCGCGGGCAGTCTGCCTGAGATGTCGCGCGTCCTACGTTACGGACTGCTCTTCGCCATTGCTCTGTCGGGCGTGCTGCTGTTCATTCTGGCATCGGCCAGCGGCAACACGGCTTTCTTCGAGAAACACTATCCGGTTCTGCTGGCGGTCAACGGGGTGATTGCGGCGGCGCTCGCGGTCCTGGTACTGGTGCTCGTGCGTCGCCTCATCAAGCGGCTTCGTCTCAAGCGGTTCGGTGCGCGACTGACCACGCGCTTTGCGGTGGCCTTCGCGCTGATGGGACTGCTGCCGGGTGTACTGATCTACATCGTCTCGACCCAGTTTCTGGCGCGTTCGATCGAGTCGTGGTTCGACGTGCGAGTCGACCGTGCGCTTGAATCGGGACTGACGCTCGGGCGTGCGGCGCTCGACAATCTCAAGAGCGACGTGACGGCCAAGGCGCGCGCCTGGGCGCTGGAGCTGGCCGATGTCCCCGAAACGGCGCAGCTGGCGCAACTCAATCGCCTGCGCGAACAGGCCGGTATCAGCGAGGCGTTGCTGGTCGGCGCAAATGGGCAACTGATCGGCGCGAGCGGCGCGCAGGTTTCAGAACTGGTTCCCGAAATACCGAAGCCCGGCGAGTTGCGGCAGGCTCGCACGCAGCGTTTGTTTTCCGTCATCGAAGGCGAGCCGGGTGCGGCCGAGGAGCGCCAGGGATTACGGACCCGCGTGATCGTGCCGATTCCGGCACCGGCGGCGGCAGCGGCCGGTGGTTCGCTGCTGCCGCTTGTCGATTTGACCGGTGGTCGCCTGCGCGAAGCGCTGGGAGGCGCAGGTCCGAATGTGTTCGCCGAGGGCATGGCGAGCGGCGCCGACCAGCGCTTCCTGCAGCTCATCCAGCCAGTGCCGGCGACGATCGCCGCGAACGCCGAGGCGCTGCAAAACGGCTACCGCGACTACCAGGAGCTGTCGCTGTCACGCAGCGGGTTGAAAACCATCTATGGCCTTACCCTGACGCTCACCCTGCTGCTGGCAGTGTTCGCCGCGATCGCCGGCAGCGTGCTGCTGGCGAGCTCGATGACCGCGCCGCTGCTGCAGCTTGCCGACGGTACGAAGGCGGTTGCAGAAGGCAACTACGCGCCGGTGCGCGAGTTCCCCGGCAGCGACGAGCTGAATCTGCTGACGCAGTCGTTCAATGCGATGACGCGGCAGCTGACCGACGCGCGCGATGCAGTCGAGGCCAAGCAACGCGAGGTGGAGAACGCGAAGACGTACCTCGAACGCGTGCTCGCGAACCTGTCTGCCGGTGTGATCGTCCTCGACCATGAATTTCGCCTGGTGACGGCCAACTTCGGTGCGTCGCGAATTCTTGACCGCGGACTCGATGACGAGATCGGGCGTCCGCTGAAGGAATTGGACCACGCCCTGGCAGCCGCTTTTGCCGGCGGGCTTCGCTGAGCAGGCACTGGCCCGGAACTCCGCGCGACTCCTGGCAGCAGCAGATCGAGGTGAAGCGACCGAGTGGGCGGCACGTTGATGGAGCCCCTGCTGTTGCTTGCGCGTGGTTCGCGTCTGCCGCTCGAAGTCGGCATCGGCTACGTGATTGTGTTCGACGACATCACGCAGGTGATCTCGGCACAGCGCGCGGTCGCCTGGGGCGAAGTGGCGCGCCGCCTTGCACACGAGATCAAGAACCCGCTGACTCCGATCCAGTTGGCGGCGGAGCGCCTGCAGATGAAGCTGGTCGACAAGCTGCCCGGGGGGCGAGGCCGACGTTCTCCGGCGCGGCACGTCGACGATCGTCAATCAGGTGGCGGCGATGAAGCGCATGGTCGACGATTTTCGAGAATATGCACGCGTGCCTCCCGCGCGGCTGTTGCCCCTCGACCTCAACGCGCTGATCGAGGAGATCGCGACGCTGTACCGGACGGCGGGTGCGCCGCTGGTACTCGCGCTGGCGTCTGAACTGCCTCAGATCGAAGGCGACGCGACACAGATGCGGCAGGTCATCCACAACCTGGTCGGCAACGCGCAGGAGGCGCTGGCCGGGCGTGCCGATGCGCGCATCGTGGCGCGCACCGAACTTGCCGAGATTTGTCGAAAGCGCCGGAGTGGTCCGGGCCGTTCGGTTCACCGTCGAGGACAACGGGCCTGGGTTCCCGGCGAATATACTTCGCCGTGCATTCGAGCCTTATGTAACAACCAAGCCGAGCGGCACGGGTCTCGGACTGGCCATGGTGAAGAAGATCATCGACGAACACGGCGCACACATCGAGGTAGTCAACCGCAGCGGCGGAGCCGGCGTAGGGCATGCCGGCGGCGCGATCGTGACCATTGTTTTCCGTCGGCTGGCCCGGTCTCGAGGTCGCTGGCCAGCCCACGCGCCGCGCCGCCTGAGCGGTGCAGGCGCGACGAACCGATGACACGATTGCATTCAATGTCCCGCGCCCGGAGTCGCCCGATGGTGGCAGGCCTGTACGCGTGTGGCGCACCGACCCGCGGGCGGGGACAAGTTCGGTAGGACCATGGCGACCATCCTTGTTGTCGACGACGAAGTCGGAATCCGCGAGCTGCTCTCGGAGATCCTCTCGGACGAAGGGCACTCGGTGTTCACTGCCGAGAATGCCGCGCGCGCCCGCGACGCGCGGATGCGCGAGTCGATCGATCTCGTGCTGCTCGACATCTGGATGCCCGACACCGACGGCGTGACGCTGCTCAAGGAGTGGGCCTCGCTCGGACAGCTGACGATGCCCGTCATCATGATGTCGGGCCATGCGACGATCGACACCGCGGTCGAGGCCACCCGGTTTGGCGCGCTCGAGTTCCTGGAAAAGCCGATCTCGATGGCACGTCTGTTGTCGTCCGTGCGTTCTGGCCTCGAGCGTGGGCGCATGATGCGTAACCTGCGGCCGCCGTTGCCGATGCCGGCGGCGTTCATTCCCACATCGGTAGAGGACGTTCCAGTGGTGGCCGCCGTCGAACCTGCGTCGGTGAGCGCCTCGGCCGACACACATAACGGCGTACCACTCGACCAACCGTTACGCGAGGCGCGTGACCAGTTCGAGCGCGTCTACTTCGAGTTCCACTTGGCGCGCGAGAACTTCAGCATGACCCGCGTGGCAGAGCGCGCCGGGCTCGAACGGACGCACCTGTACCGCAAGCTCAAGCAGCTCGGCATCGAACTGGCGCGCGGTGCGCGGCGCGAGCGTCTGCAGGAGGCGGTGGCGCCTGTGGCAGCCGCCATTGCGCCCGATGTGGCCGTGCCGCCGCCCGTCTATGTCCAGCGTGACGATTACGACGACTGACACAGAGCTATCGGTGCCCCTGCGCGGCGGGCGTCCATGAAAATCATCATCATCGGTGCCGGTAAGGTCGGATCCTCCGTGGCGGAAAGCCTGGTGTCCGAGGCCAACGACATCACCGTGATCGACTCCGATCCGGCGCGCGTGGCGGACCTGCAGGACCGATTCGACCTGCGCGGAATCGTGGGCAACGCCGCGTTGCCGTCTACGCTGCATCAGGCCGGAGCCGAGGACTCCGACATGCTGATTGCGGTGACTGCCGGCGACGAAACCAACCTGGTTGCCTGCAAGGTCGCGGCTGACCTGTACAACATCCCGACGCGCATCGCGCGGGTGCGCAACGTCGAGCTGCGCGAGCATCCGAAGCTGATCGGCGAAGAGGGCTTCCGTGCGACCCACGTGATCTTCCCCGAGCAGACCGTCACCGACTATCTACTGAAGTTGATCGAATTCCCGGAGGCGCTGCAGGTACTCGAGTTCGCCGATGGCCGCGCCAGCCTGATCGCGGTGCGTGCCTTCGCGGGAGGTCCGCTGGTGTCGCACCCCGTGAAGGAGCTGCGGCGTCACCTGCCGAACGTCGATGCGCGCATCGTCGCAATCTTTCGCGAGGGGGCGAGCGTGCGGGTCGACGGTGACACGATGGTCCAGCAGGACGACGAGGTGTTCGTCCTTGCCGACTCGCAGAACATCCGCACGGTGATGAGCGAGCTGCGACGCATGGACAAGCCGGTTCGACGCGTGATGCTGGCGGGTGGCGGCAACATCGGGCTGCGGCTGGCGCGGGCGCTGGACACCGGCGAAGGGCTGGACACTCCCGAGCGCTTCAACGTAAAGATCATCGAGGCCAACAAGCGGCGTGCCGAGGTCCTCGCGCACCAGCTGTCCGCCAGCGTGATCGTCCTCAACGGCGATGCGACGGACGAAGACCTGCTGCTGCAGGAAGGCGTGGACGAAACGGATCTCTTCATCGCACTGACCAACGACGACGAGAACAACATCATGGCCTCGTTGCTGGCCAAGCGGCTTGGAGCCCGCCGCGTGATCTCGTTGATCAATCGCAAGAGCTACGGCGACCTGATGCAGGGCGGCCAGATCGACATCGCGATTTCGCCATCGTACGCAACGCTGTCGGCCGTGCTGAAGTTCGTCCGGCGCGGTGACGTCGTGGCCGCACACAGCCTGCGGCGCGGCGCGGCCGAGGCGCTCGAAATCATCGCGCACGGTGACGCCCGCACTTCGCGCGTCATCGGCAAGAGCATCGAGCAGATCGAGTTGCCGCGCGGCGTCACGTTCGGCGCTGTCGTGCGCGGGCAGGGTGATCGGACGCGAGTGCTGATGGCTCACCACGACACGATCATCGAACCGGAAGATCACCTGATCGTGTTCGTCGAGAACAAGCGGCTGATTCAGCGGGTTGAGCGCCTCTTTACTGTGGGTGTCGGATTCTTCTGAGCTGTTGCTGCGCCGCGGCGAAGAGACGTGCGGCGTGTGTGATTTCCCTAATCTCTGACGGAATCGTTTCCCCCGCCAGTCGCGATTCAATAGAATGCCCTGTTAGCGGCACTAGCCTGCGATTCCAAAGAAACCAGCCGCGCCTATCAAAGTCGGTCTCGGACCGGGCACGTCGCAGATCGAAAGCTGTTTTTTGCCAAGGAGACAAGCATGAAATTCATCAAGAGCAAGGACGCTGTGCCGACGCGACGGTCGTTTTTATCCACGGCCGCAGCGGCCACTGCAGGCACGGCGGCGCTTGGGTTCCCAATGGTGTCGAAGGCGCAGACCACCACGCTGCGTTTCCAGAGCACCTGGCCGACGAAGGACATCTTCCACGAGTTCGCCAGCGACTTCGTCAAGAAGGTCAACGACATGTCGGCCGGCCGCCTGAAGATCGAATTGCTGCCGGCGGGCTCGGTAGTCCCGGCGTTTGGGCTGCTCGACGCGGTCAACAAGGGCACGCTCGACGGTGGCCACGGCGTCGTTGCGTACTGGTACGGCAAGAACTCGGCGGTCGCGCTGTGGGGTTCGGGACCGGCCTTCGGGATGGACGCCAATCAGGTGCTGGCATGGCATTACTACGGCGGCGGCAGGCAGATCCTCGATGACATCTACAAGAGCCTGAGTTTGAATGTCGTTTCCTACCTGTACGGACCGATGCCGACCCAGCCTTTCGGCTGGTTCAAGAAGCCGATCACCAAGGTCGAGGATGTCAAGGGCATGAAGTTCCGCACCGTCGGCCTGGCCGTCGACATGTACACGGCGCAAGGCGCTGCGGTGAATCCGCTGCCCGGCGGCGAAATCGTGCCAGCGCTCGACCGCGGCCTGATCGATGGCGCGGAATTCAACAACGCGAGCTCCGACCGGCTGCTCGGCTTTCCCGATGTCTCGAAGGTCTGCATGCTGCAGAGCTTCCACCAGTCGGGCGAACAGTTCGAAGTGCTGTTCAACAAGACCAAGTACGACGCTCTGCCGCAGGATCTGAAGCACATCATCGACTACGCGGTGCAGGCGTCGAGTGCGGACATGAGCTGGAAGGCGGCCGACCGCTACTCGCAGGATTACATCAACCTGCGGACCAAGGACGGCGTGAGCTTCTACAAGACGCCCGACGCGATCCTGCGCAATCAGCTCGAAGTGTGGGACAAGTTGATCGAGGCGAAGTCAGCCGAGAACCCACACTTCAAGAAGGTGCTCGATTCGATGAAGGCGTTCGCTGAGCGGTCGTGTCGCTATGGCTTCGACTACAACGTCGACTACCGGATGGCCTACAACCACTATTTCGCACGCCAGGCCGCGCCCAAGAAGACCTGAGTTGAGCTGGACAACCCGGCCCCCGCGGCCGGGTTTTTTTTGGTCGGCCAGGCGACGCCTTGCGTCGCCTGCCTGTTTTCAGGCGGTGCGAACGGCCCGCAGGCGGCCGCGGTTCCAGGCGAGGATTCGATGCAACGCTTCCTGCTGACGGTGGACAAGATATCGACCTTCTTTGGCCAGCTCTTTTCCTGGCTGATTGTCGGACTGACGATCCTGATCACGTGGGAGGTGTATTCGCGCTATGTCCTGAACAAGCCGCACGCGTGGGCGCTCGACGCCCAGATCATGTTGTACGGGACGCTCTTCATGATGGCGGGCGCCTACACGCTGGCAAAGAACAACCACGTGCGCGGCGACGTGCTGTACGGGTTCTTCCGCCCGCGCACCCAGGCTTGGGTCGACCTGATCCTGTACATCGCGTTCTTCCTGCCGGGCGTCATCGCGCTGACCTATGCGGGCTGGGGCTACTTTCACGATTCTTTCGCGATCCGCGAGCAGACCTTTTCGGCTGAACAGTTGCCGATTTATCCGTTCAAGTTCGTGATCCCGGTCGCCGGGGCGCTGTTGCTGATACAGGGGGTGGTCGAGATCATTCGCTGCGTGCTGTGCATCCGTGACGGCGAGTGGCCGAGCCGAATCGAGGACGTGGAGGAGGTCGACGTCGACAAACTGAAGCAGATGGTCCACGTCAAGGACGAGGACATCCTGGCGGCCGACGCTGCGGTGGTCGCGCACGAGCGGGAGCCGACATGAAGATCCGCAAGGAACTCTGGTTCGGCTTCACGCTGATGGCGATCCTCGTCGCCGGCGCGCTCTACATCCTGCTTTCGGCCGAGACGATCACCCGTGGGCACCTCGGCCTGCTGATGCTGTCGCTGGTCGTTGTGGCGATCATGATGGGATTTCCCACCGCCTTCACGCTGATGGGAATGGGGATCATCTTCACGTGGCTCTCGTACGACAAGGACATCGAGAAGACACTCGACCTCTTCGTGCAGTCGACCTTCAAGGTGATGAGCAACGACGTGCTGATCTCGATCCCCTTGTTCGTCTTCATGGGCTACCTGGTCGAGCGCGCAAACCTGATCGAGAAGCTTTTCAAGTCGTTGCACCTGGCGATGGCGCGTATCCCGGGCTCCCTGGCCGTCGCCACGCTGGTGACCTGCGCGGTGTTCGCGACGGCGACCGGCATCGTCGGCGCGGTCGTCACGCTGATGGGCCTGCTCGCGTTCCCCGCGATGCTGAAGGCCGGCTACAACACGAAGCTTGGCGCGGGAGTCATTACGGCCGGCGGCTGCCTGGGGATCCTGATTCCGCCGTCGGTGATGCTGATCGTGTATGGAGCGACGGCCGGCGTGTCGGTCGTTCAGCTCTATGCCGGCGCGTTCCTCCCGGGAATCATGCTGGCCGGCTTGTACGTCGGCTATGTCATCGTCGTCGCGAAGATCTGGCCGCATATGGCGCCGCCGCTGTCGGAAGAGGGCCGCAAGGTCAAGCTGCCGCCGGTGCTCGAGGCTCTGTCTTCAGATGGCAGCAAGCGCGCTTTGCCGGCGGTGCTTGGTGCGTTTATGGGACGCCGTAACGCGAACATCAAGACAGGCGATCTGGCCAAACAAGCGGTGATCACGCTGACACCGCTGCTTTTCTTCGCGTTCGTGATGGCCGAGGCTTACATCGCGGTGACGACCCCGCCCGAGGCGGCCTCCACGCTTCAGCAGATGGACTCGTCGACCGGCATGGGGGAATCGCGCGAAGCCGGTGGCCTTGCCGAGCCGGAGGGCGTGCAGGAGCCGCCTTCGTCCGGCGGCGTGACAGAGCCTCCTGGCGCCGACGTCAAGGAACCGCCCGGCGCCGCTGGCGCTGCCCCGACGGCCGCACCAGGTGCCCCGACCGCCGCCGCGGAAGCGCCGAAGGCTCAACCCGCTTCGATCGGCTTCTGGATCGCGCTCGGCGTTGGCACGCTGGCGCTGGCAATCTTCTACGCGATCTTCTCTATCAAGCGGCTAGAGATCTTCCGCATGCTGCTGGCGTCGTTCTTCCCACTGGTCGTGCTGATTCTCGCGGTGCTGGGCTCCATCGTGTTCGGCTTGACGACTCCGACCGAGGCAGCTGCCATCGGAAGCTTCGGCGGCTTCGTGCTTGCCGCCGTCTACATGCTGATCAACTATCCCAGTGCCCGGATGCGGAAAATACTGCTCGTCTGGGTTCCGCTGTGGGTGCCGTTCCTGGCCTCGATCGTCTGGTTCCGGCTTGCGCTCGCCGGCGTTGTGCCGAACGTGCCGACGTGGTTCGGGCTGATCGCGATCATCGGCATCGCCGCATGGTCGATCCTCGCACTGCGGCAGGCGAAGCTGATGGACACGTTGCGTGAATCGTCGTTCCTGACCGCGAAGACGAGCGCGATGGTGTGCTGGCTGTTCGTCGGCTCGGCGATCTTCTCGGCGGCGTTCGCGCTGCTCGGCGGGCAGCAACTGGTGGAGCAGTGGGTCCTGTCGATGAACCTGTCGAAGACCCAGTTCCTGCTGCTGTCGCAGGTGATCATCTTCATCCTCGGCTGGCCGCTGGAGTGGACCGAGATCATCGTGATCTTCATGCCGATCTTCGTGCCGCTGCTCGACAAGTTCGGTGTCGATCCGCTGTTCTTCGGCCTGCTGGTGGCGTTGAACCTGCAGACGGCTTTCCTCTCGCCGCCGGTGGCGATGGCGGCGTTCTATCTGAAGGGTGTGAGCCCACCGCACGTGACGCTGAACCAGATCTTCGCCGGCATGATGCCGTTCATGGGAATCCAGGTCGTCGCCATCTTCATGCTCTACATGTTTCCGCAGATTGGGCTCTGGATCCCGAGCATGGTGTACGGCAAGTAATCTGGATGCGCGGCGGAGCTTCCTCGCGACGTCTATTCGCTGAACGGTCAGATCCTCCGGCGCATAATCCGCGCGCAGTTACGGTGGCACCATGCAGGCGTTCGCGCGTTCCATACTTCCGGTCTTCAACGTCCTCGGATACGTCCTGCTGATCTTCGCCGGGACGATGCTGGTTCCACTCGGCGTCTCGTTCGTTTTCGGCGAAGTCACGCAGAAGGATTACGACCTCTCGCTGCTGATCACCGCCGCCTCTGGCGGGTGCCTCTTGCTCGCGACCCGACGTTTTCGCCGCGAGTTGCAACCGCGTGACGGCTTCCTGCTGGTGACCCTGTGCTGGACGGTCCTGCCGGCGTTCGCGACGCTGCCTCTGTTGCTGCACATTCAGGGTCTCAGCTTTACGGACGCCTACTTCGAGGCGATGTCGGGCCTGACGACGACCGGCGCCACCGTCTTGAGCGGACTCGACCAGCTGCCACTGTCGATCAACGTCTGGCGGCACCTGCTGGTGTGGATGGGCGGCATGGGCATCCTGGTTCTGGTGGTTGCGATCCTGCCCTTGCTGGGCGTGGGTGGGGCGCAGTGTTTCAAGGCGGAAACGGCGGGTCCGTTCAAGGAGAGCAAGCTCACGCCGCGAATCGCGGACACGGCCAAGGCGCTGTACTCGATCTACTTCGGCATTTCGGTCGTCTGCTTTCTCGCCTACCGCTGGGCCGGCATGTCGTGGAGCGACGCCTTCATGCACATGTGCTCGACGATGGGGCTGGGCGGCTTTTCCTCGCACGATGCGAGCTTCGGCTACTTCGACTCCCCGCTGATCGACTACACGGCAGTCGTATTCATGACGATTGCCGGTTTCAACTTCTCTCTGCACTTCGTCGCCTGGCGCCGCAAGTCGCTGGTGCCGTACTGGAACGATCCCGAGGCCATGGCGTATCTGTTCACGCTGGTCGCGTCCTGCCTGGCGGTGGCCGCCTTTCTCTACCGCAGCGAGGTGTACAGCGACCAATGGCAGGCGCTGCGCTATGCGGCGTTCAACGTGGTCTCGATCGCCACGACCACTGGCTACGCCAGCACCGATTACAACCAGTGGCCGATCTTCGCGCCGGTGCTGATGCTCTTCCTGTGCGGCTTCGCGACCTGTGCGGGGTCGACCGGTGGCGGGATCAAGATGATCCGCGGCCTGATCCTCCTGAAGCAGGCGCGCCGCGAGTTCACCCGCATCCTTCATCCGCGCGCGGTGAATCCGGTCATCGTCGGCGGACAGGTGCTCGAGAACAAGGTGATCTTCGCGGTACTGGCGTTCATGCTCATCTATGGCGCGGCGATCATCTGGCTCACCTTCCTTCTGCTGCTGTCCGGGCTGGACGTCATCACGGCGTTCACCGCGATCGTGGCGTGCGTCAACAACACAGGGCCGGGCCTGAACCAGGTGGGTCCGGCGTCGAACTATGCAGTTCTGAACGACTTCGAGACCTGGGTTTGCACCTTCGCCATGCTGATCGGGCGGTTGGAGATGTTCTCTGTCTTGGTGCTGTTCACGCCGGAGTTCTGGCGCCGCTGATGAAGGCCTCGGTGGTTGTCGGCGCTGGCGATGTGCAACAAGCCGTCGAAACTTGGTTGGCGGCAAGGCCCGAGTCACGTCGCGCGGTTGTCGTCGAAGGCGCATTCAGCGTGCTCGATCTTCAGCCCGAGGTGCCCCTGACGAGGCTCGGCGCGGGCTGTGTCTGCTGCCTGGGACAAGTGCCGTTGCGCGTCGGCCTGATCCGCATGGTGCGTGCGGTGCGGCCCGAAGCAGTACTGCTGGTGCTGGCCAACGGCGACCATCTGGCGCGCGTGCGGGCATTGCTGGCTGACGGCAGTCTGGGCGTGCGTTTTGAACTGGAGTGACCGTCATGCTGCAGAAAGCCCAAGTCCATGGCATCGAACTCGCCTGCCGGATCGACGGCACGACGCCCACGGCGCCGTGGGTCGTGATGAGCCACTCGCTCGCGTGCGACCACACGATGTGGGATCCACAGATGGAGGCGCTGCGCAATTTCCGCGTGCTGCGGTTCGACACGCGCGGCCACGGCGCCTCGGACGCGCCGCCGGGCGAATACACGATGGACCAGCTGGCCGCCGACGTGCACGCTCTGCTCGATGGGCTCGGCATCGAACGCTTTCACTTCGTCGGCCTCTCGATGGGCGGGATGATCGGCCAGCAGCTCGCGCTCCGTGTCCCGCTGCGCATGGCGTCGCTGACGCTGGCCGACACCACTAGCCGCTATCCGGCCGACGCACGTCCCGTCTGGGAGCAACGCATCGCGCTGGTTCGCTCGCAAGGCATGAACGCGCTGGTGCCAAGCACGCTGGAGCGCTGGTTCACTGCAGATTTCCGCGAACGCAACATCGAAACGGTAGCCGGAATCGCCGCCAAGATCCGGGCTACGCCCGTCGCGGGATACATCGGCTGCGCGCACGCCATCTCCCATATCGACCTGACCGCACGGCTGCCGACCATCGACTGCCCGACACTGGTCATCGTCGGTGCCGACGACCAGGGCACGCCGCCGGCGATGGCCGAAGACATCGTCCGCGCGATCGACGGCTCCCGGCTCGAAGTCATCACCGCCGCGGCGCACCTCGCGAACCTGGAGCAGCCCGCCCGCTTCAATGCTCTCCTGCAGGCTTTCCTTAAAGTCAACAGTTAGCGTTTACTCTCGATCCGATCCCCTCAAATATTGGAACCCCAGGGATTGGCTTGAATCTGCCGGGGCGGTACCGATATTGCTGGTAAGCCTGCGCGAAAGTTCGCGCCGGAGCCCGCCATGGACCAAGAGAGGACACTGCCGATGTCGGTCACGATCATCTACAACAGCCCGCAATACTGCGTGTTCGAGTTCGAAGGCTCGAGCCACGAGGGCGATCGCGCGATCGGAGGCTACGAGATCATGGACAAGCAGTTGCGGCGTGAGATCTTCCTCGGCGGCCAGGACGCAGAGAACTTCCGCAAGAGCGTCCAGGAGTTGATCGAACAGGGACCCAGCGCAGACGATGTCGATGCCTTTCTGCAGGGTTTCAGCGGACTGATGACCCAACCCGTCGTCCTGCACTGAGGCCGTCGGTCAAACGTTATTCGACCTGCGAACAGTGCCGCCGCACGGCGGCGCGCCTCGTTCGCTTCACCACCTAAGTTTCGAGGATCGGGTCTAGTGGCGGCGCCCCGGCGTCGTCCGGTCGGCGCGACAATTCGCCAATAGAAGAGAAAAGCGACGTCCGCGAGTACGGGCGTTGACGGGAGGCATGGTGGAGTTCGACTACATCGTCGTGGGTGGCGGATCGGGCGGCTGCGTGCTTGCTGCTCGTCTGTCAGAAGATCCGACGGCAACAGTTGCATTGCTCGAGGCCGGCGGGTCGAACGACGGGGTACTCAACCGCGTGCCCACCGGTGCACTGGTCCATATGCGCAACCGGCAACGCCTGCAACTGGGCGTTTTCGACGGTGCCGCAGCCGGGACTCGGCGGGCGCGTCGGTTACCAGCCGCGCGGCAAGGGACTCGGCGGTTCCTCATCGATCAACGCCATGATCTACCTGCGCGGGCAGCGCGAGGACTACGACGACTGGGCCACCGGTGGCGCGACGGGCTGGAGCCTGGCAGGACGTCCTTCCGTACTTCCTCAAGTCCGAGAACAACGAACGCGGTGCCGGTGCCTGGCACGGGGTCGGTGGGCCGCTGAATGTCGCCGACCTGCGTTCGCCGCACCCATTTGCCGCGCGCTTCATCGAGGCTGGCCTGCAGGCCGGCCTGCCGCGCAACGAGGACTTCGCCGGCCCAACGCAGGAAGGTGTCGGCTACTACCAGGTCACGCAGAAGAATGGCGAGCGCTGGTCGGTCGCACGCGCCTATCTGGATCCGGCACGCACGCGCGCCAACCTAAGCATCGAAACTGGCGCCATCGCAACACGCATCCTGTTCGACGGACGGCGCGCGGTCGGGGTGGAGTTCGACCAGGGCGGCGTACGCCGAACGCTGCGGGCGCGGCGCGAGGTGCTGCTCACGGCCGGCGCCCTGCAGTCGCCGCAACTGTTGATGGTCTCGGGTGTAGGCCCGGCTGCGGAATTGCGGCAGTTTGGCATCGAAGTCGTCGCCGATCTCCCGGTCGGCCGCAATCTGCACGATCACCTGGACGTCATCATCAACCGCCGCGTCGACGACACCGATCTGCTCGGTCTGTCGCCGGTCGGTGCCATCAAGCTGATGCGTGCGATACAGCGCTGGCGGCGCGAGCGGCGCGGACTGCTGACGTCGAACTTCGCCGAGGCCGGTGCGTTCGTTCGAACGCTGCCAGAGCTGACGCGGCCTGACGTGCAGCTGCATTTCGTCATCGGCATGGTCGACGACCACAGCCGCAAGATGCATTGGGGGCACGGCATGAGTTGCCATTCGTGTCCGCTGCGGCCGAAGAGCCGGGGCACGCTGACGCTGGCCTCGCGTGACGCCCGCGAGGCGCCGCGGATCGATCCGGGCTATCTATCGGACGCTGACGACCTCGAGACGATGGTGCGTGGTTTCAAACTGGTGCGTCGCATCTTTTCTCAGCCCGCCTTTGCGCCGTTCGGCGGCGCCGATCCGTCGCGTGAGCTTTACTTCGGTGCGGTGCGTACCGACGACGAGATTCGCGCCGCGATCCGGGAGCGAGCCGACACGATTTATCACCCGGTTGGCACCTGCCGCATGGGATCGGACGACCGGGCCGTGGTCGATACGCAGTTGCGGGTGCGCGGTATCGATGGGCTGCGTGTCGTCGACGCGTCCGTGATGCCGACGCTGGTTTCGGGCAACACCAATGCGCCGGTGGTGATGATTGCCGAGCGTGCCGCGGACCTGATTCGTCGCGGGACCGCCGTGACCCAGCCCAGCGTGCCGGATTCGCTGGAACGTTCCGCGCAGCACGGGGCTTCAACTCTGGTCGAGGCACGCTAGCCGCCGACTGTCCGCCGCGCGGCTGAGCTGCGGTTATGAACACATGACGGCACGGTCCGGGGCGGCCCGGGCTGCGCCTCTACAATGGCGGGCCCTGCCGAAAGCCACTGATGACGACGCCCGCATCGACTTCGCCGCCTGCGACCGAGGACCGCCTGAGGGAACTGCTCGCGCGCCGCATCCTGATCCTCGACGGCGCCATGGGCACGATGATCCAGCGCTACCGGCTCACCGAGGCGCAGTATCGCGGCGAGCGCTTCGCGCGACCATGCGGTGGACCTGAAGGGCAACAACGACCTGCTGGTGCTGACGCGGCCGGAGGTCATCCGCGAGATCCACGAGCAGTATCTCGCGGCCGGCGCCGACATCATCGAGACCAACACCTTCGGCGCGACGTCGCATCGCGCAGGACGACTACGGGCTGGGGCACCTGGCCTACGAGATGAACGTCGCGGCGGCGCGCATCGCGACGCGAGGCCGCGGACGCGTTCGACACGCCGGACAAGCCGCGCTTCGTCGCCGGCGCGCTCGGGCCGACGACCGAAGACCGCATCGATCTCGCCCGACGTCAACGACCCCGGCGCGCGCAACGTCACCTTCGACCAGCTGGCGCGAGTCCTACGGCGAGCAGGCGCGCGGGCTGCTCGACGGCGGCGCCGACCTGCTGCTGGTCGAGACGATCTTCGACACGCTGAACGCCAAGGCCGCGATGTTCGCGATCGAGACCGAGTTCGAACGACGCGGCGACGCGCGTGCCGGTGATGATCTCGCGGCACCGTCACCGACGCCTCGGGCCGCACGCTGTCGGGCCAGACCGTCGAGGCGTTCTGGCACTCGGTGCGCCACGCGAAGCCGATGTCGGTCGGCCTGAACTGCGCGCTCGGCGCGGCGCTGATGCGCCCGTACATCGAAGAGCTGGCGAGCGTCGCCGATACGTTTCGTCAGTGTCTATCCGAACGCGGGCTGCCGAACCCGATGAGCGAGACCGGCTTCGACGAGACGCCGGAGTCACCTCGAGCCTGCTGCTGGAGTTCGCGCAAGTCGGGCTTCGTCAACATCGCCGGCGGCTGCTGCGGCACCACGCCGGATCACATCCGCGCGATCGCCGAGCCGCCATCGACGGCCTGCCGCCGCGCACCGTGCCGGCGACCGACCGCCTGATGCAGCTTTCGGGACTGGAGCCGGTCAACATCGGCGACGAGAGCCTGTTCGTCAACGTCGGCGAGCGCACCAACGTCACCGGCTCGAAGGCCTTCGCGCGGCTGATCCTCGACGGGCAAGTACGAGGAGGCCTGATCGTCGCGCGCCAGCAGGTCGAGAACGGCGCGCAGGTCATCGACATCAACATGGACGAGGCGATGCTGGATTCGGCCAGGCGGCGATGGCGCGGTTCCTGAACCTGATCGCCTGCGAGCCCGACATCGCCGCGCGTGCCGGTGATGATCGACAGCTCGAAGTGGAGCGTCATCGAGGCCGGGACTGAAGTGCGTGCAGGGCAAGGGCATCGTCAACTCGATCTCGCTGAAGGAAGGCGAGGACGAAGTTCATGCGCCAGGCGCAAGCTGGCGCGCCGCTACGGCGCCGCGGTCGATCGTCATGGCGTTCGACGAGCAGGGCCAGGCCGACACCTACGAGCGCAAGATCGAGATCTGCCAGCGCGCCTACCGCATGCTGGTCGACGCAGGTGGGCTTTCCGCCCGAGGACATCATCTTCGACCCGAACATCTTCGCGATCGCCACCGGCATCGAGGAGCACAACAACTACGCGGTCGACTTCATCGAGGCGACGCGCTGGATCCGGCAGCACCTGCCGTACGCCAAGGTCAGCGGCGGCGTCTCGCAACGTCAGCTTCAGCTTCCGCGGCAACGACCCCGTGCGCGAGGCGATCCACACCGTGTTCCTGTACCACGCGATCCGGGCCGGCATGACGATGGGCATCGTCAACGCCGGCCAGCTCGGCGTGTACGAGGAGATCGAGCCCGAGCTGCGCGAGCGGGTCGAGGACGTGGTGCTCAACCGCCGGCCCGACGCCGGCGAGCGGCTGGTCGAAGTTCGCCGAGCAGGTGAAGGCCGGCGGCGCAAGGAAGGGACGAGGACTCGCCTGGCGCGCCGAGCCGGTGCGAGAAGCGCCTGGCGCACGCGCTGGTGCACGGCATCACCGACTTACATCGTCGACGACACCGAGGAGTGCCGCGCTGCGATCGCGGCACGGGCGGGCGCCCGATCGAGGTGATCGAAGGTCCGCTGATGGACGGCATGAACATCGTCGGCGATCTGTTCGGCGCGGCAAGATGTTCCTGCCGCAGGTGGTGAAGTCCGCGCGCGTGATGAAGCAGGCGGTGGCGCACCTCGTCCCGTACATCGAAGCCGAGAAGGCCGCGCACGTCGCGGCCGGCGGCGAAGCCAAGGCCAAGGGCAAGATCGTGATCGCCACGGTGAAGGGCGACGTGCACGACATCGGCAAGAACATCGTCGTCGGTCGTGCTCCAGTGCAACAACTTCGAAGTCGTCAACATGGGCGTGATGGTGCCGGCCGAGAAGATCCTGGCGACCGCGCGCGAGGAGAGGCGCCGACATGATCGGCCTGTCCGGCCTGATCACGCCGTCGCTCGAAGAGATGCAGCACGTCGCGCGCGAGATGCAGCGCCAGGGCATTCACGCATGCCGCTGCTGATCGGCGGCGCGACCACGAGCCGCGTGCACACCGCCGTGAAGATCGCGCCGAACTACACCAACGGCCCGGTGGTCTACGTGTCCGATGCCAGCCGCTCGGTCGGCGTGTGCCAGAACCTGGTGTCAGCGAGAGACGGCAGCGTCGAAGCTACATCGCCGAGATCACGGCCGAGTACGCAGCGCGTGCGCGAGCAGCACGCGAGCAAGAAGGGCCCCGAGCTGATTTCACGCTGGCGGCGGCGCGAGCCAACGCGACGAGGGTCGACTGGGCCGGCGTACGTCCCGCCGAAGCCCAAGTTATCGGGCGGCGAGTGTTCCGGAATTACGATCTCGGCGATGATCGCCAAGTACATCGACTGGGGGC
Source organism: uncultured beta proteobacterium (assembly GCA_963724605.1). GTDB lineage: Bacteria > Pseudomonadota > Gammaproteobacteria > Burkholderiales > Burkholderiaceae_F > JALORV01. Next base: position 269,898 of record CAVRVM010000028.1, read on the forward strand.
CGTTTTTCCAGACCTGGGACCTCGCACGGCCCGTTTCCGCAGATCCTGGCACGACGAAGTCGTTGGCGAACACGCGCGCCAGGTCTTCGCCGAGGGCGAGAAGATGCTGGAGCGCATCGTCGCCGAGCGCTGGCTGCACGGCCAACGGCGCGTCGCGCTTTTATCCGGCGAATTCGGTCGGCGACGACATCGAGATCTACTCCGACGAGAACGCGCGGCGAAGTGCTGTTCACCTGGCACGGCCTGCGGCAGCAGACCCGCAAGCCGGTGCTCGACGGCGTGCCGAACCCGAACCAGGCGCTGGCCGATTTCATCGCGCCCAAGGCGAGTCGGCATCGCCGACCATATCGGCGCTGTTTGCGGTCACGTCGGGCATCGGCTCGAGGAGAACGCGAGGCGCTCTTCCAGCGAAGCACGACGACTACGGCGCGATCATGCTGAAGGCGATCGCCGACCGTCTCGCCGAAGCCTTCGCCGAAATGCTGCACGAGCGCGTGCGCCGGGATCTCTGGGGCTACGCCACGAACGAATCCTTGACCGGCGACGAGCTGATCAAGGAGACCTATCGCGGCATCCGTCCGGCGCCAGGGTATCCCGCGTGCCCGGAGCATTCGGTCAAGCGCCCGATGTTCGATGTGCTGGGCGCGCACGAGATCGGCATGACGTTGACCGAGAACTATGCGATGCATGCCGGCGTCGAGCGTCAGCGGTTTTTATCTTGCGCACCCGCAGGCGAAGTACTTCAATGTCGGACGCATCGGGCGCGACCAGCTGGAAGACCTCGCGCGCCGCAAGAGCGAATCCGTAGCCGAACTCGAACGCTGGCTCGCGCCCAACCTGGGCTGAGTCTGCCGCCGCAGGCCGGTCGGGCCGCGCGGGAACTGAACCATGCTCCTCGGAGTCATTGCTGACGATCTCACCGGGGCGACCGATGTCGCGGTCAACCTGCGCACCGCCGGGCTCTCTGTCGTGCAGGTCAATGGCGTGCCACGGGCGGACCTCGACCCTGGCGAAGTGGATGCGGTCGTCGTCGCACTGAAATCGCGCACGGTCACCGCCGCCGAGGCCTGTGCGCTCTCACTGGATTCGCTCGCGTGGCTCCGCGGCCATGGCGCCGAGCGCATCTACTTCAAGTATTGCTCGACCTTCGATTCGACTGCCGCGGGCAACATCGGTCCGGTCACCGATGCGCTTGCCGATGCGCTCGACGCTGCCATCGTTCCGGCGACACCGGCCTATCCGCGCAACCAGCGCACCGTGTATCTGGGACACCTGTTCGTGGGCGATGTGCTGCTGTCCGACACCGGCATGCGCAATCACCCGCTGACCCCGATGACCGATGCCAATCTCGTCCGCGTGCTGCAGGCGCAGACGCTACGGCGCGTGGGGCTCGTGTCATTGAATGACGTCGAGCACGGCACCACCGCGATCCAGCAGCGGCTCGACACGCTGCGTGCGGACGGCTGCCGGCACGCGATCCTCGACGCCACCGAGCAGAGGCATCTGGAAGCGCTCGGATCCGCCGTGCTCGACTTCCCTCTCACGACGGGCGGGGCGGGGCTGGCGAGCGGCATCGCCGCGCAGCTACGGCCGCGGGTCGCGCGTGAGCGGTGACAGTTTGCGACGCGTCGATGGTCCGCTCGTCGTACTGGCGGGGAGTTGCTCGTCCGCCACGTTGGAGCAGCTGGCCGCGCTGCCGACGGACTGGCAGATGCGGCGTCTCGACGTTGCCGCGCTCATCGAGGGAGACGGCGAGGCAGCGCAGGCCATCGAATGGGCGCTGGGTCGGCTGGCTCGGGCACCGGTCGTCATCAGCGCTTCGGTGTCGCCCGACGAACTCGCGCGTATCCAGCAGCGCTACGGGCGCGAGCGATCTGCAGAGGCCATCGAGTCCGCCTTCCGGCAGATTGCGGCAGGACTGGCGCGGCCGGCGTTCGTCGCTTCGTCGTCGCCGGCGGCGAGACGTCCGGCGCGGTCGTGCGGCGCTGGCAGGCGCTCGAAGGCGCTGCGATCGGGTCCGCAGATGAGCCGGGCGTGCCGTGGACCGTCAGCATCGGCGAGCCGCGTTGGCATTGGCATTGAAGTCCGGCAACTTCGGCGGCCGCGATTTCTTCGCCAGGCGTTGCGACGCTGCCATGAGCGAGACGCACTGCGCGAGGCCATCGTCCGCTTCGGCGAAGTCGATGTTCGAGCGGGGGCTGACCTCGGCTGCTCCGGCAACATCAGCGCGCGCCTCGACGACGGCTGGCTGATGACGCCGACCAGCGCGAGCTCGGCAGTCTGGATCCGGCGCGACTGGCGAGGCTGGGTGCCGATGGCGAGCTCGTCTCCGGCGATGCGCCCACCAAGGAGGCGTTCTTGCACATCGGCATGTATCGCGGCGGGCGACGGCGAAGGCGGTCGTTCACCTGCATTCGACCTGCTCGGTGGCGGTGTCGTGCCTCGCCGATGTCGATGCCGAGGACGTGCTGCCGCCGTTCACTGCCTACTACGTCATGCGCGTCGGCAGCTTGCCGCTCGTTCCCTACTATCCGCCGGGCGACTTGAGCTCGCGGAGGCGGTCCGCGAGCTTGCCGGTCGGCATCACGCCGTGCTGCTTGGCCAACCACGGACCGGTCGTGGCCGGCGACTCGCTGGAGACGGCGGTCAATGCGATCGAGGAACTGGAGGAGACGGCAAAGCTGTTCATGCTGCTGCGGCACGAACGCTGCCGGCCGCTGACTCCCGCGCAAGTCGACGACGTTGGCGCGCGCTTTCCGATTGGTTGATCCGTGTTCGACGTGCCACTCGTCGTTGTAGAGTTCGAGGGAGAACCGCTCGCGACGCGCGACTTCGCCGCGGTGGAGCACATCGAACGAGTGTCCCGGCGCACCGCTACTGTCGCGCTCGCCGTTGTCCTCTGCCTGCTTGCCTCCGCGTGCGGCCGCAGCGATCCCGAAAAGGAACTGCGCGCCACCGTGGCCGCGATGGCGCAGGCGATCGAGCAGCATCGCGTCGGCGATGCGCTCGAGCCCGTGGCCGATGATTTCACGCGCGAATCGGGTGCGTTCGGCAAGCAGGATGCACGTCGCGTGCTGGCGGGTGCAATGCTGCGCAACGAAAGCATTCGACTGTCCGCCACAGTGACCGACCTGCGGTCCAGGGAGACCGGGCATTTGCCAAGGTCCGGGTGATCGCGACCGGTGGTTCCGGACTGCTTCCAGATCGCGGGCAGACCTGGGAATTCGAAACGAACTGGCGGCGCGACAGCGGTCGCTGGAAGGTCTTCAACGCAGAGTGGCGGGAGGGACTCTAGCGGAGGCGGACGTCCGGGCGCCGCTTGCGTTCCGGCCGGTGCCTCGACACTCGCAAGCGCCATCGAAGGCGTAGCCCCCAGCAACTGTTTTCGGCGTCGCGACCTGTCGTGCCGCAATCTTGGGTGACCCCGAAAATGATGCCGTGCGCGCTGCGCCGGGACGGACGCGGCGGCGCGAACGCGAACGGGGCCGACGCCCAGCGCCTGCGGTCGCCACGTGGGAATTCGCGCATCTGCTGCACGACCTGGACCGCGCGTTCGCGCTCGGGCGTGCGGGGAATGAACTGCTCGGCGTATGCGGCGTGCGGGTGGCTGAGGATGCCCGCGAGCCATGCGGCCTCTATCGGCGTCAGCTGCGCGGGGTTCTTGCCGAAGTAGCTGCGCGCTGCCGCGCGCACCCCGCAGATTCCGGGACCCCAGTGCACGGTGTTCAGATACAGCTCGAGGATGCGAGCCTTGCCGAGCGTGCGCTCCATTTCGAGTGCATACAGCAGTTCGCGCAGCTTGCGCGCTGCGGTCCGTTCGCCGCCCGTGTACAGCGTGCGAGCGAGCTGCTGAGTCAAAGTGCTCGCGCCGCGTCGCGGTGCGCCGTCGAGGTCCGCGAACAGAGCGGCCAGTTCCGTCGCATCGACGCCAGCATGCTCGTAGTAGCGCTGATCTTCGGCGGCGATCGTTGCCGGCGGCAGATACGACCCCATGCGATCGAGCGCAACCCATGAGCACTCGCCATCGCCGATCACGATCGTGCGCATTGCGCCGCCGGACCCTGCGCAGGACATGCGGAACCACCCGAACTGCAGCGCTTCCGTTCCGAGACCGCCGACTTCCACTCCATTCACGCCAAAGAGGAGGGAACTCCTGGTGTTAGGCAGGTCCAGCACGCCCTGTGCGTGCACGGTCCCTTCGATGCGGGCGAACCCAGCCTCGGGGACGATGGTTGCGAGGGCGCGAAAGATCACGGCGACATCTGTTTCGGGCAGCTGCCACTGGACACGGATCCGATGGGGGGCAAGGGTTGCAACGTATGTCGCGGTCACGCCATCGATCGCGAGTCGTCCTTCCACTCGCGTGTCCTCGCGTTTGGCACGCAGTTCGACGCGCGACAGCACGAGGGCACCGCGCGAGGTCCGGGTGCTGGATTGAGCATGGCGCGCACGGCGAGGACGAGCGCCTGGCCGTCACGGTGGAAAGCCATCCGACCGACGCGGGTGGCGAGCGATCGACCGTTCAGCACATGCGGGACGCCGGGCGCCGTCAGCAGGCGCGCCACGCCGGAAACATTGACCGTGACGGACCGTCCGAGCACCGGCACCTGCGTCGTCCACGCCGGCTCGGCCGTCGAGAACACGCCGCTCGACAGCAGCGTGACGCTCACTGCACCGGCGAGGCATGTCGCGCCGATGGCAAGAACAAGCGCGAGGCCGGCGGCAAACTTTGTCCAGCGTTTCACAGCGGCTCCGCCTCGGACTGCACGACGGTGGATGGCCCACCACGGGCCGCCGCCGTACTGCGCCGCCCAGAACCATGCGGAGGTGTCGGTCCACGCTCGTCCTTCGCTGTCATGGATGCGCTCGCACACCCGCAGGCGCGATCCGTCATGCGACGGCGGCGAAGCAGCTCCACTGCCCGCCTTCGGCGTCGACGTCGGGTCGTGGGCGGTCGATCGAGTATCCCAACGCCTTGAAGCAATCCGCCGCCGGGTGCAGCTGGCGCGTCGGCCGTTGCACGTGCGCAGGACAGCGTGCGCTCGGCCGTCGGTGAAGCGTGCGATGGCGCCAGGAAAGCGCCGCGCGAATCGCTGTTCGAGATCGGACAGCGGCAATTGGGTCAGCGGCTGGTCGCGGAAATGCGTGGGCCAGTCGACGCGCTGATCCGCATCGACCGCCTAGCGCAGGCTCCGACTGCGTGGCACGTCCGAATCCCGGCCAGCGGGACAACTGAGCAGCCAGCGGCATCAGGCCCGCGACCAGCAGGGCGCCGACGTAAAAGGTTCTGACATTCATCGGGGTCTCCGGCGATGAAGAGCGCCAGTGGCACGATGGCGCCGCAAAAGGCCAGCAGCCCGATCGCTTCGTGCGCCCCGGCGGGCCAGTGCGACGCAGGCCGGATTCGGGGAAGAAGAGCACGGTGTGCGCGCGACGTTGGCGATCAGCACCAGCGTCGCTGCGGCGAAGCCATTGACGAGAGTCCGCCATGCATCGGCGCGCTGCAGGTAAGACAGAACGCCGCGGTATAGCTGCCGAGCCACAGCATGCCGATGCCCGCGCATGGCGCGTCGATCAGCACGGTGTTGCCGTGGTAAACGATCGACGCACCGGCGGCAGTTGCGTCGAGTCCGCCGATCGAAATCAGCAGCGCGCTCGCGTGAGCGACCAGCAGTCGCAGTGGAAAGCCGAAATAGAACTGCAGCGATGCGACGATCGGCAGTGCGAGCAGCAGCAGCAGAACCAGCGGCGTCGCGGGCCGACGCAAGGCGTGCACTAGGTAGACCGCAAGCGCCAGCATGGCCAGCGCGGCGGCGGCGAGGTCCGGCAGCACGAGTTCGCTCGCCGCTGCGATAATGGCAAGCGAGGCAGCCGTGACCAACGCAGAGCGCGACGGCATTTCAAACTGCGCGCGGTCGCGCCAGCAGCAGCAAGCCGACGGTCAGCGCGGCCAGCACGCCCCACGGCTCGTCGGAGCCGTCGACCGTGCGGCGGGCCATGTAAATCCAGTGCGGCCAGAGCGCCGCCAGCAATGCCGCCGGCATCCACCATTCGCGCGGCACGGTGGCGCGGTGCCATCCGCTGCGTGCGGGTGCGGGCCTGTCGCGACAAGCAGTCCGAATAGCGGCGACGGCATCGTGCGGCCGATGCGCGCATTCAGTTCAGCGCGCACCGGCATCTCCCCAGTCCCGGCGCCGACGCAGCCACCACATCAGGCCGCCCGCTGCCAGCTGCCATCGAAACGAATTCAGGCTCGGGTGTGCTCGGCACCTCGCCGACCGCCAGCTCGCTGACACCCTGTGGCAGCGGTTGCGGCTGGTCGACGCTGCGCTGTTCGCCGCCCGCATTGCGCACGACGCGGTCGACTGCGATGAACGACGTGTAATCGGTCAGCAGGCCATACTTCAGGCCGAGCGCAGTGATCTGCGGCGCCGCGGCCGGATCGTTGACGAGCTTCTGGTCGTCGGTCAGCGTCGCGATCCGGCTGCGGGCCCACAGCAGCGCGAGCGCGCTCGTGTCGTGTCCCGCCAGACGTACGGCGGCGATATCGATCGACCGAGTGAATGGGCCGTCGGCGGTCTGGCCTTCGATCTCGAGGACGCCGGCGGGCGCACCGCGGAACTTGCCGCTGATGACGAGCGGACGCTGCGCGAACAGGTCCGGCACCTGCGGCGGATCGATGTCATAGGCGTCGAAGCCGCGGAAAGCGACGCGGACATGGCTGAGCACCGGCGCCTCGACATAGGCGCGGAAGCGGTCGGCCTCGACGGCCGCCTGCTCGGGTCGAGCACGATGAAGGCCTCGCCGCGCCGGCGCGCGCCAGGCCTTCGATCAGATGGCGGTTGACCGACGGAGCCGATGCCGAAGGCGAACACGTTGGCTCGCCGAGGCTGGCGCGCACCAGCTCCATCGCCTCCTTCTCGATCGACACGTAGCCGTCGGTGATGACGACGAAGCTGCGCGCACGGTCCGCATCGGTCGGCAGCGCGAGCGCGCGCGCGCAGCGCCGGCCAGCAGCTCGGTCGATCCGCTGCCGCCGCTGCGCGTTGATGAACCGCAGCGCGCGCGTCGACGTTGTCGCGCGTCGCGGGCAGCGAGCGCGGCGCCAGCATCGAATGGCCGCCGGAGAACAGGATGATGTTGAACGTGTCGGTCGGGCGCAGGCTGGCCGACCAGGCCGCGCAGCAGCGACTTCGCGGTGTCGAGCGGGAAGCCGTGCATCGAGCCCGGAGACGTCGAGCACGAAGACGTACGTCGCGCGGCACGATCGCGCTCGACGGCACGCGTGCCGGCGGCTCGACCATCGCCAGGAAGAAGTTCTCGTCCTTGCCTTCGTGGAACAGCACGCCCGGAGGCGATCTCGGTCGCCGGCGAGCCGGTACTCGAGGACGAAGTCGCGGTCGCCGTGCTCGGCGGCCGCGCCGAGCGAGGCGCGCACGCTGCGGCTGCCGGCGCCGCTCGACGCTGAAGCGATGCGTCGGCGAGCGCAGTTCCTGCACCGGCACCGGACCGTTGACGTCGACGCGCGATGCGCGAAGGTGGACTTCGGCGCGACGCCCGGCGCGCAGTGTCGGCTGCGCGATCCAGGATTCTCGGCCGGTGGCTCTCGCGGCCCGGCAGCGCCGTTGTAGCGCGGCCCGACGACCGTCGGATAGACGAAGCGGTAGACGCCTTCGTCGGGCACGATCGTTTCGCTGTAACGCAGGTCCACCGCGATCTCGTCGCCGGGCATCACGTTGGCGATCGACATCTGGAACACGTTCGGCCGGTGCTGCTCGAGCAGCGAGGCGCTCTTGCCCTCGCTGCTTCGCGCCTTCGTACTCGACGCGGGCCGCCTGCTTCTCGCGGATCTGCGCCTGCACGACGCGGTCGCCGACGCGCAGCGTCATCGCCGAGACAGCGGCGCGCGTCGAGGCCGGAAACACGTAGCGCGCCTCGATCGGCTGGTTGCCCTCGTTGCGGTAGTGCTGGACGACGCGCACATCGGCAATCACGCCGCTGATGGTGACCGCGACCTCCGTCGCCTTCAGCGGCAGCGCATCGACGTCTGACGCGCTATCGACTACGAAGTACGGCGACTGCGTGCGATCCGGATGATCCGGAGCCTGCGCGCCAATCGCCGGGAGCACGACGCGCCGCTGCAATCAAGGCGAGCGCGCAGCGCAGGAAGCCGCGGATATTCATCGATCGGCTCCTTGCGCAACGAGGCGATCGCTCGTGCAGCGCCGCGGCGTGAACCGGTGCCGCTTGCAGCGTCGTCCACATGACGCGGGTGCTCGTGGCGACTTCCAGTTCGACCGACCCGGCCATCAGGGCGTCGGGCGCGATGTCCAGCGGGACGACGAACGCTGCCGAGTTTCCACTGATGCGCCCGAGCGCGATCCGTGCGGTTTCGCCGCTCGCGGGCCGCAGGGTCAGCACCGCGTGGCCGTCGGCGTCGGGCGGCGGAACGACCAGCAGCACGTCGCCGTCGCCCTGCGCAAGCAGCAGAGCCTGCGGCCGACATCGGCATCTTCGTCGGCGGCAACGTGAGCCGGTAGGCTCCCGCGTGCCTTTCGAGGGTGTCGATCGTTTCGACGACGATCGTTGCTTGCTGACCGGGTGGCAAGCGCAGCAGATCGGCGATCGTCTCGTCGACCGTAGCCTGCAGGTGTCCGTCGAGTGGGCCGTCCTCTTCGCCGCCGCAGCCCCCGTCATCGGCTCGCAGCAGTTCGACCGTGCGGCCGCCGCGGCTGACAGCGAGCCGCTCGGTGCGCTCGTCATCGAGCGGCAGGTAGGTAGCGAGGTTCACCGTGTCGGCGGTGTCGTTGTGCACGGTCTGGACGATGCGGATGTCGGCCAGCGTCCCCAGCAGGTGAACTTCGAGAGCCGAGTGCATCGCGTGCAGCCGTTGCGCATCGGTAGTCTCGATGGTGCCCCGGTGCTGTTGAACGATGGCCGGCGGCGTGCGCGCCTCGCCGGCGCCGGCCACCTGCGGCGCCGTGAACAGCAGCGCGATGAGCTCAATGGCGACCGTGGCTCCTTCGCGGACCACTTGAAACGCGGACATCGTGTTCTCCCGTGATTCCCCGCCTCGGCGGGTATGGGCGAACGATCCGTGCGGCGGACGAAGCGGTTACGAACGGCGCGCGTGCGCCGTGTGAAAAGCGCGTGAAGACGGCCGATCGGCCTATGCCGAATGAACCGGCCGGGCAGCTTTCAAAGCTTCGGCTGCGGGAGTACGAGCGTCGCCAGCGCGCCGCCGTCGGAGTGATTCGCGAGGCGCGCGCTGCCGCCGTGCAGCGTCGCCACTTCGCGCACAAAGGCAAGGCCGAGCCCGGTGCCCTTGCGGCCGGTGTCCGGGCGCGGCAGCGAAAAGAATTTTTCGAACACTCGCTGCTGCGCGAACGGCGGCAGGCCCGGGCCGTGGTCGCGCACGGTCAGCTCGATCTGTCCGCGCCGCGACTGTGCGTCCACCGTAACGGTCGTATCGCGCGGCGAGAACTCGATCGCATTGAGGACCAGATTGGCGAGCGCTCGCTGCAGCAGGAAACGGTCGCCCGATACATGCAGGTCCGGGTCGACATCGATGAAAAGATCCACGTGGCGCTGCGTGGCGACTGGCGTCATCTCGTCGCGCACCGCGTCGGCGATCTGGGCCAGCGACACGGTGTCGTATTGCTGTAGCGCTCGCCGGCGCTCGAGACCCGACAGTTCGAGCATGCGGTCCACCAGGTCCTGCGCACGGCGCACCTGCTCCTCCACATTACCGACGAAGCGGATGCGCGCATCTTCCGGCAGCGGCTCGCGCAGCAGTTCCGCCGCGCCGCGGATCGCCGCCAGCGGGCTCTTGATCTCGTGCGTCAGCGCAGCAACATACTCGTCGACGTAGCTTCTGCCGGCCAGCGCGTCGCGCATGTCGAGGAAGGCCGCGCGCAGCGAGTGCATCAGCGGACGCGCTTCGCCGGGACGTGCCCGCAGCGCCTGCCACACATCGCTCAGCAGTCCGAACGGCCGCACCAGCCACACGGTCACCATCAGCAGCAGCAGCGCAAATGCGGCCACCGCGATCACGCCGACGATCACGAGCTTCTCGCGCGCGTTCGCGATGAACGGCGCGAAGGAGGCGATCGGCTTGCCGACGGCGATCATGCCGACGATCTCGGTCTTCCGCATCGGGTGTCACGCGTTCCCGAATGGCGGCACCGACGTACATGACTGCAGACGCCGGGTCGTTCGGGTCGGCCAGCGTGGTGCGGGCACCGTACTGCCCCGCGAGCGTGCGGCCGACATCGCGCCACGCGCGGTAGTCGCGACCGACGTCGCGACCGGCCGAATCGAACAGCACGATGCCGTTGGCATCGGTGACGTACACATGCAGGTCGACGCGGGTGCGCTCGACATTGAATATCCGGGCATTGAGCGGACGCTTGACGAGTTGCTGCAGCGTTCGTTCGAGCTCCTCGGTCTGGATCACGCCGCTGTAGGCCTGGCGTTCGAGCAGCGTCGCCAGCAGGTTGGCCGTGTCGACCAGTGCGTCCTCGGCCGACTCGCGGTAGCGCGGATCGAGGTCGAGGCTGACGCGATACAGCAGGAACACCACGGCCGCGATGTAGACCGCGACCACGCCGAGGAAGATGCGCGAACGCTTGGACATCGGCGTGCACCTTCGCGCTGCTGCCGAGGACGCGCGCTAACCAGTCCGGCTCAGACGAGGTCTTCGCGCAGCGAGTAGCCGAGGCCGCGATGCGTCGAGATCGGGTCGGCGTCTTCGTCGATCTCGCGCAGCTTTGCCCGCAATGCCTTCACATGGGCGTCGACGGTGCGGTCGAACGCCGCGGCGGGATCGTCCCAGGCGCGCTCCATCAGTTCGTCGCGCGAAAACACGCGCCCCGGACGTTCGATCAGCACCTTCAGCAGACGGTACTCGGTGCGAGACAATTCCAGCGGCACGACCGCGAAAGCGGATCGATCTTCTTCTCGTCGTCGATGCGAACACGCCCGAGACCGCTGGCGCCGGCGGTGTTGCCGCCGCGCGCTGCACCGCCGCAGCACGCTGCGGACGCGCGCGACCAGTTCGCGCGGCGAAAACGGCTTGGCCATGTAATCGTCGGCGCCCGAGTTCGAGCCCGACGACGCGATCGATCTCGCTCGACCGTGCGGTCAGGAAAATGGCAGGCAGCGCGGCGATCGACTTCGCGCAGCTGGCTGAAGAGTTCGAAACCGTTCGTGTCCGGCAGGCCGACGTCGAGGACGGCCAGCGCGGGGGCGCGCTGCCGCAGCGGCCTTCAGCGCATCGGCGCCGGTGCCGCACCAGTCAGGCTCGAAGCCGTCGGTGGCAAGCGCATAAACGATGGTGTCGGCAATGGCGGGCTCGTCTTCCACCACCAGGATGCGCGGCTTCATGGTGTGGCGGCGATCTCCAGCGGCAAGGTCGCCTGCAGTTCGCGGCCCGCGATCATCGTCCGGTTGCGTCCGCCCTTTTTCGCGAGCAACAGCGCACGATCGGCGCGCTGGACCAGTTCAGTGGGTGACTCGGTACCTTCCCGAGTCGCGATACCGGCGGAAAACGTCTGGCGGTCAGGCATCAGCGGCCGAAGCCGGTCGACCAGCTGCGCTGCCTGGTCGGCGCTGCACGCCGGCAGCACCAGCGTGAATTCCTCGCCACCGTAGCGCGCCAGCAGGTCGGTCGGGCGCATCTGCTTCAGCCAGGCCTGGGCGGCACCACGCAGCAGGGCGTCGCCTGCCGCATGGCCGCGCCGGTCGTTGTAACGCTTGAAGTGGTCGAGATCCATCATGACCAGCGTCAGCGGCTGGCCGCTGCGCAAGGCTCGCGCGAACTCGGGCGTCAGCGCCTCGTCCAGCATGCGGCGATTCGCAATGCCGGTCAGCGCGTCTTCCTGCGCCAGATGAGACATGCCGGTCGAGCAGGCGCGTTGTTGGCGCGCAATGTGCGCACCGTGAGCCCGATCAGCACGTCAGCGCGAGCAGCAGGGTCGATGGCCGGAGAAGGCGATCAGCGCCGGTGCGCGCGGTGTCGTTCATGCTCGTCCGCCTGCCGCGCGGCCGCGATGGCGCGCGCATTGGCGTCGAGGACGAGACCGGTGAGCGCATGCTCCAGGTCGTCGAATTCGCCATAGGAGGCGCAGCAACCGCAGCACGCGATGAACCCGCGTCGCCTCGCGTTCCGCGGACCGCCGGCAGATCCTCGAAATTCTGCAGTGTCGACTGCAGCTGGGCGAGCTGCTGATCGAAGTTCGGCCGGCAGTCTCCAGCTCGGCGAGCCGCGCGAGCCGCGCATGGAGGTCGCCTGCGGTGCTGACGAGATCCGCCAACTCGGCTGCCGGCACCGATCGTGTCCGCCCCGCGCAGCAACTCGCGGGCATTGCGCGCCTGCCAGGAGCGCGAGGTCGGCACTCGAGTGTTGGGCGTCCATTGCCGACTGCGATAGGGCGAGTGCCGCCGCGTAGCGCTGATGTACCTCGCGGTCGAATGACAACGCCCGCAAGCGCGAGCACGACACCACCCGCCATCAGGCTGACGGCGAGCAGGCCAGCCAAGCTGCGGACGAACCGGTAGGGTCATTTGCGGCGCTGGGATTCACGATCAAGCGAGTGCGGCGAGCGATTCTATGGCGCGCTGGGCGCGGCCCGGCCGATGGGTCGGTATAGCCGGGCGCGAGCGGCTGTCACACACCCCAGGTGACGTCGACCTTGCGCGTTCTGCGCTGCACGCAGCATTTCGATCAGCGGAAAGGCGCGCTGTCCCAGCGTTATCGGCTGCGCGCGGCAGCCGGGCCGTCGTGCCGCGGCGGTCGTCCTGTTCTGCAGCGGCCGCAGCGTCCTTCGCGTGCGCCTTTTCCTGCTCGACCGCAGTGACAAGCCGCTCAGCGCGTCGGGCACCTGTTCGGCGGTGATGACGCCGCGCGGGCTGTCTTCGCGGCCGATGATTTCAAGGATGCGGCGGGACGTTTCGGCGAACATGAAGATCTCGCCGGCGGCCTTAGAGCGAAAGACGACCAGGGACATGATTCGGCGGTGCAGCGGGGACCGCCGGGAGCGTCGGTACCGCCGCGCAGCCCGCGACGCGGCGCCTTCGACCGCATGTCGAAGGCGCCTGATTGTAGGCCGATGCGGACGACCGCAGCGGACCGGACCGGCGATCAACGCGGTCGTCGACCGGGCGACAGTGGCTTCGACGATCTGGTCGACGTCCCGTCCGTACACGAATGGGAGCATGACAAGCAAGGCCGCGCAGGCACAGGACGAACAGTGCGCCGTCGCCGAGCGCAAGGGGCAAGCCGTGGCGCGAGCGCGGCCATCGGAAAGTTTTCCTGGATCATCTGGGTCACCTCGCTTTCGAGGCATGACGATCACGTTAGCGCCGGGCGACGGTCGCTGATAGTGCGCACTGCGGCGACAAAACATGGAATCTCCGCGCTAGTCGGATTTCGTGCCGCGCACGGGTAGGAACTCCGCCTACATGGCGTCGCCGCTATACTGGTCTGCGTCTGAACACAGCCAAACGGAGTCGTTGCAGATGGGCAAAGGCGATACCCGCACGCGGCGCGGCAAGATCTACAACGGCAGCTACGGCAAGCGGAGGCCGCAACGGGCGCGCAAGCCGGCGCCGGCGACCGCGGCCCAGCGGCCCGGCAAGCCACGCTAGCTCGGCGGATTCGCCCTATGGAGCCGGGGAACGCCCGGCTCTTTTTGTTTGCAAGATCGTTTCCATGCTTTCGGTGAATCAGAACTGCCGTCGCCTTGCGTGCGTGCTGGCACTCGCGCCGTGCTCTCGCGGCTGCAGCGAGCGTCTCGACTGGCGCGAGCTAAGTTCGCCCGACGGTTACGGCGTCATCGCTGCCGGGTCGCGCGCAGACCGTCGTCGCGGGAGGTCGACGTCGAGGGCCACCGCTTACCGGTGTCGATGACGTCGACCGGCATCGGATCGGCCATGTTCGCCGTGGGTGTGGCCCGGCTGCCCGCGGCGGTGGCCGCCGATGCCGCGGCAACGCGAACGCACGTCGCCTATTTCCGCGACGGCCTTGTGCGCAACATCCAGTGGTGCCGTAACGGCCGCCGGGCCGGCCACACTGATCCTGGCGCCGGGATCGACGCGCGAGCTGCGTGCCGCGCAGTCGGCGAGGCGCGCGGGCCGTGCCGGAGCGAACGGCCAAACGGCCCAATTTGCTTGCGGCCCGCTTCTTCATCGTCGATGATCGGCTTTACGAGGTCATCGCCCTCGGCGGCGAAGGCGGCGATTCCGAGCCGAATGCGCTCGACACCTTCTTCACCTCGTTCCGACTTGCAGCCCTAGGAGGCACACCATGAAGCTCGAGAACCCATCGGTCCACGCCAACACGCTCGAACACTTCTGGATGCCGTTCACGGCGAACCGTCAGTTCAAGTCGGCGCCGCGACTGCTCGCCAGGGCGAAGGGCATGTATCTACTGGACACCGGATGGGCGCCAGGTGCTCGACGGCACCGCGGGCCTGTGGTGTGTCAACGCCGGTCACAGTCGCAAACCGATCGTCGAGGCGGTGCAGAAGCAGGCGGCGACGATGGGCTATGCGCCGCCGTTCAGCATGGCGCATCCGCTCGCGTTCGAGGCGGCCACGGCGATTGCCAAGGTGGCGCCGGCAGGCATGCAGCGGGTGTTCTTCACCAACTCCGGTTCGGAGTCGGCCGACACGGCGATCAAAATGGCGCTGGCATTTCACCGTGCCCGCGGCGAGTCGAGCCGCCGCATCATCATCGGCCGCGAACGCGGCTATCACGGCGTCAACATCGGCGGCACGATGGCCGGCGGGATTCCCGGTAACCGCAAGGCGTTCCCCGCGCTGATGGCGGGTGTCGACCACATCCGGTCGACGCACGACCTCGCGCGCAATGCGTATTCGCAAGGGCCTGCCGGCGCACGGCGCCGAGTTCGCCGACGAACTGGAGCGCCTGGTCGCCTTCCACGATCGCCAGCAATATCGCCGCGGTGATCGTCGAGCCGATGGCGGGCTCGGCCGGCGTACTGATCCCGCCGCAGGGTTATCTCGAGAAGATTGCGGCCACCTGCAGGAAGCACGGCATCGTGCTGATCTTCGACGAGGTGATCACCGGCTTCGGCCGGCTCGGTACGCCTTTCGCCGCGCACTACTTCAACATCACGCCCGACCTGCTGACCTGCGCCAAGGCGATCAACAACGCCGCTGTGCCGATGGGGGCGGTCATCGCGAAAAACGAGATCTACGAGACGATCGTCAACGCCGCGCCCGAAGGGCAGATCGAGTTCCTGCACGGCTACACCTACTCTTCGCATCCGCTGGCCTGCGCGGCGCTGCTGGCGACGCAGCAGCTCTACGTCGACGAGCAGCTGTTCGCCCGCGCGCAGGCGATGGCACCGAAATTCGAGGCGGCGTTGCACTCATTGAAGGGCACGCGCCATGTGATCGACATCCGCAACCTCGGCATGGTGGGCGGTATCGAACTCGAACCACGCGCGGGCGCCGCAGGTCGACGCGGGCTCGAGGCGCATGTGAAGTGTTTCGAAGCCGGCGTGCTGGTGCGTTTCACCGGCGACATCCTGGCGTTGTCGCCACCGCTGATCATCGAGGAAGCGCAGATCGGGCAAATCGTCGAAACGATCCGCGCAGCACTCAGCTCAATCGAGTAATGACATGGGGAAGAACGAGGCACAAATTGCGGACATCACACACTGGATCGCGGGCCGCCGAGTCGACGGAGTCGCTGGACGCACCGGCGAAGTCTTCAATCCGGCGACGGGCGAGGTGACCGGCCTGGTACGGCTGGCCGATGCCGGCACGGTCGACGCGCGGTCAATGCGGCGCGCGCCGCCTGGCCCGCCTGGACCGAGACCTCGGCGCTGAACCGCGCGCGCGTGATGTTCCGGTTCAAGGAATTGCTCGATCAGCCATCACGACGAGCTGGCTCGGCATGATCACGCGCGAGCACGGCAAGGTGTTCACCGACGCGCGCGGCGAGGTCCAGCGCGGCATCGAGGTCGTCGAGTTCGCGTGCGGCGCGCCGCAGCTGCTGAAGAGCCAGTTCCGGACAACATCGGCGGCGGCATCGACAACTGGTCGCTGCGCCAGCCGCTCGGCGTGGTGGCGGGCATCACGCCGTTCAACTTCCCGTGCATGGTGCCGATGTGGATGTTTCCGCTGGCGCTCGCGTGCGGCAACACCTTCGTCCTGAAACCGCGCGAGCGCGATCCGAGCCCTCGCTGCTGATGGCCGAGTTGCTGAAGCAGGCCGGGCTGCCGGACGGCGTGTTCAATGTCGTGCAGGGCGACAAGGTGGCGGTCGACGCGCTGCTGCAGCATCCGGACGTCGCGGCGGTGAGCTTCGTCGGCTCGACGCCGATCGCCGAATACATCTAGCGGCACGGCGCGGCGCACGGCAAGCGCGTGCAGGCGCTGGGCGGCGCGAAGAACCACATCGTCGTGATGCCCGATGCGGATCTCGACCAGGCGGCCGACGCGCTGGTCGGCGCCGCCTACGGCTCGGCGGGCGAGCGCTGCATGGCGATCTCGGTCGGCGTCGCGGTCGGGGACATCGGCGACGAACTGGTCGAGAGGCTGAAGCCGCGCATCGCGGCGCTGCGAATCAGCGACGGCATGGAGGCCGACGCCGACATGGGGCCGGTCGTCACCGCGGCGCATCGCGCAGAAGATCCTCGGCTACATCGAGCCGGGGATCGCGAAGGCGCGAAGCTCGTCGTCGACGGCCGCGGGCGCAACGGTTCCGGGCCGCGAGAGCGGCTTCTTCCTCGGCGCGACGCTGTTCGACCATGCGCGACCGGAGATGACGCATCTATCGGGAGGAGATCTTCGGTCCGGTGCTGACGATGGTGCGCGTGCCGGACTTCGCGGCGGCGCTGCGACCTCGTCAACGCGCACGAGTACGGCAACGGCGTGGCCTGCTTCACGAGCGACGGCGGCACGGCGCGCGAGTTCGCGCGCCGCGTGAAGGCCGGCATGGTCGGCATCAACGTGCCGATGCCGGTGCCGATGGCGTTCCACTCTTTCGGCGGCTGGAAGCGCAGCGCTGTTCGGCGATCATCATGCCTACGGCGAGGAAGCCGTGCGCTTCTACACGCGCTACAAGAGCGTGATGCAGCGCTGGCCGGACCGCGCCGAGCAAGGGACCCGAGTTCACGATGCCGGTGAACCGGTAGATCACGATCGAAGCCCCGAGCAGGACTTCCTGTTCAGGGCTGACCGGCATTGCTGCGCGATGCGACGTGCGGCTGTCAGCCGGCGCGTGCGGTGAGCACGGGCTCAGTTCGCTGGCGGCGCGGCGCAGCAGATCGGCGGTCGTGGCCCAGTCGATGCAGGCGTCGGTCACCGACACGCCGTATCTCAGCTGTGAGCAGGTCCGCGGGGATCGGCTGGTTGCCGGCCTCGCAGGTTGCTCTCCAGCATCAGCCCGACGATCGAGCGGTTGCCTTCCTTGATCTGGTGCACGCAGTCCATGAACACCAGCGGCTGCAGCGCACGGATCCTTCATCGAGTTGCCGTGCGAGCAGTCGACGACGATGTTCGCCGCCAGGTTCGCTTTCGCGAGTGCCTGCTCGGCGAGCCGCACGCTGACCGTGTCGTAGTTCGGCCGCCCGCCGCCGCCGCGCAGCACGAGGTGGCCGTAGCCGATTGCCGCGCGTGCGCACGATCGCAGTGCGGCCGTCGGGTTGATGCCGAGGAAGCTGTGCGGCGAGCGCGCCGAGTGGATCGCGTTGATCGCGACCTCCAGCCCGCCGTCGGTGCCGTTCTTGAAGCCGACCGGCGTCGACAGCCCGCTCGCCATTTCGCGGTGTGTCTGCGACTCGGTGGTGCGCGCGCCGATCGCGTACCAGCTGATCAGGTCGGCGAGGTACTGGGGCGACATCGGGTCGAGTGCCTCGGTGCCGGTGGGCAGGCCGAGCTCGGCGAAATGCGAGCAGCAGTTCGCGTGCGCCGCGCATGCCCTTGCCGATGTGGAACGAGTCGTCCATGTCCGGATCGTTGATGAAACCCTTCCAGCCGGTGACGGTGCGCGGCTTCTCGAAGTAGACGCGCATCACCAGCAGCACCGCCTCGGCAACCTCGTCGGCCAGTGCGCGCAGTCGCAGCGCGTAGTCGAGCGCGGCACGCGGATCGTGGATCGAGCAGGGTCCGACGACGACGAAGAGCCGCGGGTCCTGGCGGTCGAGGATGCGCGTCAGCTCGGCGCGGCCGTTGCGCACCGTATCGGTTCCGCTCGCCGTCAGCGGCAGTTCCGCCTTGATCTGCGCCGGCGACGGCATGTCGTCGAGGCCGACGACGTTCAGGTTGTCTGTGGCGGCGGGATCAGTCATGTCTGCTACCGACGAACGTGGGGGTGGCTAGGCCATGCGGTACAGCGCAGCGAAGCGGGACGAACAACTCGAACGATACCGGCCCCAGCCCGCTTCCAAGGCGAACACCAAGCTGGCCACGCCGGCACGGTAGCGCAATCCGGCGGCTCAGTACCGGCGCAAGTCAACCAGTGCAATCGTGACTGGCAGTGCCCTCATCGCCGGCGCAGAGATGAGCTACGGTGCTGGTGCTGCGAACGTTTCACCGTTAGTCGCACGACAACCATCACTTAGACTACGCGCGCCGTTATTTCCGGGAAGGCGACGCCGACATTCATGGCCATCCATTCGTTGCCTCGACGTGCGGTCATTGCGGCTTGTGCATGCCTGGCGCTGATTGCGGCCGAGGTTGAAGCGCAGTCGGATCCGTCACAGCCGACGGTCGTCGATGCGAAGCCGCCGATGGCGGGAAGACCCCGTATTGGACTGGTGCTCTCAGGCGGCGGCGCGCGCGGCGCAGCGCACATCGGCGTGCTCAAGGTGCTGGAGAAGCTCCGCGTTCCGGTCGATGTGATCGCCGGCACCAGTATGGGGTCGATCGTCGGGGCCTCGTATGCGACCGGCCTGCCCGTGGCAGAGATGGAAATCGCGATCAAGTCGATCACGACCGACAAGCTCTTCACCGACAAGCCGCCGCGCGCCGACCAGACGATGCGGCAGAAGACCGACGACGAGACACCCTACCTGATTCCGGAACTCGGCGTCAGCAAGGATGGCATCGTGTTGCCGAAGGGCATCGTCACCGGTGTGGCACTCGAAGGCGAACTGCGCAAGCTGGTGCAGGTCACCGATGTGCGCAATTTCGACGAGCTGCCGATTCCGTTCCGCGCGATCGCCACCGACATTGGCACCGGCGAGATGGTGGTGCTGAAGGAGGGCAGCGTGGTGCAGGCGATCCGCGCGTCGATGTCGGTGCCGGGCGCGGTCGCGCCGGTGACGATCGACAAGCGCCAGCTGGTCGACGGCGGACTCGTGCGCAACCTTCCGGTCGATATCGCCCGCGCGATGGGCGCGGACATCATCATCGCCGTCAACCTCGGCACTCCACTGCTCAGACCCGACCAGATCGCGTCGGTCTTCAGCGTGACGCTGCAGATGATCAACATCCTGACCGAGCAGAACGTCAACCGCTCGCTGACGGAGCTGACGTCGCGCGACGTACTGATCGTGCCGGAACTCGGCGACTTCTCGTCGAGTGATTTCGACAACCTGCTTAAGACGGTGCCGATCGGCGAGGCCGCGGCGTGGAAAGTGGCCGACCGCCTAAGCGCCCTCTCGCTGCCGCCCGAGCAGTACGCCGAGCTGCGCAAGCGGCAGTCCGCGCCGACCGAGACAAGTGCTGTCGTCGTCGAGGCGATCAAGGTGGAAGGCGCGAAGCGCGTCTCACCCGAGGTCGTGCTGCAGTCGCTGCGGACGCAGGTCGGGAAGCCGCTCGATCGGGACACGATCGACCTCGACATGCGGCGCGTCTTCGGCCGCGGCGATTTCGAGACGGTGAACTACACGGTCGACGAAATCGAAGGCAAGAAGACGCTGGTCGTGCTGGTCAAGGAAAAGCCGCAGCGCGACTACTTTCGCGTCGGCCTCGAGCTCGAGGCCGACCTCGGCAAGCAGTCGAACGTCAACCTGTTCGCGTCGTACCGTTCCAAGTGGCTCAACAATTGGGGCGCGGAATGGCGCAGCGACCTCGTGCTCGGCACCAACGTGCTGCTCGGCACGGAGTTCTACCAGCCGCTGGGAGAACGACAGTACTTCTTCGTCGTGCCGCGGCTGCAGTACGCGATCCAGCCCTGGTATCTGTTCGAGGACACGATCCAGATCGCCCAGTACCAGGATGCGTCGGCGATCGCGCAGCTCGACGTCGGCGCCAACATCATCGAATACGGCGATATCCGGGTCGGGGTCCAATACGGTTACCGCAGCTTCGAGCTGCAAAGCGGCACGCTTCTCTTCCCCTCGCGCGCCAACGCCAGCATCGGGGCGCTGAGCGCGCAGCTGCGGCTCGATCGCCTCGACAGCCTGAACTTCACGCACGGTGGATATCGTTTGAACGCACTGGTCTACTCGTCACTGAGTTCGCTGGGGGCGGACGATCAGTACGCGTACTGGACTGGGCTGATGGGCGGGGCCAAGACCTGGGGGCGGCACACGATCGAGGGGCTCGCGACCGCTGGCAGCCGGATCGGCAGCAACGAAATCGCCCCCTACGACCTCTTCAATCTGGGCGGCTTTCTGTACCTCTCGGGGTTGCAACGGCAGCAACTGAAGACGCAGGAATTCGTGTTCGGCCGGCTGGTGTATCGAACCAAGATCGGCGACATCCCGTTGTTCGAGGGCGTATACGTCGGCGCCTCCGTCGAAGCCGCGCGACTGAAGCCTGAAATTCCGATCTGGCAGGGCAAGCCCGTCGAGGGCTACCTGACGGTCCCGGCCGCGTCCGTGTATCTGGGCGTCGACTCGCCGCTCGGGCCGCTGTACGTCGGCTTCGGCTACGCCAACAGCGACAACCGTGCGATATACATCTACTTGGGCCGCCCCTAGCCCGTCCTCACCCGCTGTCGCGCAGCGACCGCCGGTACTGGATCGCCTCGGCCACGTGCTGTGAAGCGAGCCGCTCGGAGTCAGCCAGATCGGCGATCGTCCGCGCCACCTTCAGCACACGGTGATAGGCGCGCGCGGACCACCCCAGTCGGAGGCTGGCGACGTGCAGCAGCTTCTGCACTTCGTCGTCGATCGCGCAGGCTTCCTCGAGTTCCACCCCCTGCAACTGGTCATTGACCTTGCCCTGGCGCGCGATCGCGCGGTCGTACGCCTTGCGCACGCGCTCGGCCACGAATCGCGTCGGCTCCCCGTCGCCCAGCGCAACAATCGCTTCGTCGGGCAGCGAGTTCACCTCGACGCGCATGTCGATGCGATCGAGCAGCGGTCCCGAGATCCGGTCCTGGTATCGGGCCACCATGTCGGGCGTGCAGCGGCAGGCGATCGATGCGTGTCCGAAATAGCCGCACGGGCACGGATTCATCGCGCCGATCAGCTGAAACCGTGCCGGGAAATCGACCTGTCGCGCCGCGCGCGAGACAGTGATCTTTCCCGACTCCAGCGGCTGCCGCAGTGTCTCGAGCACGCGCCGCTCGAATTCCGGCAACTCGTCGAGGAACAGCACGCCATGATGGGCAAGCGAGATCTCGCCCGGCATGGGCGGTGAACCGCCGCCACAGAGCGCCACCGCGCTGGCGGTGTGATGCGGGGCACGGAAGATTCGCGTCGCCCAGCGCTGGGGCGCGAACTGGCCGACGAGACTCAGGACCGCAGCCGACTCGAGCGCTTCGTGTGTCGTCATCGGCGGCAGGATGCCGGCGAAGCGCTGCGCCAACATCGTTTTGCCGGTGCCCGGCGGGCCGACCAGCAGGACGCTGTGACCGCCGGTGGCCGCGACCTCGATCGCGCGGCGCGCGGCGAGTTGACCTTTGACATCGAACAGATCTGGGTAAATGGGTGGAGTCAACCGCACCATCGCCTGATGTTCCGAGATCGTGCGGGCTGAAGTGTCGCCCGCCTCGGCGCGCAGGTGCTCAACGACCTGCAGCAGCGTGCGGGCCGGGAAAATGGGGATGCCGCCGACGAGCGCCGCTTCGTCGGCGCTTTCGTCCGGCACGACGAAGCCGCGGCGCGGGCCGACCGTGTGTTCCGATCGGGACACGGCGTACGCCATTGCCAGCGTGCCGCGCACCGGCCGCAGCTCTCCGGTCAGTGACAGTTCCCCGGCGAATTCGTATTGGTCGAGCGTGCGCGTCGGGATCTGCCCGGTGGCGGCCAGGAGCCCGAGGGCGATCGGCAGATCGAAGCGGCCCGACTCCTTCGGCAGGTCGGCCGGAGCGAGATTGACGGTGATTCGCCGCGTCGGAAACTCGAAACGGCTTGTCAGCAGTGCGGCGCGGACACGTTCACGCGCCTCGCGCACCTCTGTCTCGGGCAAGCCGACGAGAGTGAAGGAGGGTAATCCGTTCGCCAGATGGACCTCGACCGTGACCTGCGGCGCATACATGCCGGACAGGCCGCGGGTTCTGACGATGGCGATCGACATGGAAGATGGTGAAGTGGAATCGATTCTATCGGGGCGCTTCGGATCGCCACGCAGTCGATACGATGAATTGCCGGACGTTTCCCGGCGCCGGGCCGGATGATGCCCGTGGCGCCGACGGGAAACACAGGCCGCGCTCCGAAAAATGACCAGTTTGACCCGATATTTGGTTGGGCAGCCCCATCGACTCGTGTCACGATGGAGGCTCCGTCGGATTCCGGCACGCGCGCGTGCCGGTGCAAAACGCAGCCGTGTCGTCGCTCCTCTTCGGTTTCTGTTTGCTGCTGGTCCTGGTAGGTCTATACCTCTGGGCGCGCCGGCGCGCCTCGTCGATCCGCGAGCAGGCAGCGCACCGCGAACAGGCCGCGATGGCCATGATGCTGAGCAGCGCCTCGACCGGCGACAAGCCACGCAAGGAAGTAGTGGCACCGCCGGCGGCCGAGGAAATCGATCATGCGGCGTTGATACGTCAGGCCCATGGTGTGGCGGCCCAGCATGTCGGGGGCGCCGCAACGAACCCCCGCTCATTGCCGCCGATCGACTACGAGCAGAACTCGCCGCCAGCAGGGCGCGAACTGACGCCGGCGGAACAGGCGGCAGCTGGTCTCGATCCGATCGAAGAATTGATATCGCAGATCATGGTCGATGATGTCAGCCGTCCGCCGAGCCCGCGCGCTGTCCCGCCGGCGCCGGCGCCGGCACCGGTCGAACGGAAGCGCCCCCGCGCATCGGCCCGGTCCGCGCCGCGCGACTCATCGCCGATGCTGGATTCGATGGCACCTTCGGTTCCCCTGCGCGAACTGGTTCTGGCATGGTACGAATCGCGCGGCTATCGGCAGGTGCCGGCATCACCGGCCGTGTGGCCGATCGAACTTGTGCTGCGGCATCGCGACGACCCGGCGCGGGCCTACGCGTTCGTCGTGCAGAACGACAATGTCTCGGTCGATCGCATCACGGCGCTGATCGAACAGGCGCGCGAGATCGGGATGTTGCGGGTCGCGGTGATTGCCGAGGCCGGTTACGAGCGCGGCGCCAAGGAGATCGCGCGCAAGCGCAACGTGCGCCTGATTGATCGTCCGACGATGGACGCCGAATTATCCGAACTGCAGCTCGAAACCGCCGCGAAGATCATCGCGGTCGCGCGCAAGCGGGCGTCGCCCGAAGCCTCAGCCGCCTAGCAGCAGGGCTGCAGACCCTCGCTAGGCCAGCGCCAGCCTCACCGGTACGCGCCGGCGACCGAAGTTCCCCGCAATCGCATCGAAGTGTCCGGCCGGCCGTCGCCCGCAGTGCGGGCAGGCTCCGGCTTCGGTCAGTTCGTAGGCAGTGATCCGGTGCCAGTCGCGTACAATCAGCGGCGCTTCGCACGCGGGACAGTAGGTGGTCCCACCCTCCGGGTCGTGAATGTTGCCCGTATAGACGTGTCGCAGTCCGGCGGCGAGCGCGATACGGCGAGCCCGAGCCAGCGTTGCTGCAGGCGTGGCGGCAACGTCCTGCAGCTTGTAGTCGGGGTGAAACGCGCTGAAGTGCAGCGGCACGTCGGCACCGAGTTCGCGTGCGACCCACTCGGCCAGCGCGCCAAGCTCTGCATCGCTGTCGTTGTGACCGGGAATCAGCAGTGTCGTGATCTCGGTCCAGCATGAAGTCTCGTGCACGAGATAGCGCAGCGTATCGAGCACGGGCGCGAGGTGCGCGCCGGTCAGCTTGAAGTAGAACTCCTCCGTGAAGGCCTTCAGGTCGACATTGGCCGCGTCCATTTTCGCGAAGAACTCGCGCCGCGGCTCATCGCGTATATAGCCCGCCGTGACGGCTACCGTCTTGATGCCCAGTGCGTGACAGGCTTCGGCCGTGTCGAGCGCGTACTCGGCGAAGATGACCGGGTCGTTATAGGTGAACGCGACACTGCGACAGCCGGAGTCAAGCGCGGCGTCTGCAATTGCGGCGGGGCTCGCCCGGTCCATCAGGCGATCCATGTCGCGGCTCTTGCTGATGTCCCAGTTCTGGCAGAACTTGCAGGCGAGGTTGCAGCCGGCGGTCCCGAACGAGAGCACGGACGAACCCGGATAGAAGTGAAACAGAGGCTTCTTCTCGATCGGGTCGATGCAGAACCCGGACGAGCGCCCATACGTGGTGAGCACCATGGCGTCGTGTTGCCGTGCCCGCACGAAACATTGACCGCGCTGACCTTCATGCAACTTGCAATCGCGCGGGCACAGGTCGCACTGGATGCGGCCATCGGCAAGCAGATGCCACCAGCGCGCGGGGTGAGTGCCGGAGTGCTGCAGGTCGTTCATGTCTCGACCCATTTTTCCGCCGTGTAGCGCGCGACGCGAAAGTGCGCGGACCAGTCCTCGGGCCGCAGTCCCGCCTTGAGCTTGAGTTGTCGCAGGAACTCCGTGGCCGTGCCGAGCTGCTGCCAGACCTGCGGCAGGAAGGTCGCGCGCCGGCCACCCGCAGTCAGAATCACGCCATCGATGCCCGGTCGCAATGCGGCCAGTACGGCGGCTTCCGAGTCTGCGTCAATTTCTTCGGCGGGGGTGAGCAGCGAGACCTCGATACGCAGATCCTCGAGTTCCTCGTGCTCGAGCGGCGCAAAGCGGGGGTCCTCGAAAGCGGCGGCGCGGGCGTGGCGCGGCAGGTCGACACGCAGTGCCTGTTCGGCTTCCAGGCCGCCGACGCAGCCGCGCAACGCGCCATGGCGCCGCAGCGTGACGAAACTCGGGATACGGCTCGAAAGGCAGGCTGCCTCATGCGCCGCGCATGCCCCACTGCCCTGCAGCGAAGTCACGATGGCGTCGCGCGCCACGCGCAGCAGGCGCTCGCCCCGGTCGGGCTCACAGAAAGCCACCGCCGCGTAGCCGACGACGCGCGTCCGGTCGCCCGCGGTGTCGCCAGAGTTGCGTGCATCGAGCCGGTGCGGCGTGAGTCCGCGCTGGGCCGCAATCTGCAGCAACCCATTGATCGGTGTCGCGCCGCAGGCCTGCTCGCCACGCAGGACGGGCGAGCAGTGCTGAATCACCTCGAGCGTCGCCGCGTCGGTCCGTTGGGCTTCCGCGTAGGGCAGGTAGTGCGACAGGTCCGAACTCACGACGACCAGGGTCTCCTCGCCACCCCAGAGCAGGTCCAGGGCTTGCGCGACCTCGCCGGCGGTCGCGTCGCCGACCAGTAGCGGTATCAGTGAAAAGTCGTGCAGCACACGCTGCAGGAAAGGCAACTGCACTTCGAGCGCGTGCTCCTGGGCATGGGCCCGGCTGCTGCGGCTGACCTGGGGCAGAGCCTCAAGCGCCGCGAGCGCGCTGATGTCGAGGGAGACGTCGCCGAGCGGTGTCGTAAACCGTTCAGCGGCGGGCGTAGCCAGGCCGCGCACCGCCATCCGATGGGCCGGACCGAGCAACACGACACGGGAAATGTGATGGGCATGAGAGGCAAGGCAGGCGTAGGCCGTCGCCGCGATCGGCCCGGAGTACGGGTAGCCCGCATGCGGAACGATCAACGCCTTGGGCGCCAGCGCGAGCCGTCGCGGCGCGACGCCCAGCAGGCGGTCGACTTCGGTGCGCAGCGTCTCGGCGTCGGACGGATAGAACATCCCCGCTACAGCCGCGGGCCGCAGCGTGGGCGATGTCATTTCGATCATGGCGGCCTCCCTCGTTGCCGCGTTATCAAAACAGATCTGGCCGTATCGCGGCGATTCAAGTCGCGTTACGCAGGTTTCGAGTCCGTCCTTGGCCCGGCTGTCGTCGACGTGTCAGGGCCGCCGTTCGAGTTCGGCGAGGCGGCGCTCGAGTTCGTCGAGCTTGCTACGTGTCCGCGCGAGCACTTTGCTCTGGGTGTCGAACTCCTCGCGTGTGACGAGTTCGAGCCGCGCGAACTGCTGCGTCAGCAAGGCTCGCAGGTTCTTCTGCATGTCTGCCGCCGGCGTCTGCCGAATCAGGTCAGACACGCGGGACTGCAGGTCATCGAGGAAAGAAGTTTTGTCCATGCGGCAGACGGCGGCGCAACGGGACGCGCCCGGGGCCGCGCTTGGTCTCAGTCTAGCAGCGCA
>CAVRVM010000029.1:0-13697 GCA_963724605.1 uncultured beta proteobacterium
TCCGCCGTCCGGCGTTCAATGAATAGGCACGGTCGCGCGCAACCGTTAGGCTCGCGCTTCCTGGCCGACGCTAACGTCGGAAGCCGCCACCGCCACGAAAACCACCGAACCCGCCGCCGCCGAATCGATCGCCATAGCTGCCGCCGCTGAAGCGATTGCCCCAGCTGCCGCTGCCTCCGCCCCAGCCACCCGCGCCTCCTCCTGAGCGGCTGGCCCAGCTGTCCCCGCCGCCCCCGCCACTGCCGGATCGGTCCCAGCCACCACCGCCCCAACTACTGGTGCGATCGCTCGCCGTGCTGCGCGCCTGCTGCTCGCTGCTCGCCCACGACGATGCACCCGACGCACTGCTCCATCCGCTCGCCGAGTGCTGCTGCCAGCCGCCGCTGCCATCGCTTTTATAGACATTGCCGTCCGAGCCCGCGTAGTGCGAGTTCTGTGGAACGCCATCGTTCCAGGTCTTGGTCTGGCCAGTCTGCGCGTTGTAGGTCGTGGTCGTGGCATCGCGGCTGACACCCTGCGGACCTGCGCTGGCGGACACGTTGCGATCGACCGAGCTTCCACCCGCACCGGTCGCCTGCGCGTTCGAACCGTAGGTGCGCTCGCCCGACTGCGCGTTGTACGTCGCATCGCGGTTCACCGAGCCTGTGGTTCCGGCTGCCGTGTCGAAGGTGCGGTTGTAGCCCTGCGCGCCCTGCCCCGTGTACGGGTTCCAGCTGCGCTGTGCGTTGTACGTGCCGGTGGTGCCGCGATAGGTCGAGTAATTGCCGGCCGCTGTCGTGCCGAACGCGCCGCCGTTGTCGGCCCAGTAAGTGCGCGTCCCGGACGAAACGCCACCGGGCCAGCTGCGATAGACATCGGCCGTCGCCGAGCCGCAGCACGGATAGCCGTAGTAGCCGGCGTGGTAGTACGCCCCGCCCCAGTAGGGCTCAGCCCAGTAGGCAGCGGTCAGGCCCATGGCAAATCCGAACGTATAGCCCACGTACGGGTTGTAAACCGGCATCGCCGCGACCCCGTAGGTCACCGGCGCGCCGTACCAGACGCTGCCGACCCAAGGCGTATATGCGTAACCGGTGCCGTAGACCACCGTGCCACCAGCATCGACGACGGTACCGAGATAACCCGGCGTGTAGCCGACGTACACGACATTGGTCGTGTAGCCATAGACATGCACGTAGGTCACGTAGTGCAGTGGCGAGGACACCGGGATCGTGTAGATGACGTTCGGGACCGACGCGGCGACGAGCCACGGTCCGGTCAGTGCGGTCGCGCTGAACCAGACTCCACCGGTGACCGCATAGTAGGCACTTGGATCGACCTGGATTACAGGCACTTTCGAATTGGCAACGTACTGCAGCGGCGTGCCTGTGATTGGCTGCCATAGCGGCGCGCCATCAAACACCGGCGTGAACGTCGGTCCGTTGACACGTGAGACCGCCGCCGTTTGTGGAATCGAGTTCGATATCACGGCTTCCTGCGCCTGCGGCGTGCCGGCAACCGACGCCAGCACGATCGACGCCGGCGAACCCTTCGCCGGAATCTGCTTGAACGAAGGCGGCAGCGCGTTGCTGGCCACGAACGTCCACGGCCCGTTGAGTCCGGCCGCGCGGAACCAGCGCCCAGCCATCAGGACGTAGTACGCGTTGTTGCTCGTGTCGACGATCACGTCCGTTGCACTGTTGGTGGCCCAGAGCAGCGGCGTGCCGGTGATCGGCACCAGGTTCGGCTGTCCCTTGAAGACGAGAAGCTCGGTCGGGACTTCGGTCACGTAGACGGCAGGCACGCCCTTGGCCAGCGAAGGCTTGGGCGTCGCACCCTCCCCGCCATCGAGCAGATCAACAGTGCCCGAGTCTGCGAGCTGTTTGGCGGCATCGTCGAGTCCGAGCGGAACAGAGGTCGCCTGTGCCCATGGTCCAGTCAAGGAAGACGACGAGACCCAGCCGTCGTAGACGTGCAGGAACCAGGTGTTGCCGGAACGAACGCGCGCAATCATCGCGTGGGTATTGATCACGCGCTCGAAACGCGAGTCCGGCATTGCCTTGACGACCGGTTTGCCTTCGACCGGCACCAGAAGCGCCGGCCCATAGGACACGATGACCCGTGGCGGGTCATTGCGCACCGCCTGCGTCGTTGGCTTCACTGTCTGCGAGGCCGCGAGCGACGCCTCGAGGCTGTCAAGGGCCATCGTCTGCAGTGCGTTGGCGAGCGCGGTGCGCAGGCCCGGCAAGTACTGCGAACCTTTGTCGGGCAACGTCGGGAAGTTCTCCTTGGAAACGATCAGGTCGTTCAACTCGACCGTGCGCGTGACTCGGTCGACATCTGTACGCGCCGTCCCCCAGATGACTCCGAATGTCTCTGCCTTCTGCCCTGTCGGACGCAACGCCACCGCAACACGCCACGACAGCGCGTTTCCGACCCACGACTCGATCTGCGGTTGGTAGATGAGCGCATCGGCATTGCTGAGAGTCACGTCGCGCGGCCACGGGTCGACCGGGCGCGTTGCCTGGGCCGCAGCTGGCCCCGCGGCCGCCGCGGAGATGGGCTTTCCCTGGCCCGGCGCCGCTTGCTGTCCGGCGGGACCTGCCGTATCCCAGCCCTGCGTCGGCGGAGGCAGCGCACTGCCGTCGCCGGCGCGATTCGCGCAACCTGACACAACTCCGACCACCGCCAGCAGCGCTGCTGCAATCCTTCCGGCATTCGTGCTCATCGACTTCCTCATCGCTTCAACTCACCACACAGCCTGCCCCGTCTGCCAACCCCTGTGCAACACGACCGTGTCGTCGCGCGACCCCGACACCAACGTTACGGGCACTCGTCAGTTCACTTTCTGGATCGAGGGTGGTGCCCAGGTGCCGTCGAGCACGGAGGGCGGCTTCTCCTTCGGCCAGTAAATGCGCATCATCGGAATGAATTCGCCCGTCGGCGCCGGCAGCCAGTTGGCTTCCTTGTCCTTGCCGGGCGACTCGTTCTGGAAGTACAGCGTCAGCGAACCATCCGCATTGAACCTCGGCTTGTCACGCACGCTCACGGTGAACTTGTTCAGTTGGTTGGGCACGAACCACCAGCCCTGATCGATCAGGTACATCGTGATCGACCAGAAGCCATTGACCGGCGGCGTCTCGCCCTTGGCGAATGTCAACGTGTACTTATTGGCACCGGTCAGCTTCTCGCCTTTCGAGTCGACCGTCGTGTACGGGTAGACGGCGTCATCCTGCAGGTTGGCGGGCCAACCGAAGGCCGCGACGACCGCTCGTTTCATGTAGTCAGTGCCATACACACCCAGGCCTTTGGTCATCGTCCAGCCATTGGCCTTGGCGCCTATAGCGCTCTGATTGCTGCCGATCTTCTTGAGCGCCGCGTCGGGCAAGTCCTTCAGCGCCGCCTGAACGGCAGGGTCGAGCTTTGCGAGCTCAAACGGCTTGCAGGGCACCAAACCGATGGTGGCCATCTTTGCCAGCATCGGCGCGTCCGCGGCGTAGGTCGGCGCCGCCTCGCACATACGCTTGCTCATCCAGTTGAAATAGCCCTCTGTGCCCATCGCCAATATCACCGCCTGCGGCTTGTCGGTCATCGAGATGCCAGGGTTTGCATCGACCGGTGGGGCCTTGGGCGTGTAGGGCTTGCCCCAGGCCGTGAGCGGTGTGATCCTGAGCTGCGCCTGCAGCGCATTGACGGCCTTGTAGTCAGCCTCCGTGCCGTCGGCGTAGGTGCGACCGAGGATCACCATGTAGCGCGTCGCCACTGGAATGTGCTTGAGTCCTTTCGGGATGTCACCCTTCCAGCCCGGCCCGGTCAGAAGGTAGGACGCGGCCTTGCCATCGCCGGTCCGGCTTCCCGGGCTCGCAAAGATCGTCATCCACAGGTCGACCATGGGGAACAGGTGATAGCGCTTGCCCATGTCCGGATGACTGAAAACCTGAGGCTCGGCGAGGTCGAGCCACGCCAGCGAATACAGCGTGTCCGCGTTCGGCGCCGACACACCGCGGTAGTCCGCCGGCGGATAGCGCTTTACGTTGATGAACTGATTGACGGGCGCGCGCAGCGCCTCGACCTTGTCGACGTTCGACATCTGCACCCGCGTTACATCGGTCGTGACCAACGAATAGCCGTAGACGTACGCGTCGGTCGCGATCTCGACCGCTTCGTTGACCTTCGCGGCCTCAGCCGCTTTAACAGCGTCCGCGGCTGGAGCCACCTTGGCGGCGTCCGCAGTCGCCTTCGGAACGGTGTCGGCAGGTTTGCCGCAGCCCGCCACTGCCCCCACGATCAAGGCGAATGCGCCGGCTTGAATCAAACGCAGAAACGAATACACGTATCGCTCCAGTCAGGTCAATGCGGACAAAGGGCGGCCACGCCGGCGCGAAGCGCCGTCGGCAGTTCGATGAGGAGTCCGATCAGCGGATGACGTTACGTGCGCCGGCCGACCAGCAGCCGCTGCCATCCATGGGGCAGATGACGAGGTAGGTGGCCCGCTCGCTGCAGCCGGAGATGCCGATCGTGTACTCGGCGCGCTCGGGCCCGCTGAAACGGACGGCTTGAATCGCAGGCTGCAGGACATCCTTGGAAAGGATCGTGCCTGTCGCGTTCGGGCAGTTCATCTCGAACTTGCCGCGGTTGACGGCCGTTTGCACGGCCTGGGGTTCCATTTTGGCGAGCATCTCGGCGCTCGACTGGCATCCAGCGATGACAAGCGCGGCGAGAGGAATCAGGAGTCTGGTCGAAGCCATGAATACGTCCTCAACTCGATGAAGGGCTGTTACGTGCGACGTAACGGGCGCAATGGTAGCGCGCTCGGGACGGGTTCAGGGCTACAACCATTACCGCCGTAGCGCGTGCGAAGCGACGAAGGTCTACGTGCGGCACGTCCGGGCGACGGTGCCATACGGCCAGACTATCAGCCCGAATGGTAGATCCCCCATCCGATCGGTCGCCGACGAGCTGGCAACCGGAGTTTCATTCGGCCGCAGCCGTCGCAAGGCTCACGCCGGGGCTTTCGCTGCTCCCATCCGGATGCCGCGCAAACCGCGCGGGATCGCGACCGTGGACAGGCGCGGCGCCGGGCCACGGCCAACTTCCAAAACGCGTGCGTTGGTAGTCGGCGAACGTCTGCACGAGCTCGGCCTGAGTGTTCATGACGAAGGGCCCGTGCTGCGCGACCGGCTCGCCGATCGGCCTTCCCTGCAGCAGCAGGAACTCACTCGTCGATGCGCCGTTGACGAGCTCCGTCGGCATGTCCGAGCGGACTTCGATGGCGGAAGGTTCGCGCACCTCCACTCCGCCAACACCGACAGGGCCGCCCTTGAAGAGATACAGGTTGCGGCGGGTTCCCGCATTGGCTGCAGGCACGGTCCAGCGCGCACCCGGACTCATGCGGATCGTCCAGATCGCGATGTCGGCCTGCGTGCGTGACGCCCAGGAATCCGGCGGCGGCGCGAGTGGCTGCACAACGCCGTCGTCGACCCCTGGCGCGCTGGCGTTCCGCAGCGCGCCGGCGATCACTGCGATCTCGGTCGTCGCGCCGCGGTCGTCCGTCACCTTGCGTCGCGGAACAGCCTCGGACCAGAACATCGTGAAGTGCGGCGCAGACATCTTGGAGGCCGCCGGCAGGTTGAGCCAGATCTGGAACAGTTCCAGAGGATTGGGCTCGACGTCGTCCAGCAGCGGGAACATTTCCGAGTGCACGACACCGCGGCCGGTCGTGAGCCATTGCACGTCGCCCTGGCCATAGCGTGCCGCCGCACCCAGCGAATCTGCATGGTCGATCAGGCCCTTGCGCACGATCGTGACGGTTTCGAATCCTCGATGCGGATGCGCAGGGAATCCCGGCACCGAGTCCCCGTGGTACATGCTCCAACCATCCTTGCGACTGAAGTCCTGGCCGATCGCCCTGCCGGCAAGCGACGCCTCCGGACCAAGTCGGCCATTGCCACGCGGGTAGGCGTCGTCGTGATAGACACAGAACAGGAACGGATCCGCCGTTTCCCATGGGAACCCCAGAGGCTTGATGTGCACGATCGGGCTGCTCGGCATGGAGATACTTTCTGTATGGGCGCTGCCCTCAAGAAAACTACTGTTCGGGCGGGCGCTGCGAATTCAAGGGGTCGGAATCGACTCGGATCAACGCGCGGGCTACTTCCAGAGATCCACCACTTCGCCACGATGGCGCATCGCGTCGGCTCGCGCCTGCAGGTAGCGCTGAAAATTCGCCTCTTTCACGTAAGCGCCGCTGGCAACGTAATCGAGCGCGGACGCGAGATGGAATGGCCGAACGTAGCCGTCGATGCGAAAGACTTCCTTCCCGGCCCGATCGAAAAAGACGAGCGTTGGCGCGTAGCTGACACCGATTTCGCTCGCCCATCCCGCTACGCTGGTCGTACGGCCGTCCGGCGCGGTCAAGGCACTGCCGTCCTTTGGCTGGAGCGCGCCACATCGAACGATCCCAGTAGACGCGCGATCTCCGCTCGCGTGAACGCATCGCGATGCAGCTCGTCACAACTCGCACAATGAGTTCGCTCGAACAGCACCAGCAACGGCCTTGCTGCGGGCGTCCTCTGCAAACGGTACGGCGGCTTCAGGAAGAAGGGCTGCTCGTTCAGTTCGGCCCGGGCCGGCTCTCGCGCCACGTTGTCCATGTACGCAGAGTAGGACCGCTTGGTCTCGAGTCGCTGGGTGACATAGTCCAGCGTCGCATCCATCCGGTGCGGGGGCTGATACCCGTTCAGCCGTACGATCACTTCCGCCTTCTCATTGAGGAACAGCAACGTCGGAGTGAACTGCACGCCCAGCGCGCGGCCCAATTCCTTCTCCGACATCTTCCGGCCATCGACCCACGTCACCTCGCGGTCTCCCCACAGGTTGAGCGCGATCGCGACCAGATTCCGTCGAGCCTTGTCGGCAATACGTGTTTCGGTGAACGTCGTCTGCATCAGCAGCTTGCAGTACGGACAGCCGTCCTGACCGAAGTAGATCATGAGCCGCTTGCCGTCGCGTGCAGCGTCGGCCGCGTCTTCACGAAAGTCCAGAAACGTCTCGGCGAACCAGCGTGGCGTGTCGATCGGCCGCGGGGCCGTCTGCGCGAGCGCAGCGGTGGAAAGCACGAGCATGAGCATTGCCAATGCCGAACACCACTTTAAACACGCGGTCATCGTCTTTCCCGGTACTCCGTACCGACGGTAAGCGTTCGACTCCGGACCTGCGCGCCGGGTTCGCGATAAGCATATGAACGATGAAGGCGATCAGGACCGGCCCGTACATTCCGTCGCGAAATCGCGACGCTGGACGCGAATCGCGGGACTGCTGGACCTGGACCTGGCCCGCGCCCATCCGTCAGCCGGTTCGAGCCGCAGGATCGCGCACTGCCCAGTGAATAAGGAAAGGATGTCACCGATCAGCGCACCTTGCGTGCTCGTGCCGAGGAGGTTCGTCGCGGCGGTGGCGTGAACGGGTGCGGCAGACGCCATGGCACGGCAGCGAATTTCTCCACCAGGAACTGGATGACAGCATCGACCTTGGGAGGACGACGCCGGCTCGCGGCATACACCGCGTGCAGCGGCAGCGGCTCCGGCTGATGCGACTCGATGAGGATCGGAACCAGTTTGCCGCTACGGATGGCAGGGCCGACGATCAGATCCGACAGTCGTATGACGCCCAGGCCTTGCAGCGCGAGTTCGTACAGCGTCTCGGCGTTGTTGACGGTGATGTTGCCGCGCACGGGCACAAGTCGCACGCCCTCCGGTCTGTGGAAGGGCCATTCGGCCTGGCCCACGATGCCGGCGACGGCGAGACAGTTGTGTTGCGACAGATCCTCCGGCTTGCGCGGCACTCCGGCGCGCTCGAGGTACGCGGGCGCGGCCGAGATGACGCGCTCCAGTTCACCGATGCGACGCGCGGCCAGGTTGGCGTCGCCAAGCGGGCCCACACGAATCGCCAGGTCGATGCCCGCCTCGACGAGGTCGATCGCGTACTCGCTGATCACAAGATCCAGAGTGATCTCGGGATAGCGCGCCATGAACTCCGACAACGCAGGCACCAGCGCGTAGGTAGCGAAGGCGGTCCCAACGCTCATCCGCACACGTCCGCGCGGCTGCTGGCCGAAGCGCATCACGTCGGACTCGACATCCTCGATTTCGCCGACGATGCGCTGCACACGCTCGAAGTAGATCTCGCCCTCGGCAGTCAACGCGAGGCGACGCGTGGATCGCTGCAGCAGTCGCACTCCGAGCCGCCGTTCGAGACGCGTAACGAGTTTCGATACCGCTGAAGGAGTGACGCCGAGATCATGCGCAGCGCGCGTGAAGCCGTTGCATTCGACGGCGCGGACGAAGGCAAGCATTGCGAGGCTCGACTCCATGGAGTCTCCGGGTGGCGGGGGCAAGAGCCTATTATTGCCATAGTGGCACAAAAATTGTGCCAAACAACTGGATTGTCTTCCGAAGTGGCGAGAGCTACCGTACGTCCGTTATCAGAGAACACCCGCCGCAGGAGGACTCCATGAACCGGCTCGACACGATGCTCCAGCTCGACCGCTTTGAACTCGAGGAGGCAGCACGGCATCACTCAGGCGAGGTGCTGGCCGACGCATTCGATGGACTCGTGCACTGGATCGACGTGCAGTGCCACCACGTGTCCACGCATGGTGAGCGTCCTGCCGGAGCCGTTGCGGTCGGCAAGGCGCACTGACCCGCGTTGCGCGGGCGGATTGTTGCCCGCTGACGCGTAGCGCCGCGCCCGCTTGCGGACGTCACGCGGACTTTTCATCGAGAATGCGGCCGGGATCATCGACTCTCGACCGCCATGACCTTCCGCATCGGCCTGCTGCTCGCCTTCACACTGCTCGCCGTTGGCGCTGCCCTCCTGCTGCCGGCAGTGCCGCAGCCTCTTGACTATCACGACTTCGCGGACAAGCGCGCCGCGTTCGGCATCGCCAACTTCCTCGACGTCAGCTCGAACGTTGCCTTCGCGATCGCAGGGCTGGCCGGACTGGCCATCACGTTGAACCCGCGCACATGTTTTGACCACGCCTATGAGCGCTGGCCTTACGGCGTGTTTTTCGTCGGCGTGCTGCTCACCGCCGCGGGTTCCGCCTATTACCACCTGGCACCAGACAACGCGACGCTCGTCTGGGACCGCTTGCCGATGACGATCGGATTCATGTCGCTCGTTTCCGCGCAGATCGTCGATCGGGTCAGTCCTCGCGTCGGCGTTGGCCTGCTCGCACCCCTGCTGCTGATCGGCGTGGCCTCGGTCGTGTACTGGATTGCCAGCGAGCGCGCCGGTCACGGCAACGTCGTGCCCTATGGCGTGCTGCAGGCCTATTCGGTCGTGATCCTGGTCGCCCTGGCCGCGCTCCAGCCCTCGCGCTACACGCATGGAGCCGCGATCTACGGCGTGTTCGCGGCCTATGTCCTCGCGAAGATCCTCGAGCATTTCGACCGCCGGTTGCTCGACCTGGGAGGCATCGTCAGCGGACACACGCTGAAACACGTGGTCGCCGCCATCGCCGCGCTTCTGGTCTGCCACATGCTCTGGCGACGCTCCCTGGCAGCACGCGTCCCGGAACGCGGGAGCCGGTCAGCGATTGGCGATCGCATCAGCGCGTGATCGCGGCCGGGTCTTGCCCGGCTGAGACGATCAGTAACCGACGGTGTAGTTCGCGACGTCCACCCGTATGACTTCGCGCCCGAGCATCGCAGCCGCATTGCGCGCGTAACGCTCGGCCCACTCGCCTTGCTCCTTGAAGCGCCGTTCACCGGCGTACTTCGCGACACTCAGGATGCGGTCGGCAAGGAGCACCTTGCCGATCGGCGACGGAACGTCGGCTTCGAGGGCGAGGAACTCACGATCGAACCACTGGCGCGCCTCGTCAGGCGACTGCTTCGCCGCTTCGGCCTGAGTGAACTTGTACTCGAATTCGCGGCCCTCGCCGAACGATACGATCACATGATGGTGCATGCCGCGCTCTCCACAATTCGGCAGTTCGCTGCCTCGGTCGATCGCCGAACAACGCACGAGCGACGGAACCGAAACATAGTTTAACGAGGGATCGGCTTCTGCTTCAGGCACCGAGCAACTGGCCGCCGTCGACAGCAATGACCTGTCCGGTAACCCACCGCGCAAGGGGCGAAGCGAGGAACAACGCCACGTCGGCCACTTCCTCGGGCGTACCCAGGCGTCCGAAAGGAATGCTCTGAAGCACCCTCGCATAGACCGGATCATTGGCAAGCCGACGCGACTCCCAGTGCCCGCCGGGAAACTCGATCGAACCGGGCGCGATGCAATTCGCACGGATGTGCTTGCGCGCAAGCATGCCGGCCTGGCTGATCGTGTAATGCATCATCGTCGCCTTGACCGCCCCGTAGGCCGGCATGCGCAGCGCCGGTCGCAGGCCCGCGATCGACGCAATGTTGATGATGCAGCTGCCCGCTGCAGCCTCGAGCAGTGGCAGCGCCGCGCGTGACGCGCGCACCATCGCCATGACGTCGACGGCGAGTCCGGCAGCCCACCCCGCCTCGTCGTCACCGATGCCGAATCCAGAGGCGTTGTTGACCAGCACGTCGATGCCGCCCAGGGTGGCACCTGCCTCGGCCACGTAGCGCGTTACGGCCTCGCCGTCCGCCAGATCACAGAGCGCCGCGTGGACCGTGCCGCCGTGCCGGGCGATGTCGCTACGCGTTGCATCGAGCGGTCCCGCACCGCGGGCGCATATCGAGACAGCGGCGCCGTTGGCCGCAAAACCCAGCGCAATCGCCCGTCCGATACCGCGGCTGCCGCCGGCGACGACGACACGCTTGCCCTTGAAGTCAAATGCCATCGGTGCATCCTCCCATGAGGGTTCCGGCGCCGCGATTTCGAGCCAAGTACGCCTCTTGCGGCTGTCGCGCCTATCACCATCCGTGCCGGACTGCCGGCTACCCGTCAGGCTACGAGTTGCGCCGCCACGGCGCCCACCGAAATCAATGCCGCGTACCCGAGTTCCAGTTTGAACGTGCGCACGAGGATGCCGTTGTAGGCCAGGCCCGGGGGGCACTGGATGAAGTCCCGGTTGAGCTTCAGGGCAGCGGGGAGCAGCAACAGAGGGGCGAGCAGCGTGGCGTTGCCCAAGAGCCAGGCAATCGGCAGTACGAGTGCGAACGCACCCAAGACGCTCGCCGTATACATGCCCTTCGCTGCACGCGCGCCGAATACGACCGGGAACGTCCGGCGTCCAACGCTGCGATCGTGGTCGATGTCGCGATGATTGTTGACCGCCAGTGCTGCGGCTGCCAGCGCACCGAGTGCGATCGCCGCCAACCACGTCGCCGCACCGATGTCACCGGTCTGGATGAAATCCGATCCTGCGACGGCCACCAGGCCGAAGAAAACGAACACGACAAATTCCCCGAACGGGGTGTACGCAATCGGGCGCGGCCCGCCCATATAGGCCAGCGCCGCCAACATCGACGCCAATCCGATCGCGAGCACGGGCCAGCCGCGCGCCGCCACGACCGGCAGACCGATAGCGATCGCCAAAGCACAGCACAACACGATGGCCGCCCGCACCTGCCCAACCGATAACCAGCCGTTGGCTGTAGCGCGCGGCAGTCCGTGCGGTTGCCGGCCTGCTCGGCGCCGCGCGCCGTGTAGCCGACGTCGTTTTGCAGGTTGCTGATCACCTGCAAGGCGACCGCAGCCGCCAATGCAAGCAAGGCGATGAGCAGATCGAACTGGCCCGTTCGATTCCAGGCGAACGCCGTCCCGACCGCCACGGGACTGACGGCGACGAGCAGGCTTGGCACACGCACGGCCGCCCCCAGGCCTGCAGCGAGCCTGGACGCACGAGCGGAGTGCCAGTCAGATCGGAACTCGACATATGCAATCGGTGATGAAAACCCCTCAGTGGAGGCAGATTATCCAAGATAAGCGCCGGGTCCGATCGTTTGGTCCGGCTGCCTGGCTGGAATCCGGTCCGGCCTTGACCCAGCGCACAGGGTAAATTCGCGTCTGAAGCGCCTTCGTCGGCGATCTTGATGCTCTCTGTCGAAATCCGGGGGGCAGTTAACGGGAGTTCAGAAAGTGAAGCGACCGGCAGTGCGGTACAGCAGTCTCGGGCGCGGGCGATGGGTGTTCGCCGCGTGGGCAGTTGCCCTCGCCACAGCGTTCACCGGTCCGCCGGCATTGGCGGCCGACTATCCGGACCGACCCGTACACCTGATCGTTCCGTTCCCACCGGGGGGGGCGCGGACAACCTCGCGCGCACGATCATGCCGCGGGTTTCCGTGGCGCTGGGCCAGCCGATCGTCATCGAAAACAAGCCCGGCGCCGGTGGCAATGTCGGGGCCGAATTCGTTGCGCATGCCGCGCCCGACGGCTACACGCTGCTCTACGGCACCAATGGCACGCACTCGATCAACGCAAGCCTGTACCGCAACCTTCGGTTCGATCCCGTGAAGGACTTCGTGCCTGTCTCGCGGATGACCTCGATCGCGGCGATGCTGATCGTCACCCCAAAGCTGCCCGTGCAATCCGTGGCGCAACTGATCGAATACGCGCGGGCCAACCCCGGGAAAGTCAACTTTGCGTCTGCAGGCAACGGCACGACATCGCATCTGGCCGGCGAGCTCTTCAAGACAATGGCGGGTATCGACATCGTCCACGTCCCCTACCGTGGCGGCGCGCTGGCAATCACTGATCTCGTCGGCGGGCAGGTCCAGATGATGATCGAGGTGATGCCCAACGCTTATCCGTTGGCCCGCGACGGACGCGTGCGCGGGGTCGCGGTCAGCACCGCCCGCCGGGTGCCGAGCGCTCCAGAGTTGCCGACGATCGATGCATCCGGGTTACCCGGGTTCGAGGTGAGCGCCTGGGACGGCATCCTCGCGCCCGCCGGTACACCGGCGCCGATCGTCGCAAAGCTCAACGCCGCGATACGGCAGGCACTGGAGGATCCATCGATCATCGAGGCCCTGATAGCGCGCGGCGCGCAGCCGGTGTCCAGCTCGCCGGAGGAGTTCGCCCGCCACATTGCGCTGAACACCGAGAAGTGGGCCAAGGTCGTCAAGGCCTCCGGAGCCAAGATCGACTGAGCCGGCAACTACCTCCTCCGGTCTGCGGAGCCAGAGACGCCCGCGCGGAATCCACGGCGGCCGACCCGTGGCACCTTTCGAGGCATGATGAAATAGCGGTCCCGCAGGTTTCAACCTTGAATCGAACCGCACCATGAACGCCCCCAAACCGCTTGCTGCCCCGGCGTGGACCCCCGTTTCCGGCTATCAGGACATCATTTATGCCAAGGCCGAGGAAGGGATCGCGAAGATCGTGATCAACCGGCCCGAAGTCCGCAACGCATTTCGCCCCGAGACCGGCGTCGAAATGCAGGCTGCGTTCACAGACGCGCGTGATGATCCAAACGTTTGGCGTGGTCACTTACCGGCTCAGGGCAAGGAGGCATTCTGCTCGGGCGGTGACCAGCGTGTACGTGGCAAGGGGCGGCTACGTCGGAGGCCGACGGCGTACCGCGCCTCAACGTGCTCGACCTGCAGCGACAGATTCGCACTCTGCCCAAACCTGTCGTCGCGATGGTGGCCGGCTATGCCGTCGGCGGCGGGCATGTACTGCACATGGAGGTGCGACCTGACGATTGCCGCCGACAACGCGCGTTTCGGCCAGACGGGTCCGCGCGTTGGCAGTTTCAGCAATACGTAACTGACGCGGCGCGACAAGGC